>UQBG01000009.1 GCA_900539185.1 uncultured Clostridium sp.
TACAGATGTTAGATGAGAATACCGTACAGTACATGATCGATGATATGCAGGATAAGATTGATGAGCAGGCTGTAACTATCGATGAACTACAATTCTCTAATCAGGAACAGGCTTCCACTATCGGCGAGCAGGCCTCCACTATCGACGAACAGGCTTCCACTATCGATGAACAGGCTTCCACTATCAGTGAATTATTACAGAAACTACAGAAACTGGAAGAGGAACTGGCATCTAAAGAATAGGACTGCTTTGCACTTCGTGCCAATATCAGAAGCAGGCATAAGCGATCCTACTTACCGTCCAAAAAACGCATTCTGGCCGGTCCGTCTTCACGACGTCTTGGCTCTCTTGCTTCCGGCTTTTTCATAACACTGGAAAGTGTATTCTGCATGTTCATCTTACACTTATCGCAGAACCGTCCGGTCTTAATCAGTGCACCACAGCTTTCGCACTCCAGTCCGACCAACGACTCATCTGAGAATGATAATCTCTCTTCCCGCACCCAACGCTTAATCTGATTGACCGACACATCATTTTCCTCCGCAACCACCGTAATCGGAGCTTCTTTATGTTCCTTTACATACTGTTTAACCTCTTGGAACTTATCCTCCAGCAGTTTTTCACAGCTTGGGCAAATTGGCTTTCCTATATAATTGAATAACTTGTTACACTTCTTACAATTTCTTACGTCCATACTCTATTTCCTCCTATTATGCATCCGCCATGCACATCACTCTATCCATTATCACTCTACATCGCACTTCCCCTGCCGATGCAGATGCTGGTGTAATATACCTCCTGTACACCACCGGAACAAAGTACCTGCGTACACGCTTCGATCGTTGCTCCTGTTGTATAGATATCATCGACTAAAAGCACTTTGTTCAATTTTACATCATTTTCGCGGAAGAAAAAAGCCTTTTTTAGGTTTTGCAACCGCTCTTTATCATTCAGTTCCTTTTGCGGTTGGGTATCGACGGTACGGACCAACTGTTTCTCATAGTAAGGAATGTCCAGTCGTCGACCCAGTTCTTTCGCCAGCACACCCGCCTGATTATATCCTCTGGTACGCAGCTTATGCGGATGGATTGGAACCGGCAGAACCCCATCCAGATTCAACCGCAAAAACTCACTTCCATACTGCTTCTCCAGTTCTTCTGCATAGAACTGTGCATATTCCCTTCGATTCTTATACTTAAACGCCAACACACCTTCCTTCACCGGAGTCTCATAACGATACAGCGGATATCCCCGTGTGTAATGCTTTTGAATGTGTATACAGTCAGAACAATACTCCTGCTCCTCATGTTCTAACTCTTTTCCACACTTCATACACCGGATCTCACCTATATATGGCAGATGCTCCGCACATGACTTGCAAATCAAAACAGATTTCGGATTCTGTCGAACGATATCCTGACAAATCGGGCAGCGCCGTGGATAAATCAAATCAAATATCGGAATAATGGTCTTCCACCTCCCGTATCGCCTGTTTTAGCCCGGAATACCGCTTCTGTTCGTCTGCGTTATCTACCATCTCATAGATCTTATATCCATTTCCCACGATCACCACGCATTTTCTGGCTCTGGTGATCGCTGTATATAATAAATTCCGATGCATTAAGACTCTTGGACCATTCAGAAGCGGAAGTATCACTGCCGGATACTCACTTCCCTGCGACTTGTGAATGGTGATTGCATACGCCAGTTCCAGTTCATCCAGCTGTTTAAACGCATACTTTACCGTTCGCTCATCATCCATCAGCACCTCTATCTCCTCCGCATAGGTATCTATGGTCTGAATCACACCGATATCTCCATTAAACACACCCACGCCCTTTTCCTGTTCAAAGTGTCCGGATGCATCATAGATCGCCCACTCCAGCTTATAATCATTCTTGATCTGCATTACCTTATCCCCTTCACGAAAGATAACCTCATGCGCTACATGTTCCTTTTTCGATGCGTCCGGCGGATTCAGAATCTGCTGTAGTTCCTTATTGAGATTCTCCACACCCAGTTCTCCCTGACGCATGGGTGTCAGTACCTGTACCTCTGACGGTTTTGTGTGAACATATTTCGGCATCTTTGCTGCCACCAGCTTCCCAACCTCTTCGATCACAGCATTACCGGACGGTCGTGCCAGGAGAAAAAAATCCTTACTTTTATTGTCCATAACCGGATATTCACCATGAAGAATCCGGTGTGCATTCATGATGATATCGCTGTTTTCTTCCTGTCGATAAATCGTGGTCAGCTCTATAACCGGGAAGACATCCGCTCCTATAATATCCTTCAGTACATTTCCGGGACCTACACTCGGGAGCTGATTCATATCCCCCACCAGAATCAAATGTGTACCCGGAACAATCGCCTCCAGTAGTGCGTGTGCCAGATAGATATCCACCATAGACATCTCATCAATAATCACAACATCTGCCTCCAGCGGGTTCTGTGCATTCCGCTCAAACCGATAGCCTTCCTCGCCCTCAACACCACCACTCAGTTCCAGAAGGCGATGAATCGTCTGTGCCTGATATCCGGTTGCTTCGGTCATACGCTTTGCCGCACGCCCGGTCGGAGCTGCCAGTCGAAGTTCCAGTCCCTCCTGCTCAAAATACCGGATAATACTGTTGATGACGGTTGTCTTACCGGTTCCCGGTCCGCCCGTGATTATAACCAGACCCGAGGTTGCAGCCTCCCGGACTGCCCGCTGCTGCATCTCATTTAACTGAATCTCAGAGGAATCCGCAAGCCTCTCCATCGCCTTTTGCAGTTCCTTCTCCGGGATAGTATAAGACAGGCAAAGATCCACCAGCATTCGGGCTGTATGAAGCTCTGTATGGTACTGACTGCTGCCATACACTGCGGCGATACCATTGACTTCCTTTAATATCAGCTTTCGCTCCAGCTGCAGTGCCATAATCTGTTCACCGATTCCATCCTGCAGGGATTCCGCATATAGCGGATCATATGGCTCCGTTTCCGGCAAAAGAAATGAAATCACCTTTCGCACCAGCATATCCTTCGGAAGAAAGGTATGTCCTAAACTGCCGGCCTGACTTAACGTATAAAGAATCGCAGACCGTATCCGGAATTCCGAATCCAGTCGTATTCCCGCCATTCTGGCGATTCCATCTGCGATCTTAAAGCCGACGCCCTGAATATCCTCTGCGATCTGATATGGATTCTCCTCGATAACCTTATACATCCGGTTTCCATATTCATTATAGATCTTAACCGCCAGATGCGCATTGATTCCATACTTGCCCAGATACATCATTGCCTGCCGGATATCCCGGCTTTCATGATACTGAACCGCAATCTCACGCGCCTTTCGTTCCGAGATCCCCTTGATCTCCGCCAGTCGCTCCGGTTCATACTCAATGATACGGAAGGTATCCTTTTTAAACTTCTTCACGATCTGCATGGCAAGCACCGGTCCGATTCCCTTAATCGCTCCCGAACACAAATACTTCTCCATGCTGTCCGTGTCCTCCGGCATCCGTAGTTCATAAGCAGTCACCTTGAGCTGTGTTTCGTAGTAAGGATGCTCCACTTCTTCACCTTCGGCACTGATAAACAGCCCTTCCGCTGCACCTTCTATGTACCCAACCAGTGTATATTCCTCATCATCCTCATTGGATATGACTGACAGTACCTTATAGCCGTTGTCTTCATTCTGATATATAATTTTTTCAATATATCCTTCTCGCTTCAATGTATCTTCTCCTGCTATTACTGAAAAACAGGGCTGTCTGAAATAAAGCCGGCTCTCCGACTCTGATTTACAGCAGCCCCATGCTATTTCCACATATTATATTTTTTCAGACTTAATAGTTACCGTTCGGGCGTTATTCTTCATGGACTCGTATAGCTTCTGTGCAATTCCCAGATCGCCCTGTTCCGTCAGCACAGACGCATATTCCTGAAGCATCATATCACCAAAGTAGTCCAGATACTTATTATCCTTCTCCTCATCAGACTTCGGTATACTATCCTGTACCTGCTTCATAACCTGTTCAATCAGATAGGATTCAAACTCCTTGCAGGCATCCAACAGTTCCTCATCTGTTGCTTCACTCGCATTTGTTTGCTTCAGCTTTGACGACAAAGCCGATGCATTTACATTACTCATATCCGACTGATACAAATAGCCCGAGTAGACATCACCGATTGATCCCGTCATATCCTACACCTACCTTCTCAGATTGTTTGCCTGCTCCAGCATCTCATCCGATGCCTGAATCACCTTTGAGTTCATCTGATAGGCTCTCTGTGCCACGATCAGATTCACCATCTCATCTGCCACCTGTACATTCGAAGCCTCTATGTACTTATGATGCAATGCACTCCGCGTCAGATTCTGTGACTGAGACTCTTCCATCGGTGTACCGGATGCTACGGTCTGTCGATAACAGTTTCCGGAGCTTTTCTCCAGTCCTGCCGGGTTGTTAAACTGTACTACTCCGATCTGTACATTATACAGTGCATTTCCATTTGCATCCGTACGCACCAGATCTACCTGCTCATCATTGGCAGAGTTCAGAGTAATTCTTCCATCTGTCGCTATTCCGATCGTGGTCGCATTCAACCCTGCCGGAATAATTATCGTATTATTATATTGATCCAGTACCGGTTTCCCATCGGATGTACACAGCATCGTGCCACCTTCTACCGGAGATACTGCAAAATTACCATCTCTGGTATACTGGATTTCTCCATTTTCTGTTCGCACCTTAAAGAATCCGCTGCCTTCGATTGCTACCGCAAATGGGCTCTCGCTCGGATTTAAGTTTCCCTGCGTAAACTGACTGGTAATCGCCGCCGTCCGGCTGCCCAATCCGACCTGTGCTCCAACCGGCTTCTCATCTCCGGCATTATTTGTAGATCTGGTCTGTAATGTCTGATACAGCAACGACTTAAACTCTGCTGTTTCCGTTTTATAACCGGTGGTATTTAAATTTGCCAGATTGTTAGCGATTGTATCTACATTTTCCTGCTGTGCAATCATGCCGCTGGCTGCAGTCCATAATGATCTAACCACACGTTGCTCCTTTCTATAGCGTTCCTGCTACTTATACCTTTCCGATCTCATTCACCGCCTTGTCCAGCGTAGAATCGATCGTCTGCATCATCTTCTGATTTGTCTCATATGCACGGGTAATCGTGATCATACTGACCATCTCATTGATTACATTTACATTTGATGTCTCCAGATAGCCCTGTCTGGTCAATGCTGTACTCGCCACCATGCCAGCCTCCGGCAATGCTTCAAACATATTTTCCCCATACAGGCTGAGTGCATCCTTATTCTGGAAATCTACGATCTGCAGTCTTCCTACCAAAACCTCATTGGCATAGACATTGCCAAGAGAATCCATGGATACATCCGCCGTATTGGCACCCGGAATCTGGATACGCTGATTATTCGTCCCCAGCACAAAGTCTCCATCCTTTGTCACAAGATAACCGTCCCTGGTAACAGTAAAAGAACCATCGCGTGTGTAACGTATATGTTCTGTTCCGCTCTTGTCTGTTGTGCTGATGGTAAAAAATCCATCGCCCTCCAATGCCACATCGTATGCATTTCCGGTCTCCCGGAAGCCTCCCTGTGAAAAATCCGTATAGGTTTCGCCGATCTTTACACCCAGGCTGACATCACCGATGCCCTTTACCAGATACCCATCCGAGTCATCATCCACCCGCACCGCCAGCTCTTGGCTGAAGGACTGGGAGGTGACTCCCATCTTCTTGTATCCGGTCGTATTGGAATTCGCGATATTGTTAGATATAACATCCAACCGTCTCTGCTCATTACGCAGTCCTGTATAGGCTGTATATAGGCCTTTTACCATCGTGTCAACTCCTTTACTTTTTCCTAATCTCTCTTTCCGGACAGAAATTCAATATACTTACCGGTACCGATTGCAACCGCTGTTAACGGATTGTCTGCCGTAATCGTTGTAATGCCTGTCTTCTCCTCGATCAATTCTTCCAAGCCATTTAACAATGATCCGCCGCCGGTCAGTACAATACCACGATCTGAGATGTCTGCTGCCAGTTCCGGTGGTGTACGTTCCAGTACACTGTGTACAGCCTCTACGATCTGTGCAGTCGTCTCACGCAGTGCCTCTTCTGTCTCAGAAGATGTTACCGTAATCGTCTTCGGAAGACCGGTTACCAGATTTCTGCCTCGAACTTCCATCGTAACTTCGTCTGCTCTCTTATAACAGGTACCGATGTTAATCTTGATCTCCTCTGCCGTCCGTTCGCCGATCAAAAGATTATGCTTCTTACGCATATACCGCACAATAGCTTCGTCAAAATCATCTCCGGCCGTCTTTACAGAGGTACTGACAACGGTTCCACCCAGTGAAATAACTGCAATATCAGCCGTACCGCCACCGATATCTACGATCATATTACCGCATGGTCTGGCAATATCAATGCCCGCTCCGATCGCTGCCGCTACCGGTTCCTCAATGATCGATACATCTCTGGCGCCTGCCTGATAGGTTGCATCCTCTACTGCCTTCTTCTCTACCTCAGTAACTCCACTTGGCACACAGACACTGATTCTAGGCTTTCTGCCGAAAATACTCTTACCTACCGCCTTCTGAATAAAATACTTCAGCATCTTTTCCGTAATGGTATAATCAGAGATAACACCCTGCTTCAAAGGACGGACTGCTACGATATTGCCCGGAGTTCTACCCAACATCAGACGAGCCTCTTCTCCGATCGCCTTAATCTTATTTGTATCCCGGTCAAATGCCACAACGGATGGCTCCTTTAATACAACGCCTTTTCCTTTTACATATACCAATATACTGGCGGTTCCCAAATCAATTCCAATATCTGAACTTGCCATAATAATCCCCTTTCTAATGGACAATTTATTTCACTTTTCCCTATATTATATACACTCTTGATTTTTTTTCAAAGAGCATTTGAAGATTTCAGCAAAATCACCGATATCGAAACTAACTTATCATTTTATATCGACATATTGCATACAAATCTTTACATTTATTTTAACCAAACATGAATTATTTCAGTCACTTTCCTGATTGATTCTCTCGCATAATCACAATCTTTGCTTCCCTGCCATCTTCCCAGTCTACAGAAAGCTCCTGAATATTCATAATCTTATTCACCCTCTGGATATAGCTCTGCCACTTGATATCCCGCACCGGCTGTATTCCTTCTCTGGTATAGGTCGGCGTCGGTTCCGAAAGAAATGACCGGCTGTCCATACCCGTTACATCCATACCAAACAGTGTCTCCATCGCTTCATTTGCAAATAAAACCTTTCCGGTCTGAACTTCCTTGATAAATACGCACTCTTTCATATAATTATAAGCATTCAGCAGATTGTGGTTTAAGGTATAAACATTACTGGTATTCTGCTTGCGCACCAGTATTCCCTGTATAATATCCACTACATCCTGACAGTATGCGATCTCCCGGTCTAAGAAGTTTCGCTTCTCTTGACTAGCAAAGGTCATACTTCCACACAGTTCTCCGTTTACGACCAGAGCAAACAGCATCATGTCCTTCGATGCGGACTTATTAACCAGATATGCCATCTGTCCGGATACCGGATTCTCACCATACACCAGATACCCTTCATCCATCAGCAGATCATTCTGTCTGCAGATCTGAGCCAGTCGCCAGCTCTGCTCCGGATACTCCTGAAACTCTGCATCCGGCGCCACCGCCTTCGCCATGCAGGTATAGGCCTCTTGCGAACTGTCGCCGTAATATACAACGATGGAAGTCAAATGCAGCAGTTCCCTTGCCCGATCAATGATCTCCTGTACCGTAGCATGCGCATCACTTCTCATATTTGCAAACGCCTTGGCTAAAATCAGCTGTCCCTCCAGCTCTTCGCTCATCGTGCGTTCCGCCAACCGGCTCTTACGGGAATCCATCTCCAGATACCGGTTACTGAAACCAGCCTTCACAACCAGCTCTATCATCTTCTGCAAAGACTCAATGGAGTTATGTAATCGTGCAACTGCTTCATCATCAAAGGTACAGATCAGGCAGGCAGCTACCATATGATCATCTACGATCAATGGCACCGCCCCAATCTGTCGTTCAAAGTTATTCTCTTCCAACTCCAGAACATAGTATTTCTTTCGTTCCTCTATGGTCTGCAAAAGCTTCCGGATACGATCCCGGTACTTTGGGTTCTCCAGAATATCATAGAACTCTCCCAGATGAATCATCGGACCGGTCGGACGGCTTAATCGTTTACTATCCACATTTACTACAACCGCATATAGCTGATTATTCGAAGAAAATGCTTCCATAAATCCCTGTACTTCTTCCTTTTCCAGAAACTCCTCCACAATCTTCTCGGTATCCTGTACCTCGCCGTTCATGACATAATCCAGCTTTTCTTCCAGTTCTTTCTGATTCTGCAAAATACTTTCTTCGTACTGGTTCTCCTCGGTCACGTCACTGAGCAAAAGCTCAACATCATACATATATTCATCGATCGTCTTTACCGATATACAAAAACGGATCCAACGGATCTTGCCATCCTCTCCTCGGATTCTGCACTTGTCAGTATGATTCGTAACCGGCATACTCTGTGCATTCATCAGGATATCTGTCATCATCTGCCGGTCTTCCGGCACAATATAGTCCGTAAAGCTCTTCCGCCCCTTGCGGAGATCCTCTACATTCATACCGATTCCGACCGCATTGGCGGATATATATTTTACCGTTCCTTTTCGGTTCAGATACCGTTTCACAAGCACCACATGATGGCTCTGCTCAATCGCTGCACGAAGATACTGGTTCTCATCCTTTTCCAGCTTCTCGCCGGTCACATCTATCATAACTGCTTCCATGCTCTCGATTTTTCCCAGCTCATTCCGGTTAAAATGTACATTGCATCTCACATAACAGACCTTTCGGCTCTCTGTAACGATCCGATACTCCAGACTGTCATCGGTTCTTCCATCCTTCATTCTCTTGGCAAAGCTTCCGAGCACCAGATCCAGATCGTCCGGATGCACCAGATCCCGGAACTTTCTCTTTCCTGTGTAGAACTCTTCACACGTATAGCCGTATCGATTTACATTCCGGCTAATATAATTCAGCTTCATCTCCTGCTGATCCTCAAACGTCATGTGTGCAAGCACCACATGGCTGTTCTCTATCATCCGCTCCAGCAGCCATGCATTCATGCCAAAGCCGGAACGCTGATCAAATAACAGGAAGTACATCCGCTGGCCATCAACCTCAAATTCATTCACCAGTCCGGCTACCGGAAACTCCTTTGTGCCATTGGACAAAATCAGGTGATGCTCTACAACTGCCTTTCGATCATGAAGTCTGCTAAAAAAGCGGCCGGCATCTGCGATCTTTTCCAGTGAAATCGTCAATGTCTGCATCTTCTGACCTAAAATCAGCTTTGCCTCATAGTTCATAACCCTTACTGTTCCGGTATCTGCGTCACAGACCACTACCGGGAACTCAATTTGCTTTGAAAAATCCTCATAACAGTCATATCGTAACTTGCCCATATCGTATCCTTTCATCGTAACAGAAAAACTGTCCTGGAATGTCCAGAACAGCCTGATTCACATATCCTATATATCTCTATATTCACTGCCAGGCACCGGGATCTCCTCTATACCGGCATCACTGTCCAAACCATCTGAAGCATCCTCTCCGGCATCCGTACTGGGAACATCTTTCTCCTCCTGAAATACCGAAAATCCAGCCTCTGCAATCTCCCGCGTCTTGGCACATGCCATCGCCAGATTATCAATCGACAGCATCATAGCTTCCATATATTCATTTGTATTATCGCACTGCTCCTGTACCCGTAACCGGATCACTGCCGCCTGACGTTCTGCCTCTGCCAACATTCTCTGACACTCTTCCTTTGTCGCCTTCTGCAGTTCATCGCAGTCATTCTGTGTTATACGCTGTAGTTCATCACAGTCAGCTTCTGTCTGCGCCATCTTCTCTTCCTGTGCTGCCTGTGTTTCGGCAATCAGTGTCTGGCGCTGCTGCTCTGCCTGTTCCAAAATCTCCCGACTCTCTGTTTCAGCATCCGATACCACCTTATCTGCACGCTCTCTCGCTTCGATCAAAGTCTTTGATATCGCCTCATACTTTCCTGCGTAAGAAGCCTCCTTCTCCCGCATAGAGTCCAGTTCCTGTTGCATATCCGTATAAGAAGCCAGCTTCTCGGCCGCTTCCTTTTCCTGCTGTTCCAAATGCTTCGCTGCCACTTCTGCCTGCTGCTGCAGCTGATTCTCCAGTTCCTCTCTCTGCTGTTGCAGCCGTTCCTCCAGTTCTTCCTTCTGCTGTGCCAACTGTGCCTGTAAATCTGCAATCTGCTGTTCCAGTGCTGCCCGTACACTGCCTGTCTGCTCTTCCTTTTCTGCCTGCACGGCTGCCAGCTGACTCTGGCTATTCTGCCGATCTTCCTCTGCTTTCCGCTTCTCTTCCTCTAACTGTGCAGTCAGATCCAGACACTTTCCGGTCTGTTCATCCAGCTTCTGTCTCAGAGCAGTGGCTTCTGCTGTCTTGTCCTCCAGTTTCTCCTGCAATGTCTTCTTTGCTTCTGCCTCAGACTCCAACTGCTGCTTTATCTTATCTGTCTGTTCAAAGGAACTTTCCAGCTCCAGCTTTAACTTCTCAATATCCTCACTGGCTGCGGTCTTCACCTGTTCCTTCGCTACCTGAAGGGATCGAACCGTTTCACTTAACTTCCCGATTGTGGTCTTTAGGTCTGCTATATCGCTCTGATGACTGCGATTTGTCTCAGCTACATACTCATCAACTACTGCTTTATCGTATCCGCCGAACGATACGGTCTTAAACATCTCATCTCTTGCCATAATCGAACCTCCTAACGCTTCCTATAAACTGAGGTAATTATAGCATACCAAAATCCAAAATGCACTATCTAAAACCATTTAAAAACAGAAAAAGAGCCTCAAATAGAAGCTCCTTTTACTCAATGAATTTATATCTTCTTCCGAATCTCTCTTGCCAGTTCCTGAAGGTCTGTGGAATCAGACTCATGCTGTTCCCATGTCAGCTTTATACCATCCCCTTCATATCTCGGAATCAAATGCAAATGAAAGTGAAATACTGTCTGTCCTGCGATCAGACCATTGTTCTGCACAATATTTAATCCATCACAATGAAGAACATTCTTCATCGCTCTTGCCACTTCTGTTGCCAGTGAGAATAGCTTACCCGCCGTTACCGCATCGATATCAAAGATATCCTTAAAATGCTCCTTCGGAATAATCAAAGCATGTCCCCGATTCGCCGGTGCCACATCCAGTATTACCCGAAAATCACTGTTCTCATATATTGTAGCTGATGGGATCTCACCATTCGCTATCTTACAAAATATGCAATCCTTGTCTGCCATTCACTCCGTCCTCCCTTACTAGTCACTTTTACTATTGTAAACCGATTTTGTGAATTTTACAAGGTTAAAATATCAGGACTTATGCCTTCAGCCCTCGATTATGCGCTTCCATCGGATCCGAATTCTCATTCAAATATCCTCTTCCGTAGGTCAGCCCCGCATATACCTGCTGGGTATTCTGCATAAGCGGTGCATCCGTATCTGCCTGATGAATCTCCTGAAAGGCCGCCCGCAGCCGGTTCAGATATTCGATACTCTCTGTCAGATGAACCGGTTGCCGCTTCACGATAGACATAAGCAGTTGCCGATCGATAAAGAGGTACAGCGACATCACATCACATCCGACCTGTGTATCCATCTTGGACATCTGCATCAGTTGCTGCAGTCCTGCCTGTGCCTGCTGCAGTTTCCGTTCGTACTCCTCCGTTTCTCCGTTTTCATACGCTTCCCGGCTCTCCTTTATATAGTCCAGCACCATATCATATAAAACAACTGCCAGACCGGATGTATTCGCCTGTGTGATCCGCATCGTATAGGTATTGATCTGTTCCTTTGTCATACTCTCCTATCCCTTCTAACCCTGCTGCAGAAGCTGTAAGATACTCTCCGGATTTGCATTTGCCTTCGCCAGCATATTGGTGGCTGTCTGTGTCAAAAGGTTCGTCTGCGTATAATTGGTCATCTCCTCCGCCATATCACAGTCCATGATATGAGACAGAGAATTCGTCATACTTTCCTCTGATATCTCCAGACTGCTTTCTGTATGCTCCAGCCGGTTCTGATATGCTCCCAGCTTTGCTCTGACATCGGATACCTTCTTAATCGCATCATCGACCTTTGAAATTGCTTCCTTTGCATCCTCTCCGGATACTACATTGATCGTATCCAGTCCCAGCATCTGCGGTGTCATCTGAGGGATCGTTATCGCCATCGTCTCTTCCTGATTGGCTCCGATCTGGAACACCATCTGTCCGGCACTTAAGACCTCCACCTTCGCATCAAAGGCAGTACTTCCGGATGCTGCTGCCTGAATATCACCACTTCCCATAGCCGCATCTGTAAATGCGGTTCCACAGGCACCCTGTTTTGCCTCCATAACCATCTTAAAGCCACTGCTATCGGTCACCGTTATCATATTTCCATCACCGGATACCGTCGCTGTTGGCGAGAATCCATCTCCCAGAGCCGCCTGCACATCCATACCCGTTACAGAGCTGTCCTGAATGCCCAGAATCGCTCCCAGCTTCGGGTTGCTGCAGCTAATATCGATCTTCTCGGACGATCCGTAGAAGTCCGACACAATCACAAGCTGTCCACCGTTTCCGAAGCCCTTATCACTCGGTGTATAGCCCGCATTCTCCGGCAGACCGGCCGTAGTATCTGTACTGTCTGCTACAAATGCCTTATTTCCTGTCCAGTCACACAGATTCTGAATCTGCGTAAATACATCATCTGCTGTGTCACCCTTCTTAATCTCTATCGTCTCACCATTAATCTTGATCGTACCTTCCTGATCCGCCGTTATGGTATCACCGGCCCCCATTGTGATCGTGCCGCCGGTTACAACCGCCTGTCTGGCATCCTGAGAAATATTCAGTTCATACTTATCCAGATTGACAGAATCTGAGATCTCCATTGTCTTCAGTCCCTTTACAACAGCACCGGTATCGATATAGCTGGCACGTCCCAGATCCCCGTTCAACAGATTCTTCTGGTTAAACTGTGTAGAATCTGCGATTCTCCGGATCTCATCGTTCATAACATCGATCTCATCCTGAATCGTCTGCCGATCCTCCGGACAGTTCGTATCATTCGCTGCCTTGACCGCCAGTTCCTTCATACGCTGAAGCATAGCATGCACCTCTGTCAAAGCACCCTCAGCCGTTTCGATGACAGAGATGCCGTCCCCTGCATTCCGGTTTGCCTGCTGCAATCCCCGGATCTGTGTCCGCATCTTCTGAGAAATCGCCAGGCCGGCCGAATCATCCTTTGCGTAATTGATGCGATAGCCGGATGATAGTCTCCGAATCGCTGTCGTCATTGCATCGTTATTTGTATTTAATCGATTATTGGCAATCATTGCCGTTATATTATGATTAATCCGCATTTGATATCTGCACCCCTTTACCTTTATCGTACATAGTTCCACTTGCTTATGCATAAAGTATCGGAGATTTCTTCGGAATTCTTTATACCAGATACAAATATACCATCATAAAGTGGCAGAAGCTGCCTCCCATCACAAACAGATGGAAGATCTCGTGCGTTCCAAAAACCGGATGCTGTTCATTAAACTTCTGTAGCTTAAGTGCATACAAAACACCTCCGACTGTGTATATGATCCCTCCGATCAACAACCACCGGAAGGCGCCCATCCCAAGGTTATGAATCAAAAAAGGAGCCGCTACCATACATAACCAACCCATCAGGATATACATAACGGAGGATATCCACTTCGGACAGGTGATCCAGCACAGCTTGAAGGTGATTCCCAGTGCTGCAATGCTCCAGATCGTAACCAGAAGAATATAACCCAGACGATTCCCGAGCCCGAGGATACAGACCGGAGTATAGGTTCCGGCAATCAGTACAAAGATCATAGAATGATCCAGCTTTTTGAGAATCTTATTCACTCTGGTCGAGCGGTCAAAGGTATGATAGGTCGTGCTGGCACCATACAACAGAATCATACTGACAATAAAGATCCAAGCCGCAGCTACGGTTCCGCTCTGCACGCCGGTATGTGCCTTGATAATCAGTGGAGCTGTGGCAGCAATGGCCATAAGCATACCGATAAAATGTGTAATAGCACTCCCAGGATCTTTGATTTTACGAGTTTTAATAGGTTCCACATAGATTACCTCCCTGCATAATATATTTTCAAAGCTTCATCATGTAGTTTTCATTACTACGTTGCGTTGATATGATATTATCATATGTGGTTATTATATGCAAGTTCTATTTTTATTATTTTTAATTTCTTTTAGCATCTACATGTTTATTTTGTTTTTTACACAAATGTGATACGATAATAAAAAGAAAGAATTATGCTTTGACCGGAGGAAGCCATATGAAGATTGCTCTTACACAAATGAATCAGGCATGGGAGACCCCGGATGCCAACCGGGAGCTATGCCGCATTCTGGTACAACAGGCAGCCAACCAGCAGGCAGACTGGATCATTTTCCCTGAAATGACTCTCACCGGTTTCACCATGCGGCCGGAAGTTTTTTCTGAGCCGTCGGATGATGACTCGGAAACCAATACCTTTTTCCGTACCCTTTCCCGGCAATATGCCATCGGCATCGGATATGGAACAATTGTCCGGGATCATTCCTACTATAATCAGCTTCGTCTGGTTCAGCAGGGTACCACTCTCCTTCAGTATAACAAGATTCATCCATTCTCTTACGGCGAGGAAGCACGGCATTACTGCGGCGGAACCCAGATTCCGACTGCGATCGATCCGGTATCCGGGGCTGTTGTATCCGGCTTCATTTGCTATGATCTCCGATTCCCGGAGATTTTCCAGATTGCCTCTCGGTCAGCAACCGTCATCTTCGTCATTGCAAGCTGGCCGGAAAGCCGGATCTCACACTGGCATCTGCTTCTACAGGCAAGAGCCATTGAAAATCAGTGCTACATGATCGGCGTTAACCGTACCGGTACCGGTGGCGGTATCCGGTACACTGCGAGCTCCGTCGTATATGATCCGTATGGCAGAAGAATCACTCCGTCCTCAGATGCCGCCCTGATTCCGGTTGACCTTGATCCGGAGCTTGCCCTGCAGTATCGCCAGACCTTTCCTTTAAAGGCCGATCGTCGGCCGGAGCTTTATACAATTCTTTCAAAAAAATGATCTATAACATAATGCTTTGCCCTGTTTTCTCCGACATATATTAATAGAAGTGTCAGAAATCATAAACATCATTTCTGCCTGCAGAAGAAGAAAGAGGGTATCTCATGTCATATCAATACGACCAAACAAACACCTATTATACATATAATCACACAGTAGACGGAACATCCTTTGCACCATCCATCGGCATCGAAGATGCCGCTTCGTCCACACCGTCCGGTCTGGGATCTGTCGGCGGCATTCTGACCGGAACCATCCTTCAGGGGGGGGCTTCACCTGTCGTAGAGATGAACGGTACCCCGATACAGGTACGTTCCGATGCCCTGAAGGATCGGAATGCCGGTGAGCAGATCTATCTGCGGATCACAGAGAACTCGGCATCCGAGTTCACAATGAAGCTCATTGATCCCTCCACATTCTCTGTTTCCGGCCACAACGGCGTCCTGCAGACCACGATCCGACAGAATACGACTCGATTTGTAGAGAACTGGAAGCAGCAGAATCCGGATTCAGAAGATGGCGTTCTGGCTCAGGATGCCGAACAGGTATTAAGCAGTCTTTCACCGGAAGAAAAGGCAAAACTTCGTCAAATGGGACTGGAGGTAACCAGTTCAAATCTCACTGTTATCAAGGGATTGTTAAGCCAGTTCCGTGGCAATGAGCATAAACAGCAGCTTCAGGCTGCTATCGAGGATATCCGGCATCAGATTCAGTTATCCGATCCCCAAATCAAAGAGATAACCGAACAGGCAATGGCTTCTCTTCCGATCACAGAGGAGCAGACTGTTTATATGATTCAAAATAACCAGTCTCTTCGTCTGGATCAGCTCTACCAATCAAAGCACAGTATGAGCACTCTGCCCGCCCACCAGCCGGTCTCAGACTCTGCCTACCGGGAAATGCTTCCGCAGATCAACCGGGCGATTCAGGCCGCAGGTCTGCCTGTTTCAGAGACTTCTCAAAATGCTGCCCGTTTTCTGCTGGATCATCAGCTTCCGGTAAACACAGATAGCTTAAAGCTCTATGAAGCGATCCGGGACGTAAATGCGCATGGCTTCTCCGCTCAAACTATCTGGGAGCATTTCACAGCCGATCTGGCAGTTCAAGACACCCCGACAATTTCTGACTCTGCAGCCGACGCAGTTGCCCGCCATACAGAGCTATACTTTTCAACTGCCGATAAGATAACAGATCAGATACAACAGGATCTGCACATCCTGTCCGATGCGAATCTGGATACCTTTGCGCAATCCGGTCTGCCATATACCCTGGAGAATCTTTCTCTCTTTTTCCGATTCCGGACCGATGCTTCTGCGAATACAAATTCTACTAATGATACTGCTTCTACTGCCGGCACCGTCCTTTCTGCCAGTGCTCCCGGCTCTGTTCAGGAGCAGAAACACCGGGAACAGATCGCTTATCGACAGCTGGAGGAGTTGCGCCTGAAGATGACCTGGGAGGCCAGCTATACTTTAGCCTCTGAAGATATCCATCTTCGCGCCAGAGACTTGTCTCAGCTCGTAGAGAAGCTCCGCAGTCAGGAGCAGGACTTCTATAAACAGCAGCTGCAGGCTCAGGATGGCATCGTTTCCACAACGGTACTAAAACAGCTGCAGGATGCAGACCGAAAGATTACAGAACTGCCGGATTTACCGGTTGCCGCCCTCGGAAGTACACTGTTTTCCGGTTCTCTTACGATAAACCGACTCTATGAGCAGGGCGTTCAGATCCGTGATACGATGCAGGTTCCGACATCTCCCGCTTCTTCCCGCGTCTCTGAATATGAGACTCTCATGACCCGCCCACGCAGTGATATGGGGGACTCGATTCGTAAGGCCTTTCAAAATGTAGATGCAATCCTGGATGACCTGGAGCTTCCGGTCACAGCAGACAATCAGCGTGCCGTCCGCATTCTGGGTTATAATCAGATGAACATCACCGGTGAACAGATTGCACAGGTCAAAGTCGCCGATCAGGAGGTACAGGAGCTTTTGCAGACCATTCAACCGTCTACAGTTCTTCATCTGGTACAAGATGGCGTAGATCTTCTGAACATGCCATTCCGTGATTTAAATGCATTGATTCGGGAATATTCCACCGATGCCGGTACCGCAGAGGAAGAAAGCTATAGTGAATTCCTGTTAAAGCTCGAACGTCGTCACAGGATCTCGTCAGAGGAACGGGAAAGCTACATCGGCGTTTATCGCCTGTTAGATAAGATTTCAAAATCAGGAGAGCAGGATCTGGGATTCCTTCTCCGTAATGGTCAGTCTCTGACCCTTCAGAATCTGTTAACCTCTCACCGCAGCAACCGTGCTGTTGGTGTCGATACTACCATTGATTCAACCTTTGGCGGTCTGGAAGTTACCAGCTCCGCGACGTCCATTGATACGCAGATTCTGTCCGCCCGTTATAACCGTCGTCTGGCAACTCAGCTCCTGCAGCACCTGTCACCGGATACCATTGACTCTATGGTAGAGGAGGCTGCAAACGGTACTACGCTGGAGGAATTCTATGATACGATTCAGGAGCAGTTAACAGAAACTCCAACCGAAGCCTTCGTGTCTGCCTCCGATCCGGCATTTACAGATATGGATACCTGGCTTCAACAGTTTGACATCCTACCTTCGATCACAAACCTGGTTATGGCATCGGATATCCGCCGCGGCGGTTCCCGTACCTTTCGATTGATAGAAGAACAGGTCAATCAGATATCCGGTACAGAGGAGCAGCCTTCTGTCGCAGAAGAAATAAATCAGTTAGACAGCCATCTCACCTCTCCGGATGCTATGGAACAGACCTATATGGATCTGGAACAAACCATTACAGATGCCCTTCACAGCGAAACAACTGCTACTCACATAACTGCCAGAGACATTCAGGCACTCAAGCAGATTCGTGCAGGGCTGCGGATCATGCAGAAGATGAGCCGAAAAGAACAATTCCAGATTCCATTTTCTGTAAACGGAGAATGGAATATTATGAATCTTTCCATTCTTTCATCCACAGACGGAACACAGAATCCACAGATTCAGGCAGATGTGACTACACGCGACCAGCATCATATCCACGCAGATCTGCGCTGGGACGCCGATCACTGGAACGGGACTCTTTCAACCGATGACGCCGGGAAACAGACCATTCTGGAGCAAAGTGAGCAAACATTTTCCGAGCTTCTGGAGCACCTGTCAGCTTCCTATCCTGCAGATGAGATTCCATCCATGGAAGACCTCTACCGCACCGCCAGACAGTTTGTCGGATTCCTGCGACAGATCTGAAAAAAGCATTTTAAAAGGACATTTCGGATCGGTATAACCGACAATCCAAAATGTCCTTTTTTCTTCTTTTCTCTTCTATTTTCCAACGATAACAGGCATACTGCTTTCCATGATTTATAAATAATTAGCCGGGTTCACCGCCGTACCGTTTACGATAATCTCGAAATGAATATGCGGGCCTGTACTATCTCCGGTGTTACCGGTCAGTGCAATTACGTCACCCTGCTCTACATACTGTCCGTTGCTGACCTTAATAGAACTCAAGTGTGCATATCTGGTTCGAACACCATCGCCATGATCGATCACAACACAGTATCCGTATCCACCGGACCATCCCGCTGATACCACGCGTCCGCCACGTGACGCACGACATGCGGTTCCGACCGGAACACCCCAGTCAATACCCTTGTGTATGGTTCCCCATCTGGCTCCGTATCCGGAGGTTAAGGTACCATATGTGGTTGGCCGTATATAAGTAGGAAGTGCCTTTGTTCCACGTTCCACAATCTTAGCAACCGCCTCTGTATTTACCTGCTGCTTTATAATCTCTCTGCCGGTCTCGGTTCCGTTATTATAGCTGACCACTGCCGTAACCGTTCGATTTCCGGTCTGCGGCTCCTGTATCACAGTATTATCACCCACATACTTGTCCGGGTTATCTACATACTGAACCTCTGCCTCATAGTCCTCGGTATAGGTAGTCTGTTCCCGAACAACCACCGACAGCTCCGGCTTCGGAACCATAACTACGATCTGATCCCCTACCAGAATGTTAGAATCTGCCTCCAGACCATCATTCATAGCCAGAAGCTGATCCGTCGTCATACCATATTTATCTGCAATCATAGACAGGCAGTCTCCGGCCTGTACCTGATAGACCTCATTGTTCTCCTGTTCCTTTGTGATACTCTCATAGGCTGTCTGTACATCCGTTAACTGACTTGATGATACATAAGTTTCCAGCACCTCGATCTGCTCCTGAAACTCTACAGACAGAATACCATCTTCGCCTACATCTACAGATCCATCTGCCACTACGGGATTCCCGGCCTCATCTGTCGCTGCAAGAATCGGTGGATTATTCGCCGTCTTAGATGCATTCACAACATTTGTTGTCATGGCACCTACTTCCTGCTTGTCCTCAGCTGCCAGTTCCACCACGAATTCATCATTCACATCATAGGTAGCCTGAACCTGCTCTAACAGAGCAAGTACCTCTGCTTCGCTTCCCAGTGTAACCGTATAGTTATTGATCTTCAATGTATACGCCAATGCCTTATCCTGAACCCGACAATCCGCCAACACATCATAGATCTTCTGCGCCAGCTCTCCGCTCTTTGATACCTGAGAGGCTCTGGCACGTACCGGTTCATAAGCCACCTCTGCATCCAGAAGTGTCAGTGTATCGGACTGTGAATTCAAGGTTCTTCTGGCATCTTGATACGCCTGCTCCGCCTGTGCCTTGCTCTCTGCGATTCCTACAGTCTTGCCGTTAATCAGAATCTGATATCGATCCGAGGTCAGATTCCCGTTGATCGCTACCGGGAATGCCAGCAGCGTTACAGTCGTAGCAATCGCCAACGCTCTATATATTTTCCAATTCCGTCGAACGGTGCTCGGTTTACGAACTTTCACTTTTTTCATCTCCTAAATATGTCATCAAGATGTTGTTGTTTTGTAACATTTTCGTAATATATCATATCAAATACGAATCCATTTGTAAAGCCCATATCCGTTTTTCCTAATGATGCAGGGCTTTCACTACCTCATCCATCAGTCCTTCCACATCCTGACCTTCTGCATCCACCACTACATCCGCATACCGTTCATACAACGGAACCCGCTCGTCATATAGATCCTTCAGCGTCTGTCCGTCCCGCAAAACGACGCCCCGTCTGCGGATATTTCCCAGCCGGCTGCAAATCGTTGCATAGGAAAGCTTCAGATATACAACCGTTCCTATCTCCTTCAGATGCTGCATCGCCCTGTCGCTATATACAACGCTGCCGCCGGTAGCGATCACATGCCGCTCTGTCTGAATTCCGGCATTTACATCCTCTTCGATCCTAATGAATGCCTCTTCTCCCTGTTCCGCTATGATTTCCCGCAGCAGCTTTCCTTCCCGTTTCTGTATCAGCAGATCAGAGTCTGTAAATTCATATCCCAGTACCTTTGCCAGCACAACACCGATGGTACTTTTGCCACACCCCGGCATGCCGATCAATATGATATTATCCATGTCTATCTCCTTCTTATCCTATGCCTTCTTACGTACCGAGTACCCAAAGCTTCCCAGCTCTTCCGCAAGACTGAAGTACCGTCCATGGGAATATGCCAGCGGATCTGCCTGATCCAGATGGAAGGTTCCCTTCTTATCTATATACGCTTCACTCACCTGCACATTTACAACATCTGCCAAAAACATATCATGCGTTCCCAACGGCAAAACGTCTCGCACCTTACACTCGATATTTACAGGACTCTCCATGATGATCGGTGCATTTACCTTTACCGCCTCTCCCTTTGTCAGACCTGCTGCCCGGAACTTGTCCTCGTCTCTGCCGCTTCGGACACCACAGTAGTCCGTTGCATAGGCAAGTGCAGTCGTCGTAAGATTCACCACAAACTCTCCGGTTTCTTTTATCATTGGATAGGAGTATCGCTCCGGTCGAACCGATATATATAGCATTGCCGGATCGGAACAGACGGTACCGGTCCATGCTACCGTCAGTACATTATCCTGTCCCTGCTTATCCCGGCAGGTTACCAGCACTGCCGGCAACGGATATAACATATTACCGGGCTTCCAGTTCACTTTATTCATATTCTTCATATAGATCCCTTTCTTTCTATGTAGTATTCTGAAACATACACGTAAAGAATACTGGTTCTTATCATTTTTCGCAAGTATTTTTAAAATCTTTCCCATTTTCTAAGGGAATGTGATAGAATGAAATGAATGGATTAATAAGGAGGGCACCTATGGCCACACAGTATCTGGATATAGAAGATGTTCCAGAGGAATTACAAAAGAAAGTTCATCAGGATCTTGCATTTAAAACAGGAAGCTTTGTATGGAGAGTAAAATTCAATACTCCTCTGAATCCCTCCACTGTAAATGCTACTAATATGTACATCACAGATCCGTCCGGCATGCTGATCCAGTCAAATATTCGTTATGAGGCTTCCGATAACACAATCGAAGTATCTCCCTGCCGGCCATTTCAGGAAGGCGTCTTTTACTATTTGAATATTACAACCAATGTTCGCTCCAGAGGCGGACAGAAGTTAAAAAAGCCGATCAAGCTAAAGTTCAAGCTGTAATCGGCTTTGTTCTTTTTTATTCTATACGTTCCTTTACAAACCCCAGAAACATCTCCCATTCCTCCGGATGCTCTACATAGAATTTCGGACAGTTCTTTCCCGTTACATCATAGTGCCGTATCACATCCCTCTCCGGATCCAGATGATAATAGTCGCAAAGCTCCGCCACCAGTTCTACACATTGATTATAGGTCGCTGTTGTGAACTCGCCACTGTCATCCGGGTGACAGCACTCAATGGACAGGCTGTAGCTATTTGCCTCATTAGACGCAAAGGCAATCTCATTTAACGGCACACACTGTATGATCTCGCCATCCAGCCCAATCACAAAATGACTGCTGGCGGAGGTCACCGGATTCGTTGCCAGGCTCTCGAAATAGTCCCGGTTGGCCTGTGCCGTGGTGCCGGGATTTCCCGTATAATGAACCACAATCTTATCTACACGATCGAGTGCCAGCCCCGGTCTGGAATAATCATTGATCGTCAGAAATTCTTCCTGTATATTTCGATCCGGGAACGCCTCTGCCGCAGACACAATCGGTACGATCTTTGGCTTCGCAGTCACCCGGACAAGCCACAGAACTCCGACCAGCAATGCGATACCGCCACCTATCACCGGAAGCAGTCTGCATAATCGTTCCATCCCACTTCTTTTATATTTCTGTTTTCTCTTTCCCGGCACTGTAAGCGCCTCCTTCTCTCTGTTGCTTATTCCCCTGTGCTTCCCGATACGCCGCTATCATCTGCAGCTTCTCAGCCCGGCTCAGCTGCTTTATCTGAGCCTCCCGCCGCATAGCCGTATGCCGGTCCTCAGATTCCTCCGCATACACCAGTTGTACCGGTCGTCTGCTCCGGGTATATTTTGCACCCTTTCCGGCATTATGTGCCTGCAACCGCTTTTCCAGATCTGTCGTCCACCCTGTATATAAAGTCTTATCTTTACATTCTACGATATATGTATAGTTCATACCCCGCCGCCCATTCTCATTTTCTTTCATGCTACGACGGTTCGCCGATTCCGTCAAGACCACATTCACAGCCGGCACAGGGGGTATCTACCCAGACCGCGTGACACGGATGCATCCCGCGGCAGGCAGATGTTCTTCATTCTTTATATACAAAGCGGCCAACGATCCTATATCATTACCCAGGGATGTTCTCTTTGTCTTGCTCCGCACACATGTATTCCGGCAGCCGCATATTTTCATCCTTATAGAATATACTATTCAACCGAAACATTCTTGTTCCTTCTTTTAGTTTGTAAATATATTATTGACATATATATGATTTTATGTTACATTTTGTTTATCTTAACACCATTTCATGAAGAAACCATTGCGTATTTCTTTATTATTTCTTACAGTTCCTCCCTGGTTTCCCGTTTATGTTTAGAAAGGAAGTTGCCCATGCGTACAATCATTTTTTATCTATGTTCCCTTTTTCTTCCGGTTTTTTGTCCGGTTCTGCTACCGGCTGTGCCTACATCTCCGACTCCCACCCATAGTTTTCTCTCCGACTCTGCCCCGGTGATCCTTCAGGCAGCCCTTACCAGCAGCAATCATAATCCCTTATATGCGGCAGATAATGATCTTCTGACACTCCGGTTCACAACCGAGCTCCCCTGCTTTCTCTCCCCCTGTCACCTGCCTCAGGAATCGGATGCTGCCGAACCGGCTCTTCTGTATTATAATCCCTCCGGTGATCACCGAACCTTCTACTGTACCATGCGTATTCAGCCGGGTCTCCTGCCGGATCAGACGATACTCACACCGGATGATCTCCTGCGGTTCCTTTTTCCAAACGGCTACCGCTATTACGGTTCCGGCTCCGGCATCACCTATCTGGCACCGATCCGGCTTTCCTATCAGTTAATCCCGGTTTCACATACTGCTGCAACCACCTACCTTCTAACTGTTTCCTCGAATCACCCGGTCGAGCTGATCGCACCGGAAAGAGTATCGGCCGACGACAAAGTTTTATGGTCGGTTTCCTGCATCGATGCTGCCGCAAACGGCCCACTCTGCCTGACATTTTTTCTTGAAGAAGATGATGTCCTATTGTATAATCTAGTTAATGAACGGAAACAAATGATACAGGAGGAATCATATGCTGGAAAAAGCGATTGATATTGCCGTAGAAGCACATAAGGGACAGATCGACAAAGCAGGGAAGCCTTATATCCTGCACCCGATTCGTGTAATGTTGGCAGGTGCTACTGAGGAAGAAATGATCTGCGGAATCCTTCATGATGTTATCGAAGACACTCCCGTATCTCTGGAAATGCTTCGCGAGGAAGGCTTTTCAGAAACGGTTCTTTCCGCTCTTGCACTGCTGACTCATGACCGTTCGGTTCCGTATATGGACTATATTCACCAGCTCACAAAAAGTCCTCTTGCGATTCAGGTAAAGCTACATGATCTGCATGATAACCTGAACCGAGATCGACTGGGGACACTGACCTTAGAGGATGAACGCCGCATGGAAAAATACAAAAAATCGCAGGCATATCTGCTGCGATTTCTTGAAGAACATTCTTAAATTCAAATCTGCTTTTTCCTACTGTGCAAAGCAATTATCTATAATATCCTGTGCTTCCTTGGTATCATCACACACACACAGAATCACATAATTTCCTTTTGTCACAATCACAGGATCCTCCAGCTTTGGCACCTCTGCCGCATTATAGCTCTCGAAAGAAGTAAGCTGTGCTGCTACTCTAGCCTGAATGCCTGCCTCAACCTCTTCTACCTGATCCGCAGATGCCGCTTCCAGTACCGCCACCTCTTCTGCCGTTGCATTGGTTCCCATATATACCTTACCGGATGCCACCGCATCCTCACTGATTCCGTATAAGTTCAACGCTTTACTAAGTTCAATCTCGCTTAACTGATCCTTCCAGGTCACACCTGCCTGCAGATCGTCTGCCAATGCACCGGTATCGATCGTCTTCGTGGTATCCGCACCACATCCTGTCAGCATACATACAGTCAGCCCAATTACGGCTGCCAGCTTTATCAACATCTTCTTCATTGTTCTTATTCCTCATCTTTCTTTACTTCATAGGTGTTATTTCTCAGATATTCCATCCACTTGTCACAATACTCTTTATTACAATGAATTCCGTCCGGGCTTGCATTCTCCGGTAAGGCTCCGCTTGCATTTGCCAGTGCACTCCCCACATCCAGATAGATCACGTTCTGTTCTGCACACACCTTCTCTATCATGGCATTGAACCGGCTGACATTCTCATTATTATAGATCGTATCGGTTGCTGACCGGGATGCCGATATCGGAATGATATTCTCTACATATATAATTGCCTGTGGTTGCAACTTTCGGATATCCTGAAGCATCTTTGAATACTGTTCTTCAAACAGATCATCGTACGGCCATCCCAGTTCATTCACTCCAAACATAATATAGATCTTCGCATATTTTTCGTTCTGAAGTGCCTCCATAACCGTGATCATACGGCCATCCTCCTGCCTTACGATCGCATCCTCATAGATCCGGCTGATACTTAAGCCCTTCGAACAATATGCATGAATATTACTTAAACTGGAATATAAGACAAAGCCTTCTGTCCGAGAATCTCCGATAAACAGAGCATCGTCAAAATAGCTGTCATCCACCCGGCTGTCGATCCGCACATACTCGCGGTTTACATCCGACGGATTAATTCTGGCAATTCCTATAGTATATAAATGGATCGGCTGACGTTCCAGTGCCATTCCCTTCTTATCAACGACTCGATCCGCCGCCGAAGCGGTTCCTGTATCCGGTGTTCCCTTCACGCGACTACGGATATATAATGTTGAAAATGCGGTCAGTATACACACGGCGACCACAATACTTATGACTATGATCTTGCGCTGCTTCACCTTAGATTTATAACTTTTTTTATAATCCAGAGGCATACTCTGCAGTTCCTTTCCATATTATAATTCTAGCATCTGTGCAATTGCTCATTGCTACGCCCCATTATAGCATGTCCCTTTTAAAATAACTATCCCCAAATATTACATATTTGACGAATTTTTAGAGGATTTTTTGGTCGATTTTCATGCCATTGTATGCTATACTATATCCAAATTGGCATGATAGGTATGAAATGAGGAGGTTATCATATGAACTTAACGACTGCACATGAAATCATGTATAAAAATGAGCCCTGTGTCGAACTAAAGGCCGGCGGTTATATGGCCTGGATCGCTCCCGGAATCGGAAGCAATGTGATTCGTCTACGGGATGAAGCACACGATATAGAAATATTCCGTTTTGATCCGGATATTACCCCGGAGGATATTCGCAAGTCTCCTGAGGTATATGGTCTTCCGACTCTTTATCTTCCAAATCGTCTGGACGGTGGCCGGTTAAAAACTTCCGATGCAGTCTACCAGCTTCCGGTAAACGAAGCAGATCTCGGCAACTTTATCCATGGATTCTTACACAAGCGTCCGTACTCTGTGGTAGATGTTCTCGCCACGGAGCAGAAGGCAATCGCAAAAACCGAATATCTGTATGACGAAAATGATGAATATTTTCCGAATCTTCCGATCAAATTCAAGGCTGAATTCACCTTTACCTTATCAGAAACAGGTCTGGACTATGCCTTTACGATCACAAATCTATCTGATCGGCAGATGCCTTACGGCGTATGTACGCACACAACTATGATGGGACCATTCACATCCGACGGCAAAGGTGAAGATATGCGCCTGTATGTTCCGATCGGTGAAAAGTGGCAGTTAAATGACCGATGCCTGCCTACCGGCGTCCTGATGCCTCTGGATAATCATGACCGCCAGTATCTGACCGGATCCATGGTTCCTGTTAAGCAGGTAATCAATAACGATGTATACTATGCAGAAACCGGTGATGCCGATGGTCAGCCATATTACGGCATCATCGCAACCGATCTGGCTTCCGGCAAAGAAATCCGATATGAAGTCAGTGATGACTATCAGTTCTGGGTACTCTGGAATGACTGGGGCGAGAAAGGATACTTCTGTCCGGAACCTATGACCTGGATGATCGATGCTCCAAACCTCCCACTGGCTCCGGAAGATACCGGATATCAGGAGCTGGCACCGGGAGAAAGCAAAACCGTTACCCAGCATATCTATACAAAGTGTTAGAATACCACCTTCGTGGAACTTTTGGAAACTGGACGTTTTTATTGTCCAGTTTTCCTTGTTTTTATCCTTTGAATACGATATAATGAACTATATGAGGCCTTATGGGTCCAGCTAGAATATAGGGAGGTACACACACACATGAAATTCGGTTATTTTGACGACCAAAACAAAGAGTACGTGATTACAAATCCTAAGACTCCATATCCTTGGATTAACTACTTAGGAAACCAGGACTTCTTCTCATTAATTTCGAATACTGCCGGTGGTTATAGCTTTTATAAGGATGCCCGGTTAAGAAGAATTACCCGTTATCGTTATAACAATGTTCCGGTTGATATGGGCGGACGTTATTTCTACATCAATGATGATGACAATATCTGGTCACCGGGCTGGTCTCCGGTCAAGAAAGATCTGGAGTTCTATGAGTGCCGTCATGGTATGGGCTATACCGTAATCAGCGGCAAGAGCAACGGACTGAAAGCAGAAGTTACTTTCTTCGTACCAAATAACTACAAGGGCGAAGTTCAGAAGGTAACCCTGAAAAACGAAGGAACAACCCCAAAGGAGTTTAAGTTATTCTCTTTCCTGGAGTGGTGCTTATGGAATGCAGAAGATGATTCCACAAACTTCCAGAGAAACTTTAACACCGGTGAAGTAGAGGTAGAAGGTTCTACCCTGTTCCATAAGACAGAGTATAAAGAACGTCGTGATCACTTTGCCTTCTACACTGTAAATGCAGAGATCGAAGGTTATGACTGTGACCGTGAAAGCTTCATGGGATTATATAATGGTTTTGACAACCCTCAGACTGTTATTGCCGGCAAGGCAACTAACTCTAAGGCAGACGGCTGGTCACCAATCGCTTCTCATTGCCTGAATATCTCTCTGGCTCCCGGCGAGTCTAAGGATCTGGTATTTGTTCTGGGTTATGTTGAGAACCCTCAGGAAGAGAAGTTCAATGCTGATGGCAGCATGAACAAATCAAGAGCATACGCTATGATCGAACAGTTCAATACAGCAGAGAAGGTAGATGCCGCTCTGGCTGAGTTAAAGAAGAGCTGGGCAGATCTGCTTTCTAAGTACACTGTAAATACTCCGGATGACAAGATGAACCGTATGGTTAATATCTGGAACCAGTATCAGTGTATGGTTACCTTCAACATGTCTCGTTCTGCTTCTTACTTCGAAAGCGGTATCGGCCGTGGTATGGGATTCCGTGATTCAAACCAGGATCTGCTCGGTTTCGTACATCAGATTCCGGACCGTGCAAGAGAAAGAATTCTGGATCTGGCAGCAACACAGTTTGAAGACGGCGGTTGCTTCCATCAGTATCAGCCATTAACCAAGAAGGGTAACGATGCCGTAGGTGGAGACTTCTCCGATGATCCATTATGGATGATCCTGTCTACCGCCGCTTACATCAAGGAAACCGGTGATTACTCTATTCTGGATGAGATGGTTCCATATAGAAATGATGAGTCTCTGGCTCAGCCTATGATGCATCATTTACAGCAGTCCTTCTACCGTGTCGTAAACAATGTAGGTCCGCACGGTCTTCCGTTGTCCATGCGTGCTGACTGGAATGACTGTCTGAATCTGTCATGCTTCTCCAATACTCCTGGCGAAAGCTTCCAGACATGGACTTCTCCAAAGTATGGCGATGACAAGTACTCAAAGGTAGCAGAATCCCTATTTGTAGCTACCCTGTTTACATATGCCGGTCCTGAGTATGTTGCTCTTTGCAAGCATCAGGGACTGAATGACAAGGCAGAAGCAGCTCAGGCTGAGATTGATAAGATGAAGAATCTGATCTGCGAATACGGCTATGATGGCGAATGGTTCTTACGTGCATACGATGACTTCGGACGTAAGGTTGGTTCTAAGGAATGTGAAGAAGGAAAGATCTTCATTGAGCCACAGGGCTTCGCCGTTATGTCTGAAATCGGTAAGGATAAGGGTTATGACTTAAAGACTCTGGAAAGCATCGACAAATACTTAAACTGCAAGCATGGTTTAGTACTGAACAATCCTGCTTTCACAAAGTACTACATCGAATATGGCGAGATCTCCACTTATCCTGCAGGTTACAAGGAGAACGCCGGTATCTTCTGTCACAACAATGCATGGATCATCTGTGCAGAAGCTTATGTTGGACATGGCGATAAGGCATTTGAATATTACTCAAAGATCGCACCTGCTTATCTGGAGGATATCTCTGACTTACACAGAACCGAGCCTTATGTATACGCTCAGATGATCGCCGGTAAGGATGCAGGCCGCTTCGGTGAGGCTAAGAACAGTTGGTTGACCGGTACCGCAGCATGGAACTTCGTAGCAGTTTCTCAGTACATGCTGGGTATTATCCCTGACTATGATGGTCTGAAGATTGATCCTTCTATTCCATCTGCATGGGACGGCTTCAAGGCAACTCGTCAGTTCCGTAACGCAACCTATACCATCACCGTTACAAATCCTTCTCATGTAAGCAAGGGTGTAAAGAGCGTAACCGTTGATGGCAATGCAATCGAAGGAAATGTTCTTCCGGTCTTCTCTGACGGCAAGGAACATACCGTTGAGGTTGTATTGGGTTAATCCATTTATAAACGAAATAAAACAGTGCGTCGTCAGGCGCACTGTTAAAAAAAGAGAAAGGTGTGTAGATTGCACCTTTCTCTTTTTCTTCATATTTCATCTGCCTGTCATTCAAGATCAGCCACATTATTTCTATTATATCTGCTATGCTTCTATGCCCTGCTCCTTCAGATACTCAATCACATCTTCTACTGTATTCAGCTCAGCCACATCATCTGCCGGAATCTCAACATTAAATGCGTCCTCTATCGCCATTACAAGTTCAAACAGATCCAGCGAATCTGCATCCAGGTCATCTTTGAAGGAGGTACTTAATTCCACATTACTTGGGTCAGCTCCCAGCTGTTCAGAAATAATATCTCGCATCTTTTCAAACATAACAATCCTATCTCCTTTTAATATAATCATCCATCGGCTATTCATAGCACACCATGTAATATACAACAGGGCTATATTGATGTCAACCTAAACATACGAATCCCTTACATTTTCCTTGATTTTCTTTTGTTTTTCGCCCCATTCCATGTTTTTCCTTTGTTCTTCCTTTACTTGACACAGAATCCATTCATCCTTTATTATATAGATATGAATCTAAATTCAAAGGAATGACTAACTTATGCCAACAGGAATGAAACGAAGCCGACAACGAGAAGCAATTCTTGCATACTTAAAAACCAGAACCGACCATCCGACTGCAGATATGGTCTATACTGCTATGCGTGAATCCATACCCAATATCAGTCTGGGAACGGTATATCGGAATCTCGCCCTGCTGGCAGACAATCATATGATCCTGCGCATATCCTGTGATGGTAAAGCAGATCACTATGATGCCAACATCCAGCCGCACCCCCACTTTATATGTCAGTGTTGTGGCTGCGTTCAGGATATCGAGACATCCCTTCCGAAAAACAGCCCCATACAATATGTATCGCCCGATTTTCCAGGTCAGATCGAGGGTTGTCTTTTGTTCTACTATGGAACATGTGGTGATTGTTTAAATACTTAAAAGCCAGCCGGTCCGGTTATTATTCTTCCTGCCTCGGCTGACTTTTTATGTTCTTTTGTATTTCTGTTTGATCAATGACGGTTTTGGATTATTCTACCTGTAAGATATCCATCGGATTGATCGGTGTATCCTCCTTCGCAACTTCCAGATATAAGTGTGATCCTTCCTTTGCAAAATATGCGGTCGGAGCAGCTACCGTTCCAATGATCGTATCCTTCTGTACCTCTTCTCCGACTGCTACTCTTACATCCTGAAGCTGCCCATACTGTATCTGATAGCCGCTTCCCAGATCAACCGTTACTACGGTTCCATACTCCTTCGTATTCTGAATATCTGTCACCTGGCCATGCCATACAGACGCAACTTCGGTTCCCTCCGGCGCCTGAATCAGCATACCGGGATTGCATCGATATGTGCCTAATGTCTGAAAATAAACGGTTGTATCCATACTGTATGGAAGAATCGTATTTCCCAGAACCGGCATTGCCACATCCTCTACACCGGAAAAGCTTAAGCCCTCCAGCGGTTCATAGTTCAAAGCCTGATTCGACATCACTGCCACTTCTGTATCTTCCGTTTCTCCTTCCTCAGTACCCGGCTCTGTTGCCTCTGTAGCCTCTTCCTTTGCAATCTCCTGTGTATTCCACATATCCATTGGTACATCCATGTCTCCGTCCAGAATGGTTTCCTGAACCTCTTCTGTTCCTTCAGCATCTGCCATATTCTGCTCCTGTGGTTCATTCAGGTTGATTTCCTGATTCTGCTGTTGGTTCTTCTTGCCGGTATTCACGTTGTATATCGCCAGTGCAACCACAAGGGCTATTACACCGGCGCCGAAGGATAGGTAGAATCCATTGGTCTTAAAAAATTCTGTAACGGATTTCTTCATTTTCATCACCTCTGCTACTAGTGTTGCCGCGACTGTAAAAATTATTCATCCGTTGTATAAGAAATTATAAAATCATCAAAAAATGCTGTGCTTACATTGCCATATCGATCCTTTGCCGTTACCAGTACCGTATCGCTCTCTTTCCCCGGCTCCGGCGTCCAGGATACCTGAACCTCGTCCACTCCGCTATAGCTGTCCGTCACCGGTATTGCACGGATCAACTGTGCTTCGATATCCGCTTTATCGGTCCCGGTATAATTCTTCTGCTCCGGCTCCTGTATCACCGGTGCCACTCGATCCAGAGACACCATCAGTGTATAGCTCCGTGACGCATTTCCCGCCTGATCGCAAGCCATGACCGTAATCGGATATTCTCCCTCCTGTTTTCCGTCCAGTTCGTGAATATCAAACTCCATACAGTCTGCCGACATTTCTTTGCCATTGTCCATCACCCGGATATAGCTGCTGAGTGTACGGATACAGTTGATCTCCGATGCCTCTGCCCGATTCAGCTCGATTTTATCCTCACAAATCTCGATCTCAGGTGCCATCGTATCCACCACATGGATCGTGCTCCGTTTTTCACAGATCGCTCCGTCATCTCCCCGCACCTGATAGGTAACCTCATAGTCACCGACCGTATCTGCATCTACCGTTCCAAACACCTTCAGTCTGTCGGTAATGTCCTGCCCGTTCTCGTCATAGACCAGAACCCCACACTCCTTTTGCCAGGTACAACCCCGCTCGATCGTTCGATCCCCGGCCCGAAGAATCCGAACCGTTCCATTCATCCACGGATTCTCTGCATCCGGATCGGTCGGATCCCAGGAGGACTTCACCTCGTGCACATTCAAATGCTCCGATGTCGGTTTCCCTAACGGACCTATATAGTCGCTGTCATAGATCGTCACCAGCGTTCCCGTCGGACAATTATCATAGATCCACTTTGCATCTGCCACTGCCAAACGAATACACCCCAGAGATGCCGCTTCGCCCAGCTTATTATACTCTTCTGCCTCCAGCGCGTCCTTACTCATCGAATAATACGGAACGGAGTGAAACATAATCTGCCCTTCTATCCGGTACGCATACTGTCCGTACACATTCCCCACCAGAGAACACCACGTATGCTTATCCTTCGTCGTATAAGTGCCTGTAGGAGTACCATCCTCTTTTCCGACCGAACACACCATAGCACGCACCGGTACAGTATAATATCCATCCTCATCCAATGTATAGACCGTCACCACGTTTCTCCGGCGATTTACCTTAACATAATATGGGCAGCCATTATCTTTGGGCGCTACCGTATAATCTTCCAGATCTACAAGGTTCTGATTCTGTTCCTCCAGTTCCAGCTCCTTTGCGCCTTCCGTCGACTCCTCAGCATCTCCGAAAGAATCATCTGTCGCTGTGTTTTTATCCTCTCCGTGAATCGTCGGCGTCACCGTTCCATGATCCGAGCATCCGCTTAAGGTAAGTCCTCCCATACTCAATACTCCAATACATAGCAACAGTTTTGTTATTATCTTAATTGTTCTTTTTCTATCCCTCATATCCGTATATCGTTCTTCTTACTTTCTCTGTTTCTGTTCTTCCCGGTATTTCCGTCTATGCCTCTCATTCGCATGTATTTGTGTAGCATAGGACCGTCTTGTTTTCAATGATACACCATTCCGGCAGAAGAAGTAAAGCCCTCATTTCTGTCGATTTTTTAACACTTTATTCCGTATGCTCCTGTATACTCACCCCCGGATAGTAATAGGTCAAAATGTCCTTATAATCGCTTCCGTTCTTCGCCATATACTCTGCACCGTACAGGCTCACACCAAGTCCGTGCCCTGTGCCAAGGCATACGATCCGATAGGTATCTCCCATATCTTCTATATAATAATTCAGGGACGGCAGTTGAAAACGATCCTGTGCCTCCTCTCCGGTCAGTTCTTCCCCATCACACAGCACTCGTTTTACATATCCATGCTCTGTACTTTCTTCTATCTTCAGCTCCTGTACCTGAGATTTATCAAGTATTATAATATTCATATAATCCTTTGATTCTACATCATGCGTACTGGGAACCGCAGTCAGATAGCTTACCGGCTCTCCGAACAGTTCCTCTGCACTTACGGTAGATCCTATACTGGCACGATGATACAGTGCATCAATATAGCCGCCTTCACAGACTAATGTTTCCCCCACCGTTTCCAGAACTGCCCGTTCCGCTTTTTTCGCATAGGCCTCATACTGTCGCTCTCCCCACAACTCCCTTTGCTGTTCCTCTGTCAGATAGGTCAGATCCAGATCTGCCTGGTCAATACAGCTGATCCCCTCCATTTTCTTGTAAATGTTTGTCCGCTCTATAACAGCAAGGCTCTTCCACACTTCTATGTCCTCTGTTCCCTGCAGGATATCCGGCAGCGTTCCCCGCAGATAAGCCTCTACATCTATGGTCTGATACTGCCCGTCCACCTCCAGAGCCACCCGTTTTCCCGTGTCCAGTTCCTCAACAGTAGCAACTTTCTCCCCTACAGCGCCTGTCAGTACCATGGTTCCGAGATATGGTATCATAACCGCCAGAATCAGAAGTGCAAATCCCATGGTGATTCGTTCTCTCATATATTTCTCTCCATTCCGTCCTATATACCGTAGTACTATCTTATTCAACAACAGATGCGATTATACCACTGTAAAAAGGGAGATGAATCTCTCCATCTCCCTTTCGGCCTCCGGCCGGTCAGCCGGCTTTATTTATTCGGTTTCTTACTTTGTCTTCTTTGATGTAGCTGCAGCGGCTTCCGGAAGCTTTACGGTTACCTTCTCCAGATGCCAGATATCATCTACATATTCCTGAATGGTTCTGTCAGAAGAGAACTTACCGGCACATGCTGTATTTAACATGGCTGACTTTGCCCATGCAGCTTCATCACGATATGCTGCATCCACTCTTCTGTGTGCATCTGCATAAGAATCGAAGTCCTTCAGTATGAAGTATACATCTTCCTTTGTCAATGCATCATACAGCTCGCGGAAACGTTCCGGATCATCCGGTGAGTAGAAGCCATTGATCAACTGTGTCAGAACCGTACGAACGCCCTGGTTATTGTTGTAGATATCCATTGGGTTGTAACCACCCTCACGCTCATACTTCATAACTTCATCTGCAGACATACCGAAGATAAATGCATTCTCAATGCCAACCTCTTCTACAATCTCTACGTTTGCACCATCCATAGTACCCAGTGTCAATGCGCCGTTTAACATGAACTTCATGTTACCGGTACCGGATGCCTCTCTGGATGCTGTAGAAATCTGCTCACTGACATCTGCTGCCGCAAAGATGATCTCAGCATTGGATACACGATAGTTCTCAATAAATACAACCTTGATCTTTCCGTTGATAGACTCATCATTGTTGATAACGTCTGCTACAGAATTGATCAGCTTAATCGTTAACTTCGCTCTCTTATAACCGGCAGCTGCCTTTGCTCCGAAGATAAAGGTTCTAGGAACCATATCCATACCCGGATTGGTCTTCAGCTCGTTATACAGATACATAACATGTAAAATGTTCAGAAGCTGTCTCTTGTACTCATGAAGACGCTTTACCTGCACATCAAAGATGGATCTAGGATCTACATCAATTCCGTTATGCTCCTTAATATAGTTTGCCAGACGGATCTTGTTCTGATACTTAATGTTCATGAACTCCTGCTGACACTTTGCATCCTCTACATAAACCTTCAGCTTACTGATCTGGCTCAGGTCTGTGATCCACTCATCACCGATCTTATTCGTTACCCAGTCTGCTAACAGCGGATTACCATGCAGAAGGAATCTTCTCTGTGTAATACCATTGGTCTTATTATTGAACTGCTCCGGACGCATCTCATAGAAGTCCTTCAGCTCTCTCTTCTCCAGAATCTCCGTATGCAGCTTTGCTACACCGTTTACAGAGAAGGAACCGGCGATTGCCAGATGTGCCATCTTAACCTGTCCGTCATACAGGATCGCCATATTCTTAACCTTTGACTGATCTCCCGGATACTTTGCTTCAATCTCAGCTACATAACGACGGTTGATCTCTTCGATAATCTGATAAACACGAGGAAGCAGTCTGGAGAACAGCTCGATTGGCCACTTCTCTAATGCTTCTGCCATGATCGTATGGTTAGTATATGCACAGGTATGGGTTGTAATCTCCCATGCCTCATCCCATTCCATGCCTTCCTCATCCATCAGGATACGCATCAGCTCGGCAACTGTAACGGTTGGATGTGTATCATTTAACTGGAATACCAGCTTCTTCGGAATATCATGAAGATCACTGTTATTCTCCTTGAACTTCTTAATAGCAGTCTGAATAGAAGCGGAAATGAAGAAGTACTGCTGCTTTAACCGAAGTTCCTTACCTGCATAGTGATTATCATTTGGATATAATACCTCAACAATGGTTCTGGCCAGATTCTGCTGCTCCACTGCCTGCTGATACTCACCCTTATCAAATGAATCCAGATTGAAGTCCTGAATCGCCTCTGCATCCCAGATTCTTAATGTATTTACTACGTTATTGCCATATCCGATAACCGGCAGATCATATGGTACCGCACGGATTGCCTGATAACCGTCCTGAATGAAGTAGTTCCGGCCGTTCCGGTTCTCCACACGTACATAACCACCGAACTTTACTTCACATGCATATTCTGCACGACGAACCTCAAATGGGTTACCGTCCCGTAACCAGTCATCCGGCTTCTCGATCTGATAGCCGTCTACGATTGCCTGCTTGAACATACCATAGCGGTAACGAATACCACAGCCATATGCAGGATATCCTAATGTTGCCAGAGAATCCAGGAAGCATGCTGCCAGACGTCCCAGACCGCCATTACCCAGTGCTGCATCCGGCTCCTGATCCTCGATTACATTCAGATCAAATCCCAGTTCAGCAAGAGCTTCTTTTATCTCATCATAGAAGGTCAGGTTGATCAGGTTGTTGCCCAATGCTCTACCCATCAGGAACTCCATAGACAGATAATATACAGTCTTTACATTCTCTTTCTCGTATTCCTTATGAGTTGCGATCCAACGATCAATGATGTCATCCTTTACTGCATATGCAACTGCCTGAAACACCTGCTGCTGTGTAGCCTCATCGATCGTTTTTCGATACAGAGTCTTCACATTATTGATGACCTCTTTCTTGAATCCTTCTTTGTCAAAGTCGATCTTTTTCTTCATTCCCCTTATTGCCTCCTTAGCATTCTCATCCTATCTTACAAAAACACATACATATTTTATCAGAAATGACTGCTTTCTACAATACCTAATCTTTTGTATCTTCCTCGTATGGTATTGTCGGTGGTCCTTCATAAATATACTCTTCTGTCTTGCTGATCTTCGACTTTCCGGCTGCCAGCTGTCTCACGCAGATCCGGTCACCCGCCTCGACTTCCACATTCTTTGCAATCAGGAAGTTTTCATTCCACATTTCTGTCTCTTTTTTATCACCATTTACATAGATGTAACTGGCATCGGTAAAGTTCTCACCGGATACATACAGGATGTCGCCGCTGGCCCTTACATCATGAATCGTAATCGGTTCCAGCCCCATCTCCATATTGGTTTCATCATATGGATTTACCTGCTCGTATATATAACGGTTCCCGTATAGCATGTCATACTCCAGAAGTTCCAGACCCTTTTCATAGTCCGGGGAATCACTATATTTCTGATGATAACGAGTCAGTATACCTGTATTATAACCAAGACGTTCCATAATATATGCAGTTGTCTGGAACGAATAAAGATCCCGATCCTGCTTTTCCAGTCCGATATTATCCCACATCACATACGGTGTCTGGAAGGTATTCTGTCCCTCCAGCTCATCATCCGTAATATCCAGCGTTGGCAGATGATCACCGAAGAAAAATACCACACACGGCTCATCCTGCTGTTCCAGTGCCGCGATCAGTTCACCTACGAATTCATCGGTATCATGGATCGCATTTGCATAATAGGTAAACTTATTTGCACGAATCTCATCCGGTTCTCCCGTCATCGTAATCTGCGGAGTCCCGTCCACACCTTCTGCCGGATATGCACCATGAGAAGCCACCGTTATCGTATATATAAAATCAGAAGTTGGTGTTGTCTCCATTGCTTTTAAGATCTCTCCGGTCAAAACCGAATCATCCGGCCAGTCTAACTGATTGTATTCCAGATCATTCATGTATTCCACCGAATCAAAACGATCAAAGCCCAGCTTCTTAAATACCCGGTTCCGGCTGTAAAAGTTCGCACGGTTATTATGGATCGCCGTACTGACGTAGTTCAACTCATCGAGATCATAACAGATCGACTCGCAGGTTTCTCTCTTTAGCGCCGTCTTATACGGATACTCACAGAATCCGAAGTAGTCCAGACTCATGCCGGATATCGTCTCAAACTCTGTATTTGCCGTACCGGCTCCGATCGAAGGAACTGTCACATAGCCGCTCGAATAGTTCTGCGAAAGCTCTGTCAGATTCGGGATCGGATTCTCCGAAAATGTATAATTTTTCATATTATTTATATTATATACCGACTCCAGCTGTACGATAATAATGTTCGGCTTTGTCGTAATATGACTGATGTTTCGTCTTCCGACACCTTCCCGGATCGTATTCATCGCTTCCTCCGAATACCCCTTTGGCTTCTGGATTCCCACATCAAACACACTGCTGACAAAGCAGTAATTGTATCCACAGGCATCGTATACAAAGGATATATTACCCAGATCTGTAGGGATCTTCTTCATATCCTTCCCCAGTACATTGAATCCATATGCACTACCGAACGCTGCCAGCATCAGCAGCAGATACGGCCACCGCCGGAACTTTCCTTCCAGCTTCGGTGCCCGGAACCACAGCACGACCGCACCCACGATAATCAGTAAAACCGCTGCAACGATCAGTGCAATCTCCACATTATTCATATACTGATGCAGAATCGATGCCACCGACTTAAACAGCTTGATATCTACCGCGGAGAACGGCGTCACCCGATAGCTCAGTACTACATAATTGCTGATTCCTAAAATCAACCATACCAGACCGATCAGCAAAACTCCTGTCATCCGCTTCCGGAACAAAAGCGGTATCGTCAGCGTTGCAAATACCATCAGCACATTCAACGCAAACATACCCGGATGAAGTCCTATGAACCGAAAGGTATCTCCTATGGAGCGCCGGCTGAGCATTTCATTTATAAAATCTATCAAAACTGCCATTCCGGCGATAATCGGAACCGGGTGCACATTGATCTGCCCCAGCCCTTTTGCCATAACGCTCCATATCTTCTTGATAACTGTATCCTTCTTCTCGTTCTTCTTTTTTTCCGTACTCATAACTATACTCCTCTATTACAGTGCACTTACCTGAGCAACTCCCATCGTTACCTTCTCACCGTTTAGATTCCATTCTTTTGTAAAGCCACTCATGCTACCCAGTTCGATTGCTTCTGCCAGCGTATCTGCCTTGATGCTGTCCGCATTTCTGGTAATGATATCTGCGATCTTCTCATTATTTGCCACATAAACCACGATCTTATCCGTTACCCGGAAATCAGCTTCCTTACGCATGGTCTGGATCTTTGATACGATCTCTCGTACAAAGCCCTCTTCAATCAGTTCCGGTGTCAGATTTGTATCCAGAACAACCGTTACATAGTTATCCTGCTGGGTAACATGACCCTCGGTCTGTGCGATATCGATCAACAGATCTTCCTCTGCCAGGGATACCGTTACACCGTCTACCTCGAAGCTGATTGCACCTTTGCCCTTTAACTCGGCCATCGCTGCATTTCCGTCTACCTCTGACAGATACTTCTTAATGCCGCCAAGCTGCTTACCATACTTCGGTCCAACTGTCCGAAGCTGTGGCTTGAAGCTATAAGATGTAAATGCAGATAGATCATCCTTGAACTCTGCCTGCTTTACATTCAGCTCATCTTCTATAATCTCAACATAGAACTCTGACAATGCCTTTGCTGCCTTGATATACATCTTTCCGATCGGCTGACGATTCTTGATATTTGCAAGGTTTCTAGCTGCACGTCCCAGTACAACCACATGCAGAACCTCATCCATCGCTGTCTCCAGCTCTGTATCGATATATGCTTCATTTGCTACCGGGAAGTCACACAGATGAATACTCTCCGGTGCACTCTGATCCAGTCCGCGTACCAGATTCTGATAGATGTCCTCGGTAATGAACGGAATCATCGGAGCAGACAGCTTGCAGATCGTCACCAGTGCCGTATACAATGTCATATACGCATTGATCTTATCCTGCTCCATGCCCTTTGCCCAGAAACGGTCACGGCAACGTCTTACATACCAGTTACTCATATCATCCACAAACTCAGCCAATGCACGCGTCGTCTCAGGAATCTTATATGCACCCAGTGCCGCATCCACTTCCTGAATCACCGTATTCAGCTTTGACAACAGCCATTTATCCATAACCGGCAGCTTCTCATAGTCTAACTGATACTTCGTCGGATCAAACTGATCGATCTCTGCATACAGCACATAGAAGGCATAGGTATTCCACAATGTACCCATGAACTTTCTCTGGCCTTCCACTACTGCATCCTCATGGAAGCGGTTCGGCAGCCACGGTGCAGAATTACTATAGAAATACCAGCGGATCGCATCTGCACCGTACTTATTCAGAGCTTCCATCGGATCAACCGCATTTCCCTTAGACTTACTCATCTTCTGACCGTCTTTATCCTGTACATGTCCCAGAACAATGACATTTTTATATGGTGCCTGATTGAACAGCAGGGTTGAAATCGCCATCAGAGAATAGAACCAGCCACGGGTCTGATCCACTGCCTCACTGATAAAGTCAGCCGGGAAGTTCTCCTTGAAGATATCCTCGTTTTCAAACGGATAGTGCCACTGAGCAAATGGCATAGATCCGGAATCAAACCAGCAGTCGATAACCTCCGGTACACGATGCATCTCGCCACCACATTTTTCACACTTGAAGGTCACTGCATCGATGAATGGGCGGTGCAGTTCAATATCATCCGGGCAGTTATCAGACAATGTCTTCAGTTCTTCAATCGAACCGATCGCATGGCGGTGTCCGCACTCACACTCCCAGATATTCAGTGGAGTTCCCCAGTAACGGTTCCGGCTTACACCCCAGTCCTGAACATTTGCCAGCCAGTCACCAAACCGTCCCTTACCGATACTCTCCGGAATCCAGTTTACGGTATTATTATTCTTGATCAGATCTTCTCTGACCTCTGTCATCTTAATGAACCAGGACTCTCTTGCGTAGTAGATCAGCGGAGTATCACATCTCCAGCAGAATGGGTAATCATGCTCAAACTTCGGAGCATCAAAGAGCAGTCCCTGCTTCTCCAGATCGGTTAATACCAATGGATCTGCTTTCTTTACAAAAATACCGGCGTATGGAGTATTCTCTGTCATATTACCCTTGCCGTCTACGAGCTGTACGAACGGAAGATCATACTTTCTTCCTACCTTCGCATCATCCTCACCAAATGCAGGTGCGATATGAACGATACCGGTACCATCACTCATCGTGACATAGGTATCACAGGTCACATAGTGTCCCTTCTTACCCTGCTTTGCAGCCAGATCTGCTGCCACCCGGAACAATGGCTCATACTCCTTATACTCCAGTGCAGTACCCTTGAAGGTATCCAGAATCTCGTATGCCGGTGTATCCTCTGTCGCCAGTTTGCCCAAAACGGTATCCAGCAGTGCCTCTGCCATGTAATAGGTATAACCATCGGCTGCCTTTACCTTGCAGTAGTTCTCATCCGGGTTCACACACAGTGCCACGTTACTCGGCAGTGTCCATGGGGTGGTTGTCCATGCCAGAAAATACGCATCCTCGCCAACTACCTTAAACCGAACGACCGCAGACCGTTCCTTTACGGCCTTGTAGCCCTGTGCTACCTCATGAGAGGACAACGGGGTACCGCAACGTGGGCAGTAAGGTACGATCTTAAAGCCCTTATACAGCAGTCCCTTTTCCCAAATCTTCTTTAATGCCCACCATTCAGACTCGATAAAGTCATTATGATAGGTAACGTATGGATTATCCATATCTGCCCAGAAGCCTACCTTGCCGGAGAATTCCTCCCACATGCCCTTATACTTCCAGACACTTTCCTTACATTTCTCAATAAATGGTTCCAGACCATATTCCTCGATCTGTTCCTTACCATCCAGCCCTAACAGCTTCTCTACCTCCAGCTCTACCGGAAGTCCATGGGTATCCCATCCGGCCTTACGGATGATCTTATGCCCCTTCATGGTCTGATATCGAGGAATCATATCCTTGATGACACGCGTCAGTACATGACCGATATGCGGTTTACCGTTAGCTGTCGGAGGTCCGTCATAGAAGGTATAGACCGGACAGCCTTCCCGTTCCTCTACACTCTTCTCAAAGATCTGATTGTCTTTCCAAAACTGTTCAACCTTTGCTTCCCGTTCTACGAAGTTCAGGTTTGGCGATACTTTTTCGTACATGCGCTACTCTTCCTTTCTTACTCTTACTACTACGCTTCTACTTCTTCGTCTGCTCTATCATCCTGTCAGTAATACCAGAAGGAACCTTCGCCTATTAGGACGAAGGTTCCTTCTTATTCGTTATACCACCTAATCGCTTCCGGGCTCTGCACAGTCTTAAACGATACCGGCATCCACCCATCTTTCCCTTAACGCTGGAACTACGTCAGAGCCTACTGTCTGTCTTCGGTCTGCAGCTCCGGAGTGATCTTCACCGCTCTCATACTGGTATCGGGCTTCCACCATACCCGACTCTCTGATCCGTTCTTCGAGTGCTACTGTCTCCTTCTATGCCTTTCATGGTCTTTATTCATTTAACCAAATCAGTTACACATTACAATAAGGATATTTATTTGTCAAGGGGATTATTCGCGATCTATCACAATTGTTGCTATAGGCTAAGGTTCCCGCCATTTTAAGCCGCTTTTTTCCGCCAGACGATCCTGCCATTCATATTCTCTTTGTCCTACAAATGGCCGCTTTAGCAAAATCTCGTTAACGATCTTTTCATTATCTGTTCCATTTCCCATCAAAAAATCGGTAAGATTCTCATACCTTGTTGTAGAAAACGCACCTTTGATCCTCCACCAGGTTATCGGACTCGGACGCTCTGAAGATTCTTCTGTTTCTACTACCAATTCCTCTATATCCCTCATCGGAATCCGATACTTCCAGGTTTCTCCTCGCCACAAGCCTTCGTTATTCATATTTGAACATATATGTCTCCATGGAACAACCGACGCCATAGCATCCGTTGTCAACTGCATACTTCGCGGTCCGCAAATAATACTCAATTCATCGCCGGACAAATCCAGTTTCATTCTTCCTTCAGCCCTCAATGCAATTCTGTTTTCTCTCTGTTTTACAAATGTTCCCCACGTTTGCTCCATCGGTGTCTGCCACAATCGGGCCAGTTCATCGATCTGTATGCAATCTATCTGGCTCAGAACATAAGCATCTTCCAATATTAGTTCTCCATTACCACTATATACATTTGTTCTATGACTTCCGGAAATTGGTATACCATATTTCTTTGCAGACATTTCGGGTTTGCCCTTTTCGTTGCTTTTCTGTAGTACTTTTCCACTAACCGCCTGTAATGCCTTTCCTATTTCTTCATATCCAACCACGCTGGCAGGAATGTATCGATATGCATCAGCCCCGCTTAGCATCTTTTCATATTTGAGATTATTTACCGTACCATAGATTGCAATTCCTCCGCCGTTCATGTCAACCAATCGCTCTATATCTCTATAAAAGATATATTCGGACTCACCCGTCAGACGTCCCATATATTCAATTGGATTGATTGATAGCAGATCATCATTAAATTCATATATTCTGCTATCCGTCTGCATCAAACGGCAAATCTTTTTGCTTTCCTTCGTCCCATTTTCTTTAACACTATAATACCAATACACCGTAACCCCCCTTTACTCGTCCATCGCCTGCACCAGTCGTTCATGCAGTTCCGGATACATCCGCTTTAATGAGATCGGCTTCCCATTCCGATCGGTAAAGCAGTGTTTACTCTTCCCTGTTGTCCGCAGTTCTCCGGTCTTTTTGTCCCGTACCTCGTATGTAACATAGAACTTCACTCCGGTATAGTCGGTAAAACGTGTATATACCTGCACTACATCCTCAAAGTGAACCATCGACTTATAGGTACAGGTCACCTCCATGACCGGACTGATGATTCCCATCTCCTCACACTTCCTGTAGTCGATTCCGATCTCCTTTAGAAACTGAATTCTCGCCGACTCAAACCACCGCAGATAGTTGGAATGATGGATGATTCCCATCTGATCCGTCTCATAATACTGTGCTTCATGTTCGTATATCGTCATTGTTCTTTCTCCTACCAGCCGATGATATTTCCGGTTCCCATCAGGGCATTTACCACTTTATGTACAAAAGCAGAATCCGGGTTAATATAGGTTCCGTACATTACAAAGGTTCCCGGAACCGCCAGAACGCAGCTAATGATCCCCACCACGATCGCGATCTTGGCCAGTACCGGACGGGTGCCATCCTCCCGCTTTGCCTTCACTGCCAGTACGAGCCCCAGTACTGCCGGGATCACACCAAAGCTCAGCAAAGACGCTGGCAGTGCTACCACCGCTGCCAGACATGCCACAAACGCCTGCCGGTCTACCCGCTTTGCCTGTTGGAATCCGCCACCTATCGCCAGACGGCGGTTACTTTTATTCATATTCTTATTTTTCATGTATCTTCTCCTGTTGTATCCTCTTGATTTGTGCCAAAGGGTATTTTGCCCCTGCTATCTGCTATCATTATATTCCTTTTGCAAATATCTTCTCGGCAGCTCCTCTTAGCTGTGTCAGATCCTCAATAACCGGCACCGGTGCATCTACCTGACCGAACCCATAGCCTGCCAGTATAAATGGAATCCCAGCCTTACATGCCGAATCATAATCTCCCTGAATATCGCCCAGATATACTGCTTGATCCAGATGATTCCGGTCACACACCAGACGGATATTGTCGCCCTTTTGCAACCCGGTATTCCCAAAGCTCTCAAAGTCCCGAAAATACGAATCCAGCTTATGATATTCCAGAAACGCCTCGATATATCCTACCTGGCAGTTACTTACTACAGCCAGAAAATAGTCCTTTGACAGATCCGCAAGTACCTCCTCCAGATGTGGAAACAATACACCGCCATGCTGTCTTATATAATCATTCTCATAAGTCTCACAGGCCCTCATGATCTCCTGTACCCGTTCCTCCGGCAACCCTTGTCCCCGGAAGCACCGTCTGCCGATCTCATCCATTGGAAGTCCCATGAAGCCCTGCATGTCTTCAATCGTGATCTGCCGGTCTGTATCCGGCTGCTTTTGCAGCACTTCATTCCATGATTCTACCACCTGACGGCTGGAGTCCCAGAGCGTGCCATCCAGATCAAATAATATTCCCTGTTTCATCGCTTCGATTCCCTTCTATATCTGTTTACCTGATAGTGATAGTATATCCTACTCTCGTCTAAAAATAAATAAAAATAAGATGAAATAAAAATACTCCCATTTCGGAATTGTGTACCTATGGGAAATGAACTTATGAATATACATTGCAAACAGCAGACATCTATTTTATAATCAAATATAAAAATCGGAATTTGAGGTGGTAAAAACGGAAACAAAAATGGCGTATGGTAACCCAAAATTAAACAGAGATGTTATTAAATATATAGCCATGTTGACTATGCTGCTGAATCATATTTCACAAGTCTTTATGAAATCAGGATATTTTCTGTCGGAGCTATTTCTGGACATAGGGTACTTTACAGCAATTACAATGTGTTACTTTCTTGTAGAGGGCTTTCAATATACTCATTCAAAAAAGAATTATGCTATTAGACTGCTAATATTTGCCTTGATTTCTGAAATCCCATATTGTATGGCGTTTACAACAAACGGAGTGTTAGAATTTCAAGGTTTGAATATGTTATTTACATTGCTGATATGTTTTATGATTCTGATTGTGAATGATAAAGTATCAAATAAATTTTTAAAAGATATATGTATCTTGGGATTGATAATACTTTCCTTATTCTGCGACTGGGCATTATTGGCACCAATATTTACACTGTTGTTTATATGGAGTAGCGGATTAAGAAATAAGATAAAATATACATTCATTATTTCAATGTTGTTATTTGGACTTTTTAATTTTGCAGGTGGTATTGGAAGATTTTCGCTTGGTACAAATATTGCTTATGCATTAGGAAGTATGTCAGGAATTGCTCTTGCAGGAATTGTAATTTTATATTTCTATAATGGCAAGCGAATGAAAAAGGGGAAAGTATTCTCCAAGTGGTTTTTCTATTTATTTTATCCTGTGCATCTTCTAATATTAGGTTTGATTAGAATTTATTGTTTATAAATTAACTTCCAAATTGACGGAGTAATGGATATGAAAATCAGAGAAGTGAATGAGAATAAAAAGCAATTTATAGCATTATTGTTATTAGCTGATGAGCAGGAAAATATGATTGATTGCTATCTTGAAAAAGGTACTATGTATGTACTTGAAGATGGCGATGTAAAAGCTGAATGTGTTGTCACCGATGAAGGTAACGAAATACTTGAAATTAAAAATATTGCAGTCGATCCGGAAAATCAGGGAAAGGGATATGGGAAAGCTTTGATTGACTTCCTTGCAAGTAAATATGCAGATAAATATTCTGCTTTGCAGGTTGGAACAGGTGACAGCCCGTTGACCGTACCGTTTTATGAAAAATGCGGATTTGTCCGTTCGCACAATATTCCGAATTTCTTTACGGACAATTATGACCACCCAATTTATGAGAGTGGTGTACAGTTAATAGATATGGTATATTTGCAAAGATGTTTATAACTTCTGGTTGAATAACCGTTAGGTAAGTTCAGATTCAATAAACCTATGTGTAAATTTTTGGTGGTTACTAATTTTGATTGCATTAACTATTGTAACGATATCAATTGTGAATAAAATTCTAGGGCTGCCTCACCTCCTAAGAGTGGTAGCCTTTCTAAAATTCAAATCTAATATATTACAAGACAACTTAAAGCAAAAATGAATAAAACATGTAGAAACGAATAAATGTACATGTTAGTTTAATCTAATAGGCAGTAGGAACACTTTTCCGAAAAGGGAGTAAAAATAGGAACAACAAAAGCGGAGCCATTAGACTCCGCTTCTTGTTGTTCTCTGAAAGGATTAGACTGTCATTACTTAATGATAGTTAAACCACCAATCAATGGTAATGGCTCGTCATCTTCCTGAATAGCCTTAATCAGTCCCCAGATTGCAAAGATAGATGCTGCTACCTGAGTAATACCGATCGGGATAATTGCTGCAATGTTGCAGATCAAAGCCTGATTCAAATGTTGCTTCAGTCCTGGATCGTTATCCTTATCTGCTGAAAAGAATACTACTAACCAGCCTATCCATGTAATATAACTAAGAATTCTAGCTGTCTTGCCGTTCATGTTATCTCTCCTCTCCTCTTAACTTTTAATAAAATATATACAAGTTCATTTTACTTATAAAGCACCGTTCTGTCAATACTGTTACTCATATTTTCTTCTTTTTGTGCTCTCTTTCCATTCTTTCTTTTTTTTCCTCGTTATTATTGTATTTTCCATCTGTTTTCTGTATAATAAGTAAGTTGTGATAATACATTGAGGAGGATAATCCAATGACAAATATAACCGGAGCCGAAACCCCCATAGAAAAATATGCCGGCATTCTGGCTCATCCGACTTCTTTCCCCGGTCCATACGGCATCGGTGATCTGGGAGAAGGTGCTTATAGATTTATCGACTTTCTGGAGCAATCCGGTCTGAACCTGTGGCAGGTGCTTCCACTCGGTCACACCGGCTTCGGGGATTCCCCATATCAGCCATTTTCGTCCTTTGCCGGACAGCCCCTGATCATCAGCCTTGACTTCCTGAAGCAGGTTCACCTGCTGTATGACAGTGATTTTTCCGATATGCCAGACTGGGATCCGGTACAGATTAATTATGGCGCTCTGATCGAATTCAAGACACGTCTGTTACATATCGCATACGAACGTTTTCTGGACAAGGAAGTTCCGGATGACTTTACCGGCAATGCAGAGCTTATGGAACGCTATGATACCTTCTGTGCGAATACCTTCTGGCTGAATGACTATGCCCTGTTTATGGCCGGAAAGGACTACCATCAGGGAGCACCATGGTATCTGTGGAAGGACTCTCTGAAGAAGCCGACCGAGAAGCAGCGTGCTGCTTGGGAAAAGAAGCTGGAAAAGGAAATGGGCTACTATAAGTTCATTCAGTTCCTGTTCTATCATGACTGGTCAGCTGTAAAAGAATACGCAAATGAAAAGGGAATCAAGATCGTAGGAGATATTCCGATCTTCGTTGCCTGGGACAGTGTCGATGTATGGAGAAACCCGGAATTGTTCAAACTGGACTCTAAGGGCTACCCAACCGTTGTCGCCGGTGTACCGCCGGACTACTTCAGTGCCACCGGTCAGTTATGGGGAAATCCTCTGTACAACTGGAAGAATCATACAAAGACCGGTTATCAGTGGTGGATTGACCGGATCCGCTATCAGTTGACTCTGACAGACTTCCTGCGCATCGACCACTTCCGTGGCTTCGATAAATACTGGGCCGTTCCTTACGGAGATGATACTGCAGTAAACGGCAAATGGGAAGAGGCTCCGGGCGTTAACTTCTTTACAACATTGGAGGCGACTCTGGGCTACAATCTGCCAATTATAGCAGAGGATCTGGGTGAGATCGATCATTCCGTTATTGAGCTTCGGGATAAGTTCAGTCTCCCGGGCATGAAGATTCTTCAGTTTGCATTTGAGAATCCGGAAGAAAATCATTTTCTCCCACATAACTTTACAAGAAACTGTGTCTGCTATACCGGTACCCATGACAATGACACCACTCTGGGCTGGTATAAAAAGGCTTATGAAGCTTCCAAGGATAAGCTTCGCCGTTACTTCAGTACCGATGCCAGTGATATCTGCTGGGTTATGATCCGTGCCTGCTTCTCATCAGTTGCAAATATGGCAATCGTTCCGATGCAGGATGTGCTGTGTCTGGATTCCTGGGCAAGACTGAATACACCGGGCAAAGCAGACGGCAACTGGAGCTGGCGGTTTACAGAAGCGGATTTAAATGATAAATTAGCAGAAAGACTGTATGAAACTGCCAAGCTGTACGGCAGGTAGGAGGTTTACATGAAAACAAATATCCGGACGATCCTGTGTCTACTGTTTGTAGCCTTGTTTCTGATCCTGTCTATGCCTCTGCATCTGGTGCTGTGGCTGATCGGACGCAAGAAACCAATGACAAAATATCGCGTATCGTATAAGGTTATACGCTGGGCATTCCGTGTTGTATTCGGCATCTGCGGTATCCGGGTACACAGCTTCGGAAGCGAACGGATCCCTCAGGATACCCCTGTGTTATTTGTCAGCAACCACAGAAGCAATCTGGATATCCTGTTGATTCAGACCACTGCCGGTGTTCCGGTAGGCTTTGTTGCAAAGAAGGAACTGGGAAAGATTCCACTTCTCGGATTCTGGATGAGCGATATCGGATGTGTCTTCCTTGACCGAATGAATATTAAGTCTGCTGTCAAAAGCATGACCGAGGGCGCTGCCCATATTGAAACCGGCTGCTCCATGGCGATCTGCCCGGAGGGTACCAGAGGACATGATGCAGACATGAAGCCATTTAAGGATGGCAGTATGAAGATTGCAACAAAGGCCAAGGTTCCGATCGTTCCGGTTGCAGTGATCGGAACAGACGACTGTCTGGAAAACAATGCAGGTCTAAAGGTAACGAAAGGGCATATGACGGTTGTTTACGGTGAACCGATCGATCTGAATGCTCTGGATCCTGAGGACAAGAAGCATCTGGGGGCCTATACTCAGAAATATGTAAAAGAACTGTATGATTCACACAAGGCTGAGCATGACGCTCTCTGCCAAAAACAGAATCAACACAAAACAGCAAATGAATGAAAATGAAATGGAGGGAAGCCCATGAATCCAGTAAATCCATGGATAATAGTAGGAATCGTCCTGGTTGTCTTAATCGGCGTAATGGTCGCATTATACATCTGGGGAAATAAAATGCAGAAGAAGCAGATGGCTCAAAAAGAAGAAATGGCCGCAGCAGCACAGCCGGTCACTATGCTGATCATAGATAAGAAATTCATGAAAATGAAGGATGCCAAGCTGCCAAAGGTTGTTCTGGATCAAACGCCAAAGCGTTATATGAATTCTAAGATACCGGTTGTTAAGGCTAAGATCGGTCCGCAGATCATGACCCTGATCGCAGATGACGGTATTTTTGATGAACTGCCAACAAAGGGCGAGGTAAAGGCCATGGTCAGTGGCATCTACATTATCAGCGTCAAGAATGTACGTGGTAAGATCGCTCCTAAGGATGAGAAAAAGAAGAAGAGCTTCGGCGCAAAGCTTCGCAAGAAACAGGGTGAATACCAGAAGCTGATGGCAGAAGAAGAAAAGGCTAAGGCAACCGAGAAGGAAGCTAAGGCTCGTGCAAAGGCGCAGAAGGAAGCCGCAAAAAAGATTACAAAATAAACCATATACCATCCGGTATACAGCCACAATGGGCGACACCCTTTATTCCAAAGGTATGTCGCCCATTGTTATATTCATTTCTGTTCTCAATACAATGGATTCTGAAATACATACATCTTCTCATCTGTATCCTCCAGATAATGCGGAAGCCGTATCATACGCTTCTGCTTCCAACACATTTCCCGTATAATCTTCAGATACTCATCCGAGATATAATATAAAATCAGCGTTACAACTCTGGCATGCGACTCAATGGATGCCACAATATTCTCCAGTATCGTAGAAAAATGCTCCGGTGAACAGGGATTGAAGAAGTAAAAGATATTATCCTCCTTATGAATCTTATAATCCTGTGCCTTCATGTGATACAGATGAATCATCTCCTCCCGCTCCCGAAATCGCACGGAATAGTACGCCTTATTATCCTGCAACTGCTGATAGAGCTGTGCATCCATCTCGATTCCCTTAGTTTTACATTGGAAGTAATTATTAAAGAAAAACAAGATCCGTCCCTTCCCACAGCCAAAGTCTACCACACAGTCGGTTGGTTTAATCCGTAGCTGTTCACAGGTTACACTCAGGGCATCGTACGGTGTTACCTCATAACGGTTATACTCCTCCGGTACACCTTCCTCTTCCCACTCTTCCTCTCTGGTATCCACCCCCAGAAAGGCATCATACATCTTCTCATAATCGTACTCCAGCATAACGTTCCCCCTTTCGAACCGTTACTGAGGTGCCACCCGAAGAAGTATCTCATTTTCCGAAGAATAACGATAGTTAATCTCCAGTGTATATCGGATATGTACTTCGATGTAGGTCTCCTCCTCCACCAGTGTATACTCGGTTGTCGTCACACCTACAGTCATAGGACCGGCCGGTGTATTATAATAAGTAACTGTATCCTGATCCGGTCGGAACAGCATCTGGCTGTTTACCGCACCCTTCTTGTTCATCTCAAAGAAGTCCGCATCAAACTTCAGGGTATTCTTAACTACCTGATTCTCTTCCGGGATCTCTTCATACAGAATATAATGATGTCCGTTTCTCTTATAATAGTTCGCAACTGTCACCAGCTCGATACTGTCTGACTCTCCTTCGGCAGTCTGACTGCCTACGATCGACAATAATACCTGCTTTGTCATGCTATCACCTGTCTCATCTATCCTAATAGCTCTCGATATCTACAACCTTTGCCCGTTCCACATCACAAGGGAGTACACGATCTGCAAATGTACTGAACTTATCCACGCCATCACTGACATAGTATTCATATCTGGCCAGTTCCCCGGACTGGTTTAACAGTTTCTGTTCTGCGAGCATCACCTTCAGACTCTTCGCTGTTTCGTAAGCAGGATTCACCAGCGTTACCTCCGGTCCCATATACCGTCCGATCGCATTCCGAATCAATGGATAGTGGGTACACCCTAATATCAGTGAATCGATTCCATACTCCTTCAGTTCATGCAGATACCGCTCGATCACATCATCTGTGATCCGGTCCTCTAAGAGTCCCTCTTCAACCAACGGAACAAACAATGGACATGCTCTGGATACCACCGTCAGCTCCGGATTGATTTTTCTTAAATACTTTGAGTATATTCCGCTCTTGATTGTACTCTCCGTACCAATAATTCCGATACTGTTCGTTTTTGTACTCTCTGCTGCCATCTTCGCCCCCGGCTCTACCACACCCATGATCGGAATGTCAATCTCCTCCTTCAGTTCATCCAGTGCCAATGCACTGGCAGTATTACAGGCAACTACAATCGCCTTTACCTGATGCTCCATCAGGAATCGCACAATCTGTCTGGAATACTTTAAAACCGTCTTTTTCGACTTTGAACCGTATGGCACTCTGGCTGTATCTCCAAAATATATCATATTTTCTTCCGGTAGCTGACGCATAATCTCCTTTACAACCGTCAGCCCGCCAACACCGGAATCAAAGACTCCGATCGATGCCTGTGTATCCATCTCTTCTACCTTCTTCTCTCATAAGCCAGTTCGATTTGCTTTGCTACCAGTGTATGTATATCCACTCCCTGTGCCTTCCAAAGCATCGGATACATACTGATGCCGGTAAAGCCCGGAAGGGTATTGATCTCATTAAATACGACACTGTCCGTATCCTTCTCCAGAAAGAAATCTACGCGCGACAGGCCATAGCCGTCCAGTGCCTTAAAGATCTTCACGGCTGCTTCCCGGATCTCATCGCGTTTTCCTGCCGGAAGTTCCGGATCGATCACAGTCTTTGATTCTGCATCGTTATACTTTGCATCATAGTCATAAAACTCAGCCGCTGCCAGAATCTCTCCGACTCCGGATGCCTGCACATCGGCACCACCCAGAACCGCGCATTCCAATTCCCGTCCAATGATCGTTTCTTCTACCAGAATCTTTGCATCATGCTTTGCTGCTTCCAGAAATGCGGCCTTCAGCTCCTCGCGGTTATGTGCCTTCGAAATACCCTTTGAAGAGCCCGCATTCGACGGCTTTACAAATACCGGGTATTCCAGTTTCTCTTCTACCTTCCGTACAGCCGCTTCCATATCCGCCAGCTCTGCCTTCCGTACCGGCACATACTTTGCCTGACGGATGCCCAGTGTATCTACCACGATCTTCGCATATAGCTTATCCATGCCCAAAGCAGAGGCGATCACACCACAGCCTACATATGGAATGTGCGCCATCTCCAAAAGTCCCTGAACGGTTCCATCTTCTCCGTATAATCCGTGCAAGACCGGAAAAACAACATCGACCGGTATCGTCGTTGTTCGTTCCTTTGAAATACAGATAATCTCCTTTCTCGTAGCATCCGGCGAAATCACAGCTGTCTCCGGACTGTTCACCCAGTTTCCGTTCTGGATATCCTCTACTGCTGCCACATGAAGCCAATGACCTTCCTTTGTAATTCCAATCAATACCTTTTCATATTCTTCACTGCTGATCGCATTAATAATCGTAACTGCTGACACACAGGATACCTCATGCTCTGAGGACTGTCCTCCAAAAAGTACAGCTATCGTCTTTTTACCCATGGATATTATCCTTCTTTCATTTTCTATTTATTGTATTCAACAGTATACCACGAAGTGTCAAACACTGTAAAGCGATTCAGTCAGCCCCCCGGATCCAGTCCCAGATTCGGCTCCGATACTCGATCACCGATCCTTCCTGCGGCTTTACCAGAAGCTCCTGATACTCCTCGGGTGTTAACAGTATCTCCAGCTCCTCCTTTCCATCGGTCGGAACCACACCTCCTACCGTATCCACAAAGCAAAGCCCCGGATACATCACACACCACCAGTTTGCTCCATTCTTCTCTCCGATATCGACTCGAAGTGCTTCGTACTCTCCGGCCGGAAACATCAGGTCTCCATAGGTCTTAATCGGGAATTCCTCTGTTGTAAAATATGCGGTTGCCTCGTAGTCGCAGCCGGCTTCCTGTATGATCTGTTCACTGATCTTCTCGATATCGGTTAAATGTTCCTCCAAAATGTCATGCGCCTCTTCCCGGCTGCCCGCATCTGCAAGTAAAGGAGCCAGTTCCTTTAAAACCGCATCCCGCACCAGAAGCTTCAGAGCCTGATCTTCTTCGGAATCTGAGTTTGCCCGGATATGAAACCGGATCACTGCATCCTGTACATCCGCACATGGCATCACCGTTTCACCGGATAAAGCATCTGTGTAGAACATGTCTTCTCCCTCCAGCATGGCCTCCACCGACCGAAGCTGCTCCTGTGAATATCCCGCCAGATCCTCTGCCTTCTGTTTCATTTCCTGATAGTTGTGAAGCATGTGGATACTGATCCCACCTACAACCGGTGCCAACACCAGAGCCGATATTGCTGCTTTATATAGATTCATACTATAACCTCCATTCTTACTGGAGATTATTTCCAAATCCTGTTATTCTATTCCCTCCTTTAACCAGTCACCCAACAGTCGTCCTGTCTGATCGCCAATCTCCCGTTCCTCTTCATATACCGGTGTAGACAGAACTGCCTGTGTATCCTCCCGTATATCCGCCAACACTACCCGGGCATCCTGCGATCGATAAATGCTGCCTTCCAGATAGATTCCCTGCAAATGAGAATAGTCCAGCCGGCTGCCCGTCAATCGGCCAAAGTCCTGATTCAGAGTATCGATATCCACTGTGGTCTCCCCATATGCTTCCGCATTCTCCAGAAGCTTCTCCGCCTGTGCATCTACATACGACAGGATACAGGTATATCGATATCCCGTCTCCTCCGCCACGATATGCAGTTCCTCCACATAGGTTCGATCCTCAATCGTCGCCTGCATCCTGCATCCCGTCATTCCTACCGCCAGTACACCCAGCAGGAACAAAAGGCAGAACTCCTTTACCGGCGGCTTCTTCCACCGCTTTTGAAACCGATCCTCTCTCATTCCGCCTTTTGTACGATAAATCAACAGGATCAGAAGTGGCAGTCCGACGGAAAGCGGAACATCCACCCAACACGCATATTGCAGATACCACTGTGTCCACTGTTCTGCATCCGGTATACAGAAGTAGACAGCCATCACCAAAAGAAGCAGACAGAGCTGTCCGAGCCAGACATGCCGCCGAACGGTTATCGTACGAAGCAGAAGCTGCTGTGCCTGAAATAAATATGCACTCAGCGTTACGATTCCTCCTACCAGCCAGACCAGAATCAGAAGAATATCCAGTCGTTCCAGTCCGCCACCATGAACGGCGATCAGCTCCATCGCCTCCGTGACGCCAAGAAGACTCTTGCCACTCCATGCTGCTCCCAGTATCCCGGCAGTCACACTATATACCAGCAGCATCCACAGCCCGGCTGCCAGAATACTGCTTAAGACAGCCCGCCATACCTCTTTTCCGTTTTCCCGTCCGCTCATCATCCGAAAGAGAATCAGCTCTACAGGCAGATACAACGCCATGAGCCGGTAGTCCCCCTGCCAAAGACTAGGAATCGAAACCTCCGCTGTCGGCATCAGGCTTCCCAGATCCGCCTTCCACAGTCCAATCAAAAACAAACTCACCAGAGGGATCACAATCCACCAGAATAAAAGCTCTACAAACCCTGCTCTTCCCTCCGGATTCCGCATACCGGCATAGCCGCATAAAAGTAACAGTGGAAGCAAAACCATCAACCGACTGCCATCATATAGGGTTTCCTGAATCAGATATTCCAGATAGGACAGGATCCATGCTGACCGGATCACAAAACGCAGAATATACAGAATCCACACGAACCGCCACCAGAATCCATTCAGTACCCTTTCTGTCACTGCCTCATATCCGTCTCCGATCTGCCCGATTTTCATTATGATACTGCCATAAATCAGACCTCCGATGATACTCATAAGCACAACCAGCAGACCATTTTCATTTCCCGCCCAAAGCGTCACGAACAGGCAGCCGATCGAGCCGGTCTCTATTAACAGCATACGTCTGAACTGTCTGCATGATATTCCAGATCCTGTTTCCATCTACTTTCCCTCATTTCCCATTCTTTGTATCCCCCGCGCTCCTCATTCTTCTGCGATTTCCCTGCTGTGTAAATACCGGCCGCTTCTGCATCATATAGATCGGCATACGCAGGATGAAATCCCGGATTCCCTCTTGTTCCTTCCCCGGCACCGATACCGCCGGTGTCATATACGGCACGCCATAGCTGGTCAGCCCGGACAGATGAACCGCCAGTAATAAAAGACCCAATGTAAATCCATACAGTCCCCATATCGCACTGAGCAGGATCAGAAAGAACTTCAGCAGTCGATATGCCGATGCAAAGCTTTCATTCGGTATGGTAAAGGATGCCAGTGCCGTCAGTGCTACCACGATCACGACGATTGTACTGACCAGCCCTGCCTCGACTGCGGCCTGTCCTACGATCAGTCCTCCTACGATACCGATTGTATTTCCCATCGGTCCCGGCAGACGGATCCCTGCCTCCCGCAGCAGCTCAAATTCCAGTTCCATCAGCAGCACCTCGATTACGACCGGAAAGGTAATTCCGCTTCTGGCATATGCGATTGCCAGCAGCAGATCCGTCGGCAGCATCTCCAGATGATAGCTGGTGATTGCGATATAAAAGCCCGGCAACCCGATTGCCAGAAGAGATGCCACATACCGAAGGATTCTGGCAAAGGTCGCCACCGACCACTGATTATAATAGTCATCCGACGCCTGAAAGAAGGTATTGTAGGTAGCCGGAAGCAACAGCACCTCAGGCGAATTATCTACTACGATCGCTACCCTGCCCTCCAGAATCGAGGATGCCACCTTATCCGGCCGTTCCGTACTCTGAATCACCGGAAATGGCGAGTACCACTTCCGATGCATGAAATGCTCCAGCATGCCACTGTCATAGATGGCATCCGTGCGATACTGCTGTAGCTGTGCCCGCACCTTTTCCAGCAATCCGTCCGATACCAGGTCTTCCATATAAACGAGGGCATAATCCGTTCGTGACCGTTCTCCGAAGGTATCCTGTAGCACCTTGCATCTGGGATCCTTGATCCGTCGGCGGATCAGAGCCGTACCGGTTCGAAGGCTTTCATTGAAGCTGTCTCTGGGACCGCGCATCACCGCTTCGGTCTCCGACTCCTGAATACTTCTTACCGGCAGCTTCTTACTCGATATAACAATGGATGTTTCATAGCCCTGAACAAACAGTGCCGTATCCCCTCTCAGGATACTGTTTACAGTCTGATCAAAGGACGGCTGCTCGATCAGATCCACCATATCGATCTCACTATGAAACAGCGTCTGAAAGATATCCTCTCCGCCCTTCGGATGATACTGCAGCAACGGCTCTATCACATGTTCCTGTACCATATCTCCATCCGTCAGGCCATCGATGTAGACCATATAGACAGTGATTGCATGCTCCTCCCGATCCAAGCAGAACTCTTTCTTTACGATATCATCACAGTCTTTAAACAATGCCTCGATCACCTGTATGTTATCCTCGATATTCCGGCTTAACTGTGCCTTTATTTTATTATGGGAATCATATAGTTGTTCCATAGAAAAACCTCACACATTTTCCATAGTATGCGTGAGGTTCTCAGAATCTATTCTTTTGATTTATCGGTTTCTTCCTGTCGTTTATCGGTTTCTTCCTGTCGTGCCTTATGCACATTATTGATTACGATCGTTTCCTGATTATAGATATGCTTTCGCATGACCATGCTGGCTCGTTCTTTATCTCCCGACAATATGGCTTCTGTGATCTCATCATGCTCCTGTACCAGTACATCATGATAGTCAAAGTCCTTCACATATTCTACGCGGTAACGATATACCTGTTCCCGAAGATTATGTGTCATCATGCTTAATCGTTGATTCTGTGCCGCTTCGATGATCACATCATGGAACTTCACATCACCCTCTACGATCGCAGGCACCTGCTTCGTTGCAATCGCTTCTCGAAACACCTGACAGGCCGCCTGTATCTTTGCTTTTCCCTCTTCGGTGATTCTCTGACAGGCCAACTCAACCGCCAGTTCCTCTAAGGCACACCGCACTTCCAGTGCATCTCGCAGATCCTTCTCTGTAATACGTGCCACCTCGGCTCCGCGCCGCGGAATCATGACCACCAGACCTTCCAGCTCCAGCATCCGAATCGCCTCCCGAACCGGTGTCCGACTAACACCCAGTCGCTTCGCCAACGGGATCTCCATCAGTCGTTCCCCCGGCGGAATCGCACCTGTTATAATCGCCTGCCGCAGAGAGCGGAATACCACATCACGCAGCGGAAGATATTCATTTACATCCAGCTTTAGTTCCATGTTATCGGCCTCGTAATATAGATCTGCTTTGACAACTCTGCCTCTTCGATTGCACGTCCTGCTTCTGCTGCCTGCGCTTCCTCTGTAAAGATACCAAATACCGTAGGCCCGCTTCCGCTCATGAGCGCCTGCACGGCTCCGTGCTCCAGCATCTGATCCTTGATTGTCTCGATCACAGGGTATGCCGGAACCGTAACGGTTTCCAGTACATTTCCCATCCGTTCAGTGATCCCCGCCAGATCCTGCTGCTTAATCGAATCTACCATTCCATCAATATCCGGATGCTCCGACAGTTCTGCTGCCTTCAGATGTCCATAGACAAATGCTGTAGACACATCGATCGGCGGTTTTGCTATCAGGATCCGACAGTCCGGCATCGCCGGAAGCGGCGTCAGTTTCTCTCCGATGCCTTCCGACAGTGCCGTACCACCCATGATACAGTATGGGATATCGGCTCCCAGCTTCACACCTCTTTCACACAGTTCCTGCTCGGACAGCCCCAGTGCATATAACCGGTTCATGCCCTTCAGTGCCGCTGCCGCATCCGTACTTCCGCCAGCCATCCCGGCCGCTACCGGGATCCGCTTTGTCAGCACAGCCTCTACACCACCCGGCAGCTGATACTCCTCCTGCAAAAGCCGGATCGCACGGCAAACCAGATTCGTATCATCCAGCGGAACAGATGGAATCTCCCGATCATCCTGACTGCGCAGCCGGATTCCCGGCTGCTCGACCTTCCTCAACTCCAGCGTATCCGCCAGAGAAATATTCTGCATAATCATCTTTACCTCATGGTAGCCGTCCTCCCGCTTCCGCAGTACATCCAGTCCCAGATTAATCTTCGCATATGCCTGTAATGAAATCCTATCCATGACGATCGCCTTCCTACATATACTTCTTTAATACATCCGCCTTATCCGTCTTCTCCCATGGCAGATCCAGATCGGTTCTTCCGAAATGACCATAGGCTGCTGTCTGCTTATAGATCGGTCTGCGCAGATCCAACATCTTGATGATCCCGGCCGGACGCAGATCGAAGTTCTCACGAATAATCTCTACCAGCTTCTCATCGGAAACCTTGCCGGTACCAAAGGTATCAACCATAACCGATGTCGGGCTGGCTACACCGATCGCATACGATAACTGGATCTCACACTTCTCTGCCAGGCCTGCTGCCACGATATTCTTTGCCACATAACGAGCCGCATATGCAGCAGAACGGTCAACCTTTGTACAGTCCTTACCGGAGAATGCTCCACCACCATGTCTGCCATATCCGCCATAGGTATCTACGATGATCTTTCTACCGGTCAGACCGCTATCTCCGTGTGGTCCACCGATTACAAATCTGCCGGTTGGATTTACAAAGAACTTCGTTTCTGCATCTACCATATGCTGTGGCAGAACCTCATCGAATACATACTTCTTAATATCCTCATGAATCTGTTCCTGTGTCACCTTCTCGTCATGCTGGGTAGAAAGTACCACTGCATCCAGACGGAACGGCTTTCCGTTTTCATCATATTCCACGGTTACCTGTGTTTTTCCATCCGGTCTTAAATATGGTAATGTACCATTCTTACGCACCTCTGTCAGCTTGAGTGCCAGCTTATGTGCCAGCGAAATCGGATATGGCATCAGCTCTTCCGTCTCATTTACCGCATATCCAAACATCATACCCTGATCTCCGGCACCGATGGCCTCGATCTGCTCATCTGACATATCTGCCTCTCTGGCTTCCAGTGCCTTATTTACGCCCATTGCGATATCGCCGGACTGTTCATCCAGTGCTACGATGACACCGCAGGTATCAGCATCAAAGCCATACTTTGCACGATCATAACCGATCTCGCGGATCGTATCGCGCACTGTCTTCTGGATATCCACATATCCCTTTGTTGTGATCTCACCCATGACCAGAACCAGACCTGTGGTTACACTGGTTTCACAGGCTACCCGGCTCATAGGATCCTGCTTTAACAGCTCGTCTAAGATGGCATCGGAGATCTGATCACAGATCTTATCCGGATGTCCTTCGGTTACGGATTCTGATGTAAATAGTCGCTTTTCCATGTCTACCTCCATTTGCTTATCATTTTGTATACTTCACTTAATCTGCAATTATTATGACAAAAATAAAAGTCCGAATAATCGGACTTGAGTTCTTATCAAATCCTCTTATTGCTCGATTCATCTTCAAGATGTGTAAAACAGCCTGTCAAATACTGTTCTACAGACTCGCTCAGGTTGGCACCTTCCATACAGGGGTTGCCACGGCTTCACAGGCCCTTCTGCCTCCACCGTTCTGAATAAGAGAAGTATCTTTCTATTGTTACACGTTCACCTTACTACAATTCTTATAGTTCGTCAACTGTCGTTTTCCGATAATCTTGATAAATCCACTCATTTATGATACGATAAAAGACAATAAAGGGACTATAGAGGCTATGGCAGGAGGGGACTTATCTGTGATCAGTAAACGAATTGCACTTCCCAACTTAAAACCGGGTATGCAGGTGGCAGATGATGTCTATAATCAGGACTTTCAGCTTATCCTGCCAAAGGGTGTTGTCCTTACCGAACATTCGATTGACCGCCTGACCTATTACGCGATCCGACAGATTCCGATCTTTGTGGAAGAACCGACGGCACCGGAAGCAGCTCCTACACAGGCGTCTGCATCTCAGCCTTCTCAAACTCATGCGCAGCGGGTACGGGAAAGTGCCGCATTCTATCAGTACAGCAACGCTTTCTGCGAAGCAAAGGATCAGTTTCAATACACCTTAACCGACATCGCCGAACGGGATTCTCAGGTCGATGTTGATCAGCTATTCCAGACTACCACAGACATTCTACAGCATACCAGCAGCTCCTATCAGGTCTTTGATATGCTCCATAATATGCGCCATTTTGATGACTCTACCTATGCGCACTCCCTAAACGTATCCATCATCAGCAACATCATGGGAAAGTGGCTTCATCTGCCGGATGCTGAGATCAAGATCCTCACGGTTGCAGGTCTCATGCACGATATCGGAAAGCTTCTGGTTCCTCCTGAGCTGATCACCAAACCGGGAAAGTTGACGCCGGAGGAATATACCATCGTAAAACAGCATACCAGGCTGGGCTATGATCTTCTGTCGAAGCAGGATCTGGATCCCCGGATTGCACAGGTTGCTCTGTGTCATCATGAAAAATATGATGGCAGCGGATATCCGATCGGACTATCCGGGACTCGTATCCCTTCCTTTGCCAGAATCATCTGCATTGTGGACATCTACGAAGCTATGACCGCCGAACGCGTATATCGCAAGGGTATCTGTCCGTTTGAGGTCATCCGCCAGTTTGAGGCAGAGGGTTTCCGGAAGTATGATGTAGAATACATATTAACCTTCTTAAAGGGGATCGTTCAGACCTATCTGCATGAAACCGTTCTGCTCAATAACGGCGAACAGGGCGAGATCGTTATGATAAACGAACGCACCCTGTCTCGTCCGATGCTACATACACACACCGGTTTTATTGATTTGGCAAAAGAACCGGAGCTCCATATAATACAGATTCTATAGTATATCCTCCTAACCTCCGACCTTGATCGTCTTGATTGTAAGTTCCGCCCTCAGATATATTCAAAAATACCCTGTATCGCATCGGATACATTCATCATTTCAGGAATCGGTAACCGATCGATTTTCTTATACCCACGATATGCCAGATCCAGCAATGCCAGTTTTTCACACTGAATCAACCCCTTGACATTCACCGTAGACATCGGTATATGAAGTGGCCCTGCCGTCGCCTGATCCATGATAGGGCAGCCTATTATTTCACCACTGGTATTAAAAAAATCTTTGCTCACAACTAATACCGGATGCTTGATTTTCTCTATCTTTAAGATATCTCCCTGATGTACGATCTCCATCACCATACCTCTCTTCCAACCGGTTCACCCCAGTCATATTCACCATCGAGCCTTAGATCTCCGCCATACTCCGCAGCCCGCTCCTCCAGTGTTTTATGCCGAAATGGTTTTACTAAGGTAATCACACCATTTGATACGGTAACATCCAGTACTTCATTTAATGCAACTCCGGCACTTTTCAATATCTCCTTTGACAGCCGAACCCCCTGACTATTTCCCCATTCCTTCACTTGTGTCTGCATAGGTACCCTCCTTTTTGATTTTGTATATACATAGTATATACCATTCGTGGGGATTTATCAATTTTTAAATCGTATCCTCCTGACCTCCGACCTTGATTGTATAGGTTCCATCCTCTTTGATCTCCGGTGCGGAAATCACGATACTGTTGAATTCCTTTGGTACCGTCCAGGAAAGGATCTCCGAACCGTCTGCATCATAGATGGCAACCTTGGTATCTGCATCCTGCAGTTCTGACGTATGATATATCCGGCTATACTGTTCGGACGCACTGTCAAAACCTGCCTCCATTCCCTGATACCCGGCACCTTGATCTCCATCAGATGCTCTCCCGGCTGTAACAACGATGTTCCATAGTTTCCCGCCTGTAGTGCTACGGCATCCGTCCGCCACAGAATATCCCGGTCAAAGGTCACCCGCAGCCCGGTTGATACTCCCCGTTCACAAAGTGCGATCCGATGATACCCCAGATACATAACCGGCTTCAATGTCCGGTAATACTGCAGAACCCAGTTAATCTCTCTCAGGATCTGCGTCTCCTCTGCCACGCTTCGTCCTCCTCTCGATACCGCCGATTGCTCAGCTTTGATTATCCTGACTTTACATGATTTTTCCATTCATTCTGTGAACACAGTTTGAAAAAAGTATGAAAAAAACAGGCAGATGTATCTATTCCATACATCTGCCTGTTTCATACATGCTTCTATTCTAATCGGATCAGAAATTACTTTACCTGCTGGGAAAGCTTTGCGAGCAACGAATCCCGGTCTGCCTTTGACAACTGTGTGCCATCCATATATGCAACCAGATCATAACCACCCTTGCTATCCAAGGTAAATACAAGCTGGAGTTCTGCGTCATCATATACACCCGAATCGTCATTCTCTCCCAATGTCAGGCTGACGCCATCGCCATTTGCTGTAATGATCTTCTGATAAGCTCCGGTTGCGGATACATTTGTCTCATAGGTCCAGTACTCATGCGATACACCGGTACTTATGATATCCTCATAGGTAACGGAATCCTGTCCCAGTACGATCGTATTCTGAACAACCTCGATCTCTGCATAGGTTTCCTTGTCAAACATCTTCATCCACTGATACTGAATCACATTCTTTGGCCCCGCAGGCAACAGAAAGTATACGCCTACCAGCAATAATACTGCAACTACAATTCCTATAATTACCTTCTTCATACTTCATTCCTCCTAAAATAATTCTCGTTCCAACTCACTCAAAAATTCTTCGATACACTTCATCCGCTTGGTATATTCGATTCTTCCTGCCGTTGTCTTACACCTCCGTATTTTCGGTTGGTTGATCCGATAATAATTCTTGATCCGGTAATATGCCTTCTTATAACTGGCCGCATCTTCACCGGCAGTAGCCATGCAGTCCCATAATATACTCATGGCTCCGACCTCATCCAACAGGTCTGCATCCATAACGATCCGGCACTCCAGAGACAGATCTTCCTCTGTATCTTTATCATTATGACGCATAATGATATCTCCGATCCGTCCGATCTTCGCCTCGTCATACCCCTGTTCTACCAGATACTCTACTGCAATCTCTGCACTGACCTCTGCATGTGGGCGGTTTTCCTCCCACCCGATATCATGCATCAGAGCTGCCAGTGCAATGATCTCCAGATCACCGCCCTCTTTCGCCTGAAGCTTGATCGCCCAGCGGTATACTCGCATAATATGCTCAAACCGGCTGCGAAACGGATAGTTATCCGGTCTGCCGTTCTGTGCAGTCATTTCCTTTACATATTCTATAACCCTTGTGTAATCCATTGTTCTTACACCTCTTAAATACCTGTCTCTAACCTACATATTCTGACAAAATTATCCTATTATTTATGGTACCATTTTTCACATAAAAATGCTATCTTTTTTTCACTTATATATGTAAAAACAACCGGACCTTTACGATTATCCGGTTGCTATATAAATTCCTATATTATATTAAATCTGTGCAGACTGCGTTGTGAGGTTTCTCATAATCGTTACCCTGACAGTTAACTCAGCCCAGGCACCCTCGCGGCACATAGATCTTCCCTCTTAGTGCTGCTCCGTTCCCGACCTGACACGGTTCGTGGGCATCTATTGCGCAAGACCCAGACTTCAACGCCACTTATCAGGGGCAGCCTTATGAAAAAGCGACCCGAAGCAGTCCATGGCCCCTGCTATAGCGGATTGCAGGTACAGGGCACCGCTAACTCCCCGGTTGCACAGAAGCTTGATAACTCCGTTGGTTCTATTCTCTAATATCTCTCATATCAGACTGTTACAGTATAGCGAAAACTTTCCGGTCTGTCAATGGGCGGAATCCGACTGCACATCCGGTTGTTCTGCCGGTTGCTTCGCGGTCTGCTTTTTCCGTTCCCGTAAGTCCCGGAAGAAGTCCGACAGTAGTTTGGAGCATTCCTCCTCCCGCACTCCGCGGAGAACCTCCGCCTGATGATTAAACTCCTTCATTTGCAGCAGATTCAGAATAGATCCGCCGCATCCGGCTTTCGGATTCATACAGCCGATCACCACACGCGGAATCCGTGCCTGTATGATTGCCCCCGCACACATCTGGCAGGGCTCCAGTGTCACATACATCGTGCAATCCTCCAGCCGCCAGTCTCCCAGCACCTTCGATGCTTTTGCGATCGCATCCAGCTCCGCATGCGCCAGCGTTGTCTTCTTCTTATTCCGTTTATTATATCCGCGAGCTATGATCCTGCCCTCATATACGATGATACAGCCAATCGGTACGTCGTCACTCTTTTGTGCCTTCTTTGCCTGTGTGATCGCATAGCCCATATACCGCTCTTCTTCCGTCATTTGGTTGCGAACCTTTCTAATGTGATGTATTATTATCATAGTATATATGAAAAAAGGAACGATAGCAATGGAATTCAAATACGAGACCGATCGTCTGATCCTTCAGTGCCTGACTACGGAGGCTGCCCCTGAGGTCCTGAAGTTCTATCAGGATAATCGCATATACTTCGAGCCGTATGAGCTAACCCGCCCATCGAACTTCTACACGCTGGGGTTCCAGACCACGGTTTTGGACTGGGAATGGCGGGAAATGCAATCCCGGCACACCCTCCGCTACTTTCTGTTTCTGAAGCAACAGCCAAACCGGATCATCGGAACCGTAAACTTCTCTGATATCCGTCTGGGCTGCATGCAGAAAGCATCTCTGGGCTACAAACTGGACTATCGGTATCTCCACCGGGGATATGCTTATGAGGCTTGCTGTGCCTGTATGGATATTGCTTTCCGTGATTATGGACTGCATCGGATCGAAGCCAATATCCTTCCTTCCAATCAGGCATCCATCCGCCTGATTAAACGTCTGGACTTCATCTATGAGGGACTGGAGCATGGAGCCGCCGAGATCAATCACCGATGGGAGGATCTCTATCGTTTCGCCAGAATCAACCCTATGTCAGCTCCACGATCCAGTAACCGAAATTCCCGGTTTTAATATTTGTATGTTTTAATGGTACGAAGAGGTCAAACCCAAAGATCTTCGCTATATACTGTTCCTTATTATCATACACGCCGGGCACTCCCAGTACAGCCTTGATAACACCGTCCTGAAATCTCAGTTTTCCCAGCATCAAATACTTATAGTTATAATATCCATGTGTCAGAAAGCTGTTTACTCCCAGCCTCCAGTTATCCATATCCAACAGCCCGATATCCTTTGGTTCGATTCGGACACAGTCATAAATCTCATGATTCTCAAAGTCCGGCAGCTTTACCCTCTGCTCCATAAGTCGAAGCGTCGTATCCGAGATACAGACTCTGGTGTCTGCCTGTTGTTCTTCTGCATTTGCGGATACTTCTGCCTGTTGCGGCGCTGTGTCTGCCGGCTCATCTGTCTGCGGCTCCGGCTGCGACGGATTTTCCGCCTCCCGCACCTCCGGGTCAGATGGCATCTCTGCCGCATGCAGCTCCTGTTGCCGTTCCTGCTGCATCCGACTCCAGTCTGTAGAGGTCTGGAACTGTAGAATCCGAATCGGTTCATCTGTCCACTGACTGGCATATGCATGCGCCGGATCATAGATTGCTATAATACCATCATAATCACCGAGACGATGACTGGTATTCCATACATTCTCCGTATTCGTCTGTTTCCGCAGTTCTCCACAGCCATTATGTACAACGAGTTCATCCAGATAATACCCGATCGGCCTGCCTTCCTCTACCCGATACAGATATACCTTATAACGTCCGCCGTCGATTCCCTGATGATCCTGCAGATTCATCGTCAAACGGCAGGTGCCCTGTCTTTGTTCACATCGGATGTATCCTACATTTACTCCCTTTTGTCCGTCCACATATGCATATAGATATGAAATGAATCGCTTATACTCCAACTTGTCCCACTCCCCTTTTTGTTACAGTCTATGAGTGGGAGGATTCCTTCATGCCTGAAATCCATCGACAAAAAACGCATTTACACCTGACCGGACAGCTTATCACTCAGTTTTGCGAATTCCTCCAGTCCTAAGGTTTCTCCTCGTATGGTAGCACTCAGCCCCAGCTCCGTCAGTGCCTGTGCCACCTGCTCCTTTGTGTATGGAAGATCTGCTGCATTTCCGATTCCGTTTACCAGTGTCTTCCGACGCTGATTGAAGGATGCCCGAATCAACCGAAACATCAGCTTCTCGTCCCGCACCTTTACCGGCGGCTCCGCATAGCAGGTCAGCCGGATCACCGCAGATGCTACATTTGGTCGTGGTATGAAGCAGTTTGGCGGTACATTTGCTACAATATACGGCTCTGCATAGTACTGTACCGCTAATGACAGTGCCCCATAGTCCTTCGTGCCGGGTCCGACCTGCATACGATCTGCCACTTCCTTCTGAACCATGACCGTAATATTATCAATCGGAACATGCTGCTCAAAAAGCCCCATGATGATCGGTGTCGTTATATAATACGGAAGGTTTGCCACCACCTTTACCGGCCGTCCCTGATTCTGTTCCTGTACCAGCCGGTTTACATCGATCTTTAAAATATCCCCCTGAATCACCGTAACATTTGAATATTCCTGCAGTGTCTCCTCCAGGATGGGGATCAGCTTCTCATCAATCTCCACAGCAATTACCTTCCCGGCATGCTCTGCCAGATACTGTGTCATCGTACCGATTCCCGGTCCGATCTCCAGTACGCAGTCCTGTGGCTGAATATCTGCCGCCAGTATGATCTTATCCAGAACCCGTCCATCGATCAGAAAGTTCTGTCCGAACTTCTTCTGGAAGTCAAATCCATGTTTTTTAATCGTCTCTATAGTCACCTGTGGATTACTTAATTTCTCCATTCTTCGCTCCTTCATCACATTTATAACGATACAGTTTCCTTGCATTTTCCCACGTTACCGCTTCTACCTCTTCCGTCGTCAGCCCCTTTAGCTCTGCCAGTGCCTGAACAACATATGGAAGATTCAGCGAAGAATTCCTCTTACCGCGATTCGGTACCGGTGCCAGATACGGACAGTCTGTCTCCAATACCAGCTTCTCCATAGGAATATAGGCAACCGCCTCTCTCAGCTTCTTCGCATTTGTAAAGGTAAGTACCCCGCCGATACCAAAGTAATAGTCCATATCCAGAAATTCACGTGCCATCTCCTTCGTATACGAATAGCAATGTACAACACCGCCAATCTCCTCTGCATGAATCGCCTTCATGAGATCTGCCGTATCGCGGGCAGCTTCCCGACTGTGTATGACAACCGGCAGTTTCTGCTCCCGTGCCAGTTCCATCTGTGCCTCAAACCATCGCTTCTGTATTTCTCTGGATGGCTCATCATAGTGATAGTCCAGTCCAATTTCACCGATTGCTACGACCTTCTCGAGCTCTGTCCACTGTGCAAGGCGGACAAGATCCTGCTCCGTCATATCCCCGACCTCATTCGGATGCACCCCTACCGCCCCATATAGAAATGGATACTGCTCCGTCAGTGCAACCGTGCAGGCAGAGGTCTCCATATTGGCACCAATATTTACGATCCTGCCAATGCCATGAGCCTCCATGCTCCGCAGCAGTTCATCTCTATCTGTATTAAATGCTTCATCATCATAATGAGCATGTGTGTCAAATATCATAACTTCGATTCTCCTGTCAAATAGATTCATTTTCAATTTCGAATTTATTTTAATGGTAATTCCCGTTTGTTTCAAGCGATTTGAAGGAATATCTCAAAATATTCCTATCGCAAATTATCAGGATCTGTGCTATAATGCGCTTATCTATGAGAAGAATTCAGGAGGAATATACTATGAAATTGAAAATGAAGCATTTTACGGTCCTTTTGCTGACTGCTTTTATGATTTTTTCACTAACCGGCTGTTCCCTGTTCGGAAATGGAAAAAAAACCTATGCAAACTATGTTCAGAGTCTGCTGGATGTCAACTACAAGGCCGATTATACAGAATACCAGAAAATAACCGGTGCCTCTGAGGAGGATGCCCAGAAGGTATATGACGATGGGCTGGACTATCTGGCCGATGCACTTATGACTGCTTACGGCGTAACGGATGTAGACGGTTCGGATATCAAGAGTCAGTTCCGGGATTTGGCAAAGGAGATCTACAGCCATGCCAAGTACGAGATCTCGGATGTCAGCAAGAATGACGGCGTTTATACTGTGACCGTCACGATTTATCCGATCGACATCCTTCAGATTACATACGATGATGTCGTTGCTTATATCGAAGATATGAATCAGAAGGTTACTGCCGGCGATTATAATGATTATGAGCTGGATGCCTATGAGACAGAATATGCACAGGGAATCATTGATATCCTGAAGGCAGCCCTTCCAAATATCGGAAACGGAGACGGAACTACGGTTACAGTTACGATTTTGGATAATGATGAATATTATTATATTAGCGATGATGACTTCCTTGCTCTGGACAAAGCGATTTTAGCAACTGCCCAAAGTGCCGGAGATACCGCTTCCGAATCAACAGACGCTACAGACGCATCGGATACCACAGACGAAGCGGGTGCTTCCGATGCTTCAGATACAACAGACACCACAGATAGTGCCGAGTAAAACAAATAAAGGACGGAGAGCAATTATGTATAATGTAGATTTTAATCAACCCATTCATATACATTTTATCGGAATCGGCGGAATCAGCATGAGCGGTCTGGCAGAGATTCTTCTGCAGGAGCACTTTACCGTCAGTGGATCAGACTCAAAAGCGTCTGATATTACAGCCCTGCTTGAAAAACTCGGTGCCACCATTATGATCGGTCAGAAAGCAGAAAACATTACTCCGGATATTGATCTGGTGGTATATACAGCTGCCATCCACCCGGATAATCCGGAATATCAGGCTGCTGTATCCAGCGGGAAGCCGATGCTTACCCGCGCACAGCTTCTGGGGCAGATCATGGCGAACTACCCATACTCGATTGCCGTCAGTGGTACCCACGGAAAAACAACGACCACTTCTATGCTGGCTCATATCTTCCTTGCCGCACAGACAGATCCTACGATCTCCATCGGTGGTATGCTGGATGCTATCGGAGGAAATATCCGTGTTGGTCATTCTGATTACTTTATAACTGAAGCCTGCGAGTATACCAACAGCTTCCATGCCTTCCGGCCGGAAATCAGTATCATTTTGAATGTCGATGCCGATCATCTGGACTTCTTCAGTGGAATCGAAGAAATCATCCAGTCCTTCCGTACCTTTGCACACAAGCTAAAGCCAGACGGGGTTCTGGTCATCAATGGCGAAATGGACTGCCTGCATACCATTACGGATGGTCTATCTCAAAAGATCGTTACCTTTGGTCTGACCTCTGACTGTATGTATTCCGCAACCGACATCACCTATGACGCACAGGGCTGTGCTTCTTATACACTTCTGGTTAATGGAGTACCGGCAGAACACATCCGGCTTCATGTGCATGGCGCACACAATATTACGAACTCTCTGGCTGCGATCGCTGCTGCAGACGCCCTGCACATCGACAGAACTGCCATCTGTACAGGACTGGATGCTTTTGGCGGAACCAAACGCCGTTTTGAACAAAAGGGAGTCCGGGAAGGTGTCACCATCATCGATGACTATGCCCACCACCCAACTGAGATCAAGGCAACCCTGACTGCTGCCCATCAGGTTCCGCATCATGATATCTGGTGCATTTTCCAGCCGCATACCTACAGCCGGACGAAGGCTTTGCTTCCGGAATTTGCAGAAGCCCTCTCTCATGCAGATCATGTTGTCCTTACGAAGATTTACGCCGCCCGTGAGCAGGATACCGGTATCGTGTCTTCTCAGGACATTGCTGATATTCTTCAGAATACTTATCATACAGATGTCATTTATCTACCTGAATTTCAGGATGTCGAAGACTATGTGAAAAAAAATTGCAAAAAAGATGATTTGTTAATAACTATGGGTGCCGGAGATGTTGTAAACATTGGCGAAAACCTCTTAAAAAAATAGTTATACACAATGTCCACAATTTTTTGTGCAGATATTTCTGATAAAAATTGTGGGCATTTTTTTCGAATTTGTTTGACAAACTCAATCCTTTTACACGTTGTCCACAGTTTCCACTTTTTACACTTTTTTTTTTGCACAGCCGGGCGAAAACCTGTTCGGTTTACTTTTTCAGACCCCTATTATATAATGCATTTACATTTGAAATGTAGTAAGGGGAAGGAGAACAAATGACGTGAAAACGATATCTATAACATCTGAAAATGGAGAGACTTTTTCCTCGATTTCGAACTTCTTTATAGATTATTATATGACTTCCGCAAATGGAGAATTTGTCAAAATATACTTGTATATGATCCGTCTGCAGTCTATCGGCCGTCCTGTCAGTATACAGGAGATTGCCGATCATTTCCAGTGTACGCAGAAGGATGTCTGCCGTGCGATCCGCTACTGGGTTGACCGCGATGTCCTGCGTCTGGAGTATAACCAGCAAAGCGAACTGATCGGAATCACAGTATTAAAGCTGTATCCACCGGCTCAGCAGGAGGAGTCCGACCGAACCTCCGGTATGGAGCTTCTGCATCCGATGGAAACGGATGCCTCTGAGAAGGTTTATCCGCTCTCTCAGACCCGCCCACCGGTTCCGGATGCAAACGCAGATGCACTACAGACCGCTACCGTTTCTGCTTCTAAACGAACAGCAACGATTCCTATGAAAAAAAGCTATTCTTCAACAGAGATTAACCAACGAAACGAGGATGCTGAATTTGCCTCTATCCTATATCAGTTTGAAATGTACTGCGGGCACTCCCCAGTAGTAACCGAACTTCAAACGCTTTTATACATATACGAACAGCTTCAGTTTCCTGCCACACTGTTAGAATATCTGATAGAATATTGCGCTTCTCTTGGACACACCTCGCATTGCTATATGGAAAAGGTCGCCATTGACTGGTATCAGCGCGGCATCCGTACAGCTGAAGATGCAAAACGGGAGACCGCAGCCTATAATGCACTGAACACCGCCATCTCCCGTGAAATGGGACTAAAGCGGGTTTTGACTCCGATTGAACTACGGTATATTAATAAATGGAAGAATGACTACTCCTTCCAGCAGGACATCATTATAGAAGCCTGTCAGCGTGCCGGAGAAAACAACAAGCTGACCTTCCGTTATGTCAATGGTATCCTGACTGACTGGCACAACCGTCAGGTAACCAGTCTGGATGACATTCACAAACTGGACGAACAGCATCAGGCACAGAAGAAGGCCGCTGCGAAAGCTTCTTCCGCTAAGGTTCAGAATATTCCGTTTAATAATTTTCAACAACAGGGATATGATAATAAAGATCTGGAAAGCTTCTTCATCAAAGAAATCCAGAATATAACAAAGCAGCCGGATAACCCGGATAAGCTTCAGAATTAATAAGATAGGAGATTACCCATGTTTGACCGTTCCCCATATGCAACGGAATTGAAGAAAGAATATGAAACCCTGCGTTTCCGAAATCATCAGCTTCAGAATGACCGGATCCGCGAGGTTCGGGAGGCGATACCAAGAATCGCAGATATCGATAACATGATCCGGGATCTGACCATTGATGCCGCCTTAGATCATGACACTCCGGTAGATAAAGCCCAGCTGGTTGATCAAACGCAGAACCTGATCAGGGAAAAGCATGCGCTCCTTACGGCTGCCGGCTATCCTGCCGACTACCTGTCTCCTATATACACCTGCCAAAAGTGCCGGGACACAGGCTACATAGGCAATGACCCATGTGAGTGCTTAAAACAGCGTTTTGTTGCCCATCAGTATGCACAATCTAATTTAGGTCATAAGCTGGATACCGAAAACTTCCGGACCTTCCGTCTTGATTACTACAGTGCCCAGCCGGATGGTGTCCATGAGCTGACTCCGCGTGAGAATATAGAGAATATTTATCACTCTTTACAGACCTACATTTCTGATTTTCCGGCTTACCTGCAAGGCAGCACAAACGGAAAGGGAAATATCCTCTTTTATGGAATGACCGGTGTCGGAAAGTCCTTCTTTTCCAGCTGTGTCGCTAAGGAACTGCTGGATATGGGCTACGCGGTCCTATATACATCTGCCGGAACAATGTTTGAGCAAATCGGGGATGTCGTTATGAACAAATATCAGCTTCCCGGCAGTCAGGACTTCTATCAGGCAGTTACCAACTGCGATGTCCTGATTATAGACGATCTGGGAACCGAGATGAGCAATAATTTTACAAACACCTATCTGTATACCCTCATGAATGACCGTCTGCTGCGTCGAAAGGCAACCATTATTTCTACCAATCTGTCACTGACCGGATTGCAAAACCGTTACAGCGAACGAATCTCATCCCGTATCTTTGACAGCTACCTGATCTATCTGATCTACGGGGAAGATATCCGCCTTCTACGACGTAAGTCATGGCAAACTACTACTTGACGAATACTATGAAATAATGATATAAAAGCAAGGGGTTCTTCCTCGCTTTATATATATGAATCTATTAACAACATTTTAACCAATGGAGGAAACTTATCATGCCTGATGACAGTAAATTAGAAACAATTCCGGTTGGTCGCCTTGGCATTATTGCTATGGAGAGCTGTACGGAATTAGGTAAAAAAGTAGACAACTACCTTGTAAAGTGGAGAGCTGAGCGCCAGAACGAGCATAAGTCTACCATCGCATTTCATGGATATGAGCGGGATTCTTATCTGATTGACAGTTCCTGCCCCAGATTTGGTTCCGGTGAAGCAAAGGGCGTTATCCGCGAGTCTGTTCGCGGTACCGATCTGTATATTCTGGTCGATGTCCTGAATCACAGTCTACAATACAAGATGAACGGTGTTGCCGTACCGATGTCTCCGGATGATCACTATCAGGATCTGAAGCGTGTCATCGCTGCTCTTACCGGAAAGTCCAGAAAACTGACTGTCATTATGCCATTTTTATATGAGAGTCGCCAGCACAAGAGAAGTTCCCGGGAATCCCTCGACTGTGCTCTGATGCTTCAGGAACTGATCGGTCTGGGTGTTGACAATATCATCACCTTTGATGCCCATGATCCACGTGTTCAGAATGCGATTCCTCTTAGCGGATTTGAAAATATCCGCCCAACCTACCAGTTTATCAAGTGCCTGCTGCGGTCTACTCCGGATCTGAGCATTGATAAGGATCATATGATGGTCATCTCCCCGGATGAGGGTGCGATGCACAGAGCAATCTTCCTCGCCAATATGCTGGGTGTCGATGTCGGTATGTTCTACAAGCGCCGGGATTATACAACCGTCGTTAACGGCAGGAATCCGATCGTCGCTCATGAATTCTTAGGGGATTCGGTTGAGGACAAGGATGTTATCATCATTGATGATATGATTTCTTCCGGCGAAAGTATGCTGGACGTTGCAAAGCAGTTAAAGGCTCGCAAGGCCCGCCGCGTATACTGTATGTGTACCTTCGGTCTGTTTACCAATGGTCTGGAAATCTTTGATGAAGCCTATAAGGATGGAACCATCGAGAAGGTCATCACGACCAACCTGACCTATCAGATGCCGGAGCTTCTGGCAAAGGAATGGTACGCATCCGCTGATCTGAGCAAGTATATTGCTCTGTTAATCGACCATCTGAATCATGACGCTTCTATCAGCGACATTCTGGATCAGACAGAACGGATTCAGGCACGGATCAGCGAATACAAGGAAAAGCATACCATTACCGAGAACTATACTTCTTATTAAAATATCTCATATACAGAGACGGGCGTTTCTTTCTGTATAAAAAAACGGAGGCCGGTTTCCACACTTCTTACTAAGATCTGTGAAAACCGGTCTCTGGTTATATTGAACCCTTCTATACCTCAATATAATTATAATCAATATCTGTATGGTCTAACGTATCTGCCAAACGATCACCTGCCGTAAATATAATGATCTGCTCTGCCGGATAACAAGCCAGGCACTGCAAACACTCCTCCAGCCTCGCATCATCATAGGCACCAAAGATGTCATCCAGTATGAGCGGCATCCCGGACTGCCCCATCTCCTGCGCAACAGCCAGCCGCACAGCCAGATAGATCTGCTCCAGTGTTCCGGCACTCAGGTACTCCGCTCCCAGATACCGGTCTCCCTTTCGAACCTGTATCTGTAGCTGCTCATCCAGACGGACATCTGTATACCGGCCTTGTGTAATCCGTGCCACCATATCGGATACCTGTCTGCTTAAGGCCGGTGCATACTGATCATAAATGTCGCCTGAGAGACTTTGAATCGTACTCTGTGCCAGATCAATCGCCGCCAATTCCTGATCTACATGTGCCATCCGACTCTTAATATCATCATATCGGCTTTTTAACTCCTGCTGCTGCGCATTCCGCTTCAGCAGTTCATTTTCCTGTACTTGCAGATCCGCCAGCCGCTGGCTATACTCCATGATCTGATCGGCAGACACGGATACGCTCTCAACCTGTCCGTTTGGCTCGTTCTCTTTGGGTCTGCCTGTTCCCTTTTGGTTCGCCCGTTCCTTCTTTCTCTGCTTATACCGGCTCATTCCCCACAGATATAATGCAACCACAACTGCGATCACCGTCAGCCAACCCTTATAATACAGGGTAATCGGAAGAACAAATATCAGAATCAGAACCAATGCCAGAACGCCAAAGCCTAACAGCACCTTTAAAAAGGTGATAATCTGTTTTAGCTGGGGATCCATCTGCTCCTGCCGATCCTTCTTCCTTCTGTCGGCTCGTTCCGCATCGTTCTTTCTGCTATCCGCTTGCTCCTGTTCCTGCTGCCCGGATAATGCCAACAGCCTCTTCTCACACGCCTGCCGTTCCTTTCCGATCCTCTCCAGCTCCGCTTCCAGAGACAGCTCTTCCATTCTATGGCTCACAGACTGCAGTTCATTCTCCAGCCCTTTGCGGTTCAGTGCCTTTCTCTGCTCCTGCAGGCAGGCATAGGCATCCTTTAGATTCAGATTCCCGGTATGCGTCTCCTTTACATTCATCAGGTAATGCCGAAACTCTTCCTGAAGCTCCTGCTTGTAGGCTGCCCCCTGACCGGATATACATAGTGTATTGGTATATCCGTTCTTGTCCAGATCTGTCAGGATCCCCTGCAGACTCAATCGATCTCCGATCTCCAGCTCGCGGCCACTCTCCTGCTGATACACCTTCAGATACTTCTGATCCTTTCGGAAGGAACGATCCACCCGGTATCGGACACCATCCTTATATAGCTCCATGGAACCGGAATATCCGCCGCCCTCTAACGGCTCCCGTCTGGTATATTCATCCGTTCGTGCCGCTACACCACGCGACCGCTCAATCCCGTAAAACATACCGATGATAAAGTCTCTGACCGTTGTCTTTCCTGCCTCATTTGGCCCATAGATCAGATTAATTCCCTTTTGCAGTTCTATTTCCCGATTATGATATTTTCCAAAATGCTGTAATATCAGTTTCTTTATATACATGAGTTCATCCTCACTTCATTTCTATCCGACTGCGCATCAGTGCCCGCACTCCATACTCCAGTGCCTTCTGATGCAGCTCGTCCTCCTGCCCATCAAAGCTCCGAATATATCTTCCCAGCAGATTATCTGCATTTTCTTCCTGTAGTCGCTGTAGCTGATAGGCCTCATGCGTATCATCCATCACATCATATATCGCATATAGCTTTGTTAATCCATTCAGATCCACCTGAAAGAGGCTGCTTCGTCCTCCATACAACCGAATCCGATAGATATTCTCTCCTCCATCGGCATCGATCCGCTCCTGTACCACCCGCTGAAGTCGATAATTAGTCATATCCTCTTCCACTTCAACCTCCAGATCTACATACTGCCGGCTGCAACAGGATCTCCACTGCGTCCGAACCTTCCACCCCTCCGGCTCCCGCACAGCCTCTCCGATTACATAGCCGCGTGGTCCCACATCGGTATAATCGATCGGCTCCGGGCTTCCGGCATATATCATACGATCGGGTACAATCGTCTCCGGCTTATGAATATGTCCAAGTGCAATATAGTCAAATCCGGACTGCAGAATCTGCTTCCGATTCATCGGTGCATGTCTGCTGTCTCCGCCATGCGCCAGCAGGATCTGAAAAAACTCCGGATGTGCCTCCTCGCCCTCAGTCTGTGGCTGCAAAGAATCATAGATTCCCTCCGGAATCTCCTGACGGTCATAGCTGATACCGGTAATACAGGTTTCCAGATCCTCCAGAACGATCTGCTCCGGACTTCCGGCACTTATGCACACGGTATCCGACTGAAACTCATACCGATCCAGCGGAGAGCCTGCTGCCCGATAGTCATGATTCCCGGCGATCAGGACCGTCGTCACATGCTCCAGTTCACTCAGCTGGGCATCTACTTCCTTCAGCATCGCCATCGTCGGCGGAAAATGAAAGAGATCTCCTGCAATTAATAACACATCGATCTCCTCTTCCCGCGCCGTATCCAATATTCTCTGAAATGTATCCCGTATATCCTGTGCCCTCTGCTCAGACCACGGTTTCCCCTTATCCGGCATCACACCCAGATGCACATCTGCTATATGCATAAACTTCATATCTATGTCCTTCCTTTATGCCCCAGCTTCGTTGTCTTCTTCCGCCTTTCCCTACAGGCAGCAATCAAAACCGAAGAAGGGCCTACGCTACCTAGTATGATAGCACAGACCCTTACCATTATGTTGCAAATCCGCCAAAATTAAGAGTAATTTTACATTTCGTTCCTTCTGTTATAATAAATCATTCCGTTTCATTTCCTGATACAGGGCTGCGATCGGCAGACCAACGACATTATTGTAGTCTCCATGGATTCCTTTGATATAGATTCCGAACTGGGTCTGTATACCATATGCCCCTGCCTTATCCATACAGTCTCCGGTATCCACATATCTATAAATCTCTTCCTGTGACATGGGATAGAATTCCACCTCTGTCTTCTCATAGAAGGTATGGATCCGCTCTTCTCCCTGCTCGGTCCAGACCAGCGTTACACCTGTATAGACCTGATGACGGCTGCCCTGCAAAAGCGTCAGCATCTCCACTGCCGCCTCTGCAGAATGCGGTTTTCCCAAGATTCGATCCCCATAAGCGACTATGGTATCCGCACCGACCACCAAAAGCTCCGGATCCTTATGTCTCCGACTGATGTCGAGTGCTTTCTGCCGGGATAGCTCCATAACGATCTCCCACGGAATCGTCCGGGTAGTATGCTCCTCTACCTGAGACGGCTCTACTTCATATACAAATCCCGCCTGTGATAACAGCTCCCGTCTCCTCGGTGACTGCGATGCCAGCAGGATCCTTCGTTTCGTATTCAATGGGGATGTCATTTTATCTGTATTCATTCTGTCCGTTTCCTCTTTTCTACACACGATCTCCCTTCCATACTAGCATATATTATCTGTCAAAGAAATCACTTTTTCTCCATAACGATGATCTTGTTTGAGAAATTCCGAATCGCCGGTATCTTTCCGATCACACGGTAAATCGGCATGATTTTCTTCATTCCCTCTACCAGACTGACATCATCCTTGCATATAAAAGCGGGAAGAAGCTTCTGGAGCTCTTTTCCGCTCTTCACGCCCCAGCTGAACTTTGCATTGCTTCCCTCTATGGACTTTTCCTTTACATGCTGTACCACAAATGGTGACATCACCTCAACCAGTACCGCAGCTGTTTGGAACTTCTTTTCTATAATCGAAAACATCTGTCTGACATCCGCCTCATTCAGATACATCGTAAGTCCTTCAATTATGACCAACACATCTTCCTTATCATATATAATCTCATCTGCATAGGACTCGTCCATTGCTGATTTTGCAATCTGGTAAATCGGGCCGTTTTCCGTAAAAAACCGCTTCCGGATCTCGATCGTCTCCGGCAGATCTATATTATACCAGCGTGAATAGCTTCCCTCCATACGATAGCATCTCGTATCCATACCACAGGCGATGTTTATAACAACAGCTCCCGGATGGTTGTCTAAATACTCCCCTACCATCTGGTCTAACACGATGGTCCTGGCAACAACACCGGATGACATGGCTTTATCCTTATCTGCATTGGAAAAGTCATAATCGATCTTTGATACGATCTCTACCGCCATATCGTCCTTGATCTTTGCGTTTTTCTTACCCGTTTCCTTTGCCCGTGCATATAGGGTCTGGATCATGGTTTCCGGCACACCTGTTACTTTTACCTGTTCTTTCATTTCTTATCAACCTCCGTAACGTTTGTTATAAAATGTTATGCTATTAAAAAAGCTTCACAGCTAATTCCTGTGAAGCTCTCTTAAACTCTTTATTAACCTGTCTGTTCCACCCTCGGCATAAATACCGGTCTGTTTTACCAAATACAAGCTATATTCCATATCATAGTCCTCTTTTACAATCTCCAGACAGCTATCCAATCGCTGTCTGGCTAATATTTTCATCAATCCCTTATCCGGCGGTTCCTGCAGTCTGTATTGAAAATATTCAAAGAATAGCTGCTCCATCATAGCTTCGATCTTCTTTCGATATGACGCATAACAACTTCCCTGCGCCTTATCCATGATAATGATCGTTTCCTTCTTATGCTCCAGAATGAACCGCATGAGAAGAATATCGATATCCGGGCCCTCCGTCGCATGTTCCGTCTCCATCTGCATGAACCTCGCCAGCATCCTCTCATAGTTCTCCACAAGAGGCTCCAGAATCGCCCGAAATAACGCTTCCTTACTTTCAAACGAAAAATACATGGCACCTGTTGTAACACCCGCGCGTTTACAGATCGTTCTGAGGCTCGCCTTGGCGTATCCATTATCATAAAACTCTTCCAGCGCTGCCTGTTTTATGTTTTCAATTGTTTCTTCTTTTCCTTTTATCATAACACTCGTTATGTTAGTTCAGTCTAACCAGTTTGTCAAGCATAATCTCAGATACAATTCCGGTTTCCTGTATTGACACTCAAAATACTAACAGGGTAAGATAAGAAAAAGGAATGAGGAGGGTAAAGAAATGAAACGAATCGCAGCAACAGGGATGATAATACTCATGGTGGGAGCCTTATGTGCCTGCGGCACAACCGCTAAACAGACACCGGTTGCAAGCCAGACAATCAACAATGAGCTGGAGGAATATACGGAGGACGGAAATAAGATCACCGATCTGACCGCCGAAATCCCGGTCGAAACCGGTGGAATCACGGATCAGGAGCTTCATTACCTGATCGACGAGAATGTAAGATGCAACTACTGGTTTGCCTGCGGCAGCCTTCCTGTCGATGAGGAAAGCAGTACGGACGGTTCTCTCCGACTCATTGATCAGGATTACTTTGCAAACTATGCAGAGTTTGAAACCTATGTGCGCTCTATTTACTGCAAAGCAGAGGCAGACCGCCTGCTATATAATTATCCGGAGGAAGGAAACCCGAAGTATGTGGACAACGATGGTATGCTCTATCTGGATCTGAACTATGACGGTGCAAAGGGCTATTATGTAGACTGGGCAGATTATACTGTAACAATCGATGTTTTATCCGAGGATAGCTGTACCTTTACGATCTATACAACGATCGAAGAGCCGTCCGACGAACCGAAGGCCGAAGAATATACCCTGACGGAAACCGTCATAAAAGAAGACGGCGGCTGGCGGTTAACGGAATTATTCTATTAAAGAATCGCTTTACAATATGACTGGAAAAAGTTAGAATGAGAACAGGCATATAAGTGCGTAACTGAAGGAGGATCAGAATGGAAGAAGCAGCAATGAAGGTGTATTCACAGTATAATAATATGTTGTCGGTAAAGATTATACCGGGACATTTTGCAACGAATCACTCCCATATCAACTACTATATGGATATGACAACCTTAAAGACCAGACAGAGCATGGCCATGTCTGCAGCAAAGGGAATTGTTCATGAATATGTAACCAGCACGATCGTCGATACCATCGTATGTATGGATGGAACCGAAGTGATCGGTGCGTATCTGGCAGAAGAGCTTAGCGCGGCAGGCTTCATGTCTATGAATGCCCATCAGACGATTTATGTCGTTTCCCCGGAGATAAACTCTATGGGTCAGTTAGTATTCCGGGATAATCTACAACCAATGATCCGGAATAAGCATGTGTTGCTACTATTAGCAACCGCAACGACCGGTCGTACCATCGAGCGTGCCTTAGAGTGTATCGAATACTACGGCGGCCGTGTTGCAGGCGTATCTGCCCTGTTCTCAGCAACCGACGAGATCAACGGACATAAGATCCAGTCGATCTTTAAGAAGGAAGACTTCCCGGAGTATAAGACTTATCCACATGATGAGTGTCCATACTGCAAGGCAGGCCAGAAGCTGGATGCGATCGTAAACAGCTATGGATATATGAGGCTGTAAGCACTTCCGACATCGCCTGTAGCATATACGGGAACAATAAAAGAAATGAATAAAAACCATCTGGCAATCGGTACACAGTACAGAAAGGCTGTCAGATGGTTTCTTTTTATTTCTATTTTTATATTTCGTATCGTTATTCGATCACATACGATGATCTACCGATATTCCTTTGCCAGTTCTTCAAAGACCGGTATCGAACGCAGAACCTTCTCCGTCGGGATACAGTAGCAGATCCGGAAGTGTCCCGGACATCCAAAGGAATCGCTTGGCACCAGAAGCAGGTCATGCGCCTTTGCCCGCTCGCAGAAGGCACCGGCATTCTCTTCCAGAGCCTTCGGAAACAAATAGAAGGTTCCGCCCGGTTCCACGATATCAAATCCGATTCTGGTTAATTCCTTATACAGGATGTTCTTATTGGTCTCATATACCGACAGGTCAGCCGTCATGTCCAAAACTCTGGCAACCGCTAACTGAATCAGCGATGGCGGGCAGTTATGTCCGATTCCTCTGGAGATCTGACCACACATATCTACGATCAGTGCTGCATCCGTACATGCCGGATTTACCGCTACATATCCGATACGTTCTCCCGGCAATGATAACGACTTACTGAACGAGTAGCAGATAATCGTATTATCATAGTGCTTTGCCACAAATGGTGCATCCACACCCTGAAATACGATCTCACGATACGGTTCATCTGAGATAATATAGATCGGATGTCCGTATTCCTTTGATTTCGCTGTCAGGATCGCTGCCAGCTTCTCTATCGTTGCAGTCGAGTACACGATACCGGACGGATTGTTTGGTGTATTAATCAGGACTGCCATCGTCTTCGGATTCAGCAGTTCTTCAAATGCTTCAAAGTTTATCTGAAAGCTGGTGATATCTGCCGGCACGACCTTCAGCACTGCTCCGGTTCCATTTACATAATGATAGTATTCCGGAAAAAACGGAGCAAATGTAATCACCTCATCCCCCGGTACGGTAACGGCACGAACCGCATGTGCAATCGCACCTGCGGCACCAACCGCCATGAAGATATCCTCCATCTTAAAATTCATGCCAAATCTCTGATTCAGAGAATCTGCAACTGCCTGACGGACAGAAGGAATACCCAGACTTGGACTATATCCATGCAGAGCAACCGGATCCATATTCTGAATAAGATCCATCAGTGCATCTGTAAATGCCTGTGGAGCCGGAACGCTCGGATTTCCTAAACTATAATCAAATACATTCTCATAACCGATCTCTTTGGCACGCTTCGAACCATAATCGAAGAGTTCCCGGATCGCTGACTTCTGCGAGGTCATATCAATATAGTGTTGTGATAACATAATGGTTCTCCTTATCTATAAGCATCATTGTCTGTTTTTGATATTGTATATCGAATACGAAATGAATGCAAGTTTTCCTGAAAATTCTACTTGCTATAATCGACCAAAAGGCTTAAAATTAGGATTGTATATAAAAGGTAAAGGAGGATACACGTTATGGCATTCGTTATTTCTGACGCTTGTTTATCCTGTGGTGCTTGTGCCGGAGCTTGTCCGGTTGGTGCTATTTCTGAAGGAGATGGCCAGTTCGTAATCGACGCTGATACTTGTATCAGCTGTGGTTCTTGCGCTGGATCTTGCCCTGCTGGAGCTATTTCAGAGGAGTAATTGTAGGATATCTACAAGCACTATATGAGAATCGCCACCTGTTGCTATGGGTGGCGGTTCTCATTTTTTCTTCTTTTCAATGGTCTGCGAATATGCTATTCTACATATAGTTGAGTAAGATTTCAGAAAGAGACTATGCATATGATTCTATTAAAAATACTGGGTATTCTGGCACTTGTATTACTGGGACTGCTGATCCTTTATCTACTGATTCTGGTCATTAGCAGCCTGCTGGTAAATCCCAACAAAGAGTACGATACCAACAGCCGATTTTATCATTTTCTATTATACAGCTTTACCGCCATATCTCTGAAGGTATGCCGGATCCATACCCATGTAACCGGAGGCGAGCTGCTCCCTACGGATGGGCGTTTTCTTCTGGTAAGCAATCACCGTTCGAAGTTCGATCCGATCGTAACGTGGCAGGCCTTTCGCCGGGCAGAACTGGCCTTTATATCCAAGGACGAGAATCTGCACATTCCGATCTTCGGGCGCATCATCCGAAGGTGCTGCTACCTATCCATTGACCGGGAGAATCCCAAAAATGCCATGAAGACGATCCAACGGGCCACACGCCTGATTCAGACCGATCAGGCATCGATCGCAGTCTACCCGGAAGGGACCCGCAGCAAAACACTGAAGCTTCTGCCCTTTCATAACGGAGTTCTGAAGATTGCACAAAAGGCTCAGGTTCCCATCGTAGTTCTGACGGTACAGGGAACGGAAACGATAAAAACGCTGGCTCCATGGCATGCCTCTCATGTATACATCGATATTCTGGAGGTGTTGGATACCGACACGATCGCCCATCAGCGAACCGCTGATCTGGGTACCCAGATCTACGCCTGTATGGAAAAACAGCTTACAAAGAAAAACGAAGGAGGATCCTTATCATGATGAAAAAATATATCTTATACAATCCACTGGCCTGCAACGGACAAGGAGAAGAGGCTGCACATAAGCTAAATGCTCTGATGCCGGAGCAGGAACTGATCTATACAGATGTGACACAGCTGTCAGACTATTCCGAGTTCCTGTCTAAGCTTTCATCCGATGACCACATCATCCTATGTGGCGGTGACGGTACTTTGAATCACTTCATAAATGACACCGCAAATATAGATATCCCGAATACGGTTTTATACTACCCTACCGGAAGCGGAAATGACTTCCTGCGGGATCTCGGCCGGGAGCCGGATACCGTTCCATTTCCGATCAATCCGTACCTAAAACACCTCCCGCAGGTCACCGTAAACGGAAAGACCAGCTACTTCCTAAACGGCATCGGCTATGGTATCGACGGCTACTGCTGCGAGGTTGCAGATAAACAGCATGAGACCTCAAATAAGCCGGCAAACTATACTGCCATCGCAATCAAAGGACTGCTATTCCACTACCAGCCAACCAATGCGACGATTACCGTAGACGGTACCCAGCATACCTATCAGAAGGTCTGGCTGGCACCTACAATGAACGGACGCTACTATGGCGGCGGCATGATGATCACACCGAAGCAGGATCGTATGCATAATGATACGGTTTCGGTCGCTGTCATGTATGGTTCCAATAAACTGAAAACTCTGGTGGTATTCCCTTCGATCTTCAAGGGTGAACATGTAAAGCATACGGAGATGGTCGAGATCCTGACCGGACATGATATCACTGTAGAATTCGACCAGCCGACGGCACTGCAGATCGACGGGGAAACCGTTCTGGGTGTCACCAGCTATCGCGTACAGGCGGCAAAGTAAGTTATTTTTACATTGACACTTTTGGCAGTTTTTATAAGTATAAATTGCCCCGTTTTTCAAAAGCACTTGTCTTGTTCCTGAATGTATTTGGGATTGTCCATATAAATTCTCAGATGCAAAATGCAGCATAGAGTGGAACAATCTTTTTATTGTCCTCAAACCCGAAGTTTTTAGCAGAGAGTTTGATCGCATACGCAGGCTTATAAGTGTCCATATAGACCTTTAAACTCTTAGCCTTGGTATTATCGGCGGATTTGACCTCAATGGGAATAAGCTGACCATCGCGCTGAATTATAAAATCAATTTCAGCTCCACGCTGAGATTCCCAATAGTAGGTATGATAGCCGTTAATAGAAAGCTGCACATTGACATAATTTTCCGCCATGCCACCCTTAAAATCGTTGATTTCCTCAACCATATAAAGAATATCATTGGCCGCTAACTCTTTCTTAGCACAAAGTAGTCCCAAATCCGATACATAAATCTTGAACGCATCAATATCTCGATAGTTTTCCAAAGGTTTCTTAATTTGCTCAACCTTGTAAACCTGTGACACGATACCGGACAAACAAAGCCATTCGATCGCATTTTCAAATTCAGAAGCCCTTCCACCCTTTTTAATCAGCTTATATTGGAAACGGGTATTTTTCTTTGAAAGCTGAACCGTTATATTATCATAAGCAAGTCTGGTTTTCTTGATTTCATTCAAATTATTATACTTGCTCATATCATTGAGATAGCTTGCAAGGATTGTATCCTGCGTATGACGGACAAGAATATAATCCTTTGTCTCAGTAAATTGCATTACGCACTCCGGCATCCCGCCAACCACAAGATACTGACGGTAGAGCTGCATTGCGGCATCATGCAACGCAGACGGCATCGGCATATTGGCATGAAAGCTTTTTTTTATCTGCTCCACTAAATCAGCTTCACCGAGTGCCATCATAAATTCTTCCATATCCATAGGGTAAAGCGTTTTCATATCGACCTTTCCCACAGGGAACGAAAATTTAGCTCTGTTAACCGCAACACCAAGCAAACTGCCTGCAACAACGATGTGATAATCCGGAGCATCCTCGCAAAAATATTTAAGAGCTGTCACTGCCCTTTCGCAAAGCTGAACCTCATCGAATACGATCAACGTCTTTTCCTTTACAATCGTCTGTCCTGCGATATGAGACAAAATCGGTATCAAATAATCAGGGCTGATGTTTTCCTCAAAGGTTTCATTCAGCTTTGGATTCGTTTCAAAGTTGAAGTATGCCACGTTTTCATAATGAGTACGTCCAAACTCCAGAATAGAATATGTCTTTCCGACCTGTCTTGCTCCCTGTAAAATAAGAGGCTTGCGGTGTTCGTTTTTTTTCCACGCTTCCAAGAAGCCCATAATCTTTCTATACATCATCTGTCCTCCTTACGGGTACTAAATATAGTATAATGGCTATTCGTGCAAAAATCAACACATTTTCTTTTAATTTTAACATTAAATTACATGATTATATTTTAAAATTTCTCATAATATAACACGATTATCGTAATTTCTATATTTTATTCCTCTCCGAATTTGATATAAAAAAAGCATATTCCAACTGCCCGGCATCCGCCATCGCTTCGTTGAAATATGCTTGTCTGTCTCATTATTATGCTATAATACTGCCCTTGCCTAACAGGGTTGCCATAACCGCCTTCTCGGCATGTCTACGATTCTCAGCCTGATCCAGAATATGCTCCAGATTCTGATCTACAACCTCCTGCGTGATCTCATAACCGACATGCATCGGCATATCATGCAGAACGATCGCATGACTGTCCTTCAGCAGTGCTGCATTGATCTGATATGGCATCATCATCTTCAGTGTCTTTTCCTTCTGCTCTGCATAGGCCGGGTTGTTGAAGAACTCCATATCTACCCATGTATCGGTATACAGGACATCCATATCATCCACATACTTCTTGGCTTCCTCCATCGTCATCTCCGGATTCAGCTCTACATAGTATCCGGTTGCCTTTGCCTTCTCATAGAAGTCCGGCTCTACTGCCGTATCATTTACCAATGGAGTCAGTCCATATAAGGTTCCGGCCTCCATCTTAGAAAAGAACTCAACCAGCGAATTGAATACATTATTCTTAGCACCGATATATAAGAACTTCACATTCAGGCTTCCGAACTTCTCTAACAGCGTCAGTGCATCTGCCAGAATCTGACATGGATGGTAGGTACTGTCACACCCGTTGATGAACGGAACCGTTGTATTCGCACCGAACAGCTCAACCGTCTCATTTTTGATCAGACGTGCCATGATGATATCTACATTTCTACCTACATAACGCAACTCCGACACCGGCTCGCCCAATACAAAGTTCGAATCCCTCCATAACTGATTATAATATGTTCCGCCCAGCTCTGTCATACCGGTCGTGAACGATAAAAATGTTCTGGTGGAAGTCTTCTCAAACAGTGTATACAGCTTCTTTCCCTTCAATATCTCCGCATACTTCTGCGGATCCTTCTTCATATCCAGTGCCAGATTCAGGATATCGGTAAGCTCTTCCTTACTGTAATCCTTAAAGTTCAACATATTCTTCATCGCTATACGTCCCCTTATAATCATAATTGAACCTTAATGTTAGCACATTTATCTTTGTTTTTCAAGCCTTCACCGGGTACGCGTTTTTGTCTTAGGACCAAACAGCCGTTTCTTCTTTTTCCGTTTGCTTTCCTCCGCTGCCGCCGCCTCTGCGTTCGCTCTCTGACGTTGTCGGAGGACTTCATCCAGCTTTCGGAACCGCTCCTCCTGCCGTTCTTCATTTTCACGCATGACATAGTCCATCTGCTTGATTACCCGCTCAGATACCTTGTCCGACACCTCGTTGCTGATCGCCCCACTTAAGGAACGGTTATTAGCCTCCAGTGCCTTCCCGACGATCTTTGTCATGATTTCCTGAAACTGCTCCATCTTCAGCTCTGCTGACATCGTATCCACCGCCAGCGGTGTCTGGCTCTGCGTCGATACCATTTCGTTAATCTCTATCACCTTTCCTCCGTTACTTCTTCCATGCATCTCCTGCATCACACCCTCCTTCTGCTCCAGGATTCCCTTCCAGTTATAATCCGGGTTCTGATATAGTTCCGGTACCAACTGCTTAATTGCTCGTAGCTGTATTCCTTGATTTTTCATCTCCTGAACCACCTGCAGAACCTGTATATCTTCTGCCGTATAGTAGCGATGTCCCATCTCATTGCGTTTGATCTTCATATCCAGCTCTTCCTCCCAGTACCGGAGTACATGTGGTTCTACCTTCAGTCTCCGAGAAGCATCAGATATCATATATCGTGTCTCGTTCATAAGAAAATCCCCCTTGGTGTATCAGTCTTCGTTCCTACTGACTATCATACACTAAGGGGGATTTCTTCCTCAATTTCTATCGTATTCTATTATCCTGCTCATTCCGACAAAATGCGGCTTCTATACCGTTCTCTATCCCCGGCGGCTCCGCTCCAGATTCACAAACTTCGTATATTCACCCTGCCAGCCCAGCATAATCGTACCGGTTGCACCATTTCTCTGCTTTGCCACGATGATCTCTGCCTTATTCTTATCCTCTTCCGGCAGATCATCCCGGTACTTATCCTCCCGGTAAATGAACATAACCACATCGGCATCCTGCTCGATAGAACCGGACTCTCGCAGATCCGATAACATCGGCCGGTGATCGGTACGTGATTCGACTGCACGGCTCAACTGTGACAGTGCAATAATCGGGATATCTAACTCCTTCGCCAGCACCTTCAGTCCTCTGGATATCTCCGATACCTCCTGCTGTCTGGAATCCGTTCGCCCGTTTCCACTCATCAACTGAAGGTAATCGATAATGATTAATCCGATATTGTGCCGCTGCTTCAGCTTCCGACACTTATTCCTGATATCTCCGATCGTCACATTCGACTGATCCTCGATAAACAGCTTCGTTTCGCCTATAATATTGGAACTCTCATACAGCTTCAGCCACTGGTCATCCTGCAGATTACCGGTACGGATGTTCTGGGAATTCACCTGAGACTCCATAGCGATCATACGCTGTACCAACTGTTCCTTGTTCATCTCGAAGTTAAAGATCGCTACCGGAACATCCGTCTTCAGTATTACATGTTCTGCTATATTTAAGACAAAGGCGGTTTTACCCATTGCCGGTCTGGCCGCGATCAGGATCAGCTCCGAACCATGCAGACCGGTCAACATATCATCCAGATCGATAAACCCAGTCGGCACGCCTGTGATATTTCCCTGCTGCTTTGATGCCTCCCGGATATTCCGCAGTACATTATCTACGACCTCCCGGATCGGGGTAATATCATCTCCATTGTTGGCACTCTGTGTCATCTCCAGAACCTGATTCTCAATGTTACTCAGAATATTTGCCGAAGAATCCTTCAGGGAATAGCACTCATTTGCCGCAGTCTCTGCCAGCTTAATCACCCGGCGCATATTTGCCCGATCCTTTACGATCTCCGCGTACTTCTTTGCATTTGCAGATGTGGACACAACACTTAACAGCTCCTGCATCGTTTCTATACTGTACACATTCTCAGGAACGCCCTTTTCCTTCAGACGTTCCATCAGTGTCACCAGATCAATGGAGGTTCCCTCATGGTACAACTCCACCATCGCTTCGAATATCACTCCATACTGTGCCTGATAGAAGTCATCCTTTGTAAGCATATCCGCTACATTGGTCACCGCCTCATGGCTCATGAGCATGGATGCCAGAACCGCCTGCTCCGATTCCACACTATTCGGTTGTGTTTTACGAATTACTGCCTCATCCATCTTATCTTCTCACTATTTCTCTTCTGTTACCTTTACCTTCAGCTCGCCGACTACCTGCGGATGCAGCTTCAGTTCAACATTGTGAACACCTAAGGTCTTAATGCTATCCTTCAGATGGATCTTCTTCTTGTCCAGTTCATATCCCAGCTGCGACTTTGCCGCCTCTGCAATCTCCTTGGATGAGATGGAACCAAAGGTCTTACCACCCTCACCCAGCTTCAGGCTCAGTACAACTTCCTTATCCTTCAGCTCTGCTGCCAGTGCCTTTGCGGCTGCCAGATGCTCTGCTGCCACTTTCTCTTCATTTGCCTTCTGCAGCTTCAGATCATTCATATTCTTGCTGTTCGCTTCCAGCCCCAGCTTCTTCGGCAGGATAAAGTTCCGCGCATATCCATCATTTACCTTTACGACCTGTCCCTTTTTACCCAATGCCTTTACGTCCTGTAATAATATAACTTCCATCCTATATATCTCCTTCCACTGTCATTTTCTCTAATAATTCCTGCAACTGCTTCTTACCTTCCTCTACCGTACAGTCATGAAGCTGTGCGCCGGCTACGGTAGCATGTCCACCGCCACCCAGACGTTCCATGATCACCTGTACATTCACTTCATCGATCGATCTTGCACTGATATATACCGTATCCTTTACCTGTGTCAGCATAAAGGAAGCCTTCACGCCATCGATATCCAACAGTTCATTCGCGATCTGTGCTGCCAGCACCGTAGGACTGTCTACACCCTCCGACGGCAGAATACCGATCGCATAATCATCCATAAACAGTTCTGCATTGCGAACGCCTGCTACCTTCTGCTTATACGCATCTATGTCCGTACGGAACATCTTGCGAACCCGGGTAACATCCGCTCCGCTTCGCTTCAGATAAGAGGCCGCCTCGAAAGTACGCACACCCGTCTTCGTTACAAATGTATCGGTATCTACCAGTATACCGGAGTACATCGCATCGGCTTCGATCGGCCGCAGCTTCGGCTTATCGATAATGTACTGTAAAATCTCTGCTACCATCTCACAGGCAGAGGACGCATATGGTTCAATATAAGAAAGGGTTGCATTCTGAATCGAGTCGCTCATCGTCCGATGGTGATCAATCACGACCACGGATCGCGTCATATTCAAAAGCTCCTCACACTCTGTATAGCTCGGCCGGTTTACATCGACTACCACCAGTGCCGTATTCGGATCGATCAGATTCATCGCCTGTTCGCTGTCGATAAAGAGATCCTCCGGATACAGGTTATTTCCGATGAAATTATTCATGACCGGTCGGATCGCTGCCGTTACCTCATTGATAACGATATGTGCCCGGCGGTTCATAGTCGCCGCCAACCGATAGATACCGATCGCAGAACCGAGCGAATCCACATCCGGCATCTTATGCCCCATGATGATCACCTGATCCTTTGTCTCCAGCACCTCACGCAGAGCATGTGCCTTGACTCGTGCCTTAACCCGCGTATTTTTCTCTACTCCCTGAGACTTACCACCATAGTAATAGATCTGTTCGCCGTCCTTGACGACCGCCTGGTCGCCGCCACGCCCCAGTGCCAGATCGATGGCTACCCGTGCCGCATCGTACGCCTGTATATAAGTCGGAGCATTTACCCCCAGTCCGATACTCAGTGTAACCGCAATTTCATTTCCGATGTTGATGGAACGCACCTCATCTAAGAGTGCGAACTTCGTCGCCTGAAGCTGTTGCAGATACTTCTGCTGGAAGACAACCAGAAACTTATCCTTCTCGATCTTCTTCACGATCGCATCTATATTCTGCATATACTTGTTCACCTTCCGGTCAACCAGTGCAGTCAGCAGCGGACGTCGTACTTCCTCTACTCCCTCCAGTGCCTCCTCGTAATTATCAATATAAACCAGACCGGCTACCAGCTTCTGATCCTTATTCTCCTGAATGTACTGCCTCAGTTCTGTCTCATCAAACAGATACATAGCGATCAGTCCATCCTCTTCTTCTACCTCTACTTCCTCCGGCAAAATATCATGAATCACAACCCGCCGCATTTCCACACGATAGTAGCCTTCTTCATACTTCATGCCAAACTCTGTCATATTACTCTTCTGTGGAAACAGTTCCCGCGTAATATCCGGAAATAGCTGTGTCACAGACCGCTTTCCCGGCTTTTCCGTACCGATAATTCCGTAAAACAACGGATTGGCCCACAGGATCTTTCCATCAAAGTCAATCAGTGCATACGGAATCGCCAGATCCTTTAACAGTTCCTTCTGCACCTGTCCCTGTTCAAATGCAAAGCTGATCAGACTGGACATAATATTCGGTTTATTATGAATATAGATAAATACGATAATCAGCGTATATACAACCAATAAAATGGAGTAGCAGATCCCCGTCTCCAGATTCGCCACATAGATGATCCCATTAAACAGCACCAATGGAATCAACAGAAAAAATGGCACTCGTAAATACCGCTCTATCTGATTCTTTAACAATACCTTCTTGGACTTTTCAGGCTTCTTCGTTTCCTGTCCGTCCTGAGGCTTCTGTTCTGTACTCATAGTCTCTCCTATCTGTCACTCTATAGGTCTTCCGGCTCTATCGTCAGGAGCTGCTCCTTATCGATTGCTCCACATGCTACCAGCCGATTCGCCTGCCGTTCTATCACACCGCTTAAATAGTTCCGAATATCTCTGGCATTGCCAAAGTTCTTATCCTTTTTATCGACCATATCCCGAAGGACTTCTCTCAACCGTTTTTCTCCACCGGCTCCCAGATGATAGTCCTGCTCCCGGCTCATATAGCTGAATATCCGATACAGCTCTTCTTCATTATAATCCGGAAAATATATCGTCTTATTAAATCGTGACTTCAGACCGGGATTCGCATCGATAAATTCATCCATCAGATCCGGGTAGCCTGCTACGATCACAATCAGATCATCCCGATAGTCCTCCATGCACTTATTCAACGTATCGATCGCTTCCTGTCCAAAGTCTCCCTCCGGCCCATGATTGCTCAAAGCATACGCCTCATCTATAAACAGGACGCCGCCCTTTGCCTTATCGACGACCTGCTTCACCTTCAGTGCCGTCTGTCCCATATATCCGGCTACCATACCGGATCGGTCCACCTCTACCAGATGTCCCTTTGACAAAACACCCAGTGCACAGTACATCCGCGACAATAACCGTGCCACGGTAGTCTTACCGGTTCCCGGATTCCCTGCAAATACAAAATGTCTGGCCACACTGGCTTCCTTTAGTCCGTTCTGTGCCCGCATCTCATTGATACGCAGCAGATTCACGATATTTTTGACTTCCTTCTTCACGCTATCCAGACCGGTCAGATCATTCAGTTCGTTCATCAGCGTATCCAGATCATATCCCTCCGGAGATGCCTCTGTGATCGTTCCTACAAACGGGATCTCTTCTTCCGTATTCTCAGACACCTCTTTGGTCTTATATGGAATGCTGTCCGGAACCTCCTGACGATCCTCTCCGAAATGCTTATAGGAGTTGATCTGACTCTCCAGCATCAGTAGATATCGAGTCAGACTCCGAATCTCCTTATCCTCCACCCGGCGGTTACAGGCGATAAAGTCTCGCCCCAGCTCCTGAAAGGTATAGTAGTATAAGTTCCGAATATCATAGTACTTTGCCTGATAAATAACATTCGGAATATTCTTATCCTTCAGGAAATAATGAAGTGACAATGGCGGCCGGCTCAAAAAGTCTTTATCTGCGATCCGATGTCTGCGTATACAGTCTACAATCGTGGAATCGTCAAACTCATACTCCAGCAGCTTATTAATATACCGAACCTCTTCCTTCTGAATCAGCCCGTCTGCGATAGCCAGATAACAGAAGAAATCCAACAGATCCATTCTCAGTTGTTCTACTGCACTGAAATTTCCCTCCAGAAGGATGCCGTTTGCATCCATTTCTCGGGCAATCTTCTTACATGTGCGAAATAGTGTAAGACTCTCCTGCTCCATATGTCCTCTCCCCATTGTGTTCATTTATATGCTGTGCATACATTCCATATAACTATACTACTTTTCGGAAGAAATCGCAATGAGGATGTGCCCGGAAGGAGAGAAGAATATGTACGGAGAATATGTACCTTATCCACTAAAAGAAAAAAGACTGCACACTTACGATTTTTCAATCGTCAACGTCACAGTCTCTTAACTAATTCAAAATTCTTCTCTTTTGTGTATCCGTTAAGAACGAATTGTTTACAATATCTTTTCTTTGTTGCAAAAAAGCATTTGCGGTTTTTTCTATATCTTTGGATACCCTTATATAATTATTAGAATTTAGAACAATTTTTCCGTTATCGTCAACATCAAATTCTACAAAACGATACTCGTCTAATCCCGACTTTAATGCCAAATCCACAAGTGCCTTTTTCCCTTTAATGCACGAAGGTAAGACCAATTCGGATAAATATGTGCTCAATCGTATTTCATAATCAAGTATCGTTACGATTCCAAGATATTTTGAATTCACTATTGAATGAAACAAATACTTCTCCATACAGGTCATCTCCCTTTTCCCAAAATAAAACTAAAACAATATATAATATTTATCGATCAATGTCAATCCTTTCATTAAATATTCTCTTGCTATTTCTATTGATGTTATCACCGCTGTATCATAATCATCTGCCGACCAATGTGAGTATGGATGCCTTACTTCATGATATGCATTATACAAGTCATTCAAAAATATCTGTTGGTGATTGTCTAATACCGAAACCTTTTTTGAATTACACTCATATCGTCCATCCGCGTTTTTCTTAAAATATCCAAAATTATTTTTTCCATTCACGTCACATGTATTTAGACCAACTTTACCTCCTAATATCCTATGTAAATAATACTCATATGCCCTAAAAACAGGAGTAATTAACGATGTATAATCTGGCATGTACCCTACTACCATAGTATTATACACTGCAGAAAGTAAATTATTATAATGTTTTTCACCTCTTTTTCCACTATAGTGTGGTAATAGTTGTTCGAATTTCATCTCAACTTCTTCTTGTGTCAATGTCAGAACATGAAAGTGATTTAAAGTTTCAATTACGGTTTGTTCGTTGTTCATTGACTCTACTGCTAAGGAAATAATCTTTTGAAAAAGCACCGACTGCTTTCCCTGTACATAAGAATTGCAATTTGAATAGCAGTTAATTACAACTTTATTTTTAGAATCTGTTACCACTATACGTTGACGGTTTCCAATTAAGCTTGTGTCTACCTTAATTATTTCACATTGTTCCTCTGTTAACTCACCGTTTTCCTCATTTATACAATCTACTATCTTTTTCCATTCATCTCCTGAAAATCCCACAAAATATATAGACCCATCATTATATGTCTTATAACCTTTTTCTAAAAGGGAATTTCGAGCCAGTTTATCTGCCGCTTCATTATATACTATTCCAGAATGTGCTGGAACCTTACAAAATTCAATACTAACAAATGAACTCTTCTCTTTTATAAAAGAAACATATTGACGTACAATGGGTTTTTTTGCTTTCCATGAACCATTTACCCATTTTCCAATTCCTTCATAATCATAATATATCTTTATTTTAGACTTTTTATATGCTATTGCCCATTTAACAGCTTCCTTTACACCTTCTAACTCAGCAGCAACATTTTTCAATTCAAGAAAATCCTCATTTAACTGTTTTATAAACGCCTTATATAAATGAGTCTGTATTCCCTCAGAGTCAATGATAATTACTCCAAATCCCGACTTTTCCTCAGATGAACTATAGCTTCCGTCAACAAAGGCAATTACCTCCGTCTCTTCCAGCCCCCGTAATTCCTCTTCCACCTGATTGTTAATCTGCTTAACTAAACCACTTTCTGAATTAATCTGTTTACCAATTAATTCCTCCCCCTCAGCCATATATTTTTCGGCCTCTACCATACTTTCAAACGACCTATATCTAGCCCCCGAAAATCCTTTTACCTGTATTTCACACTCAGCCCATGTTTCATATATCCCTGTTCTCTTCCCACATTTAACTGCATAATATTTTTTCTTTTCCATAAACTCATCGCTCCCCATTTGTTTGTTATTTGATTTATATAATGATAATACTATATCAATTATGTATAGTCAATATTTTTTATTTTACTTTTTGTTATATCAACATCAACCTCGAACCATTATGAATTCCCAGTTCCTCTACTCTCAGGTTCATGTTATATACGATATTTGCCTCCCGATCACAAAGAACCGTTCCTTCCAAAGCCCTGTAACTCCCCTCTGCCAGATCTGTAATCAGTTTCGACAGCACCCCTATAACCTCATATAATCTACTTTCCAACGGTATATAAACGTCATAAGCTTTTCCTGCTGCCGGTACCAGAACTTCTACCAATACTTTCTTGCCCATCTAAACTCCACCACCTATTCCATCAACAGCGAATTTTCTACCGCATCAAATTCTTCTGCAGTTGTATTCATCCACTCTGTACATTTTCTCAGTTGTTTTATTGCATAATTTGTAAAATTCTCTTTTTGAAAAGTGCAGACATCTCCATCTAATCGTTTCAGTCTGTCGATAACTGCCTCTAGACGATCCGCATATCCCCGCATTTTATTCGTATCAATCACGATCTGTCCACCACATACAATCTGTCGTCCTCTGCACTGCCAAATATTCATTCCCAATCTATCATTAACAAAGGCGGCAAATGTCTCCAGCATCAGATATATAACCTCTCTATATTGCACTGCCAGCTTTTCTGTTACTATTAAAATCGACTCTAGCACCCATTCGATTACATCTGTATACAGTTCCAGCTTAGGTCCTATCAGAACAAGTGCTAAGGCAAGTAATGAAACCCAAATTGCCACAGGTAACATACATGGATTCGAAATTAATATCATCAACGCTTCAAAATACGCTCTTCTTCCCTCCGGTGTCTGAAAAAATGTTTCTATTATCTCCGGTCCTCCCACCAACAGGAATCCCCACACCTCTTCCGGCGTCGCACACTTTCGCTCTCCTACACCGGTTCTTTTCTCTACGGTTGCAAATTCTACAATAAACATAAGTGCTATTGTACAGTCTTCGTATTCTTCATCCGGGAGTTGCTTTAGATTCTCTGATAATCTTCGTCCATACTCGGAAAAATACCGCTCCTCTGCCGAAATAATATTGCCATCTGCATCCCGGCTCCAGTTTATACCATCTTCATCCAGCATACCTCTAAGATCATGGCAATCTACTATATTAGTTGGCCACAAGGAAAAATCTGTTTCAACAAAATAGGTATGTTCCCTTGGAATAATAACCCATCCCTGATCATGTACCGGATCGCTATCCCCACAGATAGAGTACATCTTCTCACATTGTTCATCAAAAAATTCTTGTCCCTTTTCCTGTATTATGGCATCTACTCCCCGCTCAGACATTCCCTGTCCATCATATGATAAGCACAGATCAATCTGATCTGCATATTTGGAATGTAATGTAACATACTGTGCCTCATTTCCTCCCTTTGAATGTCCCGTCACTATAATCTTTCCACCATAATCTCCGTATTTCTCGTATATATAATCAAAATACTTAACCGCTTCCTCCTGCATAACCGAGTTTTCATTTACCAAGGCCTCTCCATCATCTATCCACTGTCCATCCCGCGTGCCACAGAAGCATACATAGATATCATTCGTCTCCGGATCGCGGAATGTACAGGCTGTGATATACTCATTATTTATATATGGTGCATCCGGTTGACTAACGGAACTCTGATCCAACAGTTCCATGTTGGCTATCCGTGGATTATTATCCGTTATTGCTTTTACAGACTGGCAATATTCATCTGTTGAACCATCAACAATCGTAGCTAATGTTTGATTATTATATTTTTTATCCTTTTGATCAGTATATACATAAACATCCAGCACTGCTGCGATATCCATCTCCTGCTCCGATACTTCCTGTCCTTCTTTCATCTGATAAACCCTCCTTTAGTTTTCCTTCCATACCACAGAGGAAAATCCCGTTGTATCCTCCATCTTAAACTGGATATGGCAGCTTGCAGATTCACTTATTATATACTGTCCATCTATAAGCTCTCCATTTTGTAATTCTTCAAAATGACCTTCTCCGTTGTCAAAGTAGACTCGTCCATCTGTACAGCAGATTCCTTTCTCCACAAATGCTTCCTCCAGCTTCTTTTCTAATTCTTCTTGTTCCGCCTCACTATTACACTGCCGACTCGTGATCGCATAAAATCCAATATCAGAACTTGGTAGACTAATATATTCTTCAAATGTCATATCACCGGATGCCCCCTCCGGCATTGCTGTACTATTTCCACTGTACCCTATAACCACATCTGCTCCTGTCACCTCTTCTATTGTCTCCTGTAGTAATGTCCCAGTCTCTTCTCTATATTTAACTCCCATAAAACCATCCGTTATTACCTGTTTCCCATTTACCCATTTGTTTTGCACCCAAAACGGTGTATCCGGATAGTCCTCTGCAACCAAATAAATCACCAACCCGTCTGTCGCTACCATTCCACTTCTGGCTCCATGATAAGTAAAGGTTTCCCCATACTTCTTCTCCAGCGTATTGATCGTTCTCTGTATTCTGGCATTTGTACAGCCTGTAAGTCCCAGAATAATAGCACAGACTCCTATTCCAACTAATAGTTTTTTATAGATTTTACTCATCGTCATCCTCCCCTGATCCAGAACGTAATACCTTAATCTTAGTTACTTTTCCTTTCTTAAATACATATCCATATCCTTTTCCGATCATTTCCCGCATCTCACTCGTCTGCTTTGTCGCCTTTAGTGTATACTGGTCTGTCACACCTGCTCCAATCCAGATTCCGTCCGTTTGTGACACCTTACTCTTAAACCACGGTTCCATCGTCATCGTTCCCAGAGTCTTACTTTGTTCCATAAGGATGATATGCATTCCATATTTTGCTTCTCCCTTTTCCAGAATAAGATTCAGTTTTGTCACATTTGTTTCTGACAACTGCTGTCTTATCTTTAACAAAGAACTAATTATAATCAACTGTGGTTCAAATATCGGTGGCTCTTCATTTGCCTCCAAGGAATCTTTATATGCATTATTTCTATACAATGTCATATCAAACAGTTCCTCTATCATGTCATCAAGCTGCTTTTTAGAATTTGCCTTTTTAAGTCTAACTACCTTGGCTGTTATGGTATTCTCCCCATCCAGTATATATCCATTCACATGCAGGCAATGCTCTACCATAGATGTAAAATCATCGGCAAATTCCTGATATCTATCATCGGCCGATGCCACCATGGATATATACGCCGCACCAAACGGATATCTGCTTATGTTCAGTGAATTTGTCTCTACACCGACCGGTATATTCTGATACTCATCAGCTACTATATACTCCTGCAAAAATTCTTCGTTTACCAGTTCCGGCAGAACCGCAACCTTAGGTGCCTTTGTTCCATGCCAGCTTTTAGCCTGCTGCTCCACATACTGCTGTATAAATGAATAGGGTACTCCCTCATCGGTCAAACTTGCTATTTGGAATTCATACAGCATATCCAGCCTTACCAGACCTCTGCCCTTGTACTTTGCCGGGAACAGTCCTTCTGTCTTACCAACAATAGATGAATACTCGGCCTCATCATTTAACTGCAGTGTAAAAAGTTGTTTAAAGTTCTGAACCATACGGAATCTTACACCACTTGTACTTACAGAGGTTATCACAAAATATATACCATATTTTACGCCCTCCCTGGATAAAAAAGCCACAGCCTCCTCAAGCTCCTCATATTCCTCCGTAAATGCAGTATAATTATTTATAACTACTACTATTTGTGCCAAGTCATTTCCGGCTCCTATATATGCCTGATAGTCTCCTCCGTAGTCTGCAAACAGCTTCTTTCGATCTCTCAGTGCTTTATACAGCATTTTCATAAGATTGGTAATCTTTTCCTTTTCATATGACAGCATAACATCCCCTACTTGTGGTGCTTTAGAAAATGCCCTGAGTGTCTCGGCCGCAAAGTCCATAATGTATATTGCCACTTCCTCTGCCGTATGCTCAGCAATCAATGAATATAAAAATGCATTTAAAAACGTGGTCTTTCCACAACCGGCAGAGCCATATATAATGACATTTCCCTCCTGCGACACCGGTACACGGAACAGACATTGTCTCTGATGCACAGGATCATCGTACTCCCCTACTACAGGATTTAACTCATATCGCTTTGAGGTTGCCTTGTACTTTTCCTTAATATCCTCTATTAAGATTATCGCCGGTATCGGCTCTAACCAAAGCGGTCGGATTTTTATGTTTTCCTCCATTGCGATCTGGCATAGATATTCCGTTATCGCATCTAACTGCTTCTGCTTACTGGTATTTCCTGCTCCCCGGTTATCAATCTTCCCCTCCTTCACAGTATGACCATTCTTATCTACTATAACGACACTATTATCCTTCGCTATAATTGCCCGATCGGACGGATAGTACGGAGCTCCTGCCCAAGCAGACTGTCCAAGCTCAAAGAGTTCATTATATCCCACCTGAAGATAGAATCTTCCGGTTGTAGTCAGTTCGGCTGCTTCCGGCCGCTTTAACATATCCATACTATCCGCTCGATCCTGTACCTTAAGGCACACCCGGAACTTACTATTACTCCAGATCTGATCATCTACTACCCCACTCGGCTTCTGTGTTGCCAAAATAAGATGAACACCCAGACTTCGACCGATTCTTGCTGCACTTACTAACTGCGCCATAAACTCCTTCTGTTGCGTTTTCAGCTCTGCGAACTCATCCGATATAATAAACAGGTGCTGCAGCGGTTCCTCCACCGTTCCATCACGATACAACTTCTGGTACTTATATATATCGATATTACTTACATTTATCTTTTTACTAACCTCTGCAAAGATTGCCTGTCTCCGTTTTAACTCACTTTCTATAGATATTAATGACCGTTTGATCGCTGAACCATCCAGATTTGTAATGATTCCTGCAGTATGCGGAAGTCTTTCAAATGACTTTGCCATACCACCACCCTTATAATCTATAAGTATAAATGCCACTTCATTGGGATGGTAACTAACTGCCAACGATAATATATATGTAATGATAAACTCTGACTTTCCCGATCCCGTCATACCGGCCACCAAACCATGCGGTCCATGAAATTTCTCGTGCAAATCCAAGGTAAATATATCTCCCAATGTATTTACTCCGATCGGTGCTGCCAATGATTTTGTCGGATCGTTTTCTTTCCATCTGCTCAATGCATTCAGATGCTCAACTCGCCCTACCTCAAACATCTCCATAAAAGAAATACTCTGCGGGAGCTTTTCCTCATCCGACAGAATATCCAGTTGAACATTCGCAAGCTGAACCGCCATACGGTATGGATCCTGATCCAGCCGGATATCCGGAATAAATTCAACAGACTGTCCGGTTATATCATTTTTATCAAACAACCGTCCAACGCTTCCATTCAGTTCTACCACCATAGATGATTCCTTTGGAAGACTCTTTAAATCCCCATATGCGGTCACAATACTAAAATGGATATTTTGCTTTTGTGATAAGATCTCTTTTAAGACTTCTGCTCTTTCTGCCAACTCTTTGCTCATCGAGAATATAATATAATACGGCATTGCATCTTCCAGATCTGTAGCGTTCATCGCCGCTCTACCGGAAACAATCGGTTCCAGATATGCAGAGATTTCTTTTACCTCAGCCAGTGTAGTCGCGACAAACCGAAATTTATTTCCTTCGCTCCACACATGCGGCAACCATTTTACAAAATCAAAAACGGCACGTTCCTCTTCATCATATATAAACACAAACTTTACTTCATCATAACCATAAAATGCCGCACATTGCATAATCAACCCTTTTACAAACTCGGTAACTTCCCCTCTTTGACCCACTATTGCCGATATGTATTCCTCAAACATGGAATATGTAATCGGTATATCATGCAGTGTCTTTGGTTCTTCCAGTAAGGCATAATATTCTTCCCGTAAGCTGTCGCTATCCAGTGTAAATCGTCGATCAGACTTTGGAATATCTGCTTCCAGTACTCCCTCTCCATGTCCTATTCTTATGCGCAGGAAATCATTCTGTCTATAGCCTCTTTCCCAAAGATTCTGGGTTCGTTCTAATATTCTACGTTCACACTCCTGTATAGAAACATAGTTTTCATGTAAGATTTCCTCCTGCAATGTACACTTTTCACCTATTTGAGCTGCTTCCTCACTTAGATATTCCCGATATCGTTTCTGACGGAGTGCTTCCCTCTTCCGTTTCCTCCCAGCATCATACTTTTTTGATATGATCGGTAACAATACCGTTCCTATGAGCATACTGCTTCCCATTACCATAGAAATTATATTTTGCTTAATAATCGCATTTGTAACTGTAACCAAAGACATAATACCCATAGCCAGAGAAGATCCCAGAACCAGAACCATTGGTAGTTCTTCTGTAACAGGACTATCCGGAGGTGGATCTATAGATATTGTTTCCTTTTCAATATCGCGCTTAAATCTAGGCAGTCGATAAAAGTATGTTTTCCCTTTTTCCTCATACTCCTCATCCTCCTCTACTACCTGTATCTCCTGCTTCGTATATAACGAAAGCTGTCCCGATACAGATACGCTATGATCCGGATTATTAACAGCTATAAAATCTGTTCCTATTACTATTTTCATACCCATAATGTATACAACATCTCCCAAAAAGAGCTGTCCCTCCTGCACCCTTTTTTGGTTTACAAATACACCATTGGCACTATCCGTATCTCTTATATACCAGTTTTGTTCCTGATGAAGCAGCACGGCATGCTTTGATGACACAAAATTATTTTTATATCTGATATCATTGCCTTCTGCCCGTCCGATAGAAAGACTCGTTCCTCTCTGAATCGTAAACTTTGTATAGCACTGCCGGTCATTCGTCGTTGGCTCTGTATATACATATATACCTTCCCTGCCCTTTGCCTCCAGCAAATAAACAGCCATAGACTGAAGCACTATACTTTTTAGCACCTCACCGCTCTGATCCCGGATCTGCGTCTGTGCCGCCGACTTAAGTATCCACTGATCTTCAATTCCCTCTATGCAAACCAACCTTTTGTTCTTTATATCCGATGGATCCTCAAACCAAAACTGACCTTTCACCTTTTTGGGTAATGAAACCGTTTTTATTTTATCCTTACTTATGATTGATATTATCATTGTCTTTCCTCTTATCCTATCGTATTTCCGCAGAAATACCCGGGTTAATGATTTCCGTCTGATACTCGTAGATCGTGTGATATTCTGTTCCATCAGAATATGCTTCTACCACTTCTGAACAGCAGCCTCTGTCATTATATGAAAACGTATATTTCACCTCATTATCCCCTTCTTTTACAGTCATATAGTCTATTCGCCCATTCCCTGAGTAATGAATCTCCGCCATATCCGTCCCTTCTGTCCAACCGGCCAGATACCCATCTTCATTGTATGTAAATGTTCGGCTTCTATCACCTCCGAGTACAATATTCCCGGCTTCGTCCACTGTCCTGACCGGAACACTTTCCCGGATTATTCGTCCTGCATCATCATACTCATAGGAGTATCGATATTCCCCGTTAGAAGAGCTATAGATGCCTATTATTTGGTCATTTTCATTATATTCATAAAGAAAATCCAGCCCCTGCCACATGATATCTTCCGCATATATCAGATTCGGTACATCCTTCTGATGGTACGCCAGGATCCTGTCTCCCTGCATCTCAAAAGAATACCCCACCCCGGCTTCCGTAACTACAGATATTCCTACCGGAAGAACATTTCCGGAAAATACCGGTGCCGTATAATATAAATAACTTTTACCATAGACATATTGTCGTTCCGGGTGTGCATAATCCATGACGATTGTGCATCCGTCTACAGTTCCCGCCTCGCGATCATAGGTGATACTATAGTCGGTTCCCCGATAAGATACATGTGACAGCAGTGGTGTTTCCGAAAAATCACGTATATTCGCATTCATTTCCTCTAATGCAGCCTGATCATTTCCATAGATATCATGCAGCTCTGCCTTCAGCTCATCATACCCTTCTACATCTCCTGCCCGATATCTGTCTTTTAACTCGGCAATATACGCGGTCTTTCCCTGTTCATAGCAGCGTTCCTGAATCTCCGATATCTGTGAATACTTGTCAGTTCCCATTGCTACTGTCTCCAGCATCTGTCTGGCAAGCTTATATCCTGCGATATAATCTCCACTATTCAGATATCCCTGCAGTATGCTCAACTGTTCCTCATTCGATAATGCCATATAATACACATATCCTATCGGATCATATATCATATTCGCATTCAGTTTATCCCTATATTCCTGTTCATTTATCTTTTCCTGATAATAGTCATCATAGATTGTACTATACAATACTCTGGCCTGACTGATTCCATACGGCTGCTGATACTCGGCAAGCACTCTTTTCGTCAGTGCTGTTCCCGTATAATACCATACGACTCCATCTGAGATCTCCACACCAACATCAAGTGTAGCATCTATATTTCTAACTGCTTCATCGCCAAATATGCTTTCTCCGCCCAATACCCGCTCTTCCGTGTCGATTTCTATTAACCCGTTACAGTATCGATCATTTGTTACTGTGTATATCATTCTCATATATATAGCTTCCCCATCAATTTCCAGTTCAGGTATGCCATGTAAATAACCAGCTACTGCCTTGCCGGAGGTACTGTCCAATTGCACCTGTCCATCTCCAAATGAGACCTCCGCACCCTGCATCACCTCATCTGCATAAAGAATCTCACTAACTACCTGCTTCTCTCCCTCCCCATAAGTATCCTCATCTTTATATATTACATATAACCGATTATCCTCATCGAACACATAGTACTGATCTCCTGCTGCATATATCCTTGCAATATCTCCCACTATTGTATTACCATCTTCTCTACTAACCGTAAGTCCTTTGGATATCTCTGTCTTTTGACTACCCTTGTCCACATCTATATAATATATGCCCTTTCCATTTTCAGACACTGCATATACTTTTCCATCCACCATATTCGGAAGGACTTCTCCGGTGATATCTGTCAGAGAGGTCTGCCGTCCTCTTAAAGAAACCCGGCTGAGATGATAAGTAACCGTATCCCTTTCAAACATATACAGATTATTTTTCCACAGATAAAATACCAGCTCCGTTTCTTCTATGTGATCTGCATCAAGGATGGGTGTGGAGCATAGCTCCTTTACTTTTCCGTTCCTTGCATTAATCTTATATATATTCACTGCATACCTGCCCTCATCTTCCACCAGAAGACTCAGATAATAACTATGTTTTTGATACCCAAGACGCCCTGCCCGAACAACCTGTCCGGATATCGTAACCGGAATTTGTCTGCTTTCACCCGTGATCTCATTGCAACTAACGATATCCCCTGAAAGCGTCTCATAGTAGCTAACTGTATTTTGATAATAAAAGGTATTCGTTTTCCCTACATCGCAGTTATATATCTGCTGGTTAATCGCATTATAATCAACCTCTTTTACTGACAGCTTCAGTATAATCACCATCAAAATCGTCATCAGACAAACTACCGGTATGATTATTTGCATTCTACGTTTCCATACTCTTTGCTTTTTTTCTTTCTCCTGTTCCTCTCGATATCTTGCACGGTTCCTATAAAATGCTTCTTTCTTTTGCTGTAAATCATTGACTTCCTGCTGTTCTACTCTCTTTATCTGTTCCGGCACCACCGCTTCAGCCTGTACTTCTTCCCTGTTATCCTCCGAAAGCGGACTATATGCGATTTTCTTTGAGAATGTCGGTTCCCTATCTGCCCCGGCAATATATGATTCCGACTCAAACATATCACCGCTCAGAACCGTCGTTCCCTCCGGCTCCTGAACCGTACCACATACCTCACATCTATAGTTCCCCTGTTTTATGCTTGTACCACATATCTTGCATATCATACCTTTATCCTCAGCCCCTGTATTATACGATTCTATACTATGTAAAAAATAAGCTCTGTATCTGATACTTTGATCTTATCTCCTGTATGTAGCTCCTTCGATATCCCCGGTTCGACCTTGCTTTCATTTACATATGTTCCATTTAAGGAATTTAGATCCTCGATGTAATATTGTCCTCCCCGGCATATGATTCTGGCATGTCTCCGACTTACAGAGCTATTCCCGGTAATCATCATATCCGTACCCGCCTGCGATTTTCCTATTATAAACTCTGCCTTTTCTACCTTTGTCCTGCGACCATCCACTGTCTGGATATACGCTATCGTTTCTTTCACAACCACCTTTTTCAATCCGGCTCCCAATGTTGCCCTATCCTCTTGAAGTTCCATACCGGAAAGCAGACTCACCATGCGTTCAAAATTCTTTAGCGAAAATGGCACCTTACTTTCGAAATAATCATTATACTCATACAAGAATTGGAGATTCATTTCCGGTTTGAATTCCGCTTCATACTGTATGGTTTCAAAGAAATCTGCCGGAGTCATATACTCTGTCAGATTAGACACCGGCCAATATATACAACGTATATCACATGTATAGGGATCCACAAAAATCCGATCCATCCGCATTTCCAGATTGGTCTCACTCAGTCCCAGTTCTTTACACTCTTTTATCCGCCTGATCATCTGTATGATAATATCCAGAAACTGTTCTTTTTGTATTCCTTCTTTTATGTAATCCTTTAGGCTTCTGCTATTCTCTAACTCAGTTAACAGAACCATCTTCTTACCCTTTTGTTTCTTTTTCAGTGGTATAATTCCGGTCATTTTTTCTAAACTTGCAAATGACTTTTCATTTAACCCTTCCGGATATATAACCTTCCGCATTATTATTATTTTTTCATGCTTGTATTTGATTATGACGTTTTCCATAGTATCTCTCTTATTATACGCTTGCAAACTCCCGTTCTATATCATCAAATGCCTGTGCCGTTACCTTAAGCCACTCTGCACACTTCTTTAAGCGTTCCTCCTGTATCTGACTGCCCCACCGATATGGTTTTAATGCCTGCTCCTGCGTCTGCTGATATAGCCGCTTCAGTTCCGTATCGATCTCTTCAAGGCGTCTTCGAACCCGATCCAGTCGATCCGCATACCCCCGCATCGTATCGGTATCTACTATGATCTGTGCTCCGATAGCCACTGTGGCTCCTACTTGAACTACCAGGCCTTGACTCCATTGCAACAGTCTTTGCAGCATATCTGCGATATCTTTCCTGATCTGCTGTAGCTGGGCGTCCGTCCACTTGTAAATCACCTGTAGTTCCGATACCAGCCAGTCTCCCAACTGATGCAGCTTCTGATACAGCCTTTCGTAGACTTCCAGCGATCTTGCAAGTGCTAAGGCTGCTAATACACTTATGATCAACAGACTTACTATCAGCCCCAAAGTCGTCGGAGCAATGACTATCAGGCCGGCCACCATAACCAAAGCAGTTATCCCGGCACTTATTATATGTCTTCCCATGAATGTCAGATCTCCATTCTGATCTACCATATGTTCTGCTACCCAGCCTACGATTTCTAAACATCCGACCAGTTGTATTGCAAATAAATGTCCGGATTTAAATGGAAGATGGTCAAATGCCCGGCTGATATCCCTAAATGATATCTCCAGAGCTCCCACCTGTGTTGGCACCAGACTTCCATCTGCATTAAAGCTCAGACTTTCCAGAGCATGTTTTCCTATTATGTTATAAATTATGCTGTCTGACTGCTGAATCATTACCGGAACATCGGTTGTACCCGGCAGCGGCTCCAGAAGATGTCCGACTCCGCTCCACTGAAACCGTTTCGTCCGACCTGCTATCATCGCGATTTCAGCCATATGTTCTTTAATATATTCATCCGAAAAGCCCGGACTGTCATAGGTTCGACATTCTAATATCCGGTCCAGCGATATCCCGTTCTTTACTGCCGTCACGATTGCATGCTGTGCCAGATTCCCGCCTAATGAATGGCCGGTAAATGTTATATTTCCGCCTTCTTTATAATAGTCAGAAGCAGCGATCTGTTGTAAGAACTTCTCTGCCTCTGCCTGTTGACGGGTTTGCGTTGTACACATCAGCCCTACATCGGCTTCTGTCCAGTCATGCCTTAAGTTATCCGCAAAATTGTCCGTAGGTCCTGCTCCTTCACTCCCACGAAAGACCACCACCAGATCTCCGGTATCGGAATCCTGCAGCACCATGCCAAAAAAGCCGGTTTTGTCATTAGAATCATAATAATCGACTACATTCCAGTCGGACAGATTTACCCCTGTATCTACGGCAGGATCAAACCCTCCGCCCTGTGGATTCGTCACATGCTGTTCCAAAGCCTTTGTATTACAGAGAGTTGCATTAACTTCTCCATATAGTTCGGATAGGGTACAGGGAATTTCAGAAGCTCTTTTTTTTCTATCCAAGGCTTCTTCGGTCTGTGAATATGATATCTGACTGATTGCCGCCAGTTCCTCATCTGTATATGCCATCCGTTACTCTTCCTCCCATTCCTGCAGGATATCCTCTGCTGTTTTTTCTACTCCGACCACTTCAACATCTCTATAATCATCATTTACTCTTTCGACCACATCCCTGATTGCTCCAAAGTCATAGTATTCCTGAATAGATAAGCCATCATATTGCCGTGCGAACTCCTTACATTCCTCATACCGATCCGACTCTATAATATACACCATCATACATACCCGGATGTTCTCATCAATATCTAGCACAGATTCTGCACTATGATAAATCGCCTCCGCCATCTCCTCATTATTCCCGGTATCCTTCATGGCTATCTTCATGCAATAGCACAGTCCATACTGTACAGACTGCGCTACAGCATCCTCGGCTTTTACATCTATTTCTGTAAAGTCCCCAACGGCATTTCCCATAGCAAGGTTTCCATTTATCTGCACCTCCATGCCATCTGCCTCAAAACTCTGCATCAGATATTCTTCCATTTGATACTCCAACGCAGCAGAAGGATACGGGTTATTCAGTAGGTTCCCATCAATGTCTATCCGCGCCCGAAACACAATGTCCGGATTTGCTACCGGATGACAGTATGCTTCCGCCGTATCCGGCTCACCGGAGCCCAAACGATTCCCGATTCTGGTCACCTTGAATTCCTCTCCATATCGTGCCTCCAGTGCCTGCTCAACCTGTCTTGCCTGTATCTGATCCAGCCCAATACAGGCTACCATATTTGCCGCTACCATAAACGCCATCGCTATTACCCCTATTCTTTTTATTATTATTTTCATCCTTACTCCTCTTTCTACCCTACCATCTTCCAGACAACCGCATTGCTCGACTATAGGCATCCTCCTGTGCCTTTTTATACCGCTCTCCTATGCTCCTTAGCAGGCTTGCATACTTTTCCAGCGAATTTTTCATGCTACTATATGTGGACTTCTTTTCCATCACTTCATTCCATTGTGTGTTAAAAAGCATGGAATCCTGTCCGATCCAACTCGTTTGCTTTAATGACTCTATAATACCGTCTGCCAGCTTCATCTGCTGATCCAGATAATCAATGTATTCATCTATCGCTTTTGCTGTCTTCTCAAACTCCGTATGTGTCACTCTAATGTATCCCATCTAGTTCCTCCTACTTAAACGCCTCTGCCAATGCCTTATTTGCTTCCTCTGCAGATGTATAACCCTCTCCCACCTGTAAATGAAGAAATTTCACAAAATTATCAATAACATTATATCTGGTTTCATTATAAGTTTGTTTAATCGTTATAAATCTACCTATAATCTCATCTGATGCAGGACTGTCCCATGTAGCATCGAGTCTTGATACTGCCACCTGAGGATCATTCATTTTATCCAATATCCCTTTATTAATTGCCGAGATATGATCCGCCGCAGCAATAATCGCCGATGTATCTGCTTTTAAATCTTTCATACTATCTACCTCCATTCATAGTTATTTATAAAGATTATCCTTTCACAAGCCTGCCTGTATCTATTGCATTCAACTTGCCCCTAACTGTATAGCACTGCTTCAATACATCTTCCATGGCATCTGCACACTTATCATTTCCTATTCCCTCAAAATCGCTCCTTACAGAACCGGAGAGTGACTCCAGTTCCCGAATCACGGCATTTAATTCTGCTTTTATCGTTTGCAATTTCTTTTTTCCTGCTGCATCCACGCTTTACTCCTCCTTGTTGTACTTTGATTCTCTTATATGCTACATATATATAATGTTAATCACATTGATTAATCGATTATTCTAGTTTTATCAGACCTGTCCGGGACACCCCAGACAGGTCCTGCCATTTACTTAAATGCGTCTGCCAAACCCACGTTGGCCGTTTCCGTTTCTACATATCCCTGCGCAATCGAATTCCGCAAGAACTTTACATACTGATTAATAATATCGCTATAATTCTGAAAATACTTATTCGCAAAATCATCAAAATTTGAAACCGTATCTGTAGCAGCATCACCCTGCCATATATTTGCAAGATTATCTACTGTCTTTTTCCCATCCTCTAGCGTTTCTAATAGCTTATTGTTCTGATCCTCTAAGTTCTGAGCGATCTGGAGGACTTGGTCGGTATCGACTCTTAAATTGTTACTTGCCATCTCTTATCCCTCCTTGTCTTTAGTTTGCAAGCTTCTTTACATTAGCAATATTGCCATCCATACGTTCAACATAATTCTGCTTTTCCTTGTGCAGTGCTTCACTTGATACAGACAGCTTATCTGCCATGGACTTCAGTTCTTCTGTAAATCCGGTAATCTGTTCAACAAATGCCTGATTATCAGCACCCTCCCAAGCGGTTCCCATTGTGCTTGCACTCTGCATAAGCTGAGTATATATCTCAGTGTATGTCTGAGATAGGGATAACAACTTCTGAGAGGCCTTTTCGATGTCATCAAACGATTCTACATTAATTACCATGTTCTTTCTCCTTTCTTTTAGATCGTTTATCTATACCAACATGATCCATCTCTTTCTGCCTATCTTATATGCCATCATGTTAATATCTTATCAGTGTATATATCTATACATTTATAGTAAAATAAGTTGTTGTTCTATAGAATCAAAATCTGCTGCTGTTTCTCGCAAATAGTTTTCAATTCGCTTTAGTTTATAACTGCCACTTGTTAGCAAATCCGCCTGTAGCAGGTTCCATATATCTATCAAGCCTATGTGTTCATATAATTCATCCATATCTTGATCCAATTGCCGGAGCCTGTGATTTATTTGACTTATAGCATCCGCATATGTCTGCATACGATTTGTGTCTATCACGATTTGAGCGGAACAGACTGTTCCTCCCGCATTGAGACAAACACTCATCTGATTATCTATTGCATCTACCAGATCCATAACATACTGTTTTAACTGCTGAAACTCTCTGCTTACCTCTGTGCTCCACTGTCTCACCTTAGCTACAGCCTCAAATATGAAATCAATAAGTTTAGCCCGGATTACTATATTTCCTATTATCCATACTGATAAAATAGTAACTACAATTGTCAACCATACCGCTACATATACACCAACAAATCCGTATTTTTGATCAATTGACATATATACTTTTATAAATATATCTTTAAGTACATCCTGTCCTTCCTTTGTCGCAACCATTGTCGATATCAAAAGTGGTAGTCCATTAGCCAAAAATCCTATACACTCTTCCGGTGTATAGCCTGCTACATCTCCGGTTCCATATAGGTATTTACCTCCTATCCTGTCATCGTACACCATCACCCGCTCAAGAATACTCATAAGTGTAATCGCACTGTCTTCTATATCATCTTCCTCCAACGCCATTAGCCGGACAGACAACCTTTTCGCCTGCTTTCCTATCGGACCTTGCCCATATGTTGCTTCTTCATTTAAGGTACCATCTGCACCAAAAAGATAATTTAAATCATGATAGGCACCTATGTTATCTGCATCGGGAGTTTGTATAAAATATATATTTTCATCTTTTACTATCATATTTCCCAGATCGTGTACATAGTCATTCTCTCCACATATCAAAATAATTTTATCCCTTTGCTCATCATAATTTGGCAGATTTTCATATTTTTCAAATGCCTGATTAGAAACTCCCTGTCCATCAAAATTGTAACAATGATCTATCAAGTAGCTATACTTTGATTCCATTGTCACAACCATTGCTTCATTACCGCCCTTAGAGTGTCCTGATATATCAAGAATTCCTTTTTTCCCTCCATTTACCAGAACATAGTTTTCCACTACATAGTCATAATATTCGTTTGCTCTTTTTTGCATTAAAGACTGTTCTGATGACAATCCGACACCATTATCAACCCATTTTCCATCTCCTGTTCCTCTATAACTAACTATTATATCTCCGGTACTTGGATTCTGGAATGTCACGGCATTCAACTCCTTCATATCAATACCTCCATCAATGGAACTCTGACTAACCACTTGCATTTGTCCGATTGAAGGATTTGTAATTATCGCCTGCCGTATAGTCTTGTATGTAGGAGTATCGGCCACATCGGTTCCTTTAAGATCATTCATTATATGTGCCAAATTCTTCCCCTTATAATCATCACTTTGCACATCTAAATAGGTATATAAATCCAATATAGCTTCCTGTTCTGCTTGCTCTTTAAGTTCTTGCTCCATTAGTTCAGCGGCTCCTCCCACTCTTCATAGCTGTATACGCCAACTGATTCCACTGCGGCACAATACTCTATATATTTTCCATTATCTATATAATCTGATATGTTATGATTCTGCTTAAAGGTTTCATACGCCTCCGTTCCTTCATCAAACAGTATTCTCGTACTTGCAAAACATATCTGTTTTTCCTCTACAAGCTTTTTATACCGGTCTGCAAATGCCTGTCTATCAACCTCCTGCCCGTTTGTATTTACCACACAAAACAACGTTATTCCTGCCGAACGAGACGATATAAAGGACTCAAAACTCCCATCTGGCTGATCATCAAAGTAAAATACCGTAGATACATCATAATCTATAACAAAATCCTCTCCATCCAGACAATCTTTCATAAATTCTTCGATACATTCCTTTGTCTGCTCCTCATATACAAATCCTCGATAGTTATCCTTGTATACTTCTGTATTATCATCTCTTACCGTATAATACACATGAATATCTTTATCCGGATAATTTTCCGAACTAACTATAATTTGGTGAGACTCCGCGCCAGCACCTCCTCCAAATGGTTCTTTATACTCAAAGTGATCATCCGGATATTTTTCATTCATATAGTCTACCATTTTGTCATCAATACTACGCCCAATTCCCATACATCCACTCACTCCTATCAATATACTTATTATCACACTAAATGCTATTATCTTTTTTATATTTAGTTGCTTCATTTCTCTTCCTCTCTTAATTCTTTTCATTTAAATT
>UQBG01000010.1 GCA_900539185.1 uncultured Clostridium sp.
TAGGTAATTGATTTATATTGAGGATAATATGTAATTATCTGTTTATACTCCTTTAATGTAAAGCCTGGAATATCCCACAAGGAATTTATAGAATAATTGCAACATATTTTACAATTTGCACAGGTTTGAGGATTTAATATCTTTTGAATCATAGCACAACCCTTTCATATTCAGAAGCGATTAAACATTTAATCATATCTTGATATGAGAATCCCATTTTTTTAAATATATAAAAATAACTACTGTTTTTTGTATAATGAGGATTTGTTGATACATCTGTAACATAATAGGAACCATCTTCAGTTATTCGAAAATCAACTCTACCAAAACCTTGTATATTTAGTAAAGAAACTGTTTTTAATGCGGCTTTAACAAGTTTGTCGGATAAAATTTTGTTATATTCTTCAAAATTATATAAGGAGTAGCGATTTTCTGAACGTGTAACATAATCCAAAATGCAATCTCCAATTAATTGATTACCGTTCTTCTCTATACCAACAGGAAATAATACAAATGGGGATTTTGTACATATAATAGGTAACTCAACTTCATACCCTGATATGAATTGAGTCACTAAAATATCTTGTCTAAATATTTTTGCATATTCGTATATTTTATTTTCAAATGCAGGGGTTAACTCGCCAATACAATTTTGATCTACACCAATACTGGATGATTCATAGTTAGGTTTAATGAGCAACTTTCCAAAGGTGTAGTCTGGTTTTCCATTTATCCAACCATATTGCGGATTATATATCCATGACTGTGGCGTTTTAATTCCATTTGCCTCTAGTATATTCCCGCATCTATATTTATCTCGACATAGGCTAACTATGTATGGATTAGAACCAATATAATGTAGGTTATACAGATCACAAAAAGCAGGTATAAGGGATTTTCTACCTATACTAGTACCTTTTTGTGCTGAATTAATTACAAGAGTATCAAAATGCTCTTGTGAAGTAGCATTCTGAATATAATAGATGAAATCTTCTTCATTATAAAATTCGTTTACAGAAAATCCGCAATTATAAAAAGTATTTACTATTAGGTTATGGAGTTCGTCTGAATAGAATTCAGATTTGACAGAAAAGGAACTATAATCATTCGTATTTCTTGTCTTTTCTTTATGGCTTGTTATAAATGTAATAGAATATTTTTCTGACAGTTTGTCAGCCCAGCAACAAAGTTCTTTGATTTTTTGTTTCTTCTCCTTGTTATTCATTTTATAATCTCCCTTCAATATGATATAGGGATAATCTTGTATTACCAATTTACAACCGATCGATAACTAAAAATTATCTATCACTTCCTCAGGAAACCTAAATCTTAAAATTCTTCCTAGGATGCTTGGAAGTGAGGATATCTCTTTGTTTTGAAAGAGCAACGTGCGTATATATCTCAGTTACCGTAATGGAACTATGCCCTAACATTTCCTGAATATATCGGATGTCTACATCTGCTTCGAGCAGGCTTGTGGCAAAGGTATGACGAAACATATGTGGAGTGATATGCAGATCAATAGATGCAAGTGAACAATATTTTTTAATCATGCGCCGGATGGCTTGATCGGAGATAGGGGTTGCATTGGGATTGACAAAGAAAAATCCGCTTTTATTTATTTCATCCATATAGACGGTTGCATACTGCTCAAGCATTTTTATGACATCACTATTTCCGATTTGTATCATACGTTCCTTTGAACCTTTTCCATATATACGAATTGCTGCATCATGTAGGTCAACATCCGAACTTTTCAGGTTGCATAGCTCAGAAATTCTTACACCGGTCGAAAACAATGTTTCGCATATAGCAATGTCAAGAAGTGTCCGCTTTTTCTGGTGGTTGGTATGAGCGAGAGACAACTCCCGATACATGGTCGATAGTAAATGCTCCATAATATAAAGCGGGATGGTTTTGGGCAGGAGTATCGGTTCCCGGAAGCTTGTTTTTATTTTATTAAAAGGATTTTGGTCAATATAGTCTTTATATTCGAGGAAGTGATAAAAGGCTTTGATCGAAGCCAGCTTTCTTTTCGCCGTTTTGGGTTTGAAGGTTTGATGCAGATATCCGATATATTTTTCGATATCAGGTATGGATATGGCATGTATGTGAGAGATATTGAAAAAAGAAACAAATTGATTCAGATCTGTACGATATGCTTTTAGTGTTTTCCAATCCAGTCTCCGCTGCGTTTTGCAGTATTCTAAGTAGTCTTCAGTGATAGTAAATAAAGTGTTCATATGTGGGTATCTCCTTTTTAAAATCATGTATTCATTTTCATATATCGGAAGGAAAGGGAGCGGAACATTTGATAGATTAACTTCGACACACTTACTTGCCTTGGTTTTAATAAATAAAACCCTTTGGCAAATAAACGATCGTTTACTAAACTACAAATAGTAAACGGTCGTTTATTTTGCGGAGGTGATGGAATGGAAAACACAAAAGAAAATATATTGCTGGCTGCCCTTCATCTATTTGCCAGAGATGGCTATGAAGCGGTATCGGTTAGTCAGATAGCCGGAGAACTGGGAATCACGAAGGGAGCCTTATGCAGACATTATACAAGCAAACGGGATATATTTGATCATATCCTGCAGCGGATGGAGCAGGGAGACAGTGAACAGGCAGACCGGTATGACATGCCGGAGGAGAGCGTGGAGCATATGCCGGAGCAGTATCAGGCGATATCACCGGAGAACCTTCTGGAGTACAGCATATCCATGTTTGAATATTGGACGGAGGACGATTTTGCGGCTTCGTTCCGGAAAATGTTGACGATAGAACAGTTTCGGAGCGAAGAGATGCAGTCCTTATATCAGCAGTACCTGGTTTCCGAACCGGTCGGATATGTAAAGGATTTATTTGAAGGTATAGGACTAAAAGAAGCAGAAAACAAAGCAAATCAGTTATATTCAACCATGTATCTGTTCTATAGTCTCTATGATGGAGCAAAACAGAAGGAAGCGGTTAAGCAGCAGTTGGTGACTGCTCTGAATGGAATTTTTGCGGAATGTAAAATGCGTGAAGGAAAAGAAGAGAAGGAATTTGTGAACGGAAGGAGCGGAACAGAATGAGTGATAGAAATGAGAATATCCGGATTCGGTTGGAAACGAAACAGGAACAGCGGGCGGTAGAAACGATGGTGCGAGAGAGCTTTTGGAATGTGTATCGACCGGGGTGCTTAGAGCATTATGTATTGCATCAGTTAAGGAAGGATGCAGCATTTGTTCCGGAGCTGGATCTTGTTATGTGTCTTATCCGGCAGGGAGAAGATGGACAGCAGGAGAAGCTGATCGGGCAAACGATGTATATGAGAGCAGAGATTTATGCGGATGATGGAAGGAAAATTCCGATTATGACCATGGGACCGATCTGCATTACGCCGGAGTTAAAACGAAAGGGGTATGGGAAGATCTTATTGGATGCCTCTTTGGAAAAAGCTGCAGAGTTGGGATGTGGTGCCGTTTGCTTCGAAGGAAATATTGACTTTTATGGGAAAAGTGGATTCCGACCGGCAAGTGAGTTCGGAATTCGATATCATGGATTGGCGGAGGGAGAAGACGCTTCCTTTTTCCTGTGTAAGGAACTGATACCCGGATATCTGAAGGATGTTACCGGCGAATATGCACCTCCATCCGGATATTTTGTAGATGAAAGGGAGGCAGAGCGATTCGATCAGGCATTTCCACCAAAGGAGAAGAAACGGCTGTCCGGTCAGATATTTTAGAACAGAATGTGGAGGTGAAGGTACATATGAAAGCAATGAAAAAGGACTGGTACAAAACCATATGGGGCATGGATGTTCAGGATATGTCCTGGGTAGAGGATACGAAGCAGCAGGTTGATTTTCTGATTGATAAACTGGAACTGAACGGAAATGAGAAGATTCTTGATCTTGCCTGTGGATTTGGACGGCACGCGCTTGAATTTGCCAGACGTGGGTATGACGTAACCGGAGTGGATATTACACCTGCATATGTTGAATATGCAAAGGAACAGGCCTGTCGGGAACAGTTAAATGCAAGCTTTTTGTGTAAGGATATCCGGGAACTGGAATATGATAATGAATATGATGTTGTGCTCAATATGGCAGATGGGGCGATTGGATATCTGGAAAATGATGAGGAAAACAAGAGAATATTTGCGGTAGCAGCCAGAGCATTGAGGAAGGGCGGCAGACACTTTATGGATATCATGAATGGTGGATATGCGGAGAGTCATTTCCCCTGCAGACTATGGGATGCCGGAGAAAAAGGACTCACGTTGTCTGTGTTTGAGTGGTTAGAGGAACAGAAAACCTTGTTATATGGACAGGCCGATTATCCGTATGGGCAGGTGCTTTCTAAGCCTGAGATAGAGGAAGGAAACCCGATCAGACTATACACACTTGAGGAAGTTATGAAGCTGGCTGCGGAGCTTGGACTGTACATGCAGAGCAGTTATGCCGACTACAGCGGAAGCCCTTCTTCTGATAATGCCATTCAGCTATTGATTCTTCTTCGCAAGTGAAAGATAATAATGTTATAGAAATAGGAGGTACAATATAAAGATGAAAACAGTATTTGTATTAGTTGGTGATTATTGGCATAGTGCAGCATCCATACATCCGTTAATGGAGCAGATATTTGATCAGGGGTGGAAGGTGACATATACCGAAAGGCCGGAGGATATTTACGATCTGGCTGAGATTCCGGATATAATACTTTCCTTTAAGGATCCGATAGAAAATGATCAGATACCGACGGATATATGGTGTGACAGTAGATGGACAGATCATCTGGAAGAGCTAGTAGCGAAAAAGGGAACCGGCCTGATTCTGGCACATGCGGCGGTTACAGATCTGGACAGGGAACATAGAATCGTGAAGGATATGATTCATTCCATGTTTATAACACATCCGGAGCAGTGCCCGATGCAGATGATAAAGACTGCGGAGCATCCGGTTATGGATGGAGTAGAGAACTTTGAATTTCCGGAGAAGGATGAGCAGTATCAAATGGAGATGACGGATATAGAAGCAGTACAGATTCTGGCGTATACGCAAACAGACCATGGGCGGCAGCCGGCAGTATGGATTAGCGAGCTGGAAAATGGGAAAATATGCTGTCTTACCCCGGCTCATACAACGAAGAATCTTACCTGTGAATGCTTTGTAACGATTATGAAGAATGCGATAAACTGGTGTAGCAGATAAGAGGAGCAGGTATGTCACGCTTGTTTGTACTTGACATCTAAGCCACAAGTGTATATATTGAATATATACAATATATCATTCGCGCGAAAAAGGATATACATATGGATATTATTATTTCAAACAGTTCTGGGGTCCCGATCTATGAACAGATCGAGGAACAGATTAAGAGCCAGATCATGGCAGGCGTATTGGCAGAGGGGGACGCCCTTCCATCTATGCGGGTGCTGGCAAAGGAACTAAAGATCAGTATTATCACTACGAAACGTGCATATGAAGATCTGGAACGGGATGGATTTATAAAATCTATAACCGGGAAGGGGAGCTTCGTAAAGCAGGTGAATAGCGATATGGTAAAGGAGAGCCTTTTATATGGGATTCAGGAGCTTCTGGATACGGCTGTAGATAAGGCGGTGCTGGGAAAGATTCCTTTGGAGGAACTACAGGAGATGCTGCAGCTCCTGTATGAGGAGAAGCGTCATAGTTGAGGTAGAAGGATATGGAAGAGAGTAGAAATGTAATCGAACTGGAGCATGTGGGAAAGGACTATGGGGACTTTCGGCTGGAGGATGTCAGCTTTTCGGTACCGGAGGGAAGTGTCTGTGGGTTTATCGGACAGAATGGAGCCGGTAAGACAACAACGATTCAGCTTATATTGGATGCGATTAAACGGGATTGCGGTGATATTCGGGTGTTTGGAGAGAGCATAGATCAGGATTCTGCCAAACTGCGAGAGAATATAGGTGTTGTGTTTGATGAGATGGGATTCCATGATTTTCTGACCGCAAAGGACATCAATATTATCATGAAAAATATATATAAAAACTGGGACGAAGCACGATTCTTTGACTATTTGAAACGATTTTCCCTGCCGACGAAGAAACGGTGCGGTGCTTTCTCGCGAGGAATGCGGATGAAGCTGCAGATTGCAACAGCACTCTCACATCAAGCGAAGCTGTTGATCATGGACGAACCGACGAGCGGGCTGGATCCGATTGTCCGAAATGAAATGTTGGAGATCTTTCGGGAATATGTAGTAGAAGAGGACCACACGATTCTGTTGTCCTCTCATATTACCGGAGATCTGGAAAAACTGGCAGATGAGGTAGTATTTATAGATGGAGGAAGGATAGTTCTGACCGGAAATAAGGATGAACTACTGGAGAAGCACGGAATCTTGAAGTGCCGGAAGCAGGAATACGGAACGGTTGATCCGGCACTGATAGTGGCAAAACAGATGTCTTCTGTAGGAGTAGAGCTTCTGGTGAACGATCGACAGCTTTGTGAAAGACGGTATCCGGATATGGTTATGGAACCGGCCAGCCTGGAGGAAATCATGATTTACTATGTAAGCCGGGCACATCAGTCTGTACGGGGACAGGAATAGGAGGCAGAGGATGAAGGGGTTATTGATCAAGGATTTCTATTGCCTGAAGCGACAGTTGTTTACCTTTATATGCTGCTCAGCCGGGGTACTGGTGATTGCGGTTTTGGTTTCGATTAGCCTGCAGTGTGGAAATCTGGCAGATGGGTTTGAAAGAATGCTGGCAGACCGGGATCTGACGAACCGGGAGGTACAGGCATTGATTCAGTATTGTATGCTTTGCGTACTCCTGATACCGATGGCGTTTACCGGGAATATAGCAGATGTATTTTTGGATGATAGTCAGGCGTCCTTTCAGAAACTGGCAGGTGCACTTCCGGTGTCAATCTCCGAACGTGTAGGTGCCCGTTACCTAAGTGGTTTAAGCTTTACTCTCATAGGATTTCTAATGGATGTGGGGATTGTTTTTGTATTATCCGGGGTTACGGAGCTTGTACCCTTTTGGGATTTCTTTGGAGTGTTGGTTAGTTTTGCATCCTTTATGGTGATCTATCTGGCGTTGTTTATTCTGTTTGAATATCTGTTTGGTGTGAATCAGACCTCTCTGGCACAGGTGCTTCCGATCATTATCATAGGGACAGTGCTTATTCTCCCACATATAAGGGAGATCGCAGATATTTTTCTGGGAGAAGCAGGCGGAGGACTGAATATTCAGGCGATACCGGAGTTTCTGATGCATAGATATTATATTCCCGGGGCGATCGCACTTGTTCTCCTCATAGTATCTTATGGGCTTAGTGTGTGGATTGCCGGACGGAAGCGGGGGGTAGCATAATGAGTGGGCTGTTATATAAGAACTTTGTGGCAGTAAAGGGCAGACAGGTGATGTGGATTCTGGTTTCATTGACTGCGTTATTTCTGATTCTCAGACTGCGTCTGCCGGGAGGAGATATTCTGGTATTAGAAAATGGATATGTCGATCAAAGTGTAACAGATAATGATATGCTGGGATTTATCAGTGACACCGGACTCGCATGCCTGCTCGGTGGTATGGAATTGGCACTGTTTCTGGTTCCGATCAGTGTATGGCTGGGCAGCTTAAGAAAGGCCGACGAGAAGAATCAGACCTGGAAACTAATGCAGGTGCTTCCGCTCCCTTCGAATGCATATGTAGTGTCCTGGTATCTGTTCTTTGGAATCGTATATTATGTTGTGTTATCCGTTATGGAAGTGTGGAATATGATATTTCTCGCAAATGCAGGAGAGAATATATTGCAGGAAACCATAAATCTGAATGCTTCCATGCTTTTGATTTTTTTGTCGGCAGCGCTTCTGGTTCTCGCGATAGAACTTCCGGTATTCTTACTGCTTGGCTCGAAGAAGGGCGTGATGATAAAACGGCTGCTGTTACTGCTGCTTCTTTTGGCGGCATTTACATATGTATTGTTTGGTGATCTGAGTGTCTGGAGCGGCTTTGACCTGTATGCCCTGATGCATTGGCTTCAGAAGCATATGATATGGATCGTAGCGCTGGAGAGCGGCATGCCGGTTCTGGCCTTGGGGGTATATGCCGGTTCCTGTTTTCTGACATGTCGGCAGTATGCAAAGCGGGAGGTGGAAGTCTATGACTAAGAAGCGGCTGATTCTATTTCTGATTCTGACCTTTGGACTGACTTGGGCAATATTTGGGCTTTGGGCAGGACTGGGAGGACGCTATCTGGATGCGGAAGGGAATATAACTTCCATGGGCAGTCTGATGGCGGTTTTGGCCATGGTGTGTCCGACAGTGGGGATGCTGCTTACCCGATGGGGAACGAAGGAAGGCTTTGCTCTGTGTGGATCGGGTTCTATGCTGCTGGGAATCTGTATGAGACAGAAGAAATGGCGGTATTATCTGTTAGCGATGCTGCTTCCATGGGTATACTTTGAACTGGGAAATGGACTGATTCTGCTGCTGGCACCGGAAGCTGCTTCGGGTGCAGAATTGAAGGAGATGGGAACGGTTCTGTTCTTACAGCCGGTTGCAGCAATCGTAAACGGTACCTTTGTTTCCTTTGGTGCCCTGGGAGAGGAACTGGGATGGCGTGGTTATATGATGCCCAAACTCATGCAGCTTATGGATAGAAGGTGGGCTCTTTTGGTCGGAGGTATAATCTGGGGGATCTGGCACTGGCCGATGGTGTGCATGGGGCATAATTTTGGACGTAGCTACTGGGGGTATCCGGTGACCGGATTTGCGGCTATGTGTGTAATGACGATTGCGATAGGAATTTTGCTCACGGTACTTGTCTGCAAAGCAGAATCGATCTGGCCGGCAGTGATCCTGCATGCGGTAAATAATGGCATGCCCGGAATTCTTCGCTATTTTATTGATGTGAATCGACTTCCGGACTGGTTGAACGACAGTGTGGTTCGATTCCTGCTGATCCTTCTTCCGGCAGTTCTTATAGCGGCAGCCTGCTATATGATGTTCGTTCGAGAGAAATGATTGCATATCCCATCCGATGTGTGCTAAACTAAGTTGTTGACTATACTTAGGAAGAGAGAGGAAGGAAAAATGATTTCAACGATTAATTTTTGTATTATTGCAACGATCGTAGTCTACCTGTTGGTTATGCTGGCAATCGGCTTTATCTTCAGTAAGAAGAATAGTAACAGTGAAGACTTCTACCTTGGTGGTAGAAAGATGGGCCCTCTGGTAACGGCAATGAGTGCGGAAGCCAGTGATATGTCCAGTTGGCTGCTTATGGGAATGCCGGGACTGGCATACTTAAGCGGTATTGCAGATCCGGGCTGGACTGCAATCGGGTTAGGAGTCGGTACCTGGTTAAACTGGCTGATAGTAGCGAGGAAGCTTCGGCGATATTCTGCAAATATCAATGCAATTACAGTGCCGGAGTTCTATTCTAAGCGGTATCATGATAAGAGCAATGTGCTAAATGCCATTTCTGCTCTGGTAATTATCGTATTCTTTATTCCATACACGGCATCCGGATTTGCTGCCTGCGGAAAACTGTTTAACAGCCTGTTCGGTGTGAATTACACGGTGGCAATGCTGGTATCCGCGGCCGTTATCGTGGGATATACGATCATGGGCGGCTTCCGTGCGGTATCAACGACAGATCTGATTCAGAGTATTGTTATGACAGTCGCACTGGCAGTAGTTGTGTGCTTTGGTGTGACAAAGGCCGGTGGTATGGACGCAGTTATGGAGAATGCACGAGGACTGGCCGGTTACTTTACGATGACAGCCAGTCACGATGTGGCAACCGGAGCGGCTAAACCATACGGTATACTGACGATTATATCTACAATGGCATGGGGCTTAGGGTACTTTGGTATGCCGCACATTCTGTTACGGTTCATGGCAATCAAGGATGAGAAGAAGCTGGTTATCTCCAGAAGAATCGCAACGATATGGGTATTTATTGCAATGTCTGTAGCAATCTTTATCGGTGTAGTAGGACTTGCTATGACAAAGGCCGGGGAACTGGAGGTTCTGGAAGGAAGTGCCAGTGAAACCGTTATCGTTAAGATCGCCGGACTGATCAGCCAGCATGGAATCCTGCCTGCGATTGTAGCCGGACTGATTCTGGCCGGTATTCTGGCAGCGACGATGTCTACAGCCGACAGTCAGATGCTGGCAGCGGCATCCAGTGTATCACAGAATATTGTGCAGGAGTTCTTTAAGGTAAAACTGGATGAGAAGAAGAGTCTTCTGATCGCCAGAATCACGATTGTTTTGATTAGTTTGATCGGCGTATTTCTGGCAAGAGATCCGAACTCCAGTGTATTTGGTATCGTTTCCTTTGCATGGGCAGGGTTTGGTGGTGCCTTTGGTGCGGTAACACTGTGTGCGCTGTTCTGGAAACGGAGTACTCGTTGGGGAGCACTGGCCGGTATGATCGGCGGTGGTGCAACTGTATTTATCTGGAAGTATGCAGTACGGCCTCTGGGAGGAATCTGGAATATCTATGAATTACTTCCGGCATTTCTGGTATCCCTGCTGTTGATCGTGGTTGTAAGTCTTCTGACAAAAGCACCGGATGAAGCGATCCAGAAGGAATTTGAAGAGGCAAAGGCAAAAAAAGAAAGTAAGAATTAAAAGGAGATAGCGTTTTATGCTAGAGAAATTATTTAAACTAAAAGAAAATAATACGTCTGTAAGAGTGGAGATCATCGGTGGTGTTACTACATTCATGACGATGGCGTATATTATTGCATTGAATCCGAATCTGTTGACAAACTTTGCAGTCGGCACTCCGCTTTGGAATGCAGTCTTTTTGGCAACAGTTATTTCGGCAGGTGTCGGTACTCTGTTAATGGCGTTTTTGGCAAATAAGCCATTTGCACTGGCACCGGGTATGGGACTGAATTCCTACTTTGCAACCGTAGTCGCATCGATTGCAGTGGCTGGTGGTATGACATATGAAGAGAGCTTCCCGGCTGCATTATCGATCATATTGATCTCCGGTGTTCTTTTTACGATTCTGACCCTGTGTGGTGTTCGCGAAAAGATCGTAGATGCAATACCGAAGGCTGTTCGTCTGGGTATACCGGCAGGTATTGGTTTGATGTTGGTGAATGTAGGATTGACAACGAATGCAGGTATCTATACTGCAGATGGCGGACCATTCTATATGCTGTCGAACTTCTTTTCAGCCGGACCGAGTGCTACACTGGCAGTGATGGGGCCGGAAGGATACCATAAGATGGTGCTGTATGTAATTACATTCTTTATCGGTTTGTTTGTCATTGCAGTACTGAGTCACAAGAATGTAAAGGGATCTGTTTTATTGGGAATGGTGATCTCTGCCGTATGTTACTGGATCGGTTCCTTTATTCTGGGCGAGAATCCGTTTGCATCGTTATCGACCGCAAACTGGCTGCCGCCATTCTCTGATATGTTCCATACGACCTTCTTTAAGTTTGATTTTAAGAATCTGTTTGACATCGGTGTATTCTCTGCCATTATGACGATTATATCCTTCTGTATGGTAGATATGTTTGATACAATCGGTACCTTGTACGGAACAGCGAAGAAGGCCGGCATGCTGGATGAAAATGACAAGCTTCCGGGTATGAACCGTGCAATGTTATCAGACTCTCTGGCAACCTGTGTAGGTTCTGTGACAGGTACAAGTACCGTAACGACATTTATCGAATCTGCATCCGGCGTAGGTGCAGGTGCAAGAACCGGTCTGGCATCCGTAATCACCGGTGTATTGTTCCTGGCATGTATGTTTATTTCGCCTCTGGCTGCACTGATCCCGGCACCTGCTACAAGTGCTGCACTGGTATATGTCGGCGTTCTGATGATGGGATCTTTAAAGGAAGTAGACTATAATGATGTATCCCAGACAGTACCGGTTGTACTGCTTCTGATCTTCATGATGGGTACCAGCGGTATCGGAAACGGTATCGGTATCGGTTTGATCGCATACACGATTATTAAGGTTTGTACCGGTAAGATTAAGGAAGTATCACCGGTTACCTTTATTCTGTCTGCGTTATTTATCTGTAAGTTCTTTATTACATTTTAAGTATTGATTTTTGCAAAGAAATAAACTATGCTTATCAGGAACAAAATACTACGATAAAAGATAGTGAGGTATAACAATGAGCACACAGGAACTTAAGCCGATTAAAGAAGGTAAGGTACGTGAGATCTATGATAATGGCGACAGCCTGATCATGGTTGCAACCGATCGTATCAGTTGTTTTGATGTTATCTTAAAGAACATCATTCACAAGAAGGGTACAGTGTTAACGCAGATGTCCAAGTTCTGGTTTGATATGACCTCTGATATTCTGCCAAATCATATGATATCAACCGATGTAAAGGATATGCCGGAGTTCTTCCGACAGCCAGAGTTTACGGGAAACAGTATGATGTGTAGAAAGCTTCACATGCTTCCAATCGAATGTATCGTTCGTGGTTATATAACAGGAAGCGGTTGGGCAAGCTATCAGGAAAATGGAACCGTATGTGGAATCCGTCTTCCGGAAGGACTGAAGGAGTCTGATAAGCTTCCGGAACCGATCTATACGCCATCTACAAAAGCGGAGATTGGTGATCATGATGAGAATATATCATTTGAGCAGAGCGTTGATCATCTGGAAAAGTACTTCCCTGGTAAGGGGCTGGAGTATGCAACAAAGCTGAAGGATTATACCATAGCATTATATAAGAAGTGTGCAGACTATGCATTGACCAGAGGGATTATTATCGCAGATACAAAGTTTGAGTTTGGTCTGGATGAGAATGGCAATATTGTACTGGGTGATGAGATGCTGACACCGGATAGCTCCAGATTCTGGCCTGCAAAGGGATATGAGGCGGGACATGGTCAGCCATCCTTTGATAAGCAGTTTGCAAGAGACTGGCTGAAGGCAAATCCGGATAACAACTGGGAGCTGCCGGAGGAGATCGCACAGAAGACGATCGATAAGTATCTGGAAGCATATGAGCTGTTAACAGGAAAGCCGTTAGCATAGTTATAGGAAAACAGCCCCTTGTTATGGGGGCTGTTTTTCTATTGCCTATGCAGTTGTCATTCCGGTGCTTATGCCTGATACTTTGCCATGACTTCCTCGTTTGCTTTGAGAGCAGAAGCCTCCATAGCCTTTCGTTCCGCTAAGAGCTGTTCTTTAATCTCCGGATGTTGGTTTGCCATGATCTGGAGAGCCAGATAAGCGGCATTCTTGCTTCCGTTTATAGCAACGGTAGCAACCGGGATACCGGATGGCATCTGTACGATAGAGTAAAGAGCATCCATACCATCCAGAACAGAACCGGATAGAGGAACGCCGATGACCGGCAGTACGGTCTGGGAAGCAACCACGCCCGGAAGGGCAGCAGCCATACCGGCAGCAGTGATCACAACTTCTGTTCCGTTGCTGTTCACCTCATCCATGAATGCAGCCAGACCTGCATGTGCCCGGTGAGCAGAGAGGCATCTTACATCAACCTGTACTCCATATTTTTTCAGAATTTCGATCGCCGGTTCTACCTTCGGAAGATCGCTGGTAGAACCCATGATTACAGCAGTTCTCATAGTTAGTCTCCTTTTTCTAATGTGATATTGAAATTATTTTAAGACATTTCACTGACTTTTTCAATCCTCTTTCCGGAAACCGTTCACAGAATGAATCCGGTTGAATATACTACCAGAAAGCTGTTTTCGGGAGAAAACTATGAAACGTAGATTGCGAAGCGCAATCGCTGTAGCAGTAGCTATGGTGATGCTGGTGTATGCGGTGAGTGGATGCATCGGCGGTCAGGGAAATCTGACAAAGGTAACATTAAATGAAGTAGCACATTCAATCTTTTATGCACCACAGTATGTAGCGATTGAACTTGGTTACTTTGAGGAGGAAGGGATTGATCTGGAACTGGTGACCGGATTCGGAGCCGATAAGACGATGAGTGCATTGGTGGCAGGCGAGGCAGATATCGGGTTCATGGGATCCGAATCTTCGATCTATCTCTATAATGAGGGTGCAGAGGACTATGCGGTGAATTTTGCACAGCTAACACAGCGGGCCGGAAACTTTTTGGTAGCAAGAGAGGCGAATGACGACTTTCAGTGGGCAGATCTGGTTGGGAAAGAAGTGATAGGCGGCCGGCCGGGCGGTATGCCGGAGATGGTGCTGGAGTACATTCTGAAGCTGAATCAGATCGATCCGGAAACAGATGTAACACTGGTACAGAATATTGATTTCGGAAATACCTCCGGGGCGTTTGCCGGTGGAACCGGAGATTATACCGTCGAGTTTGAACCATCGGCAACGGCACTGGAACAGCAGGGAGCCGGATATGTAGTAGCATCGTTGGGCGTAGATAGCGGTTATGTTCCGTATACTGCTTATTGTGCAAAGAACAGCTATATCGAGGCGCATCCGGAGATCATCCAGAGCTTTACAAATGCGTTGCAGAAGGGAATGGACTATGTAAACAGTCATACCGCAGAAGAAATCGCAGCGGTGATCGCACCACAGTTTGAAGAGACGGATGTAGAAACTATAGCAGCGATCGTAGAACGCTATGCGGATCAGGATACCTGGAAGAGTAATCTGGTCTTTGAGGAAGACAGTTTCCTGCTGTTGGAGAATATTTTGAACGAGGCCGGAGAACTGGAGGAATTCGCTCCATATGAAGATCTGGTAGTGACAGATTATGCAGAGGCAGCCCTGAAGTAAAAGTTAAAGCACAAGGGAAAGATAGGAATAAAGAACTGGCAGAACATACAGAACCACGGAAATGATCCTGTATCTTGTGGGCTGTATGTCTGCCGATATGGTTTGATGGTAGAGAATCCGTGGCTTTTTGGCTTGAATTTTTAGTCTCCTTCCTGTATAGTTATTACTATATAACATCACGATTTAAAGTCTTAAAGCATAGAAACAGACAAGATAAATGGAGGGTTCAGTTATGAGTCAGAATGGATTGATGATGCAGTACTTTGAGTGGTATTTACCGGAGGATGCATCTCTATGGAAGACCTTGAGGGAAAATGCAACAAAGCTGAAAACGATGGGTGTGAGTGCTGTATGGCTGCCACCGGCATACAAGGGAGCACAGGGAATTCATGATGTAGGATACGGTGCCTATGATCTGTATGATCTGGGTGAGTTTGACCAAAAAGGAACGATCCCGACAAAGTACGGAACGAAGGATGAGTATCTGGAAGCAGTTAAGACCCTGCAGGCAAAGGGAATCGATGTTTATGCGGATATCGTTCTGAACCATAAAATGGGTGCCGATGAGACCGAACAGATATCGGCAGAAGAGTTTAATGCCAGTGACCGCAATCAGATGATCGGGGATAAGAAGGTGATTCTGGGATGGACAAGGTTTACATTTCCGGGAAGAAACGGAAAGTATTCGGATTTTACATGGAACTGGACGCATTTTGACGGAATTGACTGGGATCAGAGTACCGGAAAGAGTGGGATTTACAGACTGGATGGAAAGACCTTTGATTCGGATGTGGATGAAGAAAACGGAAATTATGACTACCTGATGGGATCCGATCTGGACTTTGAAAATCCGGAGGTACAAGAGGAACTCTATCGCTGGGGAGAATGGTATCTGAATACAACCGGCGTAAACGGTATGCGTCTGGATGCGGTAAAGCATATCGGCAGCAGTTTCTATCGGCAGTGGCTGCCGGCTATGCGGGAAAAGACCGGTAAGGAACTGTTTACCGTGGGTGAGTACTGGCACTGGGATGTGAATCATCTGGAGTCCTATCTGGAAAAGGTAAACAATGAAATGAGTCTGTTTGATGTACCGTTGCATTTGCATTTTCATGATGCGTCAAGAGCACATGGCAGCTATGATCTGCGGACCATTTTTGATAATACGCTGGTGAGCAGACGACCAATGGAGGCGGTGACGTTCGTTGATAATCATGACAGTCAGCCGGGACAGTCCTTAGAGTCCTGGGTAGAGGAATGGTTTAAGCCGATGGCATATGCGATGATCCTGCTTCGCGAGAGTGGATATCCATGTCTGTTTTATGGGGACTATATGGGGATTCCACATAGTGGCATCGCACCGATGAAGCCGGTACTGGACAAGCTGCTGAAGCTGAGAAAGAAGTATGCGTATGGACCACAGCATGACTACCTGGATGATCCGAATGTGATCGGATGGACCAGAGAGGGCAGTGCAGATCATAAGGGTTCCGGATGTGCAGTTGTGATCTCTGACGGAACCGGTGGTACGAAGCACATGTATATTGGCAAGCAGTTTGCAGGCTGTCATTTTGTGGATGAAATGAAGAATGCAAAGTATAATATCAAGATCGATGAAGAGGGCTTTGGAGACTTCTATGTGAATCGTGGTGCTGTATCCGTATGGATTCAGAAGGAACCAAAGGCAGTAAGAGGAAAGAAGTAATCAGGATAGTACGGAAGTAAGTAACAGTTGACAGACAAGAACATGAGGTGACATATATGGGAAAAACAATTCATACTGAGGCCGTTGATCTGCTGTTTGATGCGATCGCTACATTGAATAGCAAGGAAGAGTATTATGCTTTTTTTGAAGATTTGTGTACAGTAAACGAAGTGCTTTCAATCGCACAGCGGCTGGAGGTGGCAAAGAAGCTCCAGGAAGGTAAGACCTATCTGGAGGTGACGAATGATACCGGCGCATCGACAGCAACGATCAGCCGGGTGAATCGTATCTTAAACTATGGAACAGACGGTCTGAAGCATGCACTGGAGCAGGTGCAGACAGATGCAGGCACAAAAAAATAAGACTCTTCGGAGTCTTATTTTTTTGCGTCTGTCTTGCCCTTGGCATCGACAGTTCCTTTATCTTTATGACCCAAATCCTCGGAAGGTACCGGGATCTCATCAATGATCTTTTCTACTAGCTGTGTCTTTAAGTAGATGTCATAGCTCAGAAGGGCTACAAAGGTAAAGTTCTGAAGATATTCCATATGTTCATCCATTGGTGTGTCCGGATGCTCTTCCTTTAACTTCTTGCATGCAAGCTCGTAGGAGTCGAAGATACTCTTTTTGTCCAACTGGTATTGATGGTGTGCCAGTTCCACTACGGTCGTATAGATGCTTGTCAGATTCACAGAATCCGATTCGCCGGAGTGAAAGTAGGTATCGATCATAGGAGTTAACAGCTTCTGGATATCTCCGATCGAAAGGAAATTCTTCAGATAGTATGTATAAATCAGAAGAATGATATGCTCCTTCGAATACTTCTTTTTCTCAGGTGGAGGAAGAAGATGATTCTTTGTATAGTTGTTGATCATGGTCTTTGTCAGAATCTTATCCTCCGGTGAACGCTTGTTGTTGCTTAAGTGTTTATCCATAAAGGTCGTGACCTGATCCATATATAATTCAATCGCGGGAATATCAGCAGGCTCGATATAGTCCATCTGGATCGCATTGCGAATCTCCTGCTTAATCTCGTCTAATGTGGTTCCGTTCATACTCTTCACCCTCTTATCATGCATATAATCACAGTATATAGTATTAAAAATCAGAAGTAAAGGATATTTTAGTTCCGGACAGAAATCTGCCGGAAGATATCCAGCGTTACATCAGACTTGTTCATAGAGTACAGATGAATACCCTCAATGCCTTCGGACAGAAGCTCCTCAATCTGCGCAACCGCATATTCGACACCGGCCTTTTTCATATCCTCCGGGTGTTCTCCGTACTTTGCCAACAGGTTGCTGAGAGCGGTCGGAACAGAAGAGCCGGAGAGCTGGACACTGGTTCCGATCTGCTTTGCAGATGTGATCGGCATAATACCGGCCGTGATCGGAGCCTGTATGCCATGGGCACGACAGTTCTCCCGGAAGTGTAAGAACTTGGAATTATCAAAGAACATCTGTGTAATAAAGAAATCCACACCGGATTCTTCTTTCTTTTTTAAATAAGTCAGATCTTCTTCTACAGAAGCGGATTCCGGATGTTTCTCCGGATAGCAGGCAGCTGCGACGCAGATATCAGAGGTGGCAGCCTCCCGGATTAACGGAACGATGTCTGTGGTATGGCGGAAGTGACGGTTTGCGAAGTCTTCATCACTCATATCTCTCGGCTGATCTCCGCGAAGTGCCAGGATGTTGTGTACACCCTTAGCATTTAATTCGGTTACCATCTGACGCAGAAATGGTTCATCCATGGCAACTGAGGTTAAGTGAGCCAGTGCTTCTACCTCACAGATGTTCTGGATATAGGCAGCAATCGTAGCGGTCTTCTTGCGGGTTCCGCCACCGGCACCATAGGTCACACTGATGAAGTCCGGATGACAGGTCTGGATCTCGTCTAATGTCTTGAAGATGGTATAAATGTCATCATTTCGCTTTGGTGGAAATACCTCACAGGATAAAACCGTTTTCTTAGTTTGGAAGATATCTTTAATCATAAGTAAACTCCTTTAAGTATGTTGTATCAATTTACATAATAAAAGACACAGCTACGAGCTGTGTCCTTTACAGTCTTACATCTACATGCTGTCCCAGGTTTGGTGCAACGGAAGCTTCCATCATCTTCGTGATTGCATCACCATTTTGTTCGATGGTATCAATGGCTTTTGCTGCCATGGCAAGTCCCCAGTTTGTATTCACTTTATCCATGGACATTGCGATTGATAATGCAGGAATATCCATACAACCACCTCCTAATTACAGTTATTTTATCAAATACAGAACAAAAATGCAATGGATAATTTGCAAAAACAGACGGCATAGTATATAATCTAAGTATTCATACATGCGTATGAATACTTGTGATAGAAAGAACTATAATACAGAGATCAGGGAGGCTGAATATGTCAGTTCAGGATTATTTAGAGGCTATGAAATTAGGCCGGAAGGAATATCGGAACCGTATTAATAAAGGGCAGTATCCATATCTCCCGGTATTAGACGAGATATTATCCCATGTAAAGATAGAAAAAGAAGTAAATCTGGGTATCGTTCAGGTGCCTTTACGTTTGATTATAGGAACCAGTACCAGAGCCAGGACCAATGCATTTGCGGGCAATTTTATGCCGATTCTGGACTGGGGAAGTGAGTTTAGTGCGAAGTGGGCGGCCCTGAGTGACAGTCAGATGGAGGAAGGAATCCGCGAACCTATCAAGGCATATGAGTATATGAACCGCTACTATGTGGTCGAGGGCAATAAGCGTGTCAGCGTTTTGAAGTATTATGATGCGGTGACGATCCCGGCGGTTGTGACGCGGAAAGTACCGGCACGGACGGAGGATCTGGAGAATAAGATCTATTATGAGTTTATGGACTTTAACAAGGTCTCCGGTATCAACAATATCTGGTTTTCCAAGGAAGGAAACTTCCCGAAGCTTTTAGAGGTTCTGGGCTTTGACCCGGAGCATGAATGGACCAGGGAGGAACAGCAGGACTTTTCTTCTGCCTATCTGGCGTTTTCAAATGCATATGGACAGAAAGGCGGCAAGAAGCTGCCGATCACGACAGGCGATGCCTTTCTGGCATTTCTGACGATATATGGATATGAGGAAACGAAACAGATGTCAGCATACGAACTGGCATCCGGTATCGAACATATCTGGAAGGAATTTCTGGTGCTGAGCAATGATGAAGTAGTAGACCTTCGGATGGATCCGGTCGATACTACGAATAAAAAAAGTGTATTGAGCTATCTGATGCCGACGAACTCGAAGAAGCTGAAGGTGTCCTTTGTATATGATAAGTCTCCGGCAAATTCGGACTGGAACTATGGACATGAACTGGGAAGAAAGTATATACAGGAGCGGTTCTCTGATGAGATTGAGACCGAGGCGATCGAAAATGTATCACCGGATGAGAATGCGGCGACGGTTTTGGAGGATCTGATAGACTTCGGCAGTGATATTATTTTTACAACGACGTCTCAGCTTATACAGCCGAGTCTGAAGGCGGCAGTGGAACATCCGGAGGTTAAGATCCTGAATTGTTCCTTAAATACGACCCATCAATATATACGGACCTATTATGCACGTATGTATGAAGGAAAGTTCCTGACAGGTGTGATCGCAGGGTCGCTGACAGAGAATAATCGAATCGGTTATGTGGCAGATTATCCGATCTATGGAATCACGGCGAATATCAATGCGTTTGCCCTGGGGGCGAAACTGGTGAATCCGAGAGCAAAGGTATATCTGGAGTGGTCTACACTAAAGGATCATGATATCTATAAGACCTTCTGGGAACAGCAGGTATCCTACGTATCCAATCAGGATATGATCACACCGCAGAATGCATCCAGACAGTTTGGACTTTATCATATCAATAATGACGAGATCACCAATCTGGTTATGCCGGTCTGGAACTGGGGGGTATTCTATGAAAAGCTGCTACAGAGCATTATGAACGGTTCCTGGAAGAAGGAAGACGATACAGACGGAACAAAGGCATTGAACTACTGGTGGGGAATGTCAGCAGGTGTGATTGATATTATATGTTCACAGAATCTTCCGGCATCTACCCGTCATCTGGTAGATGTGCTGAAGCATATGATCTGTAAAGGAGAACTGGATCCGTTCGGCGGCGAGATACGCGCACAGGACGGTACCGTTATGAGTAAAGAAAATGAAAAGATGCAGCCGGAAGAGATCGTTACGATGGACTGGCTGGTAGATAATGTAATCGGAAGTATTCCGACGGTAGAGGAACTGACAGAACAGGCAAAACCTGTAGTAATGCTGCAGGGTGTGGCTACAACCAAGAAGGAAGAGTAGGATAAAGCATGCGTATTTTAGTGTTGGCAGATGAAGAAGCTAAGTATTACTGGGACTATTTTGACAAGTCAAAGCTGGAAGGAATCGACCTGATTCTTTCCTGTGGAGATTTAAAACCGGAGTACTTGTCCTTTCTTGCAACATTTGCAAAGGTGCCAATTTTATATGTGAGAGGAAACCATGATGACATCTATGAAATGCGTCCGCCGGAAGGGTGTATCTGTATCGAGGATACGATCTATACCTATCAGGGAATACGTATCCTGGGTCTGGGTGGTTCCATTCGGTATAAGAAGGGAAAGAACCAGTATACACAGGCAGAGATGAAGAGCCGGGTACGGCACATGTGGTGGAAGCTGAAGAAGAATAAGGGCTTTGATATTCTGCTGACCCATTCCCCGGCGTACCATATCAACGATGGGGAGGATGGACCACATGAAGGGTTTGAAGCCTTTGTGGAGCTGTTGGATACCTATCAGCCGAAGTGCTTTATTCACGGACATGTGCATCTGACATATTCCCGTTCCCATAAAAGGGAAAGCATGTATAAAGAAACCAGAATTATTAATGGATTTGAAAAGTATATTTTTGAATACTAAATACCAGAAAAAAGAGCAACAGATAAGGAGAAAAACATGGAAGCAAATGTAAATGTAAACGATATTGTGAACCCGGCACTGATACTGGCAATCAGCAGAATGCGGGAAAATAATACGTCAGAGACCAGAAATAAGATGCTGTTAGAGGCGTTAAATGCAAGATTTCTGGTGCCGTTTTCTATGAAAATGAAACCGGGAACCGAAAAGGATCCAAAGAGAACACAGGAGAATACAACCATTAACTTTAACATGCTGAAGAATGATAAAAATGAGATGTACTTTATCGCGTTTACAGATGCGGGAGAACTGGAAAAGTGGAAGGCGACCAATCAGGGAACCCTTCTGATGCTGATGCGGTTTGATGATCTGGCACATCTGGTACACCAGAATGAGAAGGATATCTATGGCTTTATTCTGAATCCAAACTCAACAAATGTCGGATTTCGGAGAGATGTGATCGATTCTGTTCTGAAGATGCGGGATCAGGCGATCGCAGAGGGTAAGATGGTAGTAAAGACGGTTGCGGATGCGAAGGAAGAACAACAGGAAGAAGAAGGAACAAAGGAAGAAGCGTAGAGATATGAAACTGACAATGCTGGGAACCGGCAATGCAACGGTAACGGAATGTTTTAATACCTGCTTTGTGATATCGGAAGAACAGGAACACTTTCTGATCGATACAGGCGGCGGCAATCGCATCCTGAAGGTACTGAAGGATGGAGGGATTCCATTAAATGAGATCCATGAAATATTCATCACTCATGAGCATCTGGATCATTTGCTGGGAATTCTGTGGTTGATCCGTATGATCGGCACGAAGATCAATCAAGGGGAATATGAAGGAACTCTGAGCATTTACTGTCATAGTGAATTGGTAGAAAAGATTTGTGCGATGGCAGAGATGACCATCCAAAAGAAGGTGTGCCGGCATATTGGAAAAGAAATCTTGTTTGTTGCCATCGATGATGGAGAACAGATGAAGATTCTGGATACCGATGTTACATTTTTTGATATTGGTTCTACGAAGGCAAAGCAGTATGGGTTTACGATGGTTACCCGGGATGGAATTAAGCTGACCTGTCTGGGAGATGAGCCATATAACCGGATAAATGAAGATTACGTACAGGGAAGTGACTGGTTGATGCATGAAGCGTTCTGTCTATATGGGGAGGCAGAGAAGTTTAAGCCGTATGAGAAGCATCACAGCACTGTACGAGAAGCATGTGAGACGGCACAGCGGTTACAGGTGCCGAATTTGATTTTATACCATACAGAAGAAACACATCTGGCAGATCGCAAGGAACTGTATACACAGGAGGGCAGGAAGTATTATTCCGGCAATCTGTATGTTCCGGAGGATTTGGAGAGTTTTGAAATCAAGAGAAGTCTGAAGTTCCCGGGGTAGGAACGGGCAGGCATGGAAGGAGAGGAAGCAAATGGGGACAGTCATTAAGAAGTGTCTGGCGTGTGGGACATTGAATCTATATGAGGCAGAAGTATGCAAGAACTGTGAAAGCCCACTTCTGGCAGAAGTAGATCAGGAGGATGAGATTCGGGATGTGGACCCGATGGAGGCAGCGATTAATGATACAGTAGCAGAAGACAATGATGATATGGTTGCAAAGATCTTACGCGAGCAGGCAGAGAATGCAAAGAAAATCGTGGCAAAGGAGAAAGCGAAGGAAGAGCGTAAGAAGAAGCGTCAGGCCGGCAGCGGTACAGGGGGATTTTCGATGACATCCGGCGGAGGCTCCGGTAAGGGAGGATTTTCATTGGGTGGTGACAGTGCCGGCAAATCATATGAAAGACCATCTACTGGGTATGGAAGCTTCGGACGGGTGGAAAGCTTTAGCAGCAGTAGCAGTGGATTTAAGATCAATGCTAGTGACTATTCAGACGCACAGGATGGGGAGTCGAAGCTGTATAGCGGTGTCGGCTCATTAAGAATGCAGGCGATGCGGCAGACGCAGGAAAAAAGGGAAAGTGAAAAAGGAAAGAATTCATAAACTATACGTAGAAAGAAGTGACAGAAATGAAGGTAGGAAGAAATGACCCATGTTGGTGTGGAAGCGGTAAGAAGTATAAGGCATGTCATATGCAGTTAGACGAGAAGATCAATGCCTATCATCTGAAAGGGGCAAAGGTGCCGACACATAAGATGATTAAAACTCCGGAGCAGATCGAAGGGATTCGAATCGCAGGGGAGAAGAATACCATGGTTTTGGACTATATCGAGCCATATGTAAAGGAAGGGATCTCCACCGGCGAGTTGGATCGGCTGATCTATGAGTACACATTAAAGATCGGGGGAATCCCGGCATGTCTGAATTACAAGGGATATCCAAAGAGTGTCTGTACTTCGATCGATGAAGTGGTTTGTCATGGAATCCCGGATGATAAGCGCATCTTGCAGTCAGGCGAGATTATAAATGTAGACTGTACCACGATCTATAACGGATATTATGGAGATGCATCCAGAATGTACTGCATCGGGGATGTGTTACCGGAAAAACGGAAGCTGGTAGAGGTGACAAAGGAATGTCTGGATATTGGACTGCAGATGGTAAAGCCGTGGGCATTTCTGGGCGATATGGGTGTAGCTGTTCATAAGCATGCCGTAGAAAATGGCTATAGTGTCGTACGAGAGATCGGCGGTCACGGAGTGGGCGTAGAGTTCCATGAGGATCCGTGGGTCAGCCATATCGGAACGCCGGGCGGTGATTATCTGATGGTGCCGGGCATGATATTTACGATTGAACCAATGGTAAATATGGGAAGGCCGGATGTATGGGAAGACGAAGATGACGGCTGGACCATACGAACAGAAGATGGTTTGCCATCCGCACAGTGGGAATACACCATTCTGGTAACGGAAACCGGTGCGGAAGTATTGTCACACTAAGGATACAGCAGACCAGTCAGGAGGAATGTTATGAGGTTATTTCAGGGAATGAGAGGAAGTATTTTCCTGTTTTCCATTATCTATGTATTGATCGGCATTGTGCTGCTGATCGTATCAGATGCACCGATGTTAGCGGTCAGCTATATCTTTTCGGTACTGCTGATACTGACCGGAATCGTTTTGGTGATGTATTACATAGGAAGAGAGGTTCAGCCGGAGCAGGAGAGCTACGATCTGGTAGCGGGGATCTTATCGGTGTCGGCAGGGGTCTATCTGATGATTCATGCGAAGCTGCTGACTCCATGGATACCTGCAGTTATGGGACTTCTGGTTATCGTAAGCGGAATTATTACATTTCAGAATTCCTTAGATATGCGGCGGTTAAAGCAGGTGTTCTGGGGACCGGTATTTTTGGTATCGTTGGCCAGTATGGCACTGGGATTTCTGATTTTATATTATCCGTTTGAAAAGACCAGTAATCAGCTGCGTGTGATCGGTGCATCGCTGTTTCTCAGTGGTGGGATCGATGTGGTGACGACACTCTGGCAGAATATTAAACTGCATGGAACACAGGCGGTTGCAGATGACATGAAGTCTGCGGTCGTAAAGGTAAAGGATGATGTCGTAGAAACCGCTGTCCAGGTAAAAAAAGAAGTTGCAACCATTACAGAGAACAAGTATAATAAGGCATTGGAAAAAAAGAAAGGAAACGGTAGAAAAATGGAAGTTATATATTCAAGCACCAGAAATGCTGCTGAGACAGCAACCGCCTCTCAGGCAATCTTGAAGGGATTGGCAGAGAATGGTGGACTATTTGTACCAAATACAATTCCGGCACTGGATGTTCCGTTGGAAGACTTAGCAAAGATGTCTTATCAGGAAGTGGCATATGAGGTTATGAGCCGGATGCTGACAGACTTTACAGAGGAAGAGTTGAAGTACTGTATCAGCCATGCGTATGATTCTAAGTTTGATACGGCAGAGATTGCACCTCTGAAAAAGGCACATGGTGCAAATTATCTGGAGCTGTTCCATGGTTCTACGATTGCGTTTAAGGATATGGCACTGTCGATTCTTCCATACCTGCTGACAACCTCAGCGAAGAAGAATCAGGTAAAGAATGATATTGTAATACTGACTGCAACATCGGGTGATACCGGTAAAGCAGCACTGGCAGGCTTTGCGGATGTTCCGGGAACCAGAATCATCGTATTCTATCCGAAGCATGGTGTAAGTCCGATCCAGGAGAAGCAGATGGTTACCCAGAAGGGTGATAATACAGCAGTAGTAGGTATCATCGGTAACTTTGATGATGCACAGACCGGGGTTAAGAACATGTTTAATGATAAGGCTCTGGCAGAGGAGATGGATGCTGCAAATATGCAGTTCTCATCTGCAAACTCCATTAATATCGGTCGTCTGGTTCCGCAGATGGTATATTATGTATATGCATATAGCAGACTGGTAGCAGATGGAACGATTCAGGCCGGTGAGAAGATGAATGTGGTAGTGCCGACCGGTAACTTTGGTAATATATTGGCAGCATACTATGCAAAGGAAATGGGACTTCCGATTGCAAAGTTTATCTGTGCTTCCAATGAAAATAAGGTTCTGTATGACTTCTTCAAGACCGGAGAGTATGATAAGAATCGTGAGTTTATTCTGACATCTTCTCCATCTATGGATATTCTGATTTCCAGCAATCTGGAGCGTCTGATCTACAAGATCGCCGGCAATAATGCCGAAAAGGATGCAGAACTGATGAAGGCACTGACGACAGAAGGAAAGTATACGATCACACCTGAGATGAAGGAGAAGCTGGCTGAGTTCTATGGCGGTTATGCAACCGAGGAAGAGACAGCCGCTACGATCAAGAAGATCTATCAGGAGGATGATTATATTATCGATACACATACGGCAGTAGCCGCTACCGTATATGATAAGTATGTGGCAGAGACCGGAGATCAGACTCCAACCGTGATTGCATCGACTGCAAGCCCATATAAGTTTACCAGAAGTGTCATGAATGCAATCGATCATACCTATGACAGCAAGTCTGATTTCGAACTGATCGACGAGCTGAATCGACTGTCTGGTGTAGCTGTTCCACAGGCAATCGAAGATATCCGTACCGCACCGGTTGTACATGATACCGTTTGCGACAAGTCTGAGATGGAAGCCACTGTTAAGAAGATATTGAAACTTTCATAAGTACGTTATTATTTGCAATAGCAAGAATAGAATAAGACAGTTCATTCGTACCTTCCTGTCTATAAATAAAACCAGGACCTGTAAGCCCATGAGAGATCAGGACGAGAGGTTCTGTTGCTCCCATGGGCTTATTGGTTTATGGAAGCAGCAGAACGAAGGCGAAGAAACGTGGAAGGAACGGAAAAGAAAAGGTAAGGAATGTAAGAGGTATATGGAGGAAAGAGAATGTATACGATAGAGACACAGGTCAGCTTTGACAGTGCACACTTTCTGGCTGGCTATCAGGGAAAATGCGGAAATATCCATGGACACCGCTGGACAGTCAAGGTGGTTGTGCAGGGAGAACAACTGGAGGAAGAGCAGCTTCAGACAAGAGGAATGTTGATGGACTTTTCACAGCTGAAACAGGAACTGAAAACCATGGGAGACAAGCTGGATCATGTATTCATTATTGAAAAGAATACATTGGCAGAGGATACGCTGCACTGTCTTTTAAGGGATGGGTTCCGTATCGTGGAGATGGACTTCCGTCCGACTGCAGAGAACTTTGCAAAATGGTTCTATGATGAGCTGACAGGACAGGGATATCCGCTAAAGTCCGTGATTGTATATGAAACGCCAAATAACTGTGCCACATACAGTCCGGTGTAGGAGGCTGAAATGAAATATAAGGTAGTAGAACATTTTATAAGCATCAATGGAGAAGGACAAAAGGCAGGTGAACTGGCACTGTTTATCCGGTTTGCCGGCTGTAACCTAAACTGCAACTACTGTGATACCAGCTGGGCGAATCAGCCGGGTGTGCAGTGGGAAGATATGACGGAGAAGGAGCTGGCAGCTATGGTACGGGACAGCAGTGTGCAAAATGTGACTCTGACAGGCGGAGAACCGCTTTTACAGCCGGGCATGGATCAGTTGATCGAGAAGCTGGGACAGATCGATGGGGTTCAAATCGAAATTGAAACCAACGGGAGTGTAAGTATAGAACCATTTACGGGTTTGTCTGTGCGGCCGGCATTCACACTGGATTATAAGCTTCCGGGAAGTGGTATGGAGTCTCATATGCGGCCGGAGAACTACCGGTATCTGCAGGAAAGGGATACGGTAAAGTTTGTGATATCCGATGAAACAGATTTGAGAAAAGCAGAAGAGATTATAACAGCCTATAAGCTTCAGGGAAGATGTGGTATTTATTACAGTCCGGTATTCGGACGAATAGAGCCGGAACAGATCGTGAATGACATGATCGAACATAGATTGAATCAGGTGCATATGCAGCTACAGCTGCATAAGTATATCTGGGATCCTGAGAAGCGAGGAGTATAGGAGGTACAGGAATGGCAGAGAACAGAAAAATAGATGAAAAAGCAATCGAGGAGCACATCCGGGGCATTCTGGAAGCTTTGGGAGAGGATCCGGATCGGGAAGGGTTAAAGGAGACTCCACAGCGGGTGGCACGTATGTATACAGAAGTCTTTGAGGGGATGAACTATACAAATGAAGAGATTGCCAAGATGTATGGGAAGACCTTCGAGGTGGCAACTGAGCATGAGGATATGGTACTGGTAAAGGACATAGAAGTATTCAGTTACTGTGAACACCATATGGCGCTGATGTATGATATGAAGGTGAGTGTTGCATATCTGCCAAAGGAACGCGTGATCGGACTGAGCAAGATCGCCCGGATCGCAGACATGGTAGCAAAACGGCTGCAGCTACAGGAACGGATCGGAACCGATATTGCGGAGATCATACAGATGGCAACCGGATCGGAGGATGTAGCGGTTTTGATATCCGCAAACCATAGCTGTATGACAGCCAGAGGTATCAAGAAACCATCCGCAAAGACAGTTACGACAACCCTGCGTGGACGGTTTGAGCATGAGACGGAGCTGCAGAACCGTTTTTATTATATGCTGCAGCAGAATTAGAATATAGACAAAATAGATATCCTATCGATAACGAATAAAAATAGAAACAGGAGGATTATGGAATGAATGAGAACAGAAAGAATAAGAAGCAGGCAGTTGTAATATTTAGTGGCGGACAGGATAGTACAACCTGTCTGTTCTGGGCGAAGGCCAGATATGAAAAGGTAATTGCCATTTCATTTGATTACGGTCAGAAGCATAAGAAGGAGCTGGAGTGTGCAAAGACCATTGCCGATGAATATGGAATCGAACATCATATCTTTGATATGAGCCTGTTAAATGATCTGGCGCCGAACTCTCTGACCCGGAACGATATTCCGGTAGACGAAAATGCACCGGAGCAGGGAACACCGAACAGCTTTGTAGACGGAAGAAATATGGTATTCTTAACCTATGCGGCCATCTTTGCAAAGCAGAGGGGAATCACTGATCTGGTAACCGGTGTTTCTCAGAGCGATTTCAGTGGGTATCCGGACTGTCGGGATGTATTTATTAAGTCACTGAATACGACTTTGAATCTGGCTATGGACTATGGATTTGATATACTGACACCACTTATGTGGATCGATAAGGAAGAAACATGGGCACTGGCAGACGAACTGGGAGTGCTGGAACTGGTACATGATAAGACGTTGACCTGTTATAACGGAATCATAGGAGATGGCTGTGGTCATTGTCCTTCCTGCAAGCTGCGAAAGAAGGGCTATGATCTGTATATGAGCCACAGAAATAAGAAGTAAGAGATATTCCTTATCGAATGATCGGGATTGCCTTTCGGCAGTTCTCTATTACGACATGCTTTTGGTTTCCGCCGAATTCACCGTCCATAACCCATGGGATTTCTTCATCGGAGGTGATTTCCAGGCGGGAAGCCTTGAAGCAGTACATATATTTTTCATTGACTTCACTGATTAACAGCGAATTGATAATCGCCTGTAGTTCAAATGGCTTTGTAGGGGCTTTGATCAGCAGGCATTCAAAGATGCCATCATCGAATTCTACATTATCTGCCAGTACAACATTTCGCATACCACCCACAGACAGGGAGTTTGTTACCATCACATAGATAAAGGTATCTGTAATCTCCTGATCATCATATCGGATCGTGGCAGTATAGGGGGTAATATTATTCAGCCCACGGATACTGCTCATGACATAGGCGGCATGCCCGAACATATTTTTGAACTGCTGATTGGTTGAGTAGGAAACCTCTGTAAAAGCACCAAAGGCAGCTACATAGATGAAGTAATCATCCTGATTGAAGCAGCCGACATCGACCCGGAACGGAAAGCCGCTGATGATATTTTCTACTGCGGCCAGCGGTTCAAGTGGAATGCCTAAGCTTCGGGCAAAGTCATTTGTAGACCCGGCAGGGATGTAACCAAGCGGAACCTGACATTTACTCTGCATATATCCGGTGACGACATCATCCAGTGTGCCGTCTCCGCCGGCACAGACGATAAGATCATAGTCATTTCCTTCTGAAATAACGATATTCTGTCCGTCATTCGGCTGTTTGGTCGGATAAACAGTCACCCGGTAATTTGCATCGGAAAAGGCATTTATAATTTCAAAGAGGTTGTTCTTTATATGGGTCTTTCCGGCAGTCGGATTTAATATAAACAATAACTCCTTTTTCATAACGATTCCTCCAGTTTACTTATATGGTATGAAGGTCAAACGGAAATTTGACATCTGTATTCATATATTATAGTATACCTGGTTCTATTTCACAACGGATAGAGTCTAAAAGAATTATGAAACTATTCTAAACAGAAGCCTCTGAAACAGGAACAAAACTTGCTATATTGGATAAAATATCCTATAATAAGTCTATATGTCATAAAAAGGAAAGGACTATCAGAATTATGGGAAAATATTTTGGAACCGATGGATTTCGAGGAGAAGCCAATATAGACTTAACGGTAGAACATGCATATAAAGTAGGACGGTTTCTGGGGTATTATTACGGAAAGCAGAAGGCGGACGGAAGAGCCAGAATCGTAATCGGTAAAGATACCAGACGTTCCAGCTATATGTTTGAGTATGCGTTGGTTGCGGGTCTGACTGCAAGTGGTGCCGATGTGTGCCTGATGCATGTAACACCGACACCGAGTGTATCGTATATTACGAGAGTGGATGAGTTTGACTGTGGTATCATGATTTCTGCCAGTCATAATCCGTTTTATGATAATGGAATCAAGATTATCAATGGAAACGGTTCGAAGATGGATGCAGGCGTTGAGAATCAGATCGAGGCCTATATCGATGGACTGACGGAGGAGATTCCGTTTGCAACCAGAGAGCATATCGGAAGAACGACAGATTATGCAGCCGGAAGAAATCGGTATATCGGATATCTGATGACACTGGCTACCCGGTCCTTTAAGAATGTACGTGTCGGCTTAGATTGCGCCAACGGTGCATCTTCGACGGTAGCAAAGTATGTGTTTGAAGCTCTGGGGGCAAAGACCTACGTGATTCATGCAGAGCCGGACGGAACGAATATCAATGATCATTGCGGATCTACCCATATTGAAGTCCTCCAGAAGTTTGTAAAGGAGAAAGGGCTGGATATTGGTTTTGCATACGATGGAGATGCGGACCGTTGTATGGCAGTTGATGACAAGGGAGAGATTATCGATGGAGATAAGATCCTGTATGTATGCGGAAAGTATCTGAAGGAACGAGGAGAACTGGCAAATGATACGGTTGTAACGACAGTTATGTCAAATCTTGGACTGTATAAGGCATTTGACCGCTGCGGGATTAAGTATGAAAAGACCGCAGTTGGTGATAAATATGTATATGAGAACATGATGGAATATGGACATTCTCTGGGTGGAGAGCAGTCCGGCCATATTATCTTCAGTAAGTTTGCGACGACCGGTGACGGCGTACTGACATCTTTGAAGTTGATGGAGGTTATGCTGGAGAGCAAGCAGAAGATATCCGAGCTGTTCCATGATCTGACGATCTATCCGCAGCTTTTGGTGAATGTAAAGGTGAAAAGTAAACCGGCAGCCAGAGCGGATAAGGATGTATGTGCACTGGTAGCACAGATCGAGAAGGAACTGGGAGAAAACGGACGGATCCTGATCCGGGAGAGTGGAACAGAGCCGGTGATCCGTGTCATGGTAGAGGCAGAAACAGATGAACTGTGCAATAAGTATGTATATCAGGTAGTAGATTTATTGAAGTCAAAGGATCTGTAGTCCGGGAGATAAAGATGAGCATTAAGAGCTATATTCAGAGAAAGAAAAACGAACCCTTCGATCAGCAGCTGCTGATCCGACGGATTCTGTTGATAATGTATGACATTCTGGCGATTATCGGAACCAGTGGTCTGACGATACTGTTGCGGTTTAATCTGAACTATGCGGCTGTGGAGCTGCAGTATATTCAGATGATGTGGAAGTACCTGCCGATTAACATTATCTGTACATTGGTTATATTTATGCTGTTTAAGTTATATAGCAGTATCTGGCAGTATGCAGGTCCGATCGAGGCGGGAAATGTTGTGATGGCGTGTGGCGTATCGGTGGTTGTTCAGTTTATCGGCTATCACCTGATGGGGCTACCGATGTTTCGGAGTTACTATATCCTGTATGTGGGGATTCTGATGTTTCTGATTCTGGCATCCCGGTTTGCATACCGGTTTATTCGGATGCTGAAGAATAAGCGGATCCGCAACAAGAATGCAACCCGCATCATGATCGTAGGTGCAGGGGAATCCTGTAACATGTTGATCAAGGAAATCACGAACAGCAGTTATATCAATGGTCAGGTAAAGTGCCTGATCGATGATGATCCGGCAAAGATCGGAAAGTATGTGCAGGGCATAAAGGTAGTCGGGGATCGGGATACGATTCTCCATAATGCCAGAAAGTATGAGATCGATGAGATCATTATTGCACTGCCATCGGCATCTAAGAAGAGTATTAAAGAGATTACCAATATCTGTAAGGAGTCGGACTGTGAGCTGAAGATCCTTCCGGGTATGTATCAGCTGGTGAACGGAGAAGTTGGTATCAGTAATCTGCGAAATGTAGAGGTAGAGGATCTGTTAGGACGGGAGCCAATCAGTGTCAATGTGGATTCCATTGCCGAATATGTGCGCGGCAAGGTGGTTCTGGTGACCGGCGGTGGTGGTTCCATCGGTAGTGAGCTGTGTCGTCAGATCGCCCGACATATTCCAAAGCAGTTGATTATCCTGGATATTTATGAGAACAATGCATATGACATCAAGCAGGAACTCGAACAGAAGTATCCACGCTTAAATCTTTTGGTACTGATTGGTTCGGTCCGGAATACCAGTCGTGTGAACTGGATCTTTGAAAAGTATCGCCCGGACATCGTATACCATGCGGCAGCCCATAAGCATGTACCGCTGATGGAGGACAGTCCGAATGAGGCGATTAAAAATAATGTGTTCGGAACGTTAAAGACCGTGCAGGCGGCCGATCGGTATGGCACACAGCGGTTTGTATTGATTTCAACAGATAAGGCTGTGAATCCGACAAATATCATGGGAGCATCCAAGCGGATGTGTGAGATGATTGTGCAGATGTATGACCATCGTTCAAAGACAGAGTTTGTGGCAGTACGATTCGGAAATGTACTGGGAAGCAACGGAAGTGTGATTCCGTTATTTAAGAAGCAGATCGCACATGGTGGGCCGGTTACGGTTACACATCCGGATATTATCCGGTACTTTATGACGATTCCGGAGGCTGTGTCGCTGGTTATTGAGGCCGGTCTATATGCAAAGGGTGGCGAGATATTTGTACTGGATATGGGAGAACCGGTGAAGATTCTGGATCTGGCAGAGAATCTTATCCGTTTATCCGGGTATACTCCATATGAGGATATCCAGATTCGGTTTACAGGGCTGCGACCTGGAGAGAAGTTGTACGAAGAACTTCTGATGGATGAAGAGGGTCTGACCGATACGGAAAATAAGATGATTCATATCGGAAAACCGATCGAGATCGATGAGGACAAGTTTATTCATCAGCTGGAGGCACTGAAGAAGGTGACCGAACAGGAACCGGATAATATCAGAAAGATCATTAAGGAAATCGTGCCGACCTATAATCCTCAGGAGCAGAAGTAAAGAACCAAAGGGAATGAGAAAGGATATGGGACATGATACTGAAGAAGTGGGAGCAACTGCCGGATAACATGCGGATACAGCAGGTAGAAGCTTATTATACAATCTTAAGAAAAAAGCGGGCAGGACTGACAGCTAAGCGTTTGTTTGATATTGTGGTGTCACTTCTTATGATTTTGTTGTTGTCTCCATTGATGCTGGTAATTGCAATTTGGATCAAGTGTGATTCGAAGGGACCGGTGATGTTTCGACAGGTGCGGATTACGACCGGAGGAAAAGAGTTTCGGATCTTTAAGTTCCGGACGATGGTTACAGATGCCGAGAAGCTGGGAACGCAGGTAACAGTGGAACAGGATCCCAGAATCACCGGATCCGGTCGCTTTTTAAGGAAACTGCGACTGGATGAGGTTCCGCAGCTGTTCAATGTATTGGCGGGTGATATGAGCTTTGTGGGAACCAGACCGGAGGTTCCGCGGTATGTAGAGCAGTATACGCCGGAGATGTGGGCAACCCTGTTATTGCCGGCCGGGATTACATCGGAAGCAAGCATCCGCTATAAGGATGAGGATGCACTTTTAAGCGGAGCCGAGGATGTGGACCGGGTATATGTAGAACAGGTATTGCCGGAAAAGATGAAGTATAATCTGAACTATTTGCGAGAGTTTAGTTTTTGGAAGGATATCGCCATTATGTTTGAAACGGTCATTGCAGTATTGCGATAACCACATAGAAGAAGGAGCGTGGATTTTTATGATGAAGATACCATTTTCACCACCGGACATAACAGAAGAAGAGATCGAATCGGTAGCGGAAGCGTTAAGATCCGGCTGGATCACGACCGGCCCGCGGACGAAGGAGCTGGAGAAACAGATCGCAGAGTACTGTGGGGTTCCGAGGGCTGCCTGTATGAATTCCTCGACTGCGTGCATGGAGATGGCACTACGGCTGCTGGGCGTAGGTCCGGGAGATGAGGTGATCACCAGTGCTTATACCTATACGGCATCGGCCAGTGTGGTATGTCATGTAGGAGCGACCCTGAAGCTGATTGATATACAGAAGGATTCATTGGAAATGGACTATGATCAGCTTGAGGCGGCAATCACGGAAAGGACAAAGGTAATTATACCGGTGGATCTGGCAGGAATCATCTGTGATTATGATCGGATCTATGAGATTGTCGAGCAAAAGAAAGACTTATTCCATGCAGCAAATGATATGCAGAGATTATACAACCGGATCATAATACTGGCAGATGCATCCCATTCCTTTGGGGCTGTGCGTCAGGGAAGACGGAGTGGAAGTATTGCAGACTTTTCTTCCTTCTCCTTTCATGCAGTTAAGAATCTGACAACCGCAGAGGGCGGTGCATTGACATGGAAGGCTCCGGACGGAATGGATATAGAAGCGGTGTATCATCAGCTTATGCTGTTATCCCTTCACGGACAGTCAAAGGATGCACTGGCAAAGACCATGCTGGGAGCCTGGGAGTATGATATCGTAGATACATACTACAAGTGCAATATGACAGATGTTCATGCGGCGATCGGGCTGGTACAGATGAAGCGATATGCATCCATGCTGAAGCGGCGACAGGAGATCATACGGTTCTACGATCAGGGACTGGCAGATCTTCCGGTGCACGGTCTGAAGCATCAGGGAGCGGACAACTGTTCCAGCGGTCATCTTTATTTGCTCTGGCTGGATGGGCAGACGATGGAGTTTCGGAATCGCCTGATCACCCGGCTGGCAGAGGCAGGCGTCAGCAGTAATGTACACTACAAGCCGTTACCACTGCACACCGCATATAAGAAGCTGGGCTTTTCAATCGAGAACTATCCGCATGCAAAGGCTCAGTTTGAAAATGAAATTACACTGCCACTGCACACCTGTCTGACGGATGAACAGGTTGCATATGTGATCGAGCAGTTTCATAGATGCTACGAGCTGGTAAAAAAAGAGTTTGAGCAGGAAGGAATATAAAAAATGACGGTATCGGTAGGTGTAGTAGCATATAATGAGGGAGCGGTGCTGAATGGGATATTGAACTGTCTGGCAGAGCAGGACTACCCACATGATCAGATCGAAGTGATTCTGGTAGATAGTGCATCTACCGATGATACGCGGGCAAGGATGGAACAGTATGCGGCAAGAAAAGAGCAGCTACAGTTCCGGAGGATCGTTGTATTGGATAATCCAAAGCGGAAGCAGGCAGCAGGCTGGAATGTAGTGATCGGAGCGGCACAGGAGGACATCCTGATCCGGATCGATGCCCATGCTTCGATACCGGAGGACTTTGTACGGAAAAATGTAGAACTGCAGGAACAGGGAGAGATGATAACCGGAGGACCCCGGCCGAATATTATTGAACAGCCGACACCCTGGAAGGAGACATTATATCTGGCAGAAAGCTCGATGTTCGGCAGCAGCATAGCACCTTATCGGAGAGAGAGCGGACGCCGGTATGTGGATTCGATGTTTCATGCAGCGTATCGTAGATCCATCTTTGATGAGGTAGGCGGGTTCAATGAAGATCTGGGACGGACGGAAGATAATGAACTGCATTATCGGATGCGGAAGGCAGGATATCGGTTTTGTTATGACCCGGATATCATATCCTATCAGCATATTCGGAATTCGTTTTCTGCGATGGTTCGCCAGAAGTATGGAAATGGATATTGGATCGGAAAGACGGTAAAGATCTGTCCGGGATGCTTATCCATATATCACTTTGTACCATTTGCGTTTATCATAGGCATCCTGATTACAACGGTGCTTTGTTTTCTGCACTTCCCATGGCTGGCATATGCTATGTGGGGGCTGTATGGACTGTTGGCACTGGTTATGACAGTGACGGGTATCATCGGTGCCTGTAAGCAGGGAAAGCGGTTTTCAATCAGTCATTTGCTGTTACCGATCCTCTTTTTGATCCTTCATGTAACCTATGGGATAGGAACCCTGATCGGACTTTGTTCCCCTGTGAAGAAGTAGAAGCTGCATGTCTGAACGATAGCAGGAAAATATAGATATGATACGAAAAGAAAAAGAAGCAACCACAACCGCATATTAACATTTTCCCGGTCTGTTCGAATTTTACGAACTGTACCGGGTATTTTTTTGCCGTTATTCCGGGAACATAGTTTTTATTGTCGGCAGCAATTACAAAAATCTTACATAGAATTTACATAAAGGGGATAATGTATTTTACACAGCTTCGATATCCTATACATCGTCAAGTGAGACTTGAGAAAAAAGAATGGTAGAGTGCGTGGGCACTCAGAAAAGGAGAATCATTATGAAGAAAAAGTTTTTGGGAATGATGCTGGCAACCGCTATGGTGGCAGGATGTCTGGCAGGATGTGGAAGCAATGCAGGAACAACTGATACAACAGGTTCTACAGGATCCGCAGATTTCGACAGCAGTAAATATATCAGCGTAGTATCCAGAGAGGATGGATCCGGTACAAGAGGCGCATTTATCGAGCTGACAGGCGTAGAAGAGAAGGATGCAGATGGCAATAAGGTTGATAATACAACTACCGATGCGGCAATTACAAACAATACATCCGTTATGTTAAGTACCGTAAAAGGTGATACATATGCAATCGGTTATATTTCGCTTGGATCTTTGAATAAAGATGTAAAGGCACTGAATGTAGATGGTGTAGAGGCAACTGCTGAAAATGTAAAGAGTGGAGATTATACATTATCAAGACCGTTTAACATCGTAACAAAGGGTGATGTCAGCGAAGTAGCACAGGACTTCATCGATTATATTATGAGTGATGATGGTCAGGCTGTCATCGTAGATAATGGTTATGTTGATGTATCCAATGGTTCATTTGAGTCTGCACAGCCATCCGGAAAGATCGTTGTGGCAGGATCTTCTTCCGTATCACCGGTTATGGAGAAGTTAAAGGAAGCATATGCAGAAGTAAATCCAAATGCAAGCGTTGAGATTCAGACCTCTGATTCCACCACAGGTGTTGAGTCTACCATCAATGGTATCTGTGATATCGGTATGGCATCTCGTGAACTGAAGGACTCTGAGACTGCAGAAGGCGTAGAAGCAACTGTAATCGCAATGGATGGTATCGCAGTCATCGTAAATAACGATAATCCGCTGACAGATATCACAAAGGATCAGATCAAAGCAATCTATGTAGGTGACACTGCAAAGTGGGATGAAGTTATAAAGTAGTAATAACCAGATGAATGACAATTAAGGTATGGTGAAATAGATGGAAGAAAAGAAAGCAGCTAGAAAACGAGTATTTGAGAAAATCATGGAAATCATCTTTTTGCTCTGTGCCTGTATGTCAATTCTTGCAGTAGCGTTAATCTGCTTCTTCCTGTTCACCCGAGGAATACCCGGTATGGCAAAGATCGGTTTATTCAAGTTCCTGGGTGGGCAGGTATGGAAGCCCGGAAATAATATCTACGGAATCTTACCGATGATCCTGGGTTCGGTGTATGTAACCGGACTTGCACTGGTCATCGGTGTTCCTATTGGATTGCTTACCGCTATATTTATGGCAAGATTCTGCCCGAAGAAGCTTTATAAGATTGTAAAGCCGGCAGTTGACTTACTGGCAGGAATCCCTTCAGTAGTATATGGTTTCTTTGGTATGGTAGTGATCGTGCCGATCGTTCGGGCGTTCACAGATGCGATCGGAGCCAGAGGAAATGGTATCAGTCTTTTGACTGCATCGATTCTGTTGGGAATCATGATTTTGCCAACGATCATTAGTGTGTCAGAGGCAGCGATCCGGGCAGTTCCGGAGAGCTATTACGAAGGATCTCTCGGACTGGGGGCAGATCCGGTAAGAAGTGTATTTAAGGCAGTACTGCCTGCAGCAAAGTCCGGTATTATGGCAGGAATCATTTTAGGTATCGGTCGTGCAATTGGTGAGACAATGGCGGTTATCATGGTCGCAGGTAATAATCCGGCGATGCCAAAGGGACTGCTTCAGGGTGTTCGTACTTTGACAGCCAATATCGTAATAGAAATGGGTTATGCTCAGGATCTGCAGAGAGAGGCGTTAATCGCAACGGGTGTTGTATTGTTTGTCTTTATCTTAATTATTAACCTGTGCTTCTCGATTTTGAAACGGAGGGATAAATAATGGATGAGAGTATTAACAAACAAACCTTTGGACAGAAGTTAAAGTCCTATCTCAAGAAACCGTCCTCTCTGATTCTTTTGCTTCTGGTGATCGGAGCGGCGGTTGTAACATTAGCGGTATTAGTATTTATTATCGTATATATATTGGTAAACGGAGTTCCGAATCTGTCATGGAGCCTGTTTGAATGGACCTATAACAGTGAGAATTCCTCTATGATGCCGGCGATTATTAATACGATCATTATGACAGCATTGTCCTTGGCGATTGCAGTTCCGTTCGGTATCGGAGCAGCTGTTTACCTGGTAGAGTATGCAAAGCGTGGAAATAAGATCGTTGGTATCGTCCGGGTAACGGCAGAGACACTGACGGGTATTCCTTCTATTGTGTATGGTTTGTTCGGTATGCTGTTCTTCGTTACACAGTTAAAGTGGAGACTGTCGATGCTGGCAGGTGCATTTACACTGGCAATCATGGTGCTTCCGGTTATTATGAGAACGACAGAAGAGGCACTGATGGCAGTTCCCGATTCTTATCGGGAAGGCAGCTTTGGGCTGGGAGCCGGACGGTTCCGTACAGTATTCAAGATCATACTGCCGGCTGCTATGCCGGGAATCTTATCCGGTATTATTCTGGCGATCGGACGTATCGTGGGTGAGACGGCAGCACTGATGTATACGGCAGGTACGGTTCCGGTTGTTCAGGGGCTGATGTCTTCCGGAAGAACACTGGCGGTACATATGTATGTATTATCATCCGAAGGCTTATATATGGAACCGGCGTATGCAACAGCGGTTGTACTGTTGTTAGTTGTACTGATTATGAATCTGGCGTCCTCCTTCATAGCAAAGAAGTTCAGCAAGAATGATAATAAGTAGGAATGTAGAACGAAAGGAATAACTGAGAATGGGTAAATTTGAAATTAAAGACCTGGATCTGTACTATGGGGATTTCAAGGCTTTGAAGAATATTAATCTGGAACTGCCGGAAAAGCAGATCAGTGCATTTATCGGTCCGTCGGGATGTGGTAAGTCTACACTGTTAAAGTCCTTAAATCGTATGAATGATCTGGTAGAAGGCTGTAGAATCACCGGACAGGTGACATTGGATGGCGTGGATATCTATAAGGATATGGATGTAAACCTCTTAAGAAAGAAGGTTGGGATGGTATTCCAGAAGCCGAATCCGTTCCCGATGAGTGTGTATGATAATATTGCATACGGTCCGAGAACACACGGGATTCATAATGGCGCAAAGCTGGATGAGATTGTAGAGCGTTCTTTAAAGCAGGCAGCTATATGGGATGAACTGAAGGATCGGTTGAAGAAGAGCGCTTTGGGACTGTCCGGCGGACAGCAGCAGAGACTGTGTATTGCCAGAGCATTGGCGGTAGAACCGGAGGTTATCCTGATGGATGAACCGACATCCGCACTGGATCCGATCTCTACATCAAAGATCGAGGAACTGGCAGTTGAACTGAAGGATAAGTATACGATTATTATAGTTACACATAATATGCAACAGGCAACGCGTATATCCGATAAGACGGCATTCTTCCTGTTGGGAGAAGTGGTAGAGTTCGGAGACACGGAACAACTGTTTTCTATGCCTCAGGATAAGCGGACAGAAAATTATATTACCGGACGTTTCGGTTAATGAAAAGGATAAATGTAGAATAACAGGAGGAAGGATAGATGGTAAAACAGAGTCGTTTTGAAAAGCAGTTAGCTGCGTTAAATGAGCAAATGGTTCAGATGGGCAGTATGGTAGAACAGTCCATCGAGATGGCAGCCTCTGCACTGGTGAAACAGGATACGGAAAAGGCAGGGCAGGTGATCGAATATGCAACCGATGTCAGCAATCAGGAGCGGCAGATCGAGAGTGCATGCATGAAGCTGTTGCTTTGTCAGCAGCCGGTAGCAAAAGATCTTCGGACCGTTTCTTCCGCACTGAAGATGATCACAGATATGGAGCGGATTGCAGTACAGTCTGCCGAGATATCAGAGCTGACGATCCGCATGGCAGATACACCATATATTAAGAAACTGGAGCACATTCAGGATATGGCAAAGGAAACGATACTGATGGTAGTAAAAAGTATTGAAGCCTTTGTAAACAGGGATCTGGAGCAGGCACAGGAAGTAATATCCATGGATGACCGGGTAGATGATTTATTTATTGCGATTAAGAATGAACTGATTCAGTTGATAAATGAAGATACCAGCAATGGAGAGCAGGCAACGGATCTTCTGATGATCGGAAAGTATTTCGAGCGGATTGGGGATCATGCGGTAAATATTGCTCAGTGGGTAACCTTCTCCATTACCGGTACACACGGAGAGATAAATTAATGGGAAAAAAGAAAGATAAGACTGCAACAGCGGATTTAGATGACGCTGTTGCAGATGTCCAGTATCGAATCCGATCGTTGAGATACCGGTATACCGGGCGGAAGTAATTGCAAAAATGGATAAAAATATGATGCGGATACGAAAAGAGATCGAAACCATGTAATAAATCGAAGAAAATGGGATATGCTAGATAAGAAGGGAGCGTGTGGATATGAATGGTCCATTGGAACCTGCAATCGGAATTCTGATTGTTATGCTATTGCTATGCATATGTATGGTGGTAATCGCATTTTTAGCTGGCGGAGTAGAGAAGAAGAAAGACAGATGATATTGGATAGATCCGATATGCGCAAGGTGCATATCAGACAGGCTGTGGATGTGTGTGTGGTCCATGGCTTTATTTTTTTATAATAAATTCCTAAAAATTACGGATAGTATTCGAAGAGAAAGTCTGTTATACTGAGTGGGTAATTAACGGAAGAACTGACAAGTGGAGGAAAGAATGTCAAAAGATATTATAGAGAATAACGAAACTCAGGATGAAGAAAAAGAATATGAGAACTATTGTTATCTGTGTCGGAGACCGGAGAGTGTTGCCGGAAAGCTGATTCATCTTCCGAATGACATATATATATGTCCGAGTTGCATGCAGAATACATTTGATACATTTAGTAACAGCAGTAATATGCAGTTTATGGATCTGGGGAAGTTCGATATGTCCCAGCTGAACTTTGGTGGGGCACAGGATATCCCGAAGTCTCAGAAGGTAAAGAAGAAAAAGAAGGAAGAAAAGAAGGAACAGCCGAAGCTGGAGTTAAAGACGATACCGGCACCCCATATTATGAAAGCACAGTTGGATGAGTATGTGATCGGACAGGACTATGCAAAGAAGGTAATATCCGTAGCGGTCTATAATCATTATAAGCGGGTTCTGACAGACACAATGGACGATATTGAGATTGAGAAGTCCAATATGTTGATGATCGGACCGACCGGTAGCGGTAAGACCTATCTGGTAAAGACCATTGCAAGGCTGTTAAATGTGCCATTGGCGATCACAGATGCTACAACATTAACAGAAGCCGGATATATCGGTGATGACGTGGAAAGTGTACTGTCAAAGCTGCTGGCAGCTGCAGATAACGATGTTGAGCGTGCGGAGCAGGGAATCGTCTTTATCGATGAGATAGATAAGATTGCAAAGAAGCGGAATACAAACAGCCGGGATGTAAGTGGAGAGTCTGTTCAGCAGGGACTGCTTAAGATCCTGGAGGGTGCACAGGTAGAAGTACCGGTAGGCGCCGGAAGTAAGAATGCAATGGTGCCGATGACGACGATCAATACAAAGAATATCCTGTTTATCTGCGGAGGAGCATTTCCGGATATCGAGGATATCATCAAGGCACGCCTGAATAAGCAGTCTTCGTTGGGTTTCCGGGCGGATCTGAAGGATAAGTATGATAATGATGCAAATATCTTAAAGAAGGTGACAATCGAGGATCTGCGGGAGTTTGGTATGATTCCGGAGTTCCTGGGGCGGCTTCCTGTTATCTATACACTGGATGCACTGGATAAGGATATGATGATCCAGATTCTGAAGGAGCCAAAGAATGCGATTTTAAAGCAGTATCAGAAGCTTCTGAGTCTGGATGAAGTAGATTTGAGATTTGATGATTCTGCCTATGAGGCGATTGCGGAAAAGGCGATGGAGAAGAAGACCGGAGCCAGAGCCCTTCGGGCGATCATCGAAGAGTTCATGCTGGATATTATGTATCAGATTCCGAGAGATGACAGCATTGGACGAGTGACGATTACCGGAGACTATATCCGCGGAACCGGAGCACCGCTGATCGATATGCGTGGTGTGCTGGCACTGGAGGATTAAATGAAGTTTCGTAGCGAAATATGAAAAAACCTCTTGACAGACGGAAAAACATTTGCTATTATATAACACGTTGAGTGCTGGAAACGGTATTTAACTTACAACTTCATGTTGTATGCGTGCTTAGCTCAGCTGGATAGAGCGTTTGGCTACGGACCAAAAGGCCGGGGGTTCGAATCCTCTAGCACGCAGGAGAAGCCTGATAGTGAATATCAGGCTTTTTTTATATCGAAAGGAGCCTTTTTATGCAGGAACAGTCACATAATAATCAGAAAAAAATAGCAGTGATCAATGATATTTCCGGATTTGGCAGATGTTCCATTACGGTAGCACTGCCCATTATCTCACAGATGGGGATTCAGTGTTGCCCGATCCCGACCGCAATTCTTTCCAATCATACCGGTTATGAACATTTTTTCTTTGATGATTATACCCATCATATGCAGGAATATATTGAGAACTGGAGGCTTCTGGGACTAAAGTTTGACGGGATAGCAACCGGCTTTCTGGGATCGGCAGAGCAGATCCGGATCGTTGAGCATTTTATAAGGGAGTTTCGGACAGAAAGAACGAAGGTAATTATAGATCCGGTAATGGGCGATAATGGGGAACTGTATCCGACTTATACACAGGAGATGCAGCAGGAGATGAAGAAGCTGGTATCGTATGCAGATATTCTGACACCGAATCTGACGGAGGCATGCTTTCTGACCGGGACAACATGGCGACCGGGACATTGGACACAGGAGGAATTGTTCCGGCTGGCAGAGGAACTGAGCCGGTATGGAGCGGAGAAGGTTGTAATCTCCGGCATCCGGATGGGAGAGTATCTGGGGAATGTGGTATACGAGACCAGTGGTACAAAGAAGGTTCTTCGGAAAAAACGCGTCGGACGGGAACGAGCAGGAACCGGTGACATCTTTTCCTCGATTATTGCGGCAGACTGTGTCAATCAGGTTGATTTTACAGATTCTGTAAGGAAGGCAGCGGATTTTATACAGGCATGTATGGAGCGGACGGAACAGTATGAGATTCCATCCGAAGATGGTGTATGCTTTGAAGAACTGATGCATCACTTACGATAAAAACAAGTTGCACATTCATTTCCAATATGTTACAATTTTGTTACATGTTGTTAAGAAACTACGAAATGGATGGAAATAAAATGAAGGTATTAAATAAAATCAAAGGGAGAATGGCTGCAGGGGCAATGCTGGTGGCAACCGGAGTGCTTCTGACAGTGACCGGTTATACGGATGTGCATCGACAGCAGGAGGTTGTTCAGACTCCGAGAGCAGAGATGAATGCGTCTCTGGTGGCAGTAGAGACAGATCTGGTGCATCATATGGAGGCACAGGAGATCGATACGGTGATCTCCGGATTAGATACTGTGTCTTTATCAAGTTATTACGAAATTCAGGAAGCAAGAGCATTAGTAGATGGTGCATCCGGGGAAGCCCGTGCTTATATCGATGAGGAGAAGCTGGTGGCAGCGGAAGCAGCATATGCCCGGTTGAATGACGAACGGGAGCAGCAGCTTCAGACAGCACTGGCATCCGGAAGCTTAAGCGATATATTGGATTATGCACCGTGTCAGGTACAGCTTTCCGGAGATGCATATCTGGATACCTTGGTACAGGAGCTGATACAGGCAGCTACGACCGCAGATATGAGCCGTAGCGAGCAGTTACAGGCCTGTTATACGTATATGGTACAGAATTATTCCTATGGATATAATTACAGCTACAGTTATTCAAACGGAAAGAAGTCGATTGCATGGGCGACCGCTTTTTTGCGGGATGGATACGGAGCCTGCAATAACTGGTCTTCCGCATTTGTATATGTGGCTCGTGCATTAGGCTATGATGCAGATTTATGTTATGGATCGACTGCGTCTTCCCGTGGGGGCGGTGTGGAACACTATTGGCCGGTGATTACGATTGCAGACACCGAGTATGTGTTTGATCCACAGGTAGAGAAGGATATAACCCGGAGATCCGGTGCGATCGCATATAAGCGCTATGGATTAACCGGAAGTGCAGCGTTTGCAAAGTATTATTTTCAGCAGATTGTGGAGTAGAGAAGCAGATTATGGCAAATCATGAGAAAGAAATCAGTGTTGCGGAAAGGCAGCTTTATATCTTATCACTTTTATCACAGAATCCCATTGGTTATACAGCAGAAGAGATCGTGGAAAAGCTGAAGAAATGGGAGGTTGTGCTGACAAAGCGTACCATACAGAGAGATATTGATGAGCTGTCTATGAGCTATGCCATCGAAGAGGAAGAACGGGATGGCAGGACGTACTTTAAAGCCAGAAAGTTCAATATGAAGAATGTGGATCTGACAACCAGAGATTTACTGGCGATCACATTCATGCAGCGGTTGGTACAGCAGTATGCACATACGACGATGGGCGTTGCGGCAGAGGAGATGCTGCAGAAGATCGCAGCGAATACCGGAAATCTGAATCAGAAGCATTTAGAGGAGCTGGAACAGGCAATCCGCATTGTGAATCCGAACGAATGGAAGAATCAGGATATTGATCCACAGATCGAACAGTTGATTACAGCGGCGATTGAGAAGCAGAATAAGATCGAGATCCTGTATCATAGCTGGAATGGGGATGCAGTGACCAAAAGAGTGATTCATCCGTATAGTCTGATCCTGCTGGATCAGTATCTGTGTGTAGAGGGATATTGTGAACTGCGAAAAGAGATACGGACCTTCCGGGTATCCCGGATTCAGAAGGTACATGTGCTCAAAGAGCACTTTCAAATCCGGGAGGATTATCAGCAGAAAGAGCAGAAGGGAAAGTTCATTTATCTGGGCGGAAAGCAGCAGGAGGATCTGGTGATACAGTTTGATGCCCGAACCGGACGGTATATTCGGGAGTATGAAGCACACCGGGCAGACCGGTTGACGGAGAATGCAGATGGACTGCTTTTTGAGAAACGGACGGCGATCACATCAGAAGTAAAGAAATGGATCCTGCAGTTTGGTGGGGGAGCCCGTGTACTGAGTCCGCAATCGCTGGCAGAGCAGATCGTGGAAGAAGCGGAGCAGATGATAAAAAACTATGGCATGTACAGATAAAATCTGACATGCCATTTATTATATAATAGTAATAAAAAAACATCAGATCCGATCGCTTTCGGAACTGATGCTTCTGATAGCTGGGATAGCAGGATTCGAACCTACAGATGCTGGAATCAGAATCCAGTGCCTTACCATTTGGCGATATCCCATTGTGTTGCTTGTTGATCACTCACAACAATGGCTATTATACAGTATGATAAATGAAAATGCAAGCCCTTTTTTAAAAATATTTAAATTCTTAAATATTTAAAATAGAAATGACAAATGAACCCCAATCCTGTATAATGGTACAGATATGAAGGAGGTGATACACATGAGCAGACTGATCTATATCGTTCCATGGGCGATCTGTGACACAGAGAATCTGTATATCAAGAAAGTGGAACAGAAGGATCCGGTTGTTCCGAAGGAGCAGGAACCGGTGGAGGACTGGACGGTACAGCAGGTGATTCCGAGTCCGGATAAGCGGAGTAAAGATATCTATATTCTGGTTGATGTGTATCGTGGATATGACTTTCAGAACCCAAACCGGCAGGTATCGGTATTGGATGTGACAAATTCGATCTCCCGTCTTCAGGAGCTGGGGTATCAGCCGGCCGGTGAAGGAGATCGGCTTTATATCCGGCAGAAGGTATTGAAGTGGGATAAGCCGGAGAAACAGGGAAAGAAAAAGAAGTAGGAGTGAGCTGTATGTATGAGATACAGGTAAGAGTGCGATTTAGTGATATAGGAAGTGATCAGCGGTTGCGGTTATATGAACTGCCGAAGTACTTTCAGGATAGCAGTATCGAACATTCGGAGTCTCTGGAAGTAGGAATTCCCTATCTGACGGAGCGAAATCTGGCATGGCTGCTGACATCCTGGCAGATCGAGATCCAGAGACTGCCGGTCTATGATGAGAAACTGATCATCCAGACCTGGCCGTATGAATTCAAGTCCGCCTTTGGATACCGGAATTATCGTATGAGGACGGAGAGCGGAGAGGTGCTGGCAGAGGGACAGGCAATCTGGCTCCATACGGATATTGTACAGATGAAGCCGGTTAAGACACCGGAGGAAGAAAGCAGCCGGTATGGGTACGAGGATGCATTGGATATGGAGTATCTGCCCAGAAAGATTACACTTCCACAGACGATGACACCTGTAGATCAGGTGAAGGTTACCAGACATTATGCGGATATGTATATGCATATGAATAATGCGATGTATGTGGATATTGCATCGGATTATCTGCCGGAGACAAAGGATGTAAAACGGCTGCGGGTTGATTACCGGAAGCAGGTAAAAATCGGTGATACGATGATTGTGAAGCAGGCATATGAAGGCAATCACTGCTATGTGGCGTTTTACGACGAGGCGGATGAAATGCATGTCAGTACAGAGTTTCTGCTAACGGAGGAAGAAAGAAAAAATGATAGAAGTAGGTAAGAAACAGAGATTAACAGTGATCCGAAGCAAAGACTTTGGCGTTTATCTGGGTGTGCCGGGAGAAGAGGAGACGGTTCTTCTTCCCAGAAAGCAGGTTCCGGAGAATCTGAAGGCAGGAGGAGAGATCGAAGTATTCCTGTATCGGGATTCGCAGGACCGGAAGATCGCGACGGTAAAGGAACCGAAGCTGATGGCAGGTGAGATCGGTATGCTGACCGTGGTTAGTACGGGAAGCATCGGTGCATTTATGGACTGTGGTCTGGAACGGGATATCCTGTTGCCGTTTAAGGAACAGACCACGAAGGTTGAGGTAGGAAAGCGTTATCCGGTATATATGTATGTCGATAAGAGTGAGCGGCTTTGTGTGACTATGCGATTATATAATCATTTGGATCATCAGCCGCCATATGCAAAGAATGATTATTTTAAGGGTGTTGTATATGAGTATAAGGAGCATATGGGAGCATTTGTAGCTGTAGACTGCCGCTATTCCGGATTGATTCCAAAGAGTGAGATTTATCATCCGATCTATGTAGGCGATGAAGTAGAAGGACGGATCCTGAATGTCAGAGAGGATGGAAAGCTGGATCTGAGCATTCGCAGACCTGCATACCTGCAGATGGACCAGGATAGTGAGGTTATATGGAACCGTATACAGGAGCTGAATGGTGTGCTGCCATTTAATGACAAAGCGGCTCCGGAAGTGATCCGGAAGGAATTCGGTATGAGTAAAAACGAATTCAAGCGGGCAGTGGGTCGATTGTTAAAAGAAGAAAAGATCGAAATAACGGATCGGGACATCCGTTTAAAGTAACGTAGAGAAAAGAAAAATGGAGGAATGAGACAATGAAAAAAGTGATTTCAACAGACAAGGCACCAGCAGCAATCGGACCGTATTCACAGGCAATCGAGGTAAATGGTATGATCTTTACTTCCGGCGTGATTCCGATTGATCCGGCAACCAATACACTGGTTGAGGGTGATATTACGGTTCAGGCAACACAGGCAATCGGGAATCTGGCAGCTCTGTTAAAAGAGGCCGGATCCGGCTGTGAGAATGTAATTAAGACAACGGTATTTATCAAAGATATGAATGATTTTGCAAAGGTAAATGAGATTTATGCGACCTTCTTTCAGGGCGAATGTCCGGCACGTTCCTGTGTCGAGGTAGCCAGACTTCCGAAGGATGTGCTGATTGAGATTGAAGCAATCGCGGTGAAGAAAGCATAAGATAAGGATAATCGGAGGCAGTTATGGAAGCGAAGAAGCGAATATGGGGTGCCAGTATTCTTTTTCTGGTACTGGTAGTGATAAATATAGCAGCAAACTTTATTCCGTTTGGAGATATGCCAATCTATCTGAATATTTTGATTCCGCAGGCTTTGATTATTGTGCCGGTACTGGTTTATGCGGCAGTTACCCGTCAGAACCTGTTTCGGCTGATTCGATTTCGCAAGGTGAATCTCTGGTCCCTGCTGTTAGTGATTCCGTTGGTTGGGCTTTTGGAACCGGTGATTATATGTGTAAATGCGTTTAGCATGGCGTTTTCTACAAATGTGATAGCCGGAACGATAGAAGGAATCACCGGTATGCTTCCATATGTAGCGGGAATCTCACTTATGGCATTGCTTCCGGCAGTGGTAGAGGAGACGACGTTCCGTGGCGTTTTGTTAAATAGTTTTCACAGAGATAGCAATCCATGGCCGGCAATTTTGTTTTCGGCACTTTGCTTTGGGTGCATGCATATGAATTTTAATCAGATCGCATACGCGTTGATACTCGGAATCTTTATGGGTATTTTACTGGAAGCCAGCGGCAGTATTCTGTCTACGATGCTGCTTCACTTTCTGTTTAATGCTACGTCGACATCATTGATGTACCTGCTGCCATATATTACGCAGTGGAGCAACAATGTACTGGAAAACAGTGGGATGAGTGCACAGGAGCTGGAACAGGTAACGAGTGTCAGTGAGGCAGCAGCAGAATATACCTCAGGGCAGATGTTGATGCTGGGAGGCATTATGATCGTTCCTGCACTGATCAGTCTGGTGCTGGCGGCACTGCTGATCTATGCGATTGCATATCTGAATCGTCGGCATCTGATTATCAGAGGTATGGTGACGAAGAAGACCCCGGAACAGAAGCTGGCAAGGAAGGCGGATCGGGTTCCGGTTATGAATGTATTCTTAGGAATCGGTATGGGCTTGTGTGTAGCTATGGCGATTTTTACAGAATTTGTGCTGAAGCAGTAGATGTTATTTGAGACAATAGATAGGTTTAAAACAACAGGAGCAGTATCCATGATGGAAGGTGGATACTGCTCCTGATTTATTTATTTATTTTGCATGTTCTTTCTGATGCGCTAAAGCGGCACCCAGAAAGCCCTTGAAGAGTGGATGCGGCTTGTTCGGGCGGGATTTGAACTCCGGATGTGCCTGGGTTCCGATGAACCAAGGATGATCCTCCAGCTCTACCATTTCAACGATATGTCCGTCCGGAGAGTGACCAACCTGCTTCATGCCATGGGAGGTCAGAGCATTCCGGTAATCATTGTTTACCTCATAACGATGACGGTGACGCTCGGTGATTTCTTCCTTACCATATAGCTGGTAAGATTTTGAAGACTTATCCAGTACACAAGGATAAGACCCCAGACGAAGGGTTCCACCCAGATCGGTTATGCCATCCTGATCCGGCATGATATGAATCACCTGATGGACAGAGCTTGGATTGAACTCACTGCTGTTTGCGTCGGTATAGCCCAGAACATGACGGGCAAATTCTACGATGGTAAGTTGCATACCCAGACACAGTCCCAGATAAGGAATCTTGTTTTCACGGGCATACTGAATAGCGGTAATCATACCTTCAATGCCGCGGTCGCCAAATCCACCCGGAACGATGATACCATGGACATCTCCCAGAACCTCTGCTACATTTTCGGACGTTACCTGTTCGGAATCTACCCACTGAATCTCGACCTCTGCATCGTGTGCAACGGCACCATGTTTTAAGGCCTCTACCACAGAGATGTAGGCATCATGGAGAGCAACATACTTACCGACCAGAGCAACCTTTACATGTGCAGTTGGATTCTTCCAGCGGTTTACCATATCGATCCAATCCTTGAGGTCCGGTTCCGGACAAGGAATATGCAGACACTCACAGGCTACATTTGCCAGGTGCTCCTTTTCCATCTCCAGTGGAACCTCATACAGTACATCGCAGTCCAGATTCTGGATAACATGGGATGGTTCTACATTACAGAACATAGCGATCTTGCTTTTGATGCCATCATCCAGCGGCCAGTCGGAACGGCAGACCAGAACATCCGGATGAAGCCCGATTCCCTGCAGTTCTTTTACACTGGCCTGCGTTGGCTTTGTTTTCATTTCGCCGGAGGACTTCAGATAAGGAATCAGAGTGACATGAATCAGCATGCAGTTTTCTTTTCCCACGTCGTGCTGAAACTGTCGGATAGCCTCCAAAAACGGCTGACTCTCGATATCGCCGACGGTTCCGCCGACCTCAATGATCGCTACCTCTGTCTGGGTGCTTTCCGGATTGCGGTAGAAGCGGCTCTTAATTTCGTTGGTAACATGCGGAATGACCTGTACAGTATGACCGCCAAAATCACCCCGGCGTTCTTTTGTCAGGATGCTCCAGTAGATCTTACCGGTTGTTACATTGGAGTTCTTGTTCAGACTCTCATCAATAAATCGTTCATAGTGTCCCAGATCCAGATCGGTTTCGATACCGTCATCGGTGACAAATACCTCGCCGTGCTGCACGGGATTCATAGTACCCGGATCCATATTAATATAAGGATCAAACTTCTGACTGTACACCTTATAGCCGCGTGCTTTCAGAAGACGTCCCAATGAAGCGGCAGTGATTCCCTTTCCTAAACCGGAAACTACACCGCCTGTTACAAAAATATACTTAACTGCCATGTCTGTCCTCCTGTATTCCTCCTGTGTGCCCATTCATACATAAACGAGTAGGGAAACCTACTCGTTCCGGCCAAATCACATTATTAATATCATTATAAAATAAGGAAAAATAATAGTCAATGAAGAAATCAGACACATGCATGAAATCAGATATAATATATGGGGAAGTGTATAAGAATTTACATAAGTTTAACAATATTTCCATAAGTTTTATTTGATTTATGATAGGGAAACTAGTATATTAGACAAAGAAGTATACGGTGTCAATGAAAATTGCAGCCGAAGGAGGATAGATATGAACGAAAACAATTCAGATAACCGAAAGCCGGGAGGCTCCTGGAAACCGCTGGTGGTCATGTTGATTATTTCTGTTGTGCTGACACTGCTGTTCTGGGGAACACTGCAGAGATATAAGCAGGGAACAGTAGAGGAGATAAAATACAGCCAGTTTATGGATATGCTGGAGAATGATGAAATAGAATCGATTGAGATATCGGAGAATTCGATTATCATTCATCCCAAAGAAGTGGATGGAGGACATTCGCTCCAGAAGGTGACCTATACGACGGTTCGGGTATACGATATTTATTTGATTGATAAACTGGAATCGGCCGGGATCGAATATGAAGAGGCGAGGGATACCTCGAATGCATGGTGGCTGAATGTGCTGCAGTTCTTGCTGATGCTGGGACTGATTTATCTGGTGATGTCATTATTCATGCGTATATTAGCAAAGAATGGCATGATGGGTGGCGTCGGAAAGTCAAAAGCAAAGGTATATGTAGAGAAGAAAACCGGAGTGACGTTTGCGGATGTGGCAGGTCAGGAGGAGGCGAAGGAATCTCTGGTAGAGATGGTAGACTTCCTTCATAATCCAAAGAAGTATCTGGAGATCGGGGCGAAGCTTCCAAAAGGAGCATTGCTGGTAGGACCTCCGGGAACCGGTAAAACGCTGTTGGCGAAAGCGGTGGCCGGTGAGGCAAATGTACCGTTCTTTTCCATGTCGGGTTCGGATTTTGTTGAGATGTATGTAGGTGTGGGCGCATCCCGTGTCCGGGATCTGTTCAAAGAAGCAAATGCTATGGCACCTTGTATTATATTTATTGATGAAATAGATGCGATCGGCAGAAGTCGTGATACCGCGGGACATGGTGGAGACTCTGAACGAGAGCAGACATTAAATCAGTTATTGTCGGAGATGGATGGCTTTGATACGTCAAAGGGTATTGTGATTCTGGCAGCAACGAACCGACCGGAGGTGCTGGATAAGGCATTGCTGCGGCCGGGACGATTTGATCGGAGAGTTATCGTAGAAAAACCGGATCTGAAGGGACGTATTGATACGCTGAAGGTACATTCCAAGGATGTAAAAATGGATGAAACGGTAGACTTTGAAGAACTGGCATTGGCAACATCAGGAGCCGTAGGTGCGGATCTGGCTAATATTATCAACGAGGCGGCACTGGCAGCGGTAAAGGCCGGGCGGCAGTATGTCAATCAGAAGGATTTGTTCGAATCAGTTGAAGTTGTATTTGCCGGTAAGGAAAAGAAGGATCGGATCCTGAGTGAGAAAGAGAAGCGGGTTGTAGCATATCATGAGATCGGTCATGCTATGATCATAGCACTGCAGAAGCATACCGAGCCGGTACAGAAGATCACCATCATACCGAGAACGATGGGAGCACTGGGTTATGTTATGCAGGTGCCGGAAGAAGAGAAGTATCTGAATACGAAAGCGGAGATGCTGGCAGATCTGGTGACGGCACTGGGTGGTCGGGCTGCAGAGGAATTAAAGTTTGATTCCGTTACGACAGGCGCTTCCAATGATATTGAACAGGCAACGGCAAAGGCAAGGGCGATGATTACGCTCTATGGTATGTCCGATAAGTTTGGTATGGTAGCATTAGAATCGACCCAGAATCGTTATCTGGATGGCAGACGGGTTTTGAACTGTTCGGAAGAAACGGCGACCGAGATCGATAAAGAAGTCCAGAAGATGTTGAAAAAGGCGTATAAGCAGGCTTACCGCATGCTTAAGGAGAATGAACAGGTTCTGGATAAGCTGGCAGAATATCTGATTGAGAAGGAAACCATTACCGGTAAGGAATTCATGGAGATCTTTAACCGGGAGAAGAACATTATGGCTGAGGAGAATGTGGAAACATCCGAGGAGGTTCATCCGGTATCTGTTGAAGAGACAGAGCAGGCGGAGAGTTCCTATGTAAAAGATGTCAACTGGGAAGATTCGGATAAGAGGGAAGAATAAAAGTAAGTCCGTAGATCGAAATAAGATCTACGGACTTCTTTTTGAAATCATATCAACCCGGTATACTCTAACGGGTTTCTCCTAAGAAGAAGAGTGCAACTGTACCCGGACCGGAATGTGCACCGATCGTACAGCCGACGTAATTGATCAGAAACGCATGGATGTCAAAGCGTTCTTCGATTAACTGTTTCACATATTCCGCATCCTCCGGACAGTCACCGTGGCTGATAAATATAATCGGGTTCTTGTAGTCCCCCATCGTCTTTTCCATGTTATCAACCAGAGCGGCTAAAGACCGCTTCCGTCCACGGATCTTAGAAATATTGATCAGGTGACCTTCGTTATCAACATGAAGGACCGGTTTGATATTTGCAAGCGTTCCCAGAATGGCAGTCGCCTTGCTGACGCGTCCGCCTCTGTGTAAGTGGAAGAGATCATCCACAGTAAACTGATGACATACATGAAGCTTTAACTGTTCTACATACTCGGCCACTTCTTCAAGGGTCGCGCCTTCTTCCTTTTTCTTACATGCATAGTAAACTAAAAGTCCCTGCCCTAATGATGCACACAGGGAATCTATGACAATAATCTTAGAGTCTGGATACTCTTCCAGCATTTCCTGTGCAGTAACAGCTGTATTGTTATAGCTGGAGCTGAGCCCGGATGAAAAACTGATATGCAGGATATCATAGCCGTCCGCTATATTTTTTGCAAAGCTTTCGCGGATATATTCCGGATTGCTGGCCATAGTAGTCGGCATCTCACCGTTTCTCATTTTTTCATAAAATTCATGCTCGGATAAGGTATGATCCAAAGCATTATAGGTCTGATCACCCATCAGATAATAAAGTGGATGAAGAGACAAATGATGTTCCTCTATAAAGCTGGCAGGAAGGTCTGCCATGCAGTCTGTGGAAATGATGTATGGTTTCATAATATGCAACACCTCGCAGTTCATAAGTTCTAAATGGTTTTCAATACCTGTTCATCTAGTAATATTCTATACTGAATCGGTTGAAATATCAATGAAAAAAGCACATACTTTAAAAAGTGTGGAAATCATCGTATACTAAAAGAAAAAAGAAGGGTATGCCGCATGAAGGATTTTAATATAGAAGAAGAACTGAAAAAGCTGCCGGAACAGCCGGGCGTATATCTGATGCACAGTGCAACGGATGAGATCATATATGTCGGGAAAGCAATCAATCTGAAGAATCGGGTGCGTCAGTACTTTCAGTCCGGACGGAACCGTTCTCCGAAGATTGAAAAAATGATCACGCTGATCCGGTATTTTGAGTATATCGTGACCGATTCCGAACTGGAAGCACTGGTATTGGAAAATAACCTGATTAAAGAGTATGCCCCAAAGTACAATACCATGTTGACGGATGATAAAACCTATCCGTTTATAAAGGTGACAGTTGGAGAGTCCTATCCCAGAATTCTGCTGACCCGGCAGATGAAACGGGATGGGGCAAGGTATTTCGGTCCATTTACCAGTGCCGGAGCGGTGCGGGATACCATTGATTTGCTGCAAAAACTGTATCATATCCGTACCTGCAGTCGGAAGCTGCCGAAGGAAACCGGACAGGAGCGGCCGTGTCTGTATTACCAGATGAAGCAGTGTCCGGCACCCTGTCAGGGGTATATATCAGAAGAAGATTATCGGCAGTCGGTTCAGGACGTGTTGGAGTTCCTGAACGGGAATACCAGACCGGTTGTTATGCAGCTGGAAGAGAAGATGCAGGCAGCGGCAGCAGAGTTTGAGTTTGAGCAGGCTGCACAGTACCGGGATTTGATCGATAGTATCCAGCACATTGCCGGAAAGCAGCGGATCACAAATCCGAACTCCGTAACGGCGGATCGGGATGTAGTTGCCATGGCGGTACAGAATGGCGAGGCGGTGGTTGCGATATTTTTTATCCGGAACGGGAAGCTTCTGGGACGGGAGCATTTTCATATGACCGGGGTGGAGGAACAGCAGCCGGGAGATACAATGACGGCATTTGTGAAACAGTATTATGCGGGAACCCCGTATATTCCGGGGGAACTGCTGCTGGAGACAGAGATTGAGGAGAAAGAACTGCTGGAACGATGGCTGTCCCAAAAGCGGGAACAGCGCGTGCATATAAAGACTCCGCAAAAGGGGGAGAAGCAGAAGCTGATCGAGCTGGCAAAGGAAAATGCAGTCATGGTGCTGCATCAGGATCTGGAGAAGCTGAAACGGGAGGAGGCCAGAACCATAGGAGCCGCCCGGGAGATCGCACAATTGATCGGGATCGAAAAAGCAGACCGGATCGAGGCTTATGATATATCGAATACCAGCGGTGTGAACGCAGTGGCGTCTATGGTGGTGTTTGAACAGGGAAAGGCAAAACGAAGTGACTATCGGAAGTTTCGGCTGCGAACGGTTATCGGTCCGGATGATTATAAGAGCATGGAGGAAACATTGACCCGCCGGTTTCAGCATGGGAAGGAAGAACAGCAGCAGATACTGGATCAGAAGCTGGAACAGGAAATGGGGAGCTTTAACCGGTTCCCGGATCTGATCATGATGGATGGTGGACGCGGACAGGTGAATGTAGCACTTCGTGTATTGGAAAAACTGCAGCTTTCGATTCCGGTCTGTGGTATGGTAAAGGATGATAATCATAGAACCAGAGGACTGTATTATAATAATCGGGAGATTGCATTTCCGCCAAAGAATGAGGCGTTCGATCTGATTACACGGATTCAGGATGAGGCACACCGATTTGCAATCGAGTATCATAAGCTATTGCGGGGTAAAGCACAGGTGCGATCGATATTGGATGATATTTCCGGGATCGGACCGAGTCGCAGAAAGGCATTGGTTCAGCAGTTTAAAACCATTGAGGCGATCCGAAACGCAACGATCGAAGAACTTCAGCAGACACCGGGGATGAATCGGTCTGTAGCAGCATCGGTGTATGATTTTTTTCATAAAGAGAAGGGTGAAGAGAATTTAACTAATGCAGGAACACAGAATGTGTGATACAATATATACGTTTTATTTATTACGATCAGAAGGAGAGAGGACATGTACAAGGTTTCATTAACGAAATTAATTGAAAAACTGAATCTGGTGAATCATGTGCCGGAGATTGACACAGATAAGATCATGATTACGGATCCGGACATTAACCGCCCGGCGATCCAGTTGGCAGGGTTCTTTGAACACTTTGATGCAAATCGGATTCAGATCTGTGGAAATGTGGAGCATGCTTATATTGCAAATATGCATACCGAAGAGGAAAACAGGGAGATATTTAAAAAGCTGTTTTCTTATAAGATTCCTTGTCTGATCTTTTGCCGCGGGTTGGAACCGCATGGATTTATACTAGAACTGGCACGGGAGTACGGAGTTCCTGTGTTGACCTCTCATGCAACCACATCGTCCTTTGTGCATGAAGCTGTTCGCTGGCTGCATGTAGAGCTGGCACCCCGTATCACCATCCATGGTGTACTGGTAGATGTATACGGTGAGGGAATCCTGATCATGGGTGAGAGCGGAATCGGCAAGAGTGAGGCCGCTTTGGAGCTGATCAAACGTGGACATCGTCTGGTATCGGATGATGTCGTAGAGATCAAGAAGGTCAGTGCAGAGACACTGGTCGGCACAGCACCGGAGACCACCCGTCATTTTATAGAGCTTCGCGGAATCGGTATCATAGATGTTAAGACGCTGTTCGGTATCGAGTGTGTAAAGATGTCTCAGACCATAGATTTGGTGATCCAGTTGGAGGAATGGAGCAAGGATACCGAGTATGATCGCTTAGGACTGACGGATCAGTATACAGAGATTTTGGGAAATCAGGTAGTCAGTCATTCAATTCCGATCCGACCGGGACGAAACATTGCCATCATCGTAGAGTCTGCGGCCGTTAATCACAGACAGAAGAAGATGGGCTATAATGCGGCACAGGAATTATATAATCGTGTAACCGGAAATATGCAGAAACATCAGAATGAAAAGTAGAAGAAATAAAAAATAAATGCGTAATGACAGAAAAAGGAGGATATAACAATGGCAAAGTATGCAGTAGGTGTAGATATCGGAGGAACAACCGTTAAGATTGGTATATTTACAGCGGAGGGTGAACTGCTGAAGAAGTGGGAGATCCCAACCAGAAAGGATGAAGGCGGATGCTATATTTTAAGTGATGTAGCGGAATCTGTAGCAGATAAGCTGTGTGAAAGCGGAATTGCAAAGACAGATGTGGCAGGGATCGGAATGGGCGTTCCGGGACCGGTAAAGCAGGATGGAACCGTTCTGAAGTGTGTAAACTTAGGCTGGGGTATCTTCAATGTGGAAGAGGAGCTGAGTAAGCTGACCGGACTTCCGGTTAAGGCCGGAAATGACGCCAATATGGCTGCCATGGGCGAAATGTGGCAGGGCGGTGGAAAAGGCTATACAGATATCGTTATGGTAACCTTGGGTACCGGTGTTGGCGGCGGTATTATTCTCGGTGGTAAGATGTTAGCCGGAGTCAACGGTGCCGGTGGCGAGATCGGGCATATGCAGGTAAATGATGATGAAACAGAGACCTGCGGCTGTGGTAAGAAGGGCTGTCTGGAACAGTATACGTCAGCGACCGGAATCGTAAGACAGGCAAAGATCCTGTTAAATAATACGGATACTCCATCGAAGCTGAGAAATGTACAATATATATCCGCAAAGGAGATCTTTGATGCGGCAAAGGAAGGCGATGAGCTGGCAAAGGATCTGGTAGAAGCACATGGAGAGTGTCTGGGACGGGCACTGGCACAGGTTGCCTGTGTTGTGGATCCGGAGGCATTTGTTATCGGTGGTGGTGTATCGAAGGCCGGTAAGGTATTGATCGATACGACTGCAAAGTATTTTGAGAAGTATGCATTCCATGCATGCAGAGGTACGAAGTTTGAACTGGCAACACTGGGAAATGATGCCGGAATCTATGGTGGAGCAAAGCTGATTCTGGGATAAAATCGGAGACCGGTACATAGACTGAACAGGAATAGAAATATTAATATAAAGATTAGCAGCGTGAAAGGATAATCAATGGAAGGCGACATATTAAGCAGTATAAGCGAAATCATAGATGAAAAGCGGATATTGCGAAACGAACCTATGAAGAAACATACCACATTTCGTATTGGCGGACCGGCAGATGTGCTGGTAAAGCCGGCGACGATCACAGAGATCGAACAGGTGCTTCAGTGCTGTGAAGAACAGGCAGTTCCTTATTATGTAGTAGGAAACGGAAGCAATCTACTGGTCGGAGACGAAGGGATCCGGGGAGTGGTTCTCCAGTTGGGAAATGACTTCTCGGAGGTAGAGGTATGTGAGGATGATACCATTTGGGTACAGGCAGGCTGTATGTTGAGTAAGGTGGCAAATCTGGCTGCAGCGCATGCACTTACAGGCATGGAATTCGCTGCAGGAATACCCGGAACGATCGGTGGTGCCGTTATGATGAATGCAGGTGCTTATGGTGGTGAAATGAAGGATATTATCGAATGTGTCACACTGTTAACGCCGGATCGGGAGGTATTGATTCTCCCACAGGATCAGATGGAGTTTGGATATCGGGAAAGTATTGTTTCAAAGGAAAACTACATCGTTCTGGAGGCAAAGCTGCGGCTTCAAAAAGGGGAACCGGAAGCGATCGAGGCAAAGATGAAGGAGTACAGTGAGGCACGACGATCCAAACAGCCGCTGGAGTATCCGAGTGCCGGAAGTACATTCAAACGGCCGGAGGGATACTATGCAGGTAAGCTGATCATGGATGCAGGGCTGGCCGGATATCGGGTAGGAGATGCACAGGTATCCGAGAAACACTGCGGGTTTGTGATTAACTGTGGACAGGCAACAGCGAAGGATGTGACTGCAGTCATGAATGATGTGATTCATCGGGTGGCTGAGGCTTATCAGGTAGAGCTGGAGCCGGAAGTACGAAAGATCGGCGAATTCTAAAGAGGCGAGATTATGAGATTTGTGATAGTGACAGGCATGTCGGGAGCGGGAAAAAGTACAGCATTGAAGAATCTGGAAGACTTTGGGTACTTTTGTGTGGATAATCTTCCGGTGGAACTGATTCCCAGATTTGCGGAGATTGCATACGATGCAGGTACGGATGTAAACAACGTAGCGATCGGTGTGGATATCCGAAGTGGGGATAGAATCGAACGACTGGCCGGATATCTGGATGATCTGAAGACGCAGGGATATCCGTATGAGATTTTGTTTCTGGATGCTTCCGATGATGTGATTGTAAAACGCTATAAGGAAACCAGGCGGAGTCATCCGTTGGCACGTTCCGGAAGAGTGGAAAGCGGTATCCGGAAGGAACGTCAGAAGATCGGGTTCCTGCGGGAGAGGGCCAGCTATATTATTGATACTTCGAATCTGCTGACCAGAGAGTGCCGGAGCGAACTGGAAAAGATATTTGTAGAAAATCAGGACTATAATAATTTTATTATAACGATTGTATCCTTTGGATTCAAATATGGAATCCCAATGGATGCAGATCTGGTGTTTGATGTACGGTTTCTGCCGAATCCTTACTATGTGCCGGAACTGAAGGCACTGACCGGAAATGAAAAGCCGGTGCAGGATTTTGTAATGAAGGCACCGGAGGCAGGCGAGTTTCTTTCGAAGCTGGTAGATCTGATGAAGTTTCTGATTCCGAACTATATTAAGGAAGGAAAGAATCAACTGGTTATCGGAATCGGCTGTACCGGAGGAAAGCATCGCTCCGTCACGATGGCAAATGGGCTGTATCGAAGCCTGTCTGCGGAGTACAATAGTGTACGGATCGAACATCGGGATATCGAAAAAGATGCCATAACGAAGGGGTGATCGTATGTCATTTTCCTCAGAGGTAAAGGATGAACTGACACAGCATATCGCATCGGCCCGACATTGTCAGATTGCAGAACTGACCGCACTTTTACTGACTGCGGGTGAGAAGGATTCTGCGGGGATTCATTTGAAAACAGAAAACTACCGGGTGGCACATAAGGCAGGGCTTTTGATCCACCGGTTATTCGGCATTGCATGTCAGGTGCGGATCCGAACCTATATGGAGCATAGCAGTGCAACGGTATATGATCTGTTCGTGTCGGAGAAAGAGCAGGCAGAGCGTATTTGTCAGGCGTGTAAGCTGGAGACGGACAAAGGGCTGGATCGGCTGGTTGTCCAAAAGACCTGTTGTAAACGGGCATTTTTACGAGGTATCTTTCTTACGAGCGGATCTGTGAACAATCCGGAGAAGTCTTATCATTTTGAAATCGCATGCGATACGCTGGAAATGGCGGAAACAATACAGGAGATCATGAAGAGCTTTGAGCTGGATGCCCGTATCGTAAAACGAAAAAAGAGCCAGGTGGTATATCTGAAGGAGGGCGCCATGATTGTTGATGCACTCAATGTAATGGAAGCCCACCGCGCACTGATGAACATGGAGAATGTGCGGATTCTGAAGGATGTACGGAACCAGACGAACCGAAAGGTGAACTGTGATCTGGCAAATATAAACAAGACCTTGACGGCGGCAGGAAGACAACTGGAGGATATCCGATATATCGAAAGACGAAAGGGATTCTCAGACTTAAGTGAGGGACTTCGGCAGGTGGCAGAGCTTCGTCTGCAGGAACCGGAGGTATCCCTGAAGGAGCTGGGAGAGATGTTGGATCCCCCGGTCAGCAAGTCCGGTGTAAATCATCGGCTGAAGAAGCTGTCGGAGCTGGCAGAGTCTCTGCGGGAGGCGGATGGTGTCGGGAACGGATAGAAAAAGAAAGTTCATTTGACAGAAACAAAATACGATGGCATAATGAAGGAAATTAGAAGTAGTATACAAGGAGAAAAGTCATATGATAACGAAGAAAATGGCCGTTAATATCAAAGAAGGACCGGATGCAAAGCCGCCGGTAGCTATGTTTGTACAGGTTGCAAGCCAGTATGAGAGTAAAATCTATCTGGAACTGGAGGACAAGAAGATTAACGCGAAGAGTATTATGGGTATGATGAGTCTGGCATTGACTCAGGGTGATGAACTTCTGGTATCCTGCGACGGAGCGGATGAAGCAGAAGCAATCGAAGGAATCGCTGATTTCTTACAGTCATAAATACAAAAGACATATAAGACTTCTAGAACATTACGGAAATGAGGGAGCGATATGAAGAAATATCTGGTAGCCGGTGTATTTGGCATAGCAGGAATTCTGGTGGGAATTCTGGTAAAAAGTGGTGTTGGTGTAATATTGGTGATTGTACTTGTGGCGATTGCACTGGTGGTCGCTTTTGGTAAGATTGGATTTATTGATAATCTGATCGATTCGGCAGGTAAGAAACAGAAGTATGCAAATCCTGCGGAGGAGGCTGTGGATAAGGCCGTTGAATTCCTGAATCAGGGAAAGGCAATGGATGCAATCAACCAGCTGGAAGAAGCGGCAGAGATCGTAGAGAGCAGCGAGCAGTACATATATTATGGTGTTCAGGCCCTCCGGATGCTGGGTGAGTTCTATGAAACCGGTGTATATGGAAACTCTACGGTACAGGTAAATAATGAAAAAGCAATCGGTTATTATGAACGGTCGCTGGCATTAGAGCCGGACGGAGAGATATACTTCAAGGTGGCCCGTGATCTGTTAGCGAAGAATAATTTCAGTAAAGCATTGTCTTATCTGGAAAAGGCAGCAGGATTAAAGGATAAGGCTGCATTATCCAAGCTGGGAAGTATCTATGAAGAGGGCCTGTATAAGTATGATGCGTTTGGCAATCGTGGGGATACCATCATTGAGATTAATCTGGAAAAGGCAAAGACATACTACGAGAAACTGGCAGCTATGGATGATGAACAGGGTCAGGCCGGTTTTGAACGTGTAGAATATATGCTGAAGAATACGGATAGTATTGAGTTTGAAGAGAAGGAAAAGCTATATGCAAAGATATCCGAGAGACGAAAAGCACAGAACATCGAGTATCGTTTCAAGGCAATCGAGGCATCAAAGCTTCAGTATCAGTATACATATGTACATGATGAAGTAGAAGGATATATTCACAAGCTTCCAAAGGATTGGGTAAAGGTAGAAACCGAAGATGATGAGGTGTACTATGCACCGAGTGAGTCCTATACAGACTTTGAAATCTTTGTAACCTATGACAGTATTCCGAAGGAATCTACGCGTGATCTGGAGCTGTTCCTTCGATATGACAATGATATTTTAGATTATGATCTGAATATACAGGAGTATGTGACAGAGTATGCAGATGGTATCTGTGCAACCTACTATCACAAGGAACTGGAACGGGGAATCGTAACCTTTGCATTCCGGCAGAGAAACCGGATGGCATGTATTAAGTTTGTATGTGCTACGATGGAAATCATCGAACAGTATGAGGAGATCATCTTCGAGGTAGCGAACTCCTTTGCATTTGTAGATCCGACCGTTATCAGTGATGAGAGTGCGAATCGGAAGGATCAGCAGTACTATAGTGAGGCCGTGTTCTATTACTTCCTTGGACAGTATGATAAGGCTATGGAGTTTGCGAGAAAGGCTCTGAATGTAGGCAGCAAGAAAGCAAGTTATCTTCTGATCGAGTTATATTATGATGAGGATAGCCCATATATCAATTATGAGAAGGCACTGTCTTTGGCAAAACAGTTATTTGAGGCAAATGATGACTCGGATCTGGCATTTCTGATCGGTACGATCTATGAACAGCAAAAGAAGGATTATATTCAGGCGTTGAACTGGTATGAGCGGGCGGAAGAACTGGGACATGAAAGAGTTCCGTTCTATCTGGGACGATTATATTATTACGGACTGTTGCGGACAAAGCGGGATGGTGCACTGGCACTGAAGTATTTTAGGGAGGCAGCAGAGAACGGAATCGCAGAAGCCGCTGCTTATATTCAGGATATTGAGAAGCTGGATGGAGAAGAATTACAGTTAGCGGTTAATCGTTGGGAAAAGGAGATCGCAGACGGAAATGCGGAAACAGCCCTTCAGGTAGCGATTAAGAAGCAGAATCAGGTATTCTATCTGGCAACCGAGCATGATATTGATGAGGCATATCAGACAGCATGCAATCTGGGAAGTCCGGAGGCGTTCTATCGTTATGGCCTGATTGTACGAAAGCGTGAGAAGGAAGGCGATCTTCGAGATGGAAACATCGGAAAGAAGCTTCTGGAAAAAGCACTGGATATGGGATTTGAGCATTTTGACAATGAATCTCTGTGTGAGGTTGTGGATGAAAAGGCAAAGCAGGGTCTGCCGAAGGAGGAGATGTTAAAGATCTACTATAAGGCAGCCATGAGCGGGTATGCACCGGCGATTGAGAAGATTGTTGCACTCGCACCATCTATGACAGATGAGACGGAACGGTTATATGAGAGCTTAAGGACTTTGGCAATCAAGGGAAATGAAGGTGCCCTGACATCCATGAATCGTCTGGAGCAGGCATTCCCTGAACTGCTGTATCAGCAGGTACAGGAGCGAGAGGGGTATAAGATCATTGATAATAAGTTCTTTAAGCTGTCGATTCCGAAGGAATATACGGCAGTCATCGATGATGAAGGCGGTACTATCAAGATTGCAGATTCGGTTGTGGAATTCGCAGTAGCTGAGATGCCGGTTCAGGCAGAGGCAGAGGAAGAGTTCCTGAAGGTATATAAGCTGATCGTAGGAGAGTATCGGGATGTGGAGAATGCAGATATCATGGTAGTGAATTCCAGACTGGTAGGTTCAGCCATGACAAATACAAATGGTTCCGTATGTACCTTTAGTATTCTTCTGGTTAGTGCAAAGAACCAGTATTTGTTTAAGATGAGTTCACAGAGCAAGATCGAGTTGATGGGCTTCAAGGATAAGGTATTTGAGGTGGCGAAGTCACTGGTAGAATCCGGTGAGACTTATATTGCAACCGGTGACCGGGCAAATCAGACGGTTGGATTATCCCGGCTGTTGTCAGCAGGTGAGAATGGATTCCTGTCGATCGGTAAGTTTGATGAATAATAAGGATCCGGATAAGTAAATAGCAGACATGAACAGACTGGTCAGGGGAGCCCCTCTCCAGTCTGCTTTTTTAAAACAAGAAGGAGAACAGTATGTTTCATGTAACGGTAGACCGGACCACCGGGCGGCCAATGTATTTACAGATTTATGAATATATAGTCAATGAGATCAAACGGGGAAATTTGCACTGCAATGATAAACTGCCGTCCGGCCGTGAACTGGCAATGGATTTAAATATCAGCCGAAATACAATTAATATGGCATATGAGCAGTTGGAGGCAGAGGGATATATAGAAGCATATCCAAAGAAAGGGTATTATGTCCGGGCATTGGATGGACTTTTGGAAGTGACTGTTTCCGGTGAGAATGAGAAGGAGATAGAAGTTGCCTCCCGGAAGAAAGAGTATAAGATTGATTTTTCTCCGTTTGGAATCGATGCACGTTATGCTCCGCATCTTCGTTGGCAGAAACTTATGAAGGAGACGATGCTGGATGGAGGAGGAGCCTTATTTCAGAACGGAGATAATCAAGGGGAATCGGCGCTGCGGGAGAGTATACGGGAGTATCTGCATCGAGCCAGAGGCGTGACTTGTCGGGAGAATCAGATCATTATCGGTGCGGGTACGGATTATCTGCTGATGCTGTTAACCAGGCTTTTGCCTGGAAAGCCAAGGATTGCAATGGAGAATCCGGTATATCAACAGGCATACCGGGTGTTTCGAAACTTTCAGTATTCGATCGATCCGATCGGAATTGATGCGGACGGTTTAGATGTACAGGAACTGCAGGAAACGGAAGCACAGCTTGTATTTGTAACACCCTCCCATCAGTTTCCGCTGGGAGTGGTTATGCCGATTAATCGAAGACTACAGTTATTGAGCTGGGCATATGAACAGGATGGAAGGTATATCATAGAGGATGATTATGATAGTGAATTCCGATATCAGGGAAGGCCGATACCGGCACTTCAGGGACTCGATACGAAGGGAAAGGTTATCTATATGGGAACCTTTTCGAAGGCAATCGCTCCGTCGATTCGTATCGGTTATATGGTACTTCCGGATGACCTATGCGAGCGCTATCGTAAGGAAGCGGCCTTCTATGCAACAACGGTCTCCAGATTGGAACAGGAGGTTGTTCACCGTTTTATAGAAGAAGGATATTTTGAACGACATATGAATCGTATGCGTGGAATTTATAAGGAAAAGCATGACAGACTGATCCAGGCACTTTCGCAGTGGTCGCTTCCGATCCGCTGGAGGGGAGATAGTGCGGGACTGCACCTTTTGATTGAATTTCCTGAAAGCAGCGGAACAGAGCAGCAGTTTGTACAGAGTGCGGAACAACAGGGAATCCGGGTATATGCCTTGTCCGATTATTATATACAGGGGGAACCGGAGGTGCCGACACTCCTCTTGGGATATGCCAGACTGACAGAGGAAGAGATCGTAGAAGGTGCTTGTTTGCTGGAGAAAGCATGGAAAGAGATGCATTGAGGCAGTTGGATGCGAAAGTGCATGCCAGACTTTTGACACTTATATCATTATATGGTAGTATTTGGTTAGAATAATGTGGAACGGAAAGAAGGTGAAGAGATGTATCGAAATATGATCAATGACCTTGCGGCGTGGACGGAGCAGGAACATCGGGAACTGTTACTGTTAAAGGGGGCTAAGGGTGTTGGGAAAACGTGGTGTGTAGTAGATTTTGCGGAGGCATTCTTTGCACATACGATCCATATTGATTTTGAACAGGATACAGTGCTTCGCGAGCTGTTTATGACACCGAATAGTGCAGAGTTTATTGATGAGCAGTTGGAACTTTTGACAGATCTGGATTTCCAGAAGGAGGATATGTCGCAGGTGCTCTTTGTGTTTGATGAGGTACAGGTGGAAGAGGACCTGTTTGCAGGGGTTCTTCAGTATGCCAGACAGCGCAGACATTTTTCTGTTATTATGATCGCATCCTGGACGGGGATGCTTCCTGCCGAGAATCTCGTAGCCGATGAGATTCTGGTTAAGACGATGTATCCGATGAGTTTTGAGGAATTCATGATTGCCAATAAGGCACAGGAGCTATGTCGTATCATCGAACAGGAAAAGGTAGATGGACTGCAGAATGATCTGAAGCCTATGATTCTGGACTATTTAAAGACATTTTTTATCATAGGCGGTATGCCGGAGGTGGTTCAGGACTATATCCGCCATAAGGATATGCAACGGGTTGACGTTCTGCAACATCAGATTTTGCAAAATCTGCGGGATGATATTCTGCGTTACGCACCGAAGGTAATGGTAAAGAAGATCCTGCAGGTATGGGATAGTATTCCGACGCAGTTGACAAAAGAAAATAAGAAGTTTATGTATGGCGTTGTGGATGAAAAGGCAAGAGCCAGGGAGTATGTGGGAGCGGTCGAATGGCTGGTCAATGCCGGATATGTGAGAAAGATCCAGAAGGTATCACAGGGAGCGGCACCGCTGGAAGAGCATGTTGAGCCGAAGTCCTTTGAACTCTATCATCTGGATCATGGGCTGCTGCGCAATGTTGCTGAGATTACAGCTACTGATGCCGATGCAGATGAAAATATTTTTGACAGTATGCATGGAATCCTGGCAGAGCAGATGGTTCTGTCGGAACTGACACTAAATGAAAATGTGCATGAGTTGTATTTCTGGACATCCGATGCAACGGCACGGATCGATTTTATCTTCGAAGATGACGGAGAGGTGATTCCGGTTGATGTACAGACCAGGATCCGGACGAAGGCACAGAATCTAAAGGTCTTCCATCAGAAATATAATAACCGGATGGCGATACGGATCTCACTCGAAGAACTGGGCTTCCATAAAGGAATGCTAAATGTACCACTTTATGGACTCTGGAACTTTTAATGAGAAAATGAAATATAATGATTGAAATTCTGTAAAAAGTATAGTATACTATCATAGTCGATTGCTGAAATAGCTCAGTTGGTAGAGCACTTCACTCGTAATGAAGGGGTCGAGGGTTCAAGTCCCTTTTTCAGCTTCTGATAAAAATAGCGGAGTTCCTAGAGTTTTCAAGGGATTCCGCTATTTTTTCATAGACAGAAAACCGGAAAAATGATATGATGTAAGAAGTATTTTAATTGAACGAACCATGCAGAAAATAACGAGCAAAAGGGGGTTATTCCATGATATTTGTACCAACAGATGAACTGAAGGTGGGTATGCGTCTGGCAAAGCCGATCTACAATAAAAATGGTGTATTACTGTATGAGAGGAATACGAAGTTAACCCTTCAAGGCATATATAGTGTAAAGAATTTTGAGTTAATCGGGCTGTATATCCTGGAACCGGCAGAACCGCTGCCACCGATGACGGCAGAAGACATCGAGTTTGAACGGTTTCAGACGATGGCTGTATTTAGTATTAAGGATGATTTGCTGGCAGTGAAGCAGGGCAGGAAGCCATCTGAGCTGATGGTACTTGCAAACCAGATCGTCCATATGTATGGAAATCTGAACCATAAGGTTACCTTTGCACAGAATTTGAGAAGCCCTGAAGACTATGTATATAAGCATGCATTGAATGTGGCGATATTGTCTGCTATGATGGCACATAAGTTGCATGTAGACAGCTCGGAGCAGTTGAATATCGTAGTAGCAGCGCTTCTTTATGATATCGGACGATTATTTTTGCCGGTTAAGATGCAGAATAAAACGGATGATTTTTCTACAGAGGAATATCAGTTATACCGAAAGGCACAGGTGGAAGGCTGCAATGCAGTGGATGCAAATGTGGATATCAATACCAGTGTGAAACGTCTGGTAAAGGGTTGCCAGAGTGATTATGATTATACATCGGCAGAAACGGTTAAGAATATCCCATGGGGAGTACGGATTATACAGGTTGCACACTATTATGATATTAAGACGGCGATGAATCTGTATGAAGATCCGACCTCTGAGCTGCAAGTGGTGCGCGCACTGTTAAAGCAGGAGCAGAACTTTGATAAGACTGTGGTAAAAGCATTACTGGATAGTATTCGTATCCTGTCTCCGGGGGTATGTGTAGAGTTGAGTAATCATGAACGGGGACTGGTAATCCGCGAGAATGAATCTGATATTTTACAACCGATGGTATTGAGCTTTGACCGGAATCAGGTATATGATTTAAGCTCCGAACGGGTTGCGGCGACGTTGCGAATCAAGGATTTGATGAAGACGATGGATAATCGAATCATAGTAGATAATTCTACATTACAGGAATATCTGAATCAATAATGGAGGTATGAGATGTGAGGTGCAAGCAAATGCCTCACATCTTTTTAATCGTATGAAGTGGTGGTCACACTTAAAGACAATTAATCATCATAAATGGCTGGTTATGAAGCATTGTTTTCGCTGTGGGTTATATAAGCAGGGGCTGTTGCATGATCTGTCAAAGTATTCGTGGACGGAGTTTTCGGTAGGCGTGAAGTACTATCAGGGTGATCGAAGTCCGAATACAGCAGAGCGGGAGGCAAAGGGATATACCTCCGCCTGGCTGCATCATAAGGGAAGAAATAAGCACCATCTGGAGTATTGGATCGATTATAGTCTGACACCCGGAGTCGGGATCGAAGGAATGGAGATGCCGGTAAAGTATGTAGTGGAGATGTTCTGTGACCGGGTAGCAGCCTGCAAGAACTATCATCCGAAGGATTATACAGACGATTCGGCACTGAAGTATTACGAGAAAGGAAAGAATAAGTATCCCATACATCCGAACACCAGGGCACTGCTGGAGAAGTTGTTGTATATGCTGGCAGAGGAAGGCGAGGATGCAACCTTTGCGTATATTCGAACAGAGATCCTTCATAATACACGCGAAGAGCGAAAGAAGCAAAAGCAAATGAGGAAGAAGAGGTAGAGCATGGAATTTACACATTTACATGTGCATACAGAATACAGTCTGCTGGACGGAGCCAGCAAGATACCGGAACTGGTAGCCAGAACAAAGGAACTGGGCATGGACAGTATCGCTATTACAGACCATGGTGTTATGTATGGCGTGATTGACTTTTACCGGGCCTGTCATCAGGTGGGAATTAAGCCGATTATCGGATGCGAAGTATATGTAGCTCCCGGTTCGCGGTTTGATCGTGAGATCGGAAAGGGGGAAGACCGATATTACCATCTGGTGCTGCTGGCGGAAAATGATAAGGGCTATCATAATCTGATGAAGATTGTGTCCAGAGGCTTTACAGAGGGCTATTACTATAAGCCGCGGGTAGACATGGAGATCCTGCAGGAGTTCCATGAGGGGATTATTGCCTTGAGTGCCTGTCTGGCAGGAGAAGTAGCGGTGCAGATCCGGCGTGGTTTTTTAGAGGAGGCCAGAAAGGCGGCACTGAAGTATCAGAAGATATTCGGAGAAGATAACTATTTTCTGGAACTGCAGGATCATGGAATCCCGGAGCAGACAATCGTAAATACAGAGCTCTTAAAGATGCATCAGGAACTAAAGATTCCGCTGGTAGCAACGAACGATCTTCATTATGTCAATGCGGAGGATGCAGAGGCACATGACTTTTTGCTTTGTATTCAGACGAATAAGAAACTAAAGGATGAGGATCGGATGCGGTATGAGGGCGGTCAGTATTATCTGAAGTCTCCGGCGGAGATGGAAGCACTGTTCCCATATGCAAAGGAGGCATTAGAGAATACGCATAAGATTGCGGAACGTTGTAATGTGGAGATCCGGTTCGGAGAGCAGAAGGTGCCAAAGTATGAGGTGCCTGCACCCTATGATTCTTTCGGTTATCTGAAACATTTGTGTGACGAGGGTCTGAAGCGTCGATATGAGCCGGTGACGGAGGAACTGAAAAATCGGCTGGAATATGAACTGGGTACCATAAAGACGATGGGGTATGTGGACTATTTTCTGATCGTATGGGACTTTATCCATTACGCCAGAGAGCATGGAATCCCGGTAGGACCGGGGCGGGGATCGGCAGCCGGCAGCATCGTGGCATACTGTCTGGAGATTACGAATATTGATCCGATCCGGTACAATCTGCTGTTTGAACGGTTTTTGAATCCGGAACGGGTATCCATGCCGGATATTGATATAGACTTCTGCTATGAACGTCGACAGGAAGTGATCGATTATGTGGTAAGAAAGTACGGAAAAGAAAAGGTTGTACAGATCGTGACCTTTGGTACCATGAAGGCAAGAGCAGTTCTGCGTGATGTGGGACGTGTTCTGGATATGCCGTATGCGGTTGTAGATGCAGTCGCGAAGACGGTACCGCGGGATCCGAAGATTACACTGGATCTGGCACTTCGGACGAGTCCCGATATGCGGAAATTATACGAAGAGGATGAGCAGATCCGTTATTTGATTGATATGTCAAAGAAGCTGGAAGGACTACCGAGAAATACCTCCATGCATGCGGCCGGAGTGGTGATCGGTCAGGAGCCGATCGATGAGTATGTTCCACTGTCAAAGGGTGGAGATGATGCGGTTACCACCCAGTTTACCATGACAACGATTGAGCAGCTCGGACTATTGAAGATGGACTTTCTGGGACTGCGAACCCTGACAGTGATTCAGGATGCCTGCGATATGATAGCGCGGGAGATGGGGAAGCCCTTTTCAATCGATTCCATTGACTATAGCGATGCAAATGTCTATAGCATGATCAGTGCGGGACGGACAGAAGGTGTGTTCCAGCTGGAAAGTGCCGGTATGAAGTCCTTCATGACCGAATTGAAACCGGGGAATCTGGAGGATGTTATCGCCGGTATTTCTCTGTACCGGCCGGGGCCGATGGACTTTATTCCTGCTTATATACAGGGAAAGAATCACCCGGATCAGATCACCTACGATACGCCGGAGCTGGAGAAGATTCTGGAGCCGACCTATGGGTGTATCGTATATCAGGAGCAGGTTATGCAGATCGTAATGGAGCTGGCAGGCTATACATTGGGACGGAGTGATCTGGTGCGCCGTGCGATGTCAAAGAAAAAAGCGGATGTAATGGAACGGGAGCGCCAGAACTTTGTATACGGAAACGAAGCGGAGGGCGTACCGGGCTGTATCAGCCGGGGAATTCCGGAGACCGTTGCCAATAAGATCTTTGATGAGATGACAGACTTTGCAAAGTATGCATTTAATAAGTCGCATGCAGCCTGTTATGCAGTTGTGGCCTATCAGACGGCGTATCTGAAGTATTACTATCCGGTAGAGTTTATGGCGGCATTGATGACATCCTACATTGAAAATGCGGGAAAGGTCACGGAGTATATCTATGTCTGCCGGCAGATGGGAATTCAGATTCTGCCACCGGATATTAATTCCGGTATCGCTGAATTCTCGGTCAAGGACGGGAAGATGGTATATGGACTGTCAGCCATTAAGAATATCGGAAGAAATGTGATCGCTGAGATCGTACGGGAGCGGGAAAAAAACGGAGCCTACAAGAGTCTGCAGGACTTTCTGGAGCGGATGCCGGGAAAGGAAGTCAATAAGCGAACGGTTGAAAACCTGATACTGGCAGGAGCCTTTGACGGTATGGAGGGCAACCGGAGACAGAAAATGATGGTTTATCCGGAAATTATGGCCAATATAGCGACGACGAATCGAAACGCAATGGAAGGGCAGCTGAGTCTTTTAGACTTCCTGGGAGAAGCAGAGAAGGAAGAGTTTGAGATAAAAATGCCTGCTGTGGAGGATTACAATAAAGAGGAACGTCTGGCAGCAGAGAAACAGGTATTGGGTGTTTATATCAGTGGGCACCCGTTGGAGGATTATCGGAAGCTGATTGAGAAGCATGCAGATGCGACCTCTATGGACTTTGCTTTGGACGAGGAAACCGGAGAGGCAAAAGTGCGGGATCAGGGAAGCTATACGCTGGGCGGTATGGTATCGGCACTGACCTTAAAGCTGACGCGAAATAATCAGAATATGGCGTTTGTGACATTGGAAGATATGTATGGAACGGTAGAAGTGGTGGTATTTCCGAAGGACTTTGAAAAGTACAGAAGTGTACTGAAACAGGATGCAAAGCTGTTTATCACAGGGCGGGCATCTGTGTCAGAGGATGAAGCGAAGCTTCTGTTCGGCCGGGCAGAGGCTATGGATGATATGCCGATGGATATCTGGTTACAGTTTTCGAATCGTGAGCAGTATGAACAACTGGAATCACAGATGTATCAGATCATAGATCAGTATCCGGGAAACTCTGCGATCAAGATCTATGTGCGGCAGGAAAAGTTGAGAAAGAATCTGCCACCGGGCTTTCGGATGCAGGCGGCCGGGGAAGGTCTGGAACAGATCCGAAAGCTGCTGGGAACAGAGAATGTTATAGTAAAGGAATCGGAGTGACATGATAACAAGCACATCGAACGGGCAGATCAAGAATCTGGTAAAGCTGCAGAAAAGCAGCCGTATAAGACAACAGCAGAAGGTATTTGTAGTGGAAGGAATCCGTATGTTTCGGGAGATTCCGGATGCGGATATTGAGAAGGTATATATTACGGAGGACCGGATCGGACAGATGCCGCAGACATGGCAGGAGGGGCAGGAGTATGAAGTGGTAGCCCGGAATGTATTTCGGGAGATTTCGGATACGCAGACACCGCAAGGTATTCTGGCAATTGTGAAACAACGAAGCTATAGCCGGGAGGAACTGTTGAAGACTGCGGATCAGAAGGTGCCTTGTATTCTGCTATTAGAGAATCTGCAGGATCCGGGGAATCTGGGAACAATCTTAAGAACCGCAGAAGGTGCAGGCGTGACAGGTGTCATGATGAGTCGGGATACCGTCGATATCTATAATTCAAAGGTCGTCCGTGCTACGATGGGAGCGATCTTTCGGATGCCGTTCCGGTATGAGGAGGATTTGCCGGATGCGGTAGCATGGTTAAAAGAACAGGGAATACATAGCTATGCGGCACATTTACAGGGAACGGTGTTTTATGATTATGACTACCGGGAAGGTTGTTGTTTCTTTATCGGAAATGAAGGAAACGGACTGACAGACAGACTGACAGAGCTGGCTGATCGTAAGATCCGGATTCCGATGGCAGGACGGGTGGAGTCTTTAAATGCGGCGACAGCAGCGACTGTTTTAATGTATGAGGCTATGCGTCAAAGAATTCGGAATGATGGATAAGCAGCCGGAGCGACAGTATATTTTTAGGACATTTTACGAATGGTGTATGGAAAATGGAAAAAACAGGTGGATTTCCCTAACATTCTGTAATAAACTAGATTCGAATCCTGTCAAAGACAGGAGGGCACTACAGAAGGATTGAAACGAGAGGGAAGCAACATGAATAAAGTCGCAATCGTAACAGATAGTAACAGCGGTATTACACAGGAAGAGGCAAAGAGACTGGGAGTCTATGTATTGCCAATGCCTTTTACGATGGATGAGAAGGAGTATTTTGAGGATATATCACTGACACAGCAGCAGTTTTATGAGTGTCTGGAAAATGATACAGAGATCGCTACCTCACAGCCGTCGCCGGAGGCTGTAACCGGTCTGTGGGATCAGGTATTGGAAAACTATGACGAGATTGTACATATCCCAATGTCCAGTGGACTGAGCGGAAGCTGTCAGACTGCTATGATGTTGGCAGAGGAGTATGACGGACGGGTAAAGGTCGTGAACAACCAGCGGATTTCGGTGACGCAGCGCCAGTCTGCACTGGATGCAAAGAAGCTGGCAGAGCAGGGAAAGACGGCGGCAGAGATCGAGACGATCCTGATGGATACAAAGATGGAGTCTGATATCTATATCATGGTTGACACATTGAAGTATTTAAAGAAGGGCGGACGAGTGACACCTGCGGCAGCAGCCATCGGAGAGATCCTGAGAATCAAACCGGTTCTTCAGATCCACGGAGAGAAGCTGGATGCGTTTGCAAAGGCCAGAAATATGAAGGCAGCAAAGACAATGATGGTCAATGCGGTCAAGAAGGATATTACCGATCATCTGGGAGAAATTCCGGCAGCAGATGCAGAGAATGCACCTTGGATTGCCATGGCACATACGCAGAACGCAGAGGTTGCTGAAATCTGGAAAGAAGAACTGGCAGAGGAATTTCCGGGATATGATATTCACATCGATCCGTTATCACTGAGTATTGCCTGTCATATCGGACCCGGGGCTTTGGCACTTACCTGGATGAAAAAGATTGTGTAAAATAGAACCAATATTGATTGCTTGGATGATATTTTCTGATAATTCAATTCGAAAATGCAAATTTACAAATAGTCAGACAATAATAAAAGAAATTCTACCATTCACCTATTTACAAATGCAATAAAATGCGATAGAATGACATTGTTCGAAGGGGAACGCTTATACGTATAGGCGTTCCCTATTTATTTTTAAAAAATAATTTATAGAAAGGACGTATGTTATGCAGAACCTACATCATACAGAAGCAGAGCACTGCCAGATTGGCATGTATGACTCCAGCTTCGAACACGATAACTGCGGTATCGGAGCCGTAGTAAATATTAAGGGTATCAAAAGTCATGGAACCGTAGATAATGCCTTAAAGATAGTTGAAAATCTGGAGCACAGAGCCGGCAAAGATGCCGAGGGAAAGACCGGCGACGGTGTTGGTATACTGCTACAGATATCACACAAGTTCTTTGAAAAGGCAGTGAAATCTCTGGATATCCGGCTAGGAGGAGAACGGGATTATGGTATTGGTATGTTTTTCTTTCCACAGGATGAACTCCAGCGGAATCAAGCAAAGAAGATGTTCGAGATCATCGTTGAGAAGGAAGGAATGGAATTCCTTGGATGGAGAACCGTACCTACAGATCCTTCTATATTAGGAAGCAAGGCGCTGGACGTTATGCCATGTATCGAGCAGGGCTTCGTAAAGCGGCCGGAGGATGTAAAGAAGGGACTGGACTTTGATCGGAAGCTGTTTATCGTTCGCCGGGTATTTGAACAGTCCAATGATAATACCTATGTTGTATCATTGTCGAGCAGAACCATCGTATATAAGGGCATGTTTCTGGTGGGAGAACTTCGGCTGTTCTTCCATGACCTTCAGGATCCGGACTATGAATCAGCGATTGCGTTGGTACACTCCCGGTTCTCTACAAACACGACTCCTAGCTGGCTGCGTGCACATCCATATCGTTTTATGGTTCATAACGGTGAGATCAATACCATCCGTGGAAACGCAGATCGGATGCTGGCACGAGAGGAAACGATGGAGTCCGAGTATTTCAAGGGCGAAATGCATAAGATTACTCCGGTTGTAGATCCGGATGGATCCGATTCGGCAAGACTGGATAATACACTGGAGTTTCTGGTTATGAGCGGAATGGATCTGCCGTTAGCTGTTATGATGACCATTCCGGAGCCATGGGAGAATAACCGTTATATCTCACAGGCAAAGAAAGACTTTTATCAGTACTATGCGACGATGATGGAGCCATGGGATGGACCGGCGTCCATTCTGTTTACGGATGGTGATTACATGGGAGCGGTTCTGGATCGAAATGGTCTGCGTCCTTCCCGTTATTATATTACGACCGATGATTATATGATTCTTTCTTCGGAGGTAGGTGTCTTAGATATCCCTTCCGAGAAGATCTTAAAGAAGGATCGTCTGCGTCCGGGTAAGATGCTGTTAGTAGATACGGTTAACGGAAAGCTGATTTCTGATAACGAACTGAAGGAAAAATACGCCCATCGTCAGCCGTATGGTGAATGGCTGGACAGCAATCTGATTACCCTTCATTCTTTGAATATTCCGAATAAAAAGCCGGAGGAGTACTCCGATGAGGAAAGAGCCAGACTGCAAAAGGCGTTCGGATACAGCTATGAGGATCTGAAGAATCAGATTCTGCCGATGGCAAAGAACGGAACCGAGTCGATTCAGGCAATGGGTATCGATACTCCGCTGGCTGTACTTTCTGAGAAGCATCAGCCGCTGTTTAACTACTTTAAGCAGTTGTTTGCACAGGTTACTAATCCACCAATCGATGCCATTCGGGAAGAAGTGGTTACATCGACCTCCGTATATATCGGTAAGGAAGGAAATCTTCTGGAAGAGAAGCCTGAGAACTGTCATGTACTGAAGATTCACAATCCGATCTTAACGAATACTGATTTGATGAAGATTAAGAATATGAATATTCCGGGACTGAAGGTTGGTGTGATTCCGATTACCTATTATAAGAATACCTCGCTGGAAAAGGCAGTTGACCGTCTGTTCGTTGAGGCAGACCGGCTGTATCGGGATGGTGTGAATATCCTGATCCTGTCTGACCGTGGCGTCGATGAGAATCGGGTACCGATCCCGTCTCTGCTGGCTGTTTCTGCGATGCAGCAACATCTGGTTAATACAAAGAAACGGACATCTGTTGCTATGATCCTGGAGAGTGCGGAACCGAGACAGGTTCATCATTTTGCAACGTTGCTGGGCTTTGGTGCATCTGCCATTAACCCATATCTGGCACAGGAGAGCATTAAGGAACTGATCAATAATAACATGCTGGATAAGGATTACTATGCAGCAGTAGAGGATTATAATTCTGCAATCATTCATGGTATTGTTAAGATCGCATCTAAAATGGGTATCTCTACGATCCAGTCTTATCAGGGATCAAAGATCTTTGAGGCGATCGGTCTGGATGAAGAGGTGATTAATAAGTACTTTACAAATACCGTCAGCCGGATCGGCGGTATCGGACTGAAGGATATCGAAAAAACAGTGGATTATCTGCATTCTTCAGCATTCGATCCGTTAGGGCTGGCAGTGAACACCAGCTTAGAGAGCGCAGGATCCCATAAGTTCCGGAGCGGAAAGGAAGAACACCTGTACAATCCATTAACGATTCATCTGCTTCAGGAGGCAACGAGAACCGGAGATTATGAGACCTTTAAGAAATATACGGCATTAGTCAATGACGAGACAAAGCCAAAGAACCTGCGTGGACTGATGGAGTTCAATTATCCGGAGAAGGGTATCGATATCAACGAGGTTGAACCGGTAGATTCTATCGTGAAGCGGTTTAAGACCGGAGCGATGTCTTATGGTTCTATCTCTCAGGAGGCACATGAGACACTGGCGATTGCCATGAACATGTTAGGCGGTAAGTCAAACAGTGGTGAAGGTGGCGAAGATATTTCTCGTCTGACAGTCGGACCGGACGGAAAGAATCGTTGTTCGGCGATTAAGCAGGTAGCATCCGGACGATTCGGAGTTACCTCCAGATATCTGGTCAGCGCAAAGGAGATTCAGATTAAGATGGCACAGGGAGCAAAGCCGGGTGAAGGTGGACACCTTCCGGGAGCAAAGGTATATCCTTGGATCGCAAAAACCCGTATGTCAACACCGGGTGTAAGCCTGATTTCTCCACCGCCACACCATGATATTTATTCAATCGAGGATCTGGCACAGTTGATCTATGACTGTAAGAACTCAAACAAGGACGCCAGAATCTCTGTAAAGCTGGTATCAGAAGCCGGTATCGGTACCGTAGCAGCCGGTGTAGCGAAGGCCGGAGCACAGGTTATTCTGGTATCCGGTTATGATGGCGGTACCGGAGCAGCACCGGGTAATTCCATCCAGAATGCCGGTCTTCCGTGGGAACTTGGTCTGGCAGAAACCCATCAGACATTGATCATGAATGATCTTAGAAATAAGGTCATTCTGGAGACAGATGGTAAGCTGATGAGCGGCCGGGATGTCGCAGTCGCAGCTATGCTGGGTGCAGAGGAGTTTGGATTTGCAACCGCACCGCTGGTAACGATGGGCTGTGTTATGATGCGTGTATGTAATCTGGATACCTGTCCGGTTGGTGTAGCCACCCAGAATCCGGAATTAAGAAAGCGGTTTAAGGGAAAACCGGAATATGTAGTGAACTTTATGCGGTTTATTGCACAGGAACTGCGGGAATATATGGCAAAGCTGGGTGTTCGTACAGTCGATGAGCTGGTAGGCCGGACAGATCTTCTGAAGGCCGGACCTTTGGCACAGGAAAAGAATGTAGACCTGACCAGAATTCTGAACAATCCATTCTTTGATGATGAGCAGAACAAGGTTGTATATAACAAAAAGAATGTATATGACTTCCAGTTAGAGAAGACCGTGGATGAGCGGATCCTTGTAAAGAAGCTGATGAGTGCACTGGAAAAGGGACAAAAGAAGAGCATCGAGATCGATGTAGGAAATACCGATCGATCTGTGGGAACTATTTTCGGATCCTATGTAACAAAGCTGTATCCGGATGGTCTGGCAGAAGATACCTACACGATCCACTGCAACGGTAGTGGTGGACAGAGCTTTGGTGCCTTTGTTCCAAAGGGTGTCACTCTGGAACTGACAGGTGATAGCAATGACTACTTTGGAAAGGGACTGTCCGGTGGTAAGCTGATCGTTTATCCACCGAAGGCTGTGACCTACAAGCATGAAGAGAATATCATAGTCGGTAATGTTGCCCTCTATGGTGCAACCAGTGGTAAGGCATTTATCAATGGTGTAGCCGGTGAACGATTTGCTGTTCGAAACTCCGGTGCAATCGCTGTTGTAGAAGGCGTCGGTGATCACGGCTGTGAGTATATGACAGGCGGACGGGTTGTCGTTCTGGGACAGACCGGTAAGAACTTTGCAGCCGGTATGAGCGGCGGTGTTGCTTATGTACTGGATATGGAAAGTGATCTGTATATGAAGCTGAATAAGACACTGGTAGCGATCGAGGCAGTCAGCAACAAGTATGATGTTATGGAACTGAATGAGCTGATCAAAGAGCATGTAGCCTATACGAATTCTACGATCGGTAAGGAAATTCTGGAGAACTTTGGAGAATACCTGCCGAAGTTTAAGAAGATCGTTCCGCATGATTATAAGCGGATGATGAATATGATCGTGCAGATGGAAGAAAAAGGCTGCAGCAGTGAACAGGCACAGATAGAAGCATTTTATGCTATGAAGCGATAGGAGGGAATTGGAATGGGTAAACCAACGGGATTTTTAGATTACGCAAGAGTGACGAGCGATGAGACGAGTCCAAAGCAGAGAATCAAGAACTTTAATGAATTCCATACTCCATTGCCTCTGGAAGCACAGCGGACACAGGCAGCCAGATGTATGGACTGCGGTGTTCCGTTCTGCCAGTCCGGTATGATGATAAATGGAATGGCTTCCGGTTGTCCGTTGAACAATCTGATTCCGGAATGGAATGACCTGCTGTATAACGGTAATATGGAACAGGCATATCATCGTCTGCATAAGACCAACTGCTTCCCGGAATTCACATCCAGAGTATGTCCGTCTCCATGTGAGGCTGCATGTACCTGCAATCTGAACGGACTTCCGGTCAGCATTAAGGAGAATGAACGAAGTATTATTGAGTATGCATATTCTCATGGATTTGCAGCACCGAATCCACCAAAGGTGAGAACCGGTAAGAAGATTGCAATTATCGGATCCGGTCCTTCCGGTCTGGCAGCAGCCGATCAGTTGAACGGTCGGGGGCATTCGGTAACGGTATTTGAGAGAAGTGACCGGGTCGGCGGACTTCTGATGTACGGGATTCCAAATATGAAGATCGATAAGAAGGTCATTGACCGAAAGATCGCTGTTATGAAGGAAGAGGGCGTAACCTTTGTTACAAATGTAAATGTAGGAGCAACAGCCAAGATGGTAGCCGGTACACAGATGCAGGCAGTCAAGGTTGAAGACCTGTTAAAGGACTATGATCGTGTGATTCTGGCATGCGGAGCATCGAATCCGAGAGATATCAAGGCTCCCGGAAGGGAAGGAGATGGTATCTACTTTGCAGTGGACTTCCTGAAGGCAACCACAAAGAGTCTGCTGGATTCGAACTTCAAGGATGAGAAGTATATCTCTACCAAGGGAAAGAAGATTCTGGTCATCGGTGGTGGTGATACCGGTAATGACTGCGTGGGAACATCCATTCGTCTGGGCGCAACTGCCGTTACACAGCTTGAAATGATGCCGAAGCCGCCGGTATGCAGAGCAGAGGATAATCAGTGGCCGGAGTGGCCGAAGATCCTGAAGACGGATTATGGCCAGGAAGAGGCGATTGCTATGTTTGGTCAGGATCCGAGAATCTATCAGACAACGGTTAAAGAGTTTATACGTGACAAGAACGGAAAACTGATAAAAGCAAAGTGTGTTATGCTTGACTGGAAGAAGGATCCGGCAACCGGAAGAATGGCGATGTCGGAGGTACCGGACAGTGAATATGAGATCGAGTGTGATATCGTTCTGATCGCAGCCGGCTTCTTAGGTTCACAGGAGTATGTTACAAAGGCATTCAAGGTTGAAACGGATGGCAGAAGTAATGTAAAGACAGAACCGGGACAGTATGCATCCAGCGTAGACCGGGTATTTGTAACCGGTGATATGCATCGTGGACAGTCGCTGGTAGTCTGGGCGATCCGGGAAGGCCGGGAAGTAGCAAAGGCAGTGGATATCAGCCTGATGGGATATACAAATCTGCAATAAAGGGAAACTAAAAGCATCCTGTAGATGGTGAGAAGAAATATGACATATCGCTCTTCGCACGCAGTCTACAGGATGCCTTTTTATATCTGATTTATCAGTGTTTGGTGATACTGATAAATAAGGGGTTAGCAGAAGAGATTTCGAACGTGGCTGACCTCGTCCTCTGTTGCCTTGGCGGCAGGTACATAGTACTGGCGTTCTCTTGCCAGAGTGTAGATCTGTTCCTGACTCATTTCTGCTGCGTTCCGAAATTCCTTCAGAGTCTGTTTCAGTTCAGGGTTCTCTGTCTGCGGAATCATATCTGCGTACATTTTCAGTTCTGAATTAATGCCGGTTAAGGTATCGGCAACCATTGTTTTTTCTTCCATGGGACTACCTCCATATTATGCTGATCGCGTGATTACTGTAGGAACTTCATCAGGGTCTGTTTGTTATCCATAGATGATGTGACAGCATCTTCAAAGAAAGACTTGATCTGTGGATCCGTAGCTTCCTTCGCATAGGACTGCATTTTACAGTGATTGGTTTCGCAGCCGCCGATCAGGTGGCGAAGATTCTGTAATTCAAGTTCTGATAAATTACTCATATGGCATTCTCCTTTTTCAAAATTCAATGTGTAGTATGAGCTGTTTTTATAAAAATATACCAGAGATTACAAATTGTAATTTTTAACCAATTATTACAATGCGAAAAAGTTGACATTTGTTATAATAACTATAACAGACAAGGACAAGACGGGAGTTTGTGCAAAAACGAGAAGGAGGTTATTGGTTATGAAGCAGGATGAAGTGAAGAAGCTGGTGGCAAAGATGACGCTGGAGGAGAAGGCGGGGTTATGCTCCGGGAAGGACTTCTGGAGACTGAAGTCTGTAGAGCGGCTGGGAGTACCGGAGGTTATGGTTTGTGATGGACCGAACGGACTTCGGAAGCAGAAGGAAGAAGGTACCAATGTAAATGAAAGCATTGAAGCAGTATGCTTTCCGGGTTCCTGTGCGGAAGCAGCATCATTTGACCGGGATACGATGTATCGGGCAGGACAGGCGATGGGAAATGCCTGCCAGGCAGAGAATATCAGTATGCTGCTGGGGCCGGGTGTGAATATTAAGAGAAGTCCGATCTGTGGACGAAACTTTGAATATTATTCAGAGGATCCGTATCTGGCCGGACAGATAGCAGCCGCACATATCAATGGTGTGCAAAGTAAAGGAGTAGGAGCCTGTATTAAGCACTTTGCGGCAAATAATCAGGAAACCAGACGGATGTCTGTCAGTGCGGAGGTAGATGAACGGACTCTGCGGGAGATCTATCTGGCAGCATTTGAAGAAGCGGTGAAGGAAGCAAAGCCATGGGGAGTTATGTGTTCTTATAATCAGATCAATGGTGTGTTTTCTTCTGAAAATAAATGGCTGTTACATGATGTGCTAAAGGACGAATGGGGATATGAAGGGCTGGTTGTAACGGACTGGGGAGCCGTCAATGATCGGGTGCAGGGTCTGTTGGCAGGTCTGGATCTGGAGATGCCCGGCAGTGGCGGTACAACAGATGTGAAGATCGTAGAAGCCGTTCGGAACGGACAGGTTCCGATGGCGGTATTGGATGATACCTGCGAGAGAATTGTGAACTTTATCATGAATTATACAGAACAACGGGATAAGGAGGCTGTCTGGGATAAGGAGGCGGATCATAAGCTGGCAGTAGAGGCAGCAAAGGAATGTATGGTTTTGCTGAAGAATGAGGATCAGGTACTCCCATTATCCGAGGATCAGCAGATTGCATTTATCGGAAAATTTGCAGAACACCCACGCTATCAGGGTGGTGGCAGTTCCCATGTCAATACGAAGCATCCGAGTTCTGCACTGGAACAGGTAAAGACCATGGAACAGGTGCGTTATGTGTCCGGATTTGATACAAAGGAAGCAGTGGGAGAAGAAGCGGAACGTCTGGAAAAGCAGAGATTCAATGACGCAATAGCAGCGGCAACGCAGGCGGAGGTGGCTGTGATATTTGCCGGGTTGCCGGATGCGTATGAATCCGAAGGTTTTGATCGGAAGCATATGCGACTGCCGGAGATTCAGAATCGACTGATTCAGGCGGTTGCAGAGGTACAGCCAAACACGATCGTAGTGCTTCATAACGGATCACCGGTCGAAATGCCTTGGATTCACAGCGTAAAGGCGGTACTGGAGACCTATTTGGGTGGCGAAGGTGTCGGAGAGGCAGTTGTGGATATTCTCTTTGGAAGAGCAAATCCGTCCGGTAAACTGCCGGAGACATTTCCGTTAAAACTGTCTGACAATCCATCCTATCTCAACTTTCCGGGAGACGCTGAAACGGTGGAATATAAGGAAGGAATCTATGTCGGATACCGTTACTATGACAAAAAGGAAATGGAGGTATTGTTCCCATTTGGTCATGGACTGAGCTATACAACCTTCCGGTACTCCAACTTGAGTGTTGATAAGAAGCGGCTGGAGGATGAGGATGAACTGCAGGTATCGGTAACGATAACGAATACCGGGGAGCGATATGGAAAGGAAGCGGTTCAGCTCTATGTACAGGATGTAGAGAGCCGGGTCAGCCGACCGGTAAAAGAGCTGAAGGCCTTTGAAAAGGTGGCACTGGAGCCGGGAGAAAGCAAAATCATCACCTTTATCCTGAATAAACGGGCATGGGCGTACTATGATGTTGAAGCACATGACTGGTATACGGAGGAAGGAACATTCAAAGTTCTGGTCGGAGCATCGTCCAGAGATATTCGCTTGGAGGAAACGGTATCTGTCATTCCTGTGAAGGTGCCAAAGCACAGATACAGTTTGAACACGGTTCTGGGAGATCTCTACGAAAATGAAGCCGTACAAGAGGAGGTCGCAGAGCTGAAGCGGATGTGTGATAGTCTGTTTGATGTGCAGGATGATATTCTGGGCGAGGGCATGAAGGATATGATGGAGGCACAGACACGCGAGATGCCGTTAAAGAGTCTGCCGAGTTTCTCGGATGGAAGAGTAACCAGAGAGTATGTTGAGAAAATCGTAGAAAAACTGAATCGGTAGGAGAAGAGGACATAAATGCAGTTGCAGATATGTCCTCTTAAATATTAGCACGAAGTGCAAAGCAGTCCTATTCTTTAGAAGCCAGTTCCTCTTCCAGTTTCTGTAGTTTCTGTAATAATTCTTGATTGGAGGACTGTAACTTTTGATTGGAAATCTGCAATTCGTCGATAGTGGAAGCCTGCTCGTCAATTTTATCCTGCATATCATCGATCATGTACTGTACGGTATTCTCATCTAACATCTGTAGTTCCTTTGAAAAAAGTGTCATAATGTCCCCTCTACTACTTTGTTTAATAGTAACTAGTGTGTTCGGAATGATAGTAAACAGTTCCGAGAACTATCAATGCGGACACGTTGCAACTTTCGACTCGTCACACGCACATATAGGCTCATGCTCTGCGTGCAACTCGCCCTTCGGGCTCAAACAGGCACCCGCATTCGCAGCTAGCGTGTTCCTCGTGACGAAAGTTTCACTTATGCCCGCTTGTGATAGCTTCTCGAAAATGTATTCAAGTGAAGCAGGAGCTACTTGGATTTTAATACCTGTTCCAACTTCCGGATTCTGGCTTGCAGTTCGCCAATGGTGGACGCTTGTTCTTGATTGGAGACCTGCAGTTCGTCGATGGTGGCTGCCTGTTCATCGATAGTTACAGCCTGCTCATCAATTTTATCCTGCATATCATCGATCATGTACTGTACGGTATTCTCATCTAACATCTGTAGTTCCTTTGAAAATAGTCCCATAACGTCCTCCGTATTCCGGCACAGTTCGTAGATATCCGTATAGAGATCCTTGAAATCCGGGTACTGGGTAATCAGTGCCACGATGGAATCGGGATCATCGATACTAAGAAATGTCAGCCAGGCATCCAAACGATTTGTGATACCTTTAGTTTGCGTGCATTTCCGGAAAATGTCAAGGGGTATAAAGCAATAATTTTGTAATAATTCTAATGATATACCGGTATCGGACTGGGAATAGAAGGAATGCAGGTAGGTATCCTTAAATTCCGGGGCGTGGAATTCCTGTGGACTGGTTTCGAACAGGACGATGGTATATACATTTTTGATATCCCGGTAGGAAAAGGTATGATTTTCCTGCTTTTTTCGTTCGCGTACCCGTTTGTACTGGCGCAGCAGGAGATCGGCGGAGTAACAGGCACTCCGCTGTCCGGGAAAGAAGTAACCGATCTTTTGAACCTCGACGTTTGCGATGCTGTGATCCTCCAGCTCCACCACAATGTCGGTGATCAGCAGAGAGGATTCTGCACTGATCCGGGTGGAATCATTCGGAAGCACCTCCAGGATATGGATCTTCTGGTGAAGGATTAGGGATAGAAAGTCAGAGAGCCGTTCCGGCGTATACTCCGGGTTCATAACCTCCTTAAAGAAAGCATCATACAGGATCTTGACACCCCGGGCACCGGAGCAGAAGTCTAAGAATTCCGTCTGCCGATCGGCAGACCAGGAATGAAAGAGCGCTGTAAGCCGGGGATCCGCCGTGATTTCGCAGAGAATCTCTTCGCGGGAGCGGATCATGGGGAAATACTGGGTAAGCTGATTGGACAATGAAAAACCTCCTCTTCTAAATGTGTTGCCTATCAATCTGTTGAACTTACATAAAATATAAAAAAGTAAAAAAAATATTGGGATAAAAATAGAATACAATAAGCGAGTAAAAATGTCAATATAATATTTAAAAGAAAAGCGGGAGCTAATTGCTCCCGCCTGCTTAATTATGAAAGGTTATAGCAGATGATCAACCGGAAGATATACCGGGAGCCCATCCTTATACTTGAGATCCGGTTCACCCTGAATCAGAGGAAGCATGTAATCGACTAACTCCTGTGTGATATCATTTCCGGCTTCATTGATCCATTCCCTTGGAATCGACTTTGCCTGATTTGCAATGTCGTCGACAGGTGAAAAATGTGTTGTGACACAGTATGGATGCTGGCTGGTACGGTGCATGGTAAGCATACACATGGTTTCTCCGCATTCTGCACCTTCTACCGCTTTCTGACCTAAAGCAAAGGACTCGTTTAGATCTGTAAGTGATGCAGTGTGGGATGCACAGCGCTGAAGTACATTTAACTCGATGGAACGAACCTTTACGCCTAAAGCATCCTTGATCATATACTCCAGAGCTTTTCCGGTACCGCTTAACTGGCTGTGACCAAAGGTGTCGGCAGCGGCTGTAGTGGAACTGATGTATTCACCATGTTCATCCCGGATTCCTTCAGATACAGCAACGATAACATTGTTTCGTGTTGCTAATAGGGTGCGGACATCTTCGATGAATGCCTCCTTTGAGAAGGCAACTTCCGGAAGGTAAATGAGATGAGGGGCTGCACTATAGTCATTTCGTGCTAAAGCTGCGGCAGCGGTCAGCCATCCGGCATCCCGTCCCATGATTTCGACGATCGTAACACTTTTGACGGCATAGATAAAGGTATCATGAGCAATCTCCAGCAGAGAGGATGCGACAAATTTGGCTGCGGAGCCATAGCCGGGTGTATGATCTGTGACACATAAATCATTATCAATCGTTTTCGGAATACCAATGATTGAGATAGAGCTTCCGATGCGTTTTCCATAGTGCCCCAGCTTCATAACGGTATCCATGGAATCATTGCCTCCGATATAGAAGAAGGCCTGTATATTTAACTTTTCAAATAACTTAAAGATCTGACGATAAGGCTCATCATCCTCTTTGTAATCTGGAAGCTTATATCTGCAGGAACCCAGATACATGGCAGGTGAGGTCTTTAATGTTTCAATGAAATGAGGAATCTCACGGCTGCGCTCGGATAAATTGAGCATACGCTCCTTTAATATGCCAAGAATACCATTTAGGGATCCGTAGATCGTATCATACTCTTCACTGGCCAGAACTCCCTGAATCACACCTGCCAGACTTGCGTTAATTGCTGCAGTAGGACCACCGGACTGCGCCACGATACAGTTTTTCTTATTCATGCTATATAACTCCTTTGTAGATATAATGATCAATGTTCATACGCATACTATATTTAAGTATAAACGATTTCTTAAAAAGTGCAATGTTAATTGCACTTTTGATGGAAATAATATAAAGTAGGAAACGTCTGGAGACAGAAAGAAGGAACATAGATATGGAGTTGAAATTTAGAAAACCAACACTGGAGGAAAGTGAATTCATAAAAGAAGTATTAAAGAAAAACCATTATCGTGGTTGTGAGTTGAGTACTCCAAATCTGATCCTGTGGGCAGAGTATTATCATATGGAATATACGATCATCGATGGTGTGTTGATCAGCCGGAACATAGATGAACAGGGACGGATACGATTATCCTATCCGATCGGGGCAGTTGGAGAAGAGGAAGAACGACGTTTCTTTGATCTGGAACTCCGGTACTTTCAGGAGCAGGGGCAGTCACCGATGTTTGGAATTATTGATCCGGTGATGTGGAAACAGATCAATCGTTGGTATCCGGGACGCTTTGAAATCTGTTATGAACGCGATTGGGCAGACTATGTGTACAGTCGTGAGAAACTGACGACATTAGCAGGAAAAAAGCTGCATGGAAAACGAAATCACATCAAGCGGTTTCAGGATAATCATCCGGAATGGAGCTATGAAACCATAACCGATGCAAATGTAGAGGAGTGCCTGAAGATGGCAAAAATGTGGTGCAAAGCGAATTGCGTTGTGGAGGATGATGAGAAAGAAGAGGAGTATCATCTGGTTGTGCGTGCTCTCCGTAACCGGGAAGCACTGGGCATGCGGGGCGGGCTTCTTCGGATTCCGGAGGGTGTCATCGCTTTTACACTGGGGGCACCGGTTACGGAAGATACATTCGATGTATGCTTTGAAAAAGCCCTGGGAGATATTCAGGGAGCATATCCGATGATCAATCAACAGTTTGTACTGCATGAACTACAGTCTTATACGTATATAAACCGCGAAGAAGATGTGGGGGTAGAGGGTCTGCGAAAGGCAAAGCTATCCTACTATCCGGAATATCTGCTGGAGAAGGGAATCGTGAGGGAAAGTACCTCTTTTACTTGCCTATCATCGCTATCTGGCATATAATAAAAAGAACGAAACAATAAGGAAAAGAAGGTGCGTAGATATGAAGTTTTTTATTGATACAGCCGTTGTAGACGAAATAAAGGAAGCAAATGATATGGGCATCATTTGTGGGGTTACCACGAATCCGTCCCTGATTGCAAAGTCCGGAAGAGACTTCAGTGAAGTCATTCATGAGATCGCAGCAATCGTAGGCGGACCGATCAGTGGGGAAGTAAAGGCAACCACGACCGATGCGGCAGGGATGATTGAAGAAGGACGTGCCATTGCCGCGATTCATCCAAACATGGTGGTCAAGATTCCTATGACAGAGGAAGGATTAAAAGCATGTAAGACATTATCGGCAGAAGGAATCAAGGTAAACATGACATTGATCTTCTCAGCAAATCAGGCACTGCTGGCGGCCAGAGCCGGGGCTGCCTATGTATCGCCGTTTATCGGAAGAATCGATGATATCAGTATGTCGGGAATGGATCTGATCCGAAGCATCGTAGAGATCTTCAGTTATACGGATCTTCAGACAGAGATCATCGCAGCCAGTGTTCGGAATCCGGTACATGTAACGGAGTGTGCATTAGCCGGAGCAGATATAGCGACGGTTCCTTACAAGGTATTAAAGCAGATGATTCATCATCCGCTGACAGATGCCGGGATTGAGAAGTTCCGGAAGGATTATTTGGATACGTTGAAATAAACAGTATGAGGTATATAGTTTTTTTAGAATGTATAAATGAGTGAGGAGAGGTACATATGAGAAGGAAAATACTTATAGTGGCAATAACACTAGCGATGATTACCCCATCTGTTGTGCAAGATGGAAACTGTGTGAATGCAGAGGATGATCTAAAACCGGATTATAATGAAGCTTCTGTGGAACAGATAGAAGATATGGATGAGAATAATGCGGTTCCAAACGGATACCTGCCACTTGATTATACACTGAATACCGGCGGCATATCTGAGACCAATAGTCAGCAGGTACAGCTATATGGATATCCAAGTGCTTATGATGCCCGGGAAAATGGAGGTATTACTACAGTAAAGAATCAAGGCGGATATGGCACCTGTTGGGCATTTGCTGCTATAAATTCCGCTGAGTCGGATGCAGTAAGAGATGGCAGGGTCGGTATATCGGAAGCTGATTATTCAGAAGCACAGCTGGCATATTTCTTTTATCATCGTCAGGCAGATCCGTTAGGGGGAACGACAGGTGATACAGTGACAACTACAGAAAATTATCTGATGGTAGGTGGCAATAATCAACTGACAACACTTGCATTGGCATCGTGGATGTCTCCAACAAAGGAATCGGTCATGCCGTATGAAAATGTAGGAAGTTATAATACAAGTAATGTAACTGCAAATATGGCATATCCTGCGAATGAAGAACATTTGCAGAATGCATATTGGATATCTATATCCGATCAGGATTCCATTAAAGGGATGATTATAAAATATGGATCGGTAGCAACATCTTATTACAGTAGTTATTATTACTATCACAATAATGGAAATGGATATTATTATTATTATTGTCCGACTGATTATGTTCAAAATCATGCAATTTCAATTGTTGGATGGGATGATTCCATACCGGCCAGTTCTTTTGTGTACACAGATCCAAGTGATGGAACGCAGTATATGCCAAGTGTAGATGGAGGATGGTTAGTAAAGAATAGTTATGGAAGTGCATGGGGAGATAATGGTTACTTCTGGCTGTCCTATGGTGATGCCAGCCTTACAGATGGGAAAAATATATGTGTTGCTTACGATTATGAGTCGAATGATAACTATGATAATAACTACCAGTATGATGGAACGGTAGGTATGAGTTGGTTGGAATATTCGACGACGAGCTGTTATACGGCAAATGTATTTACTTCGCAGGGAAGGGAAGAACTTAAGGCAACCGGATTTTATACAACCCAGCCGGGAATGAGCTATGAAGTTCAGGTTTATAAAAACTTACAAGATGGTACTCCGAATGGAAATGCTGTGTTTTCAACTCCGATATGCGGAACAGAGCCATATGCCGGGTATCATACTGTGGAATTTCCAAAATCAGTGAGTTTAAATGCCGGAGAGACCTATTCAATTGTTGTGAAATATATAAGTCCGACAGTGGGTACATCTTTTTTTATAGATTCTAATATTACTTTTGGAACGATAACTTGTACATCAAATAATCAGTCCGGGCAGGGGTATTATGGATGGAATGGAAGCGACTGGAAAGATTGCTCTACGGAACATAAGGCCAATATTCGGATAAAGGCGTTCACTGATAATTATTCGGGAGCAGAAACTGGTGAAGAGGTAACGATACCGGTTACAGGTATTTCTTTGAATCTGTCACAGTGCAACATGAAGGTTGGAAACAATATCAAATTATCGGCAACGGTTTTGCCAGCAAATGCAACAGAAAATAAAACAATATTATGGAATAGTTCAAATCCGGCAGTTGCCACGGTAGATTCAACCGGAAATGTAGTTGCCTATATGGCAGGAACAACGATGATTACAGCTACAACCGGGAATGGGTTGTGTGCTACCTGTATGGTGACTGTTACGGAGTCAACACAAGATTATACGCCAACACAGGCATTTGTTGCTAGATTATACAATAAATGCTTAGAACGTCAGCCGGATGAGCAAGGTCTTAGTGAATGGAATCAAAGACTGGTAAGCGGAGAACAAAGCGGTGCACAGGTAGGATACGGATTTGTGTTTAGTCCGGAATATAAGGGAAAACATACCACAGATTCAGATTATGTTGAAATGTTATATCGAGTGTTCCTAGATCGTGCATCAGATCCTTCGGGAAAAGAAAGCTGGATGCGTATATTATATCAAGGGGCGTCCAGAGAGTATGTATTCCGTGGTTTTGTAGAATCGCAGGAATATACACAAATATGCAGTTCATACGGAATAAATCGAGGTGGATATACGTTGACGCAACCACGAGATGAGAACTTAGGTGTGACATCCTTTGTGGCGAGGTTGTATCAGCAGGCTCTGGGACGTGAATTTGACGTAGACGGGTTAAATAACTGGTGCTATCAGATTAACAGTAGAGCAATGTCGCCGGAAGAAGTAGCGGAATGTTTTATATACTCACAGGAATTTGAAAATAAGCATATGTCAGATGAAGAGTATGTGAGAACATTGTATCATACGTTTCTGGATCGAGAGGCAGATACGGAAGGTTTGAATAACTGGATGGGACAATTACAGAGAGGAACATCCAGAAGAGAAATATTACATGGTTTTTCACGCTCACCGGAGTTCAAAAAAATCATGGCACAATACGGATTGTAAAGAATAGGAGGGCATTATGAGGAGAAGAGGGCATGTATGGAAACGAATAGGGGCAGCCGCACTGTCGCTAATAGTTCTGGCATCCGGTTTTGGGGTGTCGGAAACCATCAACTGTGTTTATGCGGATGATGCAGAAGTTGTGGAGGCGGAGATGCCATTGTATACAGCAGGTACAACTCCTGTTAGTCAGCATGGAAGACTTCATGTAGAAGGAACTAATATAAAAGATGAATATGGCAATGTTGTACAACTTAGGGGAGTGAGTACACATGGAATTAATTGGGATGTAGGACGCCCATATGTTAATCAAGAAACATTTCGGACATTAAGAGATGACTGGGGAGCTAATACTGTACGATTAGCTATGTACACAAGTGAGTATAATGGATATTGTACAGGCGGAAATCAGGCGGAATTGAAAGGTCTTTTGGATAATGGTGTGCAGTATGCCACGAATCTCGGAATGTATGCGATTATTGATTGGCATATATTGAATGATGGTAATCCCCTGACATATGTTGAACAGGCAAAGCAATTCTGGGGCGAGATATCTGCAAAATATAGAAACAGCAATAATGTTTTGTATGAAATTTGCAATGAACCCAATGGGTGCAGCTGGGATGATATAAAGAATTATGCAAATCAGGTAATACCGATTATTCGAGCAAATGATCCGAATGCAATAATTATAGTGGGAACACCGACATGGTCACAATTAGGAATGCAGGGGCATACAAATGAGGTCGCAGATTCCCCTTTGACAGGATATAGTAACTTGGTATATGCATTGCACTTTTATTGCTCTGAATGGTCACATTCACAGTATCTGCCTGCAAAGGTTGACTATGCGATTAGCAGAGGAGTGCCGGTGTTTGTGTCGGAATTTGGCCTCTCTGAGGCAAACGGAAATGGAAATGTTGATACGGCGCAGGCAGAAAGCTGGCTGAAGAAATTGGATTCGTATAATATTAGCTATAATGTATGGAGTTTGAGCAATAAAAATGAGTCATCAGCATTAATTCAAAGTTGTGTAACCAAGACGAGCGGGTGGTCGGAAGGCGAGTTGACACGGGCCGGACAATGGATTCGCAATCAATATCGCAGTCGAAATGTAGATGCAACGCAGGTACAGGCTTTTGTAACCCGGTTATATGATAAGTGTCTGGGGAGACAACCGGATGAGGCGGGACTACAGGATTGGAGTAATCGGCTGATCAATGGATCCATGTCAGGAACGCGGGTTGCATATGGCTTTGTGTTTAGTCCAGAATATAAATCAAGAAATACAGCGGATGATGTATATGTTGAAATGTTATATCGGGTGTTTTTAGATCGGGCATCAGATCCGTCGGGAAAGACGAACTGGTTGAATGCTTTAAAACAAGGGGCATCCAGAGAGTATGTATTTCGTGGATTTGCTGAATCACAAGAGTTTACACAGATATGTGCTTCGTATGGAATTGATCGGGGAACATATAGTTTGTCACAGCCGCGGGATCAGAATATAGAAGTCACCGCCTTTGTGGCAAGATTGTATCAGCAAGCATTGGGACGTCAATATGATGAGGACGGTCTTAATAACTGGTGCGGACAGATAGTTAGTGGGCAGATGAATGCGGAAACAGTTGCAGAATGTTTTATATATTCAGCGGAATTTGAAAATAAAAATCTATCGAATACAGAGTATGTGAATGTGTTGTATCGTACATTTTTGGGGCGAGAGGCAGATTCGGCCGGACAGGCTGACTGGGTAGGACAGTTGAATAGAGGAGCTTCAAGGAGAGATGTTTTGCATGGATTTTCCAGATCACAGGAGTTCAGTAAGATAATGGCACAATATGGATTATAAGTCAAAAAACGGATAGACTTGTACTAAAATGTAAAAATTGGTATAATCAATAAATTAGCGTGAAATAGAATAAGGAGCCAGAGAATGAGTTTCTCGAAAAAAATTCTGGAATTTACAACTGCACATAGAGAGTTACTTATGAAAATATTGCCGGTAGGTATGCTTCGTAAAGTTAAAGGAAATATGATTCAAAGAAACCTGCGAAAGGTTTCGGAGGAAGGGAAACAGGCATTTGAACCCAATACTTATCCGAAAGGCATTACGTTTATAGGAGATGTACGGGCAGAGATAGGATTGGGTCAGAGTGCCAGACTGGTAGTAGGTGAGATTGCAAAGTCCTGTGTGCCTTTTACCGTATATCAAGTAGATATGGATGGACATCTGCAGGCAAATGACCATAGTTGTGATGAGGTTATCAGCCAGACGACACCATATGGGATTAATTTGTTTCATATTAATCCTTATGAACTGGGTGTTTTATATAGTCAGTTGGGAAAAGAAGTTTGGCAGAAACGATATAATATAGTGTTTTGGTTGTGGGAACTTCAAGAGTTTCCTGAGGAATGGAAAGCGTGTTTCCCGTTAGTGGATGAAGTATGGACCCCTTCGGAATTTACCAGTGCCAGTATTCGAAAGGTGATTGATGTACCTGTGGTTACAATACCGTATGCAGTAAAGGCTCCGATTAATGCAGTTTATGATCGACATTATTTTCATTTACCGGAAAAACAGATTTTATATCTGGCGATGTATGATTGTAATAGTACGATCGGGCGTAAGAACCCTATGGGGGCAATAGAGGCCTACAAACAGGCATTTCCATTAGAGACAGATGGAGCTTCGGATCATGGACTGGTACTCAAGATAAATAATGTTCGAGAAGAAGAACTTAGAATTTTGAAGGAAGCCTTAGTGGGATATGAGAATGTATATTTTATAACAGATACACTAAGTAAGCTGGAAGTAAATAGTTTGATTGCAAGTGTAGATGTGTTTTTGTCATTGCACCGAGCAGAAGGGTTTGGTTTGGTTATGGCAGAGGCGATGCTGAATGAGACCGTATGTGTGGCAACGGATTGGTCGTCTAATACGGAATTTATGAACGAGGACGTGGCTTGTATGGTTCCGTGTAAGTTGGTGACAATTGAGCAGGGAGATACACAATACCGAACCGGATATCATTGGGCAGATCCGGATGTTGCTGTGGCTGCCGAGTATATTAGTAAGTTATATTTGGATAAAGAATATCGATTGAGAAAGGCTGAGTTGGCAAAAAAGTATATCGAAGATAAATTAAGTATGGAACAGGCTACTAGGTTGATTAGAGAAAGAGTGGAACACATATATCGTGAAGCTCAAAAACAATGAGGTGAAGATAGTGAAGAAGATAGGATTTGTGACACCATGGTATGGTGAAAAAATTCCGGGCGGCGCAGAAATGGCTACGAGAAACTTAGCAGAACAATTAGTGAAGCGGGAATTAGATATAGAAATACTTACCACTTGTGTAAAGGAATTTATGGCCGATTGGAATGTAAACTATCACACACCGGGAGTTAGTATATATAATGGAATAACGATTCGGAGGTTTCCGGTAAGAAAAAGGGATGAGGAAGCATTTGCACGAGTAAATGAGAAACTAATGAGAGGAATGCTGATATCCAGAGAGGAAGAGCAGACGTTTATTAGTGAAATGATTAATAGCCCGCAACTTTATCAGTATATAAAAGAACATAAGGATGAGTATGATTTATTTATATACATTCCATATATGTTTGGAACCACATATTATGGAATTAAGGAGTGTCCGGAAAAGGCAGTTATGATACCTTGTTTTCATGATGAGGCATATCTGTATATGGATATATTCCGAGAATTGTTTTCGCAGGTAGCGGGGATGGCGTTTAATGCAGAGCCGGAATATGAACTGGCAAAAAAGGTCTATGATCTTTCCGGAGTTGTTACTACGGTTCCCGGATTGGGAATGAATACAGATATAGTAGGAAATGCAAGTGAATTCCGAAAAAAATACGATATACAAGATCCATATATATTATATGCCGGACGCAAGGATAAAGGTAAAAATATATATAAGCTTTTGCAATATTTTGCAGAATACAGAAAGAGACGGAATACAAAACTCAAACTGGTTTTGATCGGTGGAGGAGAAGTAGAAATACCGAAGGAGATAGAGAAATATACAATAGACTTAGGGTATGTAGATGCACAGGATAAATATAATGCATGTGCAGCGGCAGAGCTGATGTGTCAACCGTCAAAGCATGAGAGCTTTTCTCTGGTTATTATGGAAAGCTGGTTGTGCGGCCGGCCGGTTTTGGTTCATGAAAAATGTGAGGTGACGAGACATTTTGCGGAAACCTCTAATGGAGGATTGTGGTTCCGAGATTACTTTGACTTTGAGGGGTGTGTAGATTATATATTGGAACATCCGGATAAGGCAGCTCAGATGGGACGACAGGGAAGAGAATTTGTGTTGAATAATTTTACATGGGATGAAGTAATTCGAAAGTATATGGAATTGTTTGAACAGGTAATTAAAGCAAATGAGGATGCTTTGGCTTGCGAAAACGAAGGGAATAATTTATAATACTATGCGATGCTACGTCAGGAATATAATCTGAAAGAAAGTAATGAAAGGTAAATAAATTAGATGAAATCATTAAAAGAATTGTATGCATATAGGCAAATGATTGTTGGACTTGTGAGAATGGATTTGAGGGGGAGATATAAAGGCTCGGTATTAGGCTTTTTATGGACGTTTATTAATCCGTTGTTACAGTTGCTGGTATATACTCTTGTGTTTTCAATCATTATGAAAAGTGGTATAGAGAAATATTATGTATATCTTTTTGTATGTTTGGTACCATGGCTGTTTTTTTCCAGCTCTGTTACAGAAGGGGCAACTTGTATAACCAGATATAAAGAGATGGTTTCAAAGATATATTTTCCGAGAGAAGTGTTGCCGATATCGGTAGTTACGAGCGGATTTGTAAATATGCTATTCTGTTTCATTGTTATATTTGCAGTATTGCTAATATCCGGGTTCGGAATTAATCCGGTAGCTGTTTTATATTTGCCGATTATTATGATAGTAGAATATATACTATCGTTAGGCTTTGCGATGATTACGGCCGGATTAACAGTATATTTTCGTGATTTGGCATATATACTTGGCATTATTACAATGGCCTGGATGTATGTGACACCGATATTCTATTCAGTAGACATGGTGCCTGAAAAGTTCCAATGGGCAATAAAAGTAAACCCTATGACTTCTGTAATAGAAGCATATCGGGAGATACTTTATTACAAGCAGATACCGGATTTATCCAATTTGGGTCTGGCACTGGGAATTGGAGTGCTGATCTTGGTTATTGGAATCTTTGTTTTTCATAGATTACAAAAAGGATTTGCGGAAGAAATGTAAGGAGACGTTATGAATACAGAGTATGCAATAGAAGTTAATCACGTAAGTAAGAGTTTTAAAGTATATTTGGATAAAGGAAATCAATTAAAGGAAAAGATATTATTCCATAAGCGAAATCAACATGAAAACAGGACTGTATTAAAAGATATTAGTTTTAAAGTAAAAAAAGGGGAAGGTATAGGACTGGTTGGACACAATGGATGCGGAAAGAGTACAATGCTTAAACTCTTAACTAAAATTATGTATCCGGACAGTGGAGATATCACTATGCACGGAAGAGTGGCAGCTTTGATTGAGCTGGGAGCCGGCTTTCATCCGGATATGAGTGGAAGAGAAAATATCTATACAAATGCAGCAATTTTCGGATTGACGCGTAAAGAGATAGATGAGAAGCTGGACGATATTATTGCATTTTCGGAATTAGAGGATTATATTGACAATCCGGTTCGAACCTATTCGTCCGGTATGTATATGCGATTGGCATTTTCTGTGGCGATTAATATTGATGCAGATATTCTGTTGATTGATGAAATATTGGCAGTAGGCGATGCGGCATTTCAGGCAAAATGTTTTAATCGATTAAAGGAAATCAAAGCGAGTGGGACAACTATAGTTATAGTGTCTCATGCATTGGCACAAATCGAAGAGATATGCGAAAGATCTATATGGATACATGAGGGATTGATAAAAGAACAAGGGGAACCTAAAGAGGTTCATAAAAAATATTTGGAATATGTAAATCAATATAGACAGGATGTGGCGGCAAAAGAGCTACAGAGGCAAAAGGCAAAAGAACAGCAGGAACTTAAAAAGCAACAGGAAGAAGAGAAGAAAAAGGCCGAAGAGGAGATTAAAAAGATAGAGGAAGCACGAAAAGGAGATAATACAATTGTGATTCAGGAAGTCACAATGTATAATGGGAAGGGAATTGCCCAAACCATCATTGAGACGGGGGATAGTGTTAAAGTTGAGATAAAATATAGGGTTAATAAACCTGAAAAAGATGTTGCGTTTGCATTAGGAATATTGAGGATTGATGGGACATTGTGTTATTCTACAAATACTATTACTGAGGCAGTAAACTTACCGGATATTTGTCATGATGGCAGAATTCTATTTGATATAAAAGAATTGGAATTATTGCCTGGTGGTTATAGTATAGATGTTGCATTAATGCATAAAAATCAAGAAGTAATATGTTATAAGAGTCAAGCGTACAAATTTGAAATGATTTCAAACATAGGAGACGCTGGCGTAGCAAGAATTGAGCATACTTGGCAATTAGAGGAGGGAGTAAACAATAATGATTAGCAGAGAACAGAGGATAGAATATCCAATGTTAAAGGAAGGTTATATAGAAGAAGTTTTTAACAAGGGAATAAAGGTGACAACCGAATACAATATACTTGATAATGATGGAGAGGCTTTTATTAAAGATTGTTATAACTTCTTTTTTCAAAGGGAGGTTGAAACTGCAGGATTAGAGGCAAATAGAGCATTGATGGAAGCAGGAATGTCAAAGGAAGGAATGCTTTATTACTTTTATATATCTGAGGAATTTCAACATAGATTTGAATTGAAAAATTTGAAGTTTTATAAAAGAGAATATTTGAAATTCTATTGGGATGTCAACAATATATTATCATATGATGGTTGGAAATTTGTAGAAAAATGTTTTGAGGAAATCCTGAATAGAAAACCTAAACAAGGAGAATTAAACCAATATATAAAATTGTTATGTGAGGGAATGCCTAAGGAGGGTATCATATATTTGTTTGCAACTTCAGAGGAGGGGAAGAATGCAAAAGCAATAGCTCGTGTGCAGGAGTATCAGAAGATATATGAAGACTATATAGAATATATTTGTAATTCCGGTATTAAAAATAGAATTAAAAATATTATTGAGAGAATGACTGGAACACGAAAAAATAGTGAAGAAATTAAGTTCCTATTCATGATGAATCAAATGCAAATAGATAAACTAAGTGAAGAACTTGAATGTCTTGATGAAAAGATTCAAATGTATACAGAGGGTATTAACGACGGAATACGAGAGTTATATAGGCAAATGGGGGAAATGAATGGGTAGAAAGAAAGTTGTGGTGATAGGAGCTGGGGGACACGCACGGAGTGTAATAGATATTCTTATGGAAAATGAAGAATACGAGGTGGTAGGGTGCCTTGACCCTATCTATTCGCCGCAAAAAGAAATAATGTGTATGAATGGTGTGCCAGTTGTGGGTACAGATGAAGATATGGGAAAGTTTTTGAAATTAGGATATGATTACATATTTGTTGCAATTGGCAACCCTAATATAAGAAAAAAACTATACGAAAAATCAATCGAGATAGGGTATACACCAATAAATGTAATTAGTCAATATGCAAGGGTGTCGAGATATGCTAAAATAGGAATGGGAAATTGCATTATGGCTGGAGCAATAGTTAATGTAAATTGTAGAATAGGTAATGGGTGTATTATTAATACAAATGCATCAGTGGATCATGATTGCCAATTAGGTGATTATGTTCATGTAGCTCCAGGGGTAGCTATATCAGGATCAAGTCAACTTGGTGATGGAGTGCATATAGGAACAAATGCAGCGGTTATAGATGGTATAACAATTGGTGCTTGGTCCTATGTGGGTGCAGGAGCAGCAGTTGTTGGAGATATACCCGAACATAAAATGGTGTATGGAGTTCCAGCAAGGGTCATACGAGATTATAATTAAAAAGCAAAGGAGAATATAAGAATGGAAAAGTTTATACCAGTAGCAGTACCAAATTTTATTGGAAATGAGAAGAAATATGTAGATGACTGTATTGATACTACATGGATATCTTCCGTAGGTAAATATGTGACAGAGTTTGAATCATCATTTGCAGACTATATGAATGTGAGTGATGCGATTGCATGTTGCAATGGAACAGTGGCACTTCATGTTCCACTGTTGGCATTAGGATTACAACCGGGTGATGAAGTGATTTTGCCGTCCTTAACTTATATAGCCACAGCGAACTGTGTTAAATATTGTGGCGCGACTCCGGTGTTTGCGGATTGTCTGCCGGATACATGGAATATTGATCCTGCGGATATTGAGCGAAAGATAACACCAAAGACGAAGGGGATAATGCCGGTACATTTGTATGGAAATCCTTGTGATATGGATGCAATTATGGCTATAGCAAAAAAGCATAATTTATTTGTGCTGGAGGATGCTGCGGAATGTCATGGCGCATTATATAACGGTAAAAAGGTAGGTAGCATAGGAGATGCAGCTGCATTTAGCTTCTTTGGAAATAAGATTATTACAACCGGTGAAGGCGGAATGATAATAACAAATAACAAGGAACTGGCAGATCATATGAGAATCCTTAAAGGACAAGGACAGGATCCAAATCGGAGATATTGGTTTATAGAGGTAGGATATAATTATCGAATGACAAACGTGGCTGCGGCAATTGGTTTGGCTCAGTTAGAAAAGATTGATACACATATCGCAAATCGTAAAAAAGTAGCATCGTGGTACATGGAAGAGTTGGAAGATGCAAAAGATTATATACAGTTTCAAAAGGTGACAGATAATGCAGAAAGTGTATGGTGGATGTTCTCTGTTTTGTTAAAAGAAAAGGTGAAACATACAAGAGATGAAGTAATGGCTATGTTAAAGGAAGATGGAATAGAGACAAGACCGTTGTTTTATCCAATGCATGAAATGCCTGTATATAAGGATGATAATGCAAATTGTCCGGTATGTGAAAGAGTCGCAGCAAGGGGAATGAATTTGCCAACGCATGCATTGCTGACAAGAGAGGATGTTACGTATATTTGTAATAAGTTGAAAGAACATATTATGGGGTAGAAGTATGAAGATAATAATTGCCAGTACGATTGTGCCATTTATAAATGGAGGAGGAACATTTATTGTTGATTGGTTGGAACAAAAATTGAAGGAATATGGACACGAGGCACAGGCAATACGTATTCCATATTCATCAAATTATAATTGGCTGTTGACGCAGGATTTAGGATTACGTATGTATCATTTAGAGGATGCGTGCGATCGATTAATAACTATAAGAATGCCGGCGTATTTGATTAAACATCCGAATAAATACTTATGGTTTATTCATCATTATCGTGAGTTTTATGATTTATGGGATACTGAATATAATGCTATGCCTGATAATGTACGGACATATTCAATAAGGGAATATGTGAAGAGATCAGACGAATTGGCATTCAAAGAAGCAAAAAAAATATATACAAATTCCAAGGTGGTGTCTGATCGCTTGGATAGGTATAATCATGTAGACTCAGAGGTGGTATATCCACCACTGTTATGTGATGAACAATTTTTTTGTGAAGAATATGGTGAATATATATATTATTCTAGTAGAATATGTGGGCATAAAAGACAGTTGCTGGCAATAGAGGCAATGAAGTATACAAAAACACCCGTTAAGTTGGTAATAACTGGTAAAACTGAGAATGACCTAATTGCAAAAGAAATTAGAAAGATTATATCAGAAAATGATTTGTATAAGAAAGTAATCGTAGAAGATAGATGGATTGAAGAAAATGAGAAAGTGGCATATTTAAGTAAGTGTTTGGCTGCAATCTATATACCATATGATGAAGATAGTTATGGATACCCTTCTTTGGAAGCTCATCATAGTGAAAAAGCAGTTATATCTTGTAGTGATAGTGGTGGAACAAGTGAATTAATTGTAAATGGATATAATGGTTATATTACAGAACCTGATCCAATGCAATTGGCTGAGATATTTGATCACTTATATGAAAACCGAAAATTAGCTGAACAGATGGGACGAAATGGTAAAGAACGATTAAATGAACTGAATATATCATGGGATTATGTGATTAGGAGGTTTACAGAGTGAAAATTGCAATTGTTAATAATATGGTGCCATTTTTATATGGTGGAGCTGAATTCTTGGCAGATAGTCTGAATTCTAAATTTAAAGAGTATGGATATGATTCACAAGTGATTACATATCCATTTTCTTGGACGCCAAAACAAAACATACTTGATTCAATATTGGCGGTAAGGCTGAGTGTGCTAGAAAATGTTGATCAGGTAGTAGCACTGAAATTTCCGGCATATTATATTGAACATCCGAATAAAAAATTGTGGCTATTGCATCAGTTTAGACAAGCATATGATTTGCATGGTACAGAGTATGGTATGTTTGATGATAGTAATCAGGAAGATAGAGCAATTCGTCAGAGCATTATTAATATGGATAATATGGTGTTGCGCCCATTGGAAGGGAGAATATTTACAAATTCACATGTTGTAAGCGAACGCTTAAAGAAAAATAATGGAATTGATTCAGAGATATTATATCCGCCATTAATGGATGCCTCCATATATAAGATAACAAATAAATATGAGGATTATATTTTTTATCCTAGTAGAGTTAACCATTCTAAACGACAATATTTAGCGGTGGAAGCTATGAGATATACAAAGAGTAAAGTGAAACTGATATTAGCGGGTAAGGGGGATGCACCATCTGACGAGGCAGCTATTTTTGAGTTAATAGAAAAATATGACCTTCAGGACAAAGTGACATATATTAATAGATTTATAACAGAGCAGGAAAAGGTAAATTTATTCGAATCAGCATTAGCAGGAATCTATATACCATATGATGAAGACAGTTATGGCTATGTTACATTAGAGGGATTTCAAGCAGGAAAAGCTATTATTTCCTGTAATGATGCGGGCGGAACCGATGTAGTGGTAAAGGATGGAATAACAGGTTATATGACCACACCTTCACCGGAAGACTTAGCTCGTGCAATGGATAAAGCATATAATCAACGCCAAAAGACGATAGAAATGGGTATGAATGGATTGCCTTTATTAGAAGAATTGGGAATTACTTGGGACAATGTGATAAGGAGGTTGACAGAGTGAAAATAGCTTGGTTTACACCTTTTAATAAAAGAAGTGCAATAGGGAACTATAGTAAGCATGCAACTGAAGCGATAAGTCGTTGGAATGAGGTTGATATATATGTTAATTATGATCCTAATGAAGGAAAAGAAGAACTATATGATACACCATTGAAAATAAAGCGATATGAAGGCTTAGAGGTGGTCAATGAATTAAATGATTATGATATATGTGTGTATAATATGGGAGATAATGCTATATATCATTCTGCAATATACGAAGTGTTAAAGGTGAAAAAGGGTATAATTATTGCTCATGATATTTGTATGCACAATTTTATTGTTGGGTACAATTGTGTTTATAAAAAACAGTATCAGGAATATTTACATATACTTGAAAAAGAATATGGAGAGGAGACTGTAAAATTCTTGAGTGAAGCTCTAAAGTCTAGTGATGAATGGAAAAAGATAGATTTTTTGAAGTACAATATGTTGAGGTATATATGTGGAGATGCATTAGGAATAGTAGTACATTCAAAGTATCATGAATCTTATATAAAAGAGGTCTATAAGGGGCCAGTTCTGACTACTCCTTTATTGAGTATGAATGAATGGGAAGACGACGAGAATAGTAAGGAAAGAAATAATGACATAGTGAACTTTTTGACAGTGGGAATGGTAAATTCAAATAAACATATTGATTTGATAGTAAAAGTAATTGGTAAGAATAAGATTTTGAGAGAAAAGGTTCGGTATTATGTTGTAGGAGCATCTACAAATAAGGAATACCTTGGAGAGATAAAAAAATTAATAAAATATTATAATTTAGAAAATAATGTTTTCTTGCTGGGGTATGTAGATGATGAAGAGATGGGACAAAAATATAAAGAAGCAGATGCAATTATTAATTTACGCTATCCTGCATTAGAAGGAGGATCTGCATCCTTAGTTGAACAAATGTTAGATGGAAAATGTATTGTGGTTACTAACACGGGAGTATATTCTGAAATTCCAGATGAGTGCGTGTGTAAAATAGAACCGAATAATATGGAAATGAATTTGGAAAAGAGCATGCTTGAAATTGTTGAAAATTCTCAATTGGCAATTAATTATGGAATGAGAGCAAAAACTTATGCAAAATTAGAATTTGGTGAAGAATCATATGGAAACAGAATGAATGAGTTTTTGGAAGAAGTTGCATTTTCATTACCATTATATGAAGTTGTTCAAAAATGTAATGACACATTACAGTGTATGAGACGAACGAATGTTGAACGGCGGTTAGTAAGAGAAATGGTAAAAATGTTTTCTGATATATGAAAGGTAGAATGTTATGAAAAAAGTGTCAAAAACAGTTGTAGAAAATGTGCATATTATTATATTCATAATAATACCGATAGTTATAATGAGTATTTTTTTTATTACTTCACATAAATTTGGAGATAATGATATCTTTCTAGGTTATGACGGAATTAGCTTCTTTTCTGCTAAGTTATTTTATTTTCAAAGTATATTGGAGGGAGATTTTGCTGTATGGAATAAATACTCTGCGGCGGGAGTGCCTTTTGAGGCGTTTGGAACATTTTATCCGTTAGATTTCATATTAGGATTTCTGCCTATCAAAATTTATATTTGCGCCTATTATGGTATACATTTGTTTATAGCAGCTTATTTTATGAGAAAATATTTATTGGAAATTAAATGTACACCATATATAGCAACTATAGTTGCCACACTTTATGAATGTTCTATTCATTTTGGTGGAGCTAGAAAAGATCATATGGTTATTATTTCATGTGTGGCACTTTTTCCCATGATTTTATTTTTTTCACAAAAATATATAAATAAAAAACAATTTAAATATCTTTTGTGGACGGCACTTGGAATGAGCCTTCAGTTTTTTACTGGATTTTTTCAAATGGCTTTGTATTCAGATATAGTTGTATTTTTTTATATATTATGCCAAATGAATAAAGATTGGACATTAAAGAGGAGAGTACGTGATATAGTAGGCTGGATTATGACATACATTGGTTTAATAATGGTTTACCTTATGCCAATTTGTATGTTGATGTTAGAATATAAAAAAGGAGGAAGTTCAAATAATTCATATGAGAATTTTAAAGCTTTTTCTATTT
>UQBG01000011.1 GCA_900539185.1 uncultured Clostridium sp.
CAGATAATACGTTACTACTTGAACAACGTATAAAAAAGAAAAATCTTTCTACCACACTTATTTTGCAAGATTTAAATCAAACTGACATTATGGATGCTCTAACTAGAAAAAACGGTCATGCAGAAAACCCAAATTATTATAAAGAAAAAATACGTGATGTCATAGATTATCACATAAAAAAACTAAGAGACATATGCAATAATAAACATAATTTTTCTTTTTACTTGAATCCAAATTATAATACTTTGGCTATCATATTGACTGACAACTATGCCATGTACAGTATCTATAGAATTGCCCCTGGAAAAACAGAAGTCCCACATTTTATCTTTAAACAAGGGTGTCATGAATATAATCTAGTTAAAAGAGATGTTGATAATATAATTGCGATATCTGAAATTCAAGAATAAATACTTGTACCCAAATCGTACCCACCGCCACCCAAAAAATCCCTACAAAGCCTATAAATACAGGCTTTGTCGGGATTTAGCTTTTTACTCAAACTCTATCGTTGCCGGCGGCTTCCCGGTACAGTCATACAGTACCCGGTTAACCCCCTTTACTTCATTTACGATTCGATTCGTTACCTTTTCCAGTACCTCCCATGGGATCTTCGCACTTTCCGCTGTCATGAAGTCCGATGTCGTTACTGCCCGCAGGGCTACGGCATAGTCATAAGTTCTCTCATCACCCATGACACCTACGCTCCGCATATTGGTCAGTGCCGCAAAGTACTGTCCCAGATCCTGATCGACGCCTGCCTTTGCGATCTCCTCACGATAGATGGCATCTGCATCCTGTACGATCCGTACCTTCTCTGCCGTTACATCACCGATGATACGGATACCCAGTCCCGGTCCCGGAAATGGCTGACGATATACCAGATAGTCCGGGATACCCAGCTCCAGTCCTGCCTTACGCACCTCATCCTTAAAGAGCAGACGAAGCGGCTCCACGATTTCCTTGAAGTCTACATAGTCCGGCAGACCGCCTACATTATGGTGAGACTTGATGACTGCGGACTTTCCCAGTCCGGACTCGATGACATCCGGATAAATGGTTCCCTGTACTAAGAAGTCTACCGCACCGATCTTCTTTGCCTCTTCCTCGAATACACGGATGAACTCTTCCCCGATGATCTTCCGCTTCTTCTCCGGCTCTGTCACCCCGGCTAGCTTCGCATAGAAACGATCCTGTGCATTGACACGGATAAAGTTCAGATCATATGGTCCCTCCGGTCCGAATACAGCCTCTACCTCATCGCCTTCATTCTTCCGCAGAAGTCCGTGATCTACAAATACACAGGTCAACTGCTTTCCAACCGCCTTAGACAGCAGAACCGCTGCCACAGAGGAATCCACACCGCCGGATAAGGCACATAGCACCTTGCCGTCTCCGATCTTTGCGCGCAGCTCCTGAATCGTATGCTCTACAAAAGAGTCCATCTTCCAGTCACCCTTGCAGCCACATACCTGATATACGAAGTTTGCCAACATCTTCTTACCTTCCTGTGTATGCATAACCTCAGGATGGAACTGTGTTGCATATAGCTTCTTCTCCGGACATTCCATAGCTGCTACCGGGCAGACCGGCGTATGTGCTGTGATCCGGAATCCTTCCGGTGCCTTTGCGATATAGTCCGTATGGCTCATCCAGCAGATCGTAGTCGGAGCTACATCACCGAACAGAACGGATTTTTGATCAACCGCTACCTCTGTCTTTCCATACTCACTTACCGGAGCCGTCTCTACCCGGCCACCCAGTGTATATGCCATAAGCTGGGAGCCATAGCAGATACCCAGAATTGGGATACCCAGCTCGAAGATCTCCTTCTGATAGCGTGGAGATTCCTCCGCATATACGCTGTTCGGACCTCCTGTAAATATGATTCCCTTTGGATTCATTTCCTTGATCTTCTCGATCGGCAGTGTATACGGATGTACCTCTGCATATACATTACACTCTCTGACTCTTCTGGCGATCAGCTGATTATACTGTCCGCCAAAGTCCAGTACAATGATTAATTCCTGTTTCATAATCCGTTATCCTTTCTCCTGTCACGTCTCCGTCTCTTCTCTATTACTTTCCGGTCTTTACTACTTCACTCTCGCCGACCGGAACCACACCGGGAACCTCGCCTGCCATAATCTGTGCATGCTCCTTCTCCAGTTCCTTTGCCAGTTCATAGAACGTCCACTTGCGGTTTGTACCTGTCACCACACATTTTAATGGTATCCCTGCCAGTCCTCGATTCTTGATATTTACCAGCATCAGATCGATCCGCTTCGTGATATTGAAGTTATGCATAACCATAACCTCTTCATTCAGTGGCGGATACTGCTCCGGATTCGGGTTCTCCTCCATATCCTTCATACCGGCCAGATAGCCCACGGTTTGTCCCAGTTGATCATCATGGATGACCTTTACCCGGATTCCCATCTGTACCATTACATACTGAATCTCTCTTGCCCGCTGCGGATCTGTAAATCCATACAGCATTACCATTTCTCCTGTCGGTCTGTGCATTGTGCTTCCTCCTTACATCATAGTTCCTGCTTTTTCTCCTGTAGCAGTTGTGCAAACGGACGAAATGCGGACGGCAGGGCAATCCCCTGCTCCAGCTCCTGCAGTGTTACCCACTGAAAGGCCTCCGGCATCCGCTTACATGCCAGATAGTACGCCTTCATCCTCCACTCTACATGAGAAAATATATGTGTATACTGATAACTCATCTTCATCTGTTCCGGTGCTGCCTGCCACTGTGTCACCGTATCCGCCGCTGCCTGTTCCGTCAAATGTCCTTCTACATTCGGGAATTCCCACATGCCGGATAACAGCCCCTGCTTTGGCCGCTTCTTCACCGCAACCCTGTCTCCACATTTCAGGATAAATACCGTTCGGTCTTCCAGCCTTCGGCTCTTCTTCGCCTCCCGTACCGGATAGCTCTGCCAACTATCATGCTCCTTCGCCAGACAGATCTCCCGCAGCGGACACTCCGTACAGTGCGGTGCCCCATTCGGCACACATACCGTAGCACCCAGTTCCATCAACGCCTGTGTAAATGTACCACAGTGTCCGGCCGGATATACCAGTGCCAGTTCCTCCCGTATCCTGCGTTTCGTCGTCTGCTTATCGATATTGGAAGCGTCCTCCAGCAGTCGGGTATAAACACGCAGTACATTTCCGTCAACCGCCGGTGTCGGCAGTTCATAACAGATAGAACCGATCGCACCCGCCGTATACTCTCCGATCCCGGGCAGTGTTAAGATCCCTTCATAGGTATCCGGGAACTGACCGTCCAGCTCCTCTACCACCTTTATCGCTGCCTTCTTCAGGTTTCGAGCCCGATTATAGTAGCCCAGCCCTTCCCACAGCTTCAGCAGTCGATCCTCTTCCACTGCCGCCAGATCCTCGATCTGCGGAAGCTCATTTAAGAATCTTCGATAATACTCTTTGACCGCCTCCACACGGGTCTGCTGCAGCATAATCTCTGATAGCCATACATGATAGGGTTCCCGGTCTCTTCTCCACGGCAGATCTCTGGCATGCGACGAAAACCAGTCCGGCAGAAGCTCTGCCATACGTTCACATCTGTTCATTTTATACTCCATCGTATCCGATAGTCTCCTATCCGGTTTATCCTGCGACATGGGTACAGTGTACCACATTTTCCGAAAAAAACCAACTATATCCTGTATATTCCAGCCCCGACCTCTATGCCAGTACGGCGTTTCCGGTATAAAGCTGATAGTAGCGTCCCTGCTGCTTCAAAAGCTCCTCATGGGTACCCCGCTCGATGATCCGTCCCTGTTCCAGAACCATGATACAGTCACTGTTTCGGATCGTAGACAGCCGGTGCGCAATCACAAAGGTAGTTCTGCCGGCCATCAGTTTATCCATACCGTCCTGTACCAGTCGTTCGGTTCGCGTATCGATGGAGCTGGTCGCTTCATCCAGGATCAGTGCCGGCGGATCTGCGATCGCTGCTCTGGCAATAGAAAGAAGCTGTCTCTGTCCCTGACTTAAGTTTGCACCATCTCCGGTCAGGATCGTATCATAGCCCTGTGGCAGCCGCCGGATGAAGCCGTCTGCATTCGCCAGCTTTGCAGCCGCTACGACCTCTTCATCAGTCGCATCCAGCCGCCCGTACCGGATATTTTCCCGGACACTCATCGTGAACAGGTGTGTATCCTGCAGTACAATGCCCAATGACCGTCTCAGGTCTGCCTTCTTGATCTTATTGACATTGATTCCGTCATAACGGATCTTACCGTCCTGTATATCATAGAATCGATTGATCAGATTCGTGATCGTGGTCTTACCGGCACCCGTGGATCCTACAAATGCGATCTTCTGTCCCGGCTGTGCATACAGACTTACATTGTGCAGCACGATCTTTTCATCATTATAACCAAAGTCGACATCATCAAACACAACCGCTCCCTGCAGCTCCACATAGGTCGTTTCATCTCCATTCTGATGCTTATGCTCCCATGCCCACAGCCCGGTACGCTCCTTGCACGGTACGATTCTGTCGTCTTCCTTCTTCGCATTTACCAGTGTTACATAGCCTTCGTCCACCTCCGGCTCCTCATCCAACAGACGGAAGATCCGCTCTGCACCTGCCAGTGCCATGACGATAGCATTGATCTGCATACTGATCTGGTTAATCGGCATATTGAAGCTCTTATTAAAGGTAAGGAAGCTCGCCAGCTTACCCAGTGTGAAGCCGCCGATGTTTCCGATTGCTAAGATACCGCCCACGATCGCACAAAGCACGAAGCTGATATTTCCGATCTGTGCATTGATTGGTCCCAGAATATTTGAATAATTGTTTGCCCGATAGGAGCTGCCGCACAGCTCCTCATTCAGCCGGTCAAACTGTTCCTTGCTTTCTTCTTCATGGCAGAATACCTTTACGACTCTCTGCCCTGCCATCATTTCCTCGATATATCCGTTCAGCGTTCCGATATCCTTCTGCTGTGCGATAAAATACTTTGCAGACAAACCGCCGATCTTTCGTGTCAGCACCAGCATGACACCTACCATCGCAAAGGTCAGCAGGGTTAACGGCACATTTAATACAAGCATACAGACGGTGGTACTGACGATGGTAATCGCACTGTTAAAGAGCTGTGGCATCGCCTGACTGATCATCTGACGCAGCGTATCCGTATCATTGGTATACATGGACATAATGTCACCGTGTGCATGGGTATCAAAGTATTTGATCGGCAGCATTTCCATCCGCTTAAACATCTCGTCCCGGAAGTGCTTCAGAGTTCCCTGTGTCACATTAACCATCAGACGGTTATATGTGTACGAAGCCAGAATTCCTACCGCATAGAAGCCTGCCACCCGCAGGATCGCCATCAGCAGTGGCTGAAAGTCCGGCGTATCCGCCTTTAGCAACGGCTGGATATAGTCATCGATCAGGGTTTGCATGAACATGGTTCCCTGAACATTTGCTATAACACTGATTACGATACAGATTGCCACGATAACGATCTGAACTCCATAGAACTTCATCAGAACTCCCATCAGACGTTTCAGCAGCTTTCCGGGATTTTCCGGTCCTTTTCCTTTTACTCTTCTGCTCATCTTGTTCCCTCCTGTTCGTCAAAGTCTCCACCGGTTCCATTCTGCGACTCATAGACCTCACGATAGATCTCATCGGTCTGAAGCAGCTCTTCATGGGTACCGATTCCGTGGATCTCGCCTTCATTCATGACGATGATCCGGTCTGCCTGCTGCACACTGGATACCCGCTGTGCAATGATGATCTTCGTCGTATCCGGTATCTCCTCCGCAAATGCTCTGCGGATCTTTGCATCTGTCGCCGTATCCACAGCACTGGTAGAATCATCCAGTATCAGGATCTTCGGCTTCTTCAGCAATGCTCTGGCAATACACAGACGCTGCTTCTGACCGCCGGATACATTGGAACCGCCCTGCTCGATATACGTATCGTATTTCTCCGGGAAGCGTTCAATAAATTCATCCGCACAGGCCAGCTCACAGGCTCTCCGGCATTCCTCCTCCGTCGCATCCTGATCGCCCCACCGCAGATTATCATAAATGGTTCCGCTAAATAATGTATTCTTCTGAAGCACAACCGCTACCTGATTTCGGAGTACCTCCATATCATAGTCCCGCACATCGATGCCACCTACCTGTACACTGCCCTGTGACACATCATAAAGCCGGCTGATCAGACTGACCAGACTGGTTTTTGCACTACCGGTTCCGCCGATGATGCCGATTGTTTCTCCCGATGCGATATCCAGATTAATATCCTTTAATACATAGTCTTCCGCATTCTCTTTGTAGCGGAAATATGCGTGATCAAACCGAATGCTTCCATCCGGCACCTCCATGACCGGATGCTCCGGATTCCGGATCGTACCGGTTTCATTGATAACCTCGGAGATACGTCTGGCACTCGCCATACTCATACTGATCATGACAAATACCATCGATAACATCATCAGACTCATCAGGATATTCATGCAGTAGGTCAGCAGACTCATCAGATCTCCGGTCGTCAGTGTATCGGATACGATCATGTGTGCACCCAGCCAGCTTATCAGCAGGATACAGGTGTATACCGTCACCATCATAACCGGCATATTGAATGCCAGAACACTTTCCGCCTTTACGAACATGTTGTAGACCTTGGCACTGGCCTGAGCGAATTTATTGGTTTCATACTCTTCCCGTACATATGCCTTCACAACCCGGATGGCAGATACATTTTCCTGCACACTGGCATTTAACTCATCATACTTTTCAAACACCAGATTGAAGTACTTATTTGCAAAACGGATGATCAGTGCCAGGATTGCTCCCAGAACAATCACTGCAATCAGATACACCGTAGCAACTCTTGCATTGATGAAAAAGGCGGCTGCCATCGCACAGATCAGACTGGCAGGTGCCCGCGTCCCCATCCGGAGCAGCATCATGTATGCATTCTGCACATTTGTTACATCCGTAGTCATACGGGTAACCAGTCCGGCAGTGCTATACTTATCAATATTCGAAAACGAAAAGTTCTGGATATTGTAGTACATCGCTTTTCGCAGATTCTTCGCAATACCTGCGGATGCGTATGCACCATAGCGTCCGCCCATCAGACCGGTGAACAGTCCGATCACTGCCGCTACGATCATCAGCAGTCCGATCTTACAGATGTACCCGATATCGCCTCCTTCTACATTTACACCATTATCGATGATCTTTGCCATCAGAAGCGGAACAATGGTTTCCATCAGAACTTCTCCCAGCATGAATAACGGGGTAGCGATCGATGCTTTTTTATATTCCTTGATCTGTTTTATTAATGTCTTCAGCATGTGGTGTCTCCTTTCTCCAGTTCGTCCATATCCACAGGAGCGGGTATGCCGCTGTCTGCCATTTTTTCACTCATTTTCAGTAATACCGACAGGAATACCTCTACCTCCTCCTCCGTCAGATCCCGGCTGAGCATCCGCTCCATATCCAGCACCTTCCGGTGGATCCGGATTTCCAGCTCCCGGCCTTTTTCTGTCAACACCAGCTTCTTCAGTCTGGCATCCTGTGCCACACTGCACCGGGTGATCAGACCATTCTTTTCCATCGCCTGAAGATTCTGTGTGACCGTCGATCTCCGCAGGCAGAAGAAGTCCTCGACATCCTTCTGATAGATGTTTCTCTTCTCCGAGCTGACCGCCAGAAGATGCAGGATCCGGCTCTGCGAGCCGCTGATGCCCTCCTCCTCTGCTGCCCGGTGAAGATAATGCTTCAGTTGATTAGACAGTATAATAACTTTATTTCCCAGACTATCCGTTGGTTTCATATGTAGTCTCCTTTACAAAAGAAAATAGTTCGACATCAAATTGTTCGGTTGCAAACAATTCGGTATCGAACTACATTCTAACATCTTGTTTGAAATTGTCAATACAGTTTTTATGTTTATAATTTTTTCATTCTTTTCTATCGGTCTTTATTCTGCTCCACATATTCATCCATATCGATGATTTCTGTATTCATTTCCTTCAGAATTTTCTCTGTATAAACGGCATGAATGATATTCTCGATCCCGTTTAACAGAAGTGCCAGTCCCAGAACAAACATAAATGCCTTGCTCATTCCGAATGGATTGATGATCAGAATAATGCTGATCACGATACTGATCACTGCCGCCACGAACAGCACCCACCAGCCCTTTGCATCCTGCTTCTTTGCATCAAAGGCAATCTTTACCTTCAGTGCTCCTTCAACCAGAATATACAGTCCGATGATAACAGACAGGATGGACATTACCCATGCCGGATGTGCAAAGATCAGAACTCCCAGCACGATTCCCAGGATTCCGAAGATCAGCTCGGTAATCAGCTGACTTCTGCGAATATATGCAACCACCTGTATGATACCGATGATGCACAGGATCGCTCCTAAGATCCACCCGATCATCTTTACCATTACATCTGAAAATATCATGAATACCAGTCCTGTGACACAAAGAATCACAGATGCCAGGATCAAACTCCTCTTTGCGGAACGAATCGATGTTTCAATCTCCATATCTACCGACTTCCTTTCTTACTCATTTATACGTTCTGTACTTCTTCTACTGCACTCCGGTGGTACCAAAACCGCCCCGATCTTTTCCGGTCAGTTCTTCCACCTCTTCAAATACGATCTGTGGCTGATGCTTCTCGATCCGGAACTGACAGATCCGATCATTTTCTTCTATTACAGTATCCCGCATCGCCAGTGCCGGAAAGCGGTACCAGTCGTTCGGTCCACAGTAGCTCTCATCTATGATCCCCATCGAATTTGTCTGCAGGATTCCGAAGTTCTTGAAAGTGCTGCTCCGCGGTACAATATGTGCCTCATAGCCCTCCGGCAGCTGAATCGCAACGCCCAGATGGATGAGCCGGAACTCTCCTGCCTTCATCTCTACCCGTTCTGCTGCCCGCAGATCGATCCAGTCTGACTTTCCATCGATATACTCCAGTCTGGATATCCTGTCATTTAAATACTTGATCTTTAATGTCACCTGTTCCATACCTACTTCCTCCGTCGTTTATTCTGCATCCTGCTTCATTGCATAAATAATCTCTCTGGCAACTGCTTCCTCAATCGGTGTTGCGTAAACACCCGGTTCAAACTCTACGATATCACCGATTCCTTTCTGGATCACAAAGCGCAGTCTTCCATCCCGTACCTTTTTATCGGTATACAGCTTCTTCACCAGTGCCTCCCGGTCAATATATGCCGGTATACAGACCGGCAGCTTTGCCTGCTGCAGCAATGCAATCACTGCCTGCTTCTCTTCCTCTGTCACATAGCCCAGCTTCTGTGCCAGCATTGCCTCTGCCACCAGACCGATGGATACCGCTTCTCCATGAAGCAGCCGATAATCACTGACGGTTTCGATCGCACGTCCGACCGTATGTCCCAGATTCAAAACCTCCCGCAGACCACTTTCCCGTTCATCCTTCATCACAATCTGATATTTAATACGGCAGTTCACCTCCGCAATATGCTCACAGGCCTCCCGGTCTCCACGCAGGATTTCCTCCATACGCGCTTCCAGATATCGGAAGAATGTCTGATCTGCCAGAATGGCATGCTTGATCGTCTCTGCCATACCGCTGGATACCTGTCGATCCGGCAGTGTCTTCCAGGTTGCGATATCCAGATATACCTTCTCCGGCTGGTTAAACAGCCCGATCAGATTCGTAGCCAATGGTGTATCGACGGCTGTTTTTCCTCCGACAGAAGCATCCGCGGCCGCTAACAGTGTCGTTGCATAATTAATAAACGGAACTCCTCTTCCATAGGTTCCTGCCACAAATCCGGCCAGATCCGTTACTACACCGCCACCAACTGCCAGGATACAGCAGTCTCTCCGGTAGCCCTTTGCCAGCATGGCATCCTCTACCTCTTCTTTTGTCTTCCGTGTTTTGCTGGTTTCACCGGCCGGAAATGAAAACAGATTCGCCTGATAGCCTGCTTCGATCAGTTTATCTAAGATTGGCTTTGCATACAGCTCCTCTACCACATCGTCCGTGATAACCGCAAACTTATGGATCTTACCGACCAGTCCCTGTTTGATATCCTGTAGCAACTTATCCTCCAGCTGAAATCCGATCTCGATCTCATAACTGTCATCCACTACCTTTTTTAGTTCTACCTGAAATGTACTCATAGTTTTCCTTCCTCCGTTGCTGCCCTACTCTTCGGTTGTCTGCGTTCCTGCATCTATAGTATCCGGTGCTTCCTTTCGCAGGATTTCTACCCGCTCCAAACCTGTCTCTGTCTGCAGCCAACGATTTAAGGTGTCCTGCTCTTCGGTTTCCAGCGGCTCCTCGGTCACTGCAACGAACATCACATATTCACCCTCTGTATCCGACATGATTCCACAGCTGCTGTCCAGCAGTACCGGAAAGATGCTTTGTGCCTTTTTTGCGATCTTCTGACAGTCTGCTGCCTGACTCTCTGCTGTCTCATAGGTCCGAATGCTTTTCTCCATATCCGTTATCTGTTTCTCTGCCTCATCTAACTGCCTCTGCAGCTCCGAGATCCGATTTTCCTGAACCGCTATCGTGATCTTATCTGCATCCGTTCCGTCTGTGCTCGCGATCATCGTGTTCTGTGTAACGCGCAGCGTATATCCTTCCAGATTGTACTTCGGCAATGCCTTTTCCAATGTAGCGATCGTCTCATCCGATATCGGGGTTCCTACCAGCGATACCGATATCTGCTTTTCCTGCTTATTGACACTGCTCTGAACTACCTGTGCATCGGGAAATGCAAATGCTTCACTCAGATATCCGGATACATTGCGATCGATCACAGAGTCCCGTACTGTCACCATCCCTATGTAAACACTCGGTATAATCGTCACCACCGTGATAATGATAATCGAGCGGTTGATCCGCTTCTGCTGCTTCTGACTGATAAACCTATGGCGCGGCACACCCAGTACCAACGCGATAAATGCAGATGACAGCATAATGAACAGGGTGTTTATAATAAACAGATAAAACGCTCCGAACAGAAACTTCGGCTGCAACGATGCAATACCGTAACCTGCCGTACAAAGCGGCGGCATCAGTGCCGTAGCGATCGCTACACCCGGAATTACATTGCTTTTCTTCTTTCGGGTATTTCCGATCATACCGGCGATACCACCAAAGAGTGCAATCAGCACATCCCACAGGGTTGGGCTGGTTCGGGCGATCATCTCAGAGGTTGGTGTCTCCAACGGACTGATTATAAAGTAAAGCGTCGAGGCTGCCAGACTGATCCCGACCTGCGTTCCGAAACGGATCAGGGACTTCTTTAGCAGCGGCAGATCCCGGACGGCTAACGAATATCCCATGGTTATGATTCCACTCATCAATGGGGAAATCAACATGGCACCAATGATAACAGCCGTTGAGTTTACATTCAGTCCGATTGAAGCAATCAACGCTGCCATCATCAGAATCCACATGTTTGCTCCATGGATTACCGTATTTTCTTCCATCATTTCATCAATATCCGTATAGCCCATCATATCATCCCGGATATTGAATACATCGTGAAAGTACTTTTGCAGACCGCTCCTTGTTTCTTTAAACGTCTCCTCCAGCGTTTCTTGTTCCTTCTTCTCCATTTTGCACTCCCTTTTCCTTTTACTCTTTAACAACTATAATATAAGATGGTTGGTTTGACAACCTTTCCCGTCTAAAACATATATAAAAAGAGCATAAAAAAAGACCTGTATGCATTTGCATACAAGCCACTTCTATACCTGAGACACGGGGGATTCGAACCCCCGACAACTTGATTAAAAGTCAAGTGCTCTACCACCTGAGCTAGTATCCCTTATTATATATGTCCCCCTTCGAAGTCACACTTCAAACTGGGCTAGCTGGATTCGAACCAGCGAGTGCAGGAGTCAAAGTCCTGTGCCTTACCGCTTGGCGATAGCCCATTAGTAAGAAAATATCTACAGGAACGCATGAACGCTCTGCACTTATAGGGTGGATAGAGGGACTCGAACCCTCGGCCTCCAGAGCCACAATCTGGCGCGCTAACCAACTGCGCCATACCCACCATAACGTGCTCGAAGGGATTCGAACCCCCGACCCACGGCTTAGAAGGCCGTTGCTCTATCCAGCTGAGCTACGAACACATTTTCCTTCTTGCGAAAGAAAAAGCGGGTGATGGGAATCGAACCCACGTATCTAGCTTGGAAGGCTAGTGTTCTACCATTGAACTACACCCGCATACGAGTCGGGGTGACAGGATTCGAACCTGCGACCTCTTGATCCCAAATCAAGCGCTCTAGCCAAGCTGAGCCACACCCCGTTGCCTTTCTGTCTTGGCCACTTCTAATTTCTATTTCTTAGTGCCCTTTTGTCAACGCAAGTGTTATTATATCGAATGCCTTTCAAAAAGTCAACACCTAATTTCATTTTTTTTGAAGTCTTTTTGAAAGTTATGAAAACCCGACTGAAAACGCTTTCAAAAGTCGGGCAAAATCCTATGGATTCTGCCCGATTTCCACGCATGTACCGATCGGTTGATTATGCCTCCGGCTTAATCTCTACCGGCTCCTCTTCCTCGAAGAAGTCGTCGTCAAAGTCATCATCAAAGTCATCATCATAATCATCCAGGAAACTTGGTGTCAGATACTTATATACAGCAAATGCGATACCTGCGATTGCTGCTACAGCACCGATAATAGCCAGAACCCATAAAATCTTCTTTCCGGTCTTCTGCTCCTCTGTTTCCTTCTTGCCTCCCAGAAGCTCTCCTACCTTTACTGCATTAATAATCTCTTCTAAATTCTTCATATCGTTACCCTCCTTTATATTCTATGCCATAGTATTCATAATATACGAAATGCCAATCTAAAGTCAGCCATATATCATTAGTATTATATCATAGCAGGCAAAATATTACTATTCCCTTTTGTATTTTTTTCCGGCAAACTCTGACCGGATCCTACGCCCTTTATTCTGACAGCTTCTGCAGCTTGGCAAATGAAGCAAACATCCGCTTGGTTCCATAGGTATCAAAGTCTACCGATACTTCATAGTCCTTTCCGCCATTCTTGATCTCCTGAACGGTGCCTTCTCCGAACTTCACATGCCGGACACGATCCCCTACACCATAGTCCAGTGTCTCTGCCCGACTGACCGTAAAGGTCTTACCAAATGTCGGTTTCCGGGTAAAGACCGGCGATACATCCGGCTGCGGCTTCGGTGCAAAGGTCTGATTCACCGCCTTCCGATATCCGCCCATATCCAGAAGCTCCTGCGGAATCTCCTTTATAAATCTGGATATCGGATTGTAATTATTAGATCCATGCATCATCCGCTGTTTGGCACTGCTTAAGAACAACCGGTCCTTCGCCCGCGTAATACCTACATAGCACAACCGGCGTTCCTCCTCCATCTCCTCCGGATCACCGGAGTTGATCGTCATATTTCCCGGGAACAGACCATCCTCCATGCCGCACAGGAATACATATGGGAATTCCAGACCCTTCGCACTGTGGATCGTCATAAGAACGACCTTATCATCGCTGGAGTTCAAACTGTCAACCTCTGCGACCAGAGCAACCTCCTCTAACAGCTCATTCAGATCCGGATGCTCTGCATTCTCCTCATAGATCACGATCTTATTCTTCAGTTCCTCCAGATTCTCGATACGATTCATCGACTCTTCCGTGTGTTCTGCCAGCAGTTCTTCCCGATAGCCGGTCCGTTCCAGGATCTCATCATACAGCTCCTGCAGCATAAGCCCCTGTGACAGTTCATCCCTCAGATCCGAGATCAGATCCGTAAATCGCTGAATCTTAGCGGCCGCCTTCCCGATCCCCGGAACATCTTCCACCTGATACAGGGCATCCATAAAGCTGATCTCCTGACTGAGTGCATATGCCTCGATCTTGCTGATCGTCGTAACTCCGATTCCACGCTTTGGTACATTTATGATTCGCTTAACTGCGATATCATCCGCTCCGTTTGCCACAGTCTTTAAGTATGCCAGCAGATCCTTTACCTCCAGTCTGGCATAGAAGTTCTGCCCGCCATAGATCTTGTATGGGATATTTTTAATAATCAGCTTTTCTTCCAGCACACGGGACTGTGCATTGGTTCGATATAGCACAGCAAAGTCGCTGTAATTCAGCCGGTTCTTCGCCTTGTACTCCAGAATCTTCCATGCGATCTGCTCCGCCTCCTGATGTTCATTTTCATACTGTTTGTACTCGATCAGATCTCCGTCTTCTCTGGCCGTCCAAAGGGTCTTATCCTTTCTGCCGGTGTTATGATGAATCACTGCATTTGCCGCATTCAGAATATTCCCGGTGGAGCGATAGTTCTGCTCCAGCTTGATCACCTTTGCATCCGGGTACTCCTGCTCGAAGTTCAGGATATTCATGATATTGGCTCCCCGGAACTTATAGATTGACTGGTCATCGTCTCCTACCACACAAAGATTCCGGTACTTCCGTGCGATCTGACGCACCAGAAGAAACTGGATCTGATTCGTGTCCTGATACTCATCTACCATAATGTACCGGAACCGTTCCTGATACCGTTCCAGCACCTCCGGATAGTCCTGAAAGAGCTGAACCGTCTTATATAGCAGGTCGTCAAAGTCCAGAGCATTGTTACTATGCATCCGCTTCTGATATTCGATATAAACTCTGGCAATCTGCATCTTGCGATATTCGCCCTGTGCCTCCAGATCATACTCGTGTGGCGAGATAAAGTTCTCCTTTGCACGGGAAATCTCTGCCATCAGCATCCGTTCCGGATACATCTTCGGATCCATCTGCAGATACTTCGTAACTTCCTTGATCACCCGTTTCTGATCATCTGTATCATAGATCGTAAAGTTTGATGCATATCCGATCTGTTCAATGTTTCTGCGCAATATCCGTACACACAGCGAATGGAAGGTACTGATCCATACACTTTCAGAGCCATAACCCAGCATATCATCCACACGTTCCCGCACTTCTCCTGCTGCCTTATTCGTAAATGTAATCGCCAGAATATTGTAGGGATTAATCCCCTGTTCCATCAGATATGCCACCCGATGGGTAATTACTCTGGTCTTTCCGGAGCCGGCGCCCGCCAAAATGAGCAGCGGCCCCTCCATATGTTCAACCGCTTCCTGTTGAGGTGGATTTAAGATTGCCTGCATTTGTATAATTCCTTTCTCTGTATGAATCAAAAAGGTGCAGCGCTTATGTCTGCACCCTTTTTGTATTTATCTAACCTAACTGTTTTCCGCAGTTGCCACAGAATCGATTTCCGTTGGTTGGAGTTCCGCAGTCCGGACAGAACTTCGGTATAGCACCATTGCCTGCCGGTGCGGCTGATGGATTCATTCCTGCCTGATTTCCGTTATTCTGGTTCATCGCATTCATGTTGTTCATCATCTGCTGTCCCATCATCATGCCCATCTGAGCACCCATCATGGTATTCATCATTGCATTTCCGTTATTTGCGGCTCCGCCGTTTCCCGGTCTGGTCATCGCATCCACCATGCTTACCTGCTGGAAGCGGTTCATATCGCCTACCATCGAATACTCGGCTGCCTGATCTGCCCGCTTCGTGATATTCTCCGGATATGAGAACTCATCGATTCGGAAGTTCACCACCGAAAGTCCGATCTTAACAAACTCCATGTCCAGATCTTCCTTTACGCCATTCTGGATCTCCCGGATATTTGCCTGAAGATTGAAGATGTCCTGCCCTACCTTGGTGATCCAGGTAATCAGCATACCGGACAGCATCGACTGCATCAGTTCCCGAACCTCATTGATCGTATACTGCTTCTTAACACCGGCGATCTTCTCGATAAATACCAGATAATCGCCAACCTTTACATCAAAGGAACCGTTTGCCCGAATCGGAAGTCCTCCCGGAAGTCCCGGTGCCTGAACACGAATCGGCTTTGGTGTTCCCCACTTCATATTAAACTGCTTCGTATTGATAAACAGAACCTCTGCCCGCATACCACTGTTGAAGCCAAACTTAAATCCCTTCAGAGTAGAAAGAAACGGTACGATCTGTGTCTCGATATCATAACTGCCTTCATCCCGAAAGATACCTTCGACCTTTCCGTTAAACATAAAGATCGCATCCTGTCCCTGGCGAATGATCAGCTTCGATCCCTTCTTGATCTCGGCATTTGACCACTTCCAAAACAGCACATCATCCCGATATTCTTCCCATTCTACTACATTTGCTAACTGATTAGAAAACAATCCCATGTTCTATCCTCCTGGTTCTATCCCTTTGTCACAAAGAATCGTTTTTACTGTACGCCCATCTGTGCCTTCAGTGCAGCCAGTTCATCATCAACGGCTGCAGAAGGAGCCGAATCATACTTTGCTGCCAGATCATCCAGAGAATCAGCCTCTGCACTGCTGTTTAACTCAGCCATAGCATTTGCCTTGTCTAACATATTGTTTGCCTTTGCTTCCATACGATCAAAGGCTGACATAGATGCCTCTGCTCCACCCATAGAGCTACCCATCTGATTGATACGCTCCTGTGCCTTTGCAACACGAACCTTTGCCTTGATCGCATCTCTTCTGGCATTCAGTTCATTAATATCCTTTACCAGCTTATCATGCATCTGACGCATCTTCATAGAGTTTGCTGCTGCCAGATCATATGCCTGCTGCAGGCTCGCCTGCTTGGTCGTCAGTTCTGCCTTCTTAGCCAGGAATGACTTCGCATCCGCATCGTTACCGGCCATAACTGCCTTCTCTGCATAGCTCTGCATCTTAGCAATCTCTGCTGTGCACTCATCCAATTCTCTCTTTGCACGCTGCTCATCTGCCATAATTGCTGCAGTCTCAGCCTTTACCTTACCCAGATCACTGTTCAGATCCCGTAAGCACTGATCGATCATCTTCTCCGGATCCTCCGCTTTATCCAACAGTGCATTAATGTTTGATGCCATAATGTCCTTAAATCTCTTTAAGATACCCATTTCAATACCCTCCTTCAATCCTATAACTATCGTGTTGTTTCTGCTCTACACCGTTATAAATACGATATGCCAGATAGCGTAAATTATACACTACCTTTGCCGCTTTCGCAAGCAATAGCCCGACCCCCACACTTATTTTACATACTTTTCCCATATTTTTTAAAATTACGACCTTATTTTACAAAAATTATCCGTAATTTGATATAAATTGCAACCCCCACATGGTACTATAGCATTGTAAATAAAAGGTTTCCTCAGAGATGATTTCGGAATCTGTTTTGACTCCCATCTCGCAGACGACGAATTCATATTATGTTCTCTGTTGAAACCCTCCCTCATTTACATACTTTAACTCCCAAAAAGTAAGGACGGTACTCTCCCCCCCTCTTGAGCCACCGTCCTTACTATTTTTAAACAATTACTACAATTAAATGGCTGTTATCCGAACGCTATCAATCGGATAACAGCCATTCTTTTTTATCACTTATTGAATCAAATCAGGATTCCTGATCCCATTCCTCTAAGAACTCGCGGAACTCATTCCGTCCGGCTTCGATCTTGACCGGATCCTGTGTATTCAACGCCATCTCAAACCGTTGCAGGGCATGCTCGATAATCTTCCGTTCATCCCCCAGGCTCTCTTCATACAGGCGTTCTCCGCGAAGCAGCAGAAGCTTATTCTCCTCCTGTTCACGCGGTGGGATCTTCAGATATGCCAGTTCTTCCATTCTGGCTGCGATCTCTTCATCCGTCATATCCACCTGCTGTCCCTTCAGGATCTGCTTTACGATTTTCCCGGTCGAATTTATCTTTACCTGTACCTCCAGAATGGAATTCACATCATATGTGTAAGTAACATCTACGCTTTCCTGTCCTTTTTTGGCCGGAGGCACATCGATCACCAGTTCTCCCAGCTTTAGGTTATTCGCCGCAAACCGGCTCTCTCCCTGCAAAACCGTAATATCCATCTTCGACTGATTATCCCGGATGGTATACATCGTCTCTGTCCGACTGGCCGGTATTACCGTATTCCGCTCGATGATCGGGCAGTAATGACCACTTTCATACCCGCCGTTTTCCCGTTCTACGACCACCTCGGTACCCAGTGTAAACGGACATACATCCGTCAATATCACCTCTCGGATCGAGTCCTTCCGCTCCTTCATGGCCCCCTGTACAGCCGCGCCCAGTGCTACCGCTTCATCCGGGTTAACTGTCGTATCCGGCAATGCCCGGAACAGCTTGCTCACAAACCGCCGCACAACTGACAGCTTCGTGGCACCACCGACTAAAACGACCTTGTCGATCTCCTGCAGACGCAGGCGGGAATCTGCCAGACTCTTCTTGACCGGTATTCGGATCCGCTCCAACAGATCCTCACACTTTTTCTCATATTCCGCCAGTTCCACTTCCATATCATAGACCTTATCCCCGATGGTACAGCTCATATGCGAGGTTCTTCCATCCTCAAAATGGATCTTGCAAAGATCTGCCTGCTTGTGAATATAACGAAGCGTCTTGATATCCATGGCATCACGATCCAGCTCCGGATATTTCTCATAGAACATCTCTTCGAGCACATTTGTGAAGTCCTCACCACCCAGGAAGTTATCCCCGGCAACGGCACGAACCTCCAGAATCGACCCGGAGAGCTCCAGAATCGATACATCAAAGGTACCGCCACCCAGATCGAATACTAAGAACTTTGCATCCTTCTTGCTTTCATACAAGCCATAGGCGATCGCTGCTGCCGTCGGTTCTCTGATGATCCGTTCCACCTTAAGACCGGCCAGCTCCCCTGCCCGCTTCGTCGCCTTTCTTCTGGCATCATTAAAATAAGCCGGCACACTGATCACCGCTTCTGTAATCTCTTCTCCCAGATATACCTCTGCATCCTCCTTCAGAGAACGAAGGACAAAGGATGACAGCTCCTCCGATGTGAAGAACCGGTTATCCAGCCGATACTTCTTATCGCTGCCCATGGTTCGCTTAAATACACTGGCAGCAGAGTTCGGATATAGCAACATTCGTTCTCTGGCTGTCTCTCCCACATATATCCGGTCACCATCTACACTGACGATGGAGGGTGTCAGATTCTTTCCCAGACGATTCGGGATGATCTTCGGTCCATCTTCTGTATAATATGCAATCAGACTATTGGTTGTCCCTAAGTCAATTCCTACTATCATAGTACTCACCTTTCCGCTTTGTTTCTATCCCATTATACCTTAATCTGTCTATTGGCACAATGCCATGAGTCCCAGAATGACCTCTTCATCCTTTGGATTCGTCTTCTTTGCCGCCTCCAGGCACCGGATCGCAGATGGAATATCACCCTGTATCTCTGCCAGATAGGCTTCCGTGATCAGGGAGTCATAACAGATACCGCCATGACTACAGTTCCGGCACTTTGGAATCTTCCTCGCCTGTTCCATGTACTTTCTGGCACGAACAAATCGTCCCATACATATATAGACCTGTGCCATCTCATCTAACCGCATCGGCGCCAGCTGCCGATAGGACAGGAACGCATCCTCTGTCTCCGGATCCTCTGCCTCCTGCCTCTTTAGATCCTCCGGGATCTGATTTGCGATAATCATTTCCCGCCGTATAATCTGCGCCAACCGTGCCGCCTTCTCGTTCTTTCCTGCCAGCATATAGGCAGTTGCCAGACGTCTGCCTGCATCCAGACTCGATATCGCATGCTGCCTTTCCCATTTATATGCTTCTTCCAGATAGCTGATGGCCTGCTTTAGTTTCCGGCTGAACAGATAATATTTTCCCATCTTTTCCTTGGCATTCGCCTTCTGGTACCAGCCTTCCTGCAGATCCACTTTGATCTTCTGTTCAGCTGCCTGCATCCAACGCGTGTAGATCTCCTTTACCATCTTCTGATTTCCCTCTACCGCGTAACTGTCGATCACATCCTCATAATAGTCAAATATATTAATCACCTTTTTGTTCAGAGCCTCCTGATAGATACTGCGCTCCCGATCATAGTCTCCGCTCAAACCGTAGAGATCTGCCAGTTTCCGATAGGCAGAGGCGTACTTACAGATGCCCTGTTCAAGCCCCTGCTTCAGTAATCGGATTCCCTCCTGATACTGTCCGAGTGCCTGATAGCATCTGGCTCCATTTATATACGGAAGTGCCGTTGTCTCATCCTCCATATTTGCAATGGACTTTCTATAGTATTCTAAGGCCTCCTGATACTGCCCCTTTACCTGATAAACATACCCGATATTATTCAAGGCATATATATTCTTCGGCTCCTGCTCCAGTGCCCGCTCATAGTCTGCGATTGCCTGTTCGGTATTATAATTATCCATATACAGCAGACCACGCTCGATATAGTAATAGGCATCCGTATCCCGTTCTATCTGCGCGTTGATCGCCTTTAATGCCGCCCCATAGGTCCACTTCAGTTCATACTGATCATACCAGTGGCTGTAGATCTTCATCATCTGATGGTTGACACGCATATGCTCCGGATCCAGACGCAGCGTCTCCCGGAAATCCTTCAGTGCCTCCCGTTCTTTTCCCATACTCTGATAACACAGTCCCCGGTTATAGAAAATATCTGCATTATCCGGCCGCTCCTGCAGCAGTCTTTCATAGGCATCGATTGCCTGCTTATAGTCTCTCTGCATCCGATATATATCTGCCTCTACCCAACGCAGCCGATAGCTTCCTCTGCCCGCCTTCTGTTCTTCCCGGATCAGTTCCAGTGCATAGGACAACCGATTCATATCCATCAGATTCAGCAGTTCTTCAAAAATCAAGTCTTCCAGTTCCACCCGATCCTGCGGAACACCATCCCGCTTCATATCCTGCTCTACCAGTTCTTCCTCGGTCATCTCACCTTCCGGCTTTGGTGCTTCCTCTTCCTTCCGGCGTGCCTCCTGAAGCTGCTTTAACAGTTCCCGGCATGCCTGCAGCGCCTTTCCGGATTCTTCCGGATTCTGTGCCTGCTTTCGCAGGATCTGAACCTCATAGTACTGAAGCTTCTCCTGCTGAACCTCTGCCGCCTTTGCCGCCTCGATAACCTTCTTTGCATCTTCATACTGCCGATAGTTGCAAAATACTTCTGTTGCCAGAAGATATGGTCGATAGTACTTCGGGAAGATGTGAATGGCATTATAATAATCATCCACTACCTGCTGTGCATCCCGCATCTCATATGCTGCCTGCTGTCTGCGCAGATAGGCCGGATAATAGCCCGGATCCTCTTCAACGATCTGCGTACATACCTCTGCACAGCGCGGATAGTTTCCGGTATCATAGTATAACAGTGCCAGCCGGTCCATAAAGGAATGTCGGATCTGATCATCCTGCTCCAGTGCAATTCCCTTCTGCAGATACTCCTCCGCCGGTTCATATTTCTTCATATTCTGATATGCCACACCGATCGCAGACTTGATAAATCCCTCTCTGGACTGCCGTTTCTTATACTTGTCGCTTCCGTCGTCTACCAGATTGGCTCTGGCTTCATCCCATTTCAACAGATAGACCACCGCCGGTTCATACTGATCCAGTCCCAGATAGCACCGGCCCATCATATTCACATACTCATAGTACTCCGGTTCTTCCGGCTGTACATGCAGCTGCTGCAGACGATCAATGGTCTCTGCGAACTGCTCATTCTGGAACATGCACCAGCATGCCTCGATCGCATTCTTCTTACTCTTCGGTGTACCATCCGGCAGGCTTTCCGCCTCCCGATCCTTCTTCTCCTCTTCATCATAGTATGCAATCAACGGAATATTCACTTCCCGCATCATCTGCAGAACTTCTTCATCGCGGCTGTTGCGCTCCAGAAGATCCATGATGATCTCTTTTGCCTTCAGATAATCCTCCTGATGCTGATAGTACTTCGCCATACAGCACTGCGCTCCATAATGCTCCGGCTGTACATCCAGAATCGTCTGCCAGCACTGCCGTGCCTTCTCCCACTGATTCCCTGCCTGATAGGCAATTCCCACCGTATATAATACATAGGTATCTTCCGCATACTTCTCATACAGCCGATCTGCCAGTTCCATCGCCTGCTCCGGCTTCTCCTCTGCCACATACAGACGGATCCGTTCAACATCCTCATACGGATGATACACCTCTGTGACACTCAGGTCATCCAGTGCCTGCCAGACTCCACTGTAGTCTCTCTGATCCATCCTCGTCTTGATTCCCAGATAGGCTCTGATATAGGCATCCAGCTGGATCTCGGACTCATCGATTCCCTTCGGTTCCAGGAGTTCATACCGGAAAAATGTCTTTGCCGTTATCATGTACTGTACATAGTCCAGCCAGTCCTTTGGGAACAGCTCTTCCAGTTCCTGTCGATCCTCCCGGAAATGAAATACATGATCCAGAAGCTGCCAGATCTTCTGATCCATATAATAATGCGACATCAGGTAAGCCAACAGCCGTTCCCGTACCTCCAGTGCCGTATCCAGTGCTACACATAACGGATCATCCAAAAGCTCCTGCCAGGCTGCCGGATCATTTCTGGTATCTGCATACCAATAGACCTGTTCAACCCGTTCCAGCCAGAGGTCGATATCATCCTTCGGCTTTTCTTCCACTTCACCCTCTGTATCCTGCGGATGCAGGATCTGATCGCTGATCTGTTCATACGCCTGACGCAGGCGCATAAAACCCTCCGCATCATCCTCCGGATTCGTATCCTTCAGCCGTTCATGATAGTGTTCCTTCACAACCTCGATATCCCCGGTCGGCTCCAGTCCCAATATCTTCCATGCTAATTGTAGTTCCATATAGCGTCTCCCTTCTCTGCCTTTCTATCTAAAAATATACGTTCTTCTCCTGTTTCCCTTATCTACGTTCCTACTATACGCTGTAGCATATCACACTTTTTTCCTTCTGTCGAACGCTCCTCCCATAATTCCCGCAAATACTCGAATCTTCCGTGTTACACCATAGGTGAAATGGAGGAACTACGTATGAACAATCATAAAATACATTCAATCTTATCAATTATCCTGCTGTTTAATATCCTTGTGCTGTTAAACTGCGGTTCCGTTCAACTCAATCCGGTGTTTTATCACCATGTTTTCTCAGAACCGATTCCTGCCGGAGCCACACCTCCCGTCGCACAAACCAGACAGCTTACCTACATCCCGGACTACCCTGTGATGATGATCGGAGATTCCCGGACGGTCGGTATGCAGCAGGCACTTAAAAATTCCCAATATGACCTGACACATATCCGCTTTACCGCAAAGGTGGGACAAGGCTACTCCTGGTTCACCGGACAGACTGCACTCACAGAACTGTCTCCGTCCATCCTTGTGTTAAATCTGGGCGTCAACGATCTGGGAAACACCTCTCATTATCAGTCGATCTATACCGACTATGCCGACACCTGCTGGAAGGACTCTCCGATCTATATCGTGTCGGTCAACCCGGTCTGCAGCCCTTGTAGCAGCGTCACGAACCAACAGATCCACACCTTTAATCAGTCGATGCAGGACTGGATCAACGCCTACAACACCGATGCCGGTGCTTCCCGGATCCGCTACATCGACACCTACTCCTATCTGATCAATACCGGCTTCTCCAGCCCGGACGGTCTGCACTATTCGGCTTCCACCTATACCCGTATCTATGAGTATATTCTGGAACAGATCGAAGAACCGATCGGAGACGGAACCGGCAGCTATGTCTATACGGTCTCTTCCTGAGGGAACTTCATATCCCAGGTCCGTCGTACCGCATCCAGTACCCGCATCAGAAATACGGTATCGCTGTGTGTCATCTCCTGACACTCCAGCTTCTTCCCTCGAATCGCATGGATACATGCCTGAACCTCGTACTCCAGTCCACTAATCTGATCCGGGCGTTCAACGGTTTCCAACAGATTTCCCGTCTTATCATAGATCCGGTAACATTGGTAATTATTGATATCATCCACCTCGATATATCCCTCTGTACCATAGATTCTTCCCTGTCTCTCGGTGGCAGACAGCATGGTGATGTACAGCCCTGCGATTGCTCCGCTGGTGTAAGTCAGATTCACACATTCCTGTGCATCGACACCGGAGTTCATCCGCACCATGGAGGTTGATATGTTATCAATATCCTTTCCCAGCACGGCCAGTGCAAGTGTAATCGGATATACTCCGATATCCAGCAGGGCACCGCCACCCATATCCAACCGATTGACACGCTCCTTCTCCTTCAGATCGTATCCGATATCTGCCATAACCGATGTCACTTCACCGATCTTTTCATTTTCCAGTTCCTTCTTCAGATAATGCAGCAGCGGCATAAACCGGACCCACATAGCTTCACACAGAAACACCTGATGCATCTCTGCCAGATCTATCAGTGCCTGTGCCTGCTGTTCATTCAATGTAAACGGCTTCTCCAGCAGTACCGGCTTCTCATTTACTATACAGGCTCTTGCCTGCTGGTAATGCAGATGGTTCGGTGCCGCAATATAGATCATCTCGACATCCGGATCCTCCATCAGAGCATCATAGCTTCCGTAACACTTCTGTGCACCGTATTTCTTTCCGAACTCCTGTGCTTTCTCCTCGCTGCGGGAGGCCACTGCATATACCTCTGCCTCCTGCATCTGAACGATCGTATCCGCCATACGACCTGCCATTACTCCTGTTCCCAGTATTCCTATCTTAAATGCCATTGCGCTTCTCCTTCTCTTACCTTTTTCCGCTCTACTGCTTTATCTCACCACACCGGAGATCGTGCCTCCGCCCAGAACCTCATCGTTCTGATAGACTACAACTGCCTGTCCCTTCGTGATCGCCCGCTGTGGCTCCAAGAATTCGATCTGTACCTGTCCCGGCGCCTGCGACTGAACTCTGGCCGGCTGCGCCTGCTGCCGATACCGTACCTTTGCCTGAACAACTTCTCCCTCCGTCTCCATCGGGCGGATCCAGTGGAAGTCCTTTGCTTCTAACGTGGTATGGAACAGATCTTCATTTCTCCCCAAAACAACCTGATTCGTCTCCGGCAGGATATCTACGACATATAACGGTTCCTTTGCCGGAATCCCAAGTCCCTTTCGCTGACCGATTGTATAACGGTAGTAGCCCTGATGCGTTCCCAGCACCTGTCCCTGCCGGTCGACAAAGTCACCTGCATCAATGTGTACCTGATAGCTTTCTTCCATAAAATGCTTATAGTCTCCATCCGGCACAAAGCAGATATCCTGACTGTCCCGTTTATGGGAATTGATAAATCCATGGGCTTCGGCGATCTCCCGCACGGCCTCCTTCGTCAGTTCCCCCAGTGGGAATCTCGTATGCGCAAGCTGTTCCTGTGTCAGAGAGTATAACACATAGCTCTGATCCTTCGAGGCATCCACTGCCCGCAGCAGATGATAGATACCATCCTTCTCCTCGATCCGGACATAATGTCCGGTCACGATCACATCACAGTCCAACTCCTGCGCTGTCCGATACAGGTGTTCAAACTTCAGATGGCGGTTACATTCGATACATGGATTCGGCGTTTCGCCCTTTAGATAGCTGTCTACAAAGGGATCCATGACCTTTTCCTTAAAGTCATCTTTAAAATTCACAACATAATAAGGGATTCCAATCCGGAAGGCTACACTTCTGGCATCCTCGATATCATCTAAGGAGCAGCAGGTCTTCTCTCTTGAAATCCCTATATCATCATTATCATACAGCTTCATGGTGATGCCGATACAGTCATAGCCCTGCTCCTTCATCAGAAGTGCAGCTACGGAAGAATCAACGCCACCACTCATTGCTATTAATGCTTTTTTGTTCATACGAAATTCACCTTTACTGTTATAGTCTTATGCCCTTTATTATAAGCGAATTTCGATATAAACGCCACCTTTTTTAATTGTTCTTTCGTTTTATTCCTACTTTTATGAATGCTTGCCTAGAATACAGGTACAACTGCATTTCCATACGTATCCTCGATGAACTGACGAACATCATCGCTTAATACTGCATTTACCAATGCCTTTGTCTTATCTGTATTCTCATTGCCTTCCTTTACAGCGATTACATTTGCGTAAGTATCTGCTGCCAGTGAGTCGGAAGCCTCTACAGCGATAGCATCTGCCACATCCAGACCGCCTTCCTTTGCATAGTTACCGTTGATGCAGGCAATGTCTACGTCCGGCAGTGACCGTACAATCTGTGCAGCCTCAATCTCCTGAATCTGCAGGTTCTTTGGATTCTCTTCGATATCCAGTACCGTTGCATCCAGACCAACGCCATCCTTTAACTTGATCAACCCCTGTGCCTCTAACAGCAGCAGTGCTCTTGCTTCATTGGTTGTATCATTTGGTACTGCTACGGTTGCTCCGTCCTGAAGGTCATCCAGGGAATCTGTCTTACCCGCATAGATGGCAAATGGCTCGAAATGAACGGCTGCCACAGATACCAAGTGGGTATTATTCTCTTCGTTGAAGTTATCGAGGTATGGCTGATGCTGGAAGAAGTTTGCATCCAGATCTCCATCCTCCAGTGCGGTATTTGGCAAAACGTAGTCATTGTACTCTACGATCTCCAGTGTATAGCCTTCGTCTGCCAATGTCTGCTTTACATGCTCCAGGATCTCTGCGTGCGGAGTCACACTGGCTCCTACCTTGATTACCTTGTCCTCGTCGCCTGCTGCTTCTGTCGTAGTGTCTGCCTCGGTTGCTTCTGTATCGGAAGCGGTATCACCTGCTGCGTTGGATGAGCAGCCGGTCAGACTAAATGCTCCTAAGGTTAATACTGCAAGTGCAACCGTTGCGATTGTCTTCTTAAATGTCTTTTTCATATCCTTCTATCTCCTTTTCTCTAATTACGGATTCGTTTATCCGTTTTATTTACAATAAACATGCCCAGCTCCTGGAATACCTGTACGATTACTACCAGTACAAATACCGTTGCCCACATGATATTGACCTTGTAACGATAATAGCCATAGTTGATTGCGATTGCTCCGAGTCCGCCGCCACCGGTAAAGCCGGCCATAGCAGAATATCCTAAAATAGTTGCAAATGCGATCGTACAGCCTACCATCAGGGATGGCTTTGCCTCCGGCAGTAGAACCTTCACAATGATCTGAAACGGACTGGAACCCATGGCTTGTGCAGCCTCGATCACACCCTGATCGACTTCCTTTAAAGAAGACTCAACCATACGTGCGATAAATGGGATCGCCGCAGCGATCAACGGTACTACCGTAGCGTTAATACCGATCGTGGTTCCGATAATCCATCTGGTAAACGGAAGAATCGCGATCAGCAATATAATAAACGGAACGGATCTGGTCAGATTCACCAGAATCCCCAGTATAACATTTACCGGCTTACATCGGCAGATTCCGTTTTTATCTGTTACAAACAAAAGCACGCCCAATGGGATTCCTACTATATAAGAGACTATCATGGATACCAGTACCATATAGAGGGTTTCTAATGAACCTTTCCAAAGAAGGGCCGCTAACTGACTAAATTCCATTTTCATCACTCTCCTCTTCGTAATGAACTCCGATCGAGTCCAGATATTCCTTTGCTTTTGTAAGCACCTGCGGATCTGTCGGAATCTCTAAGAGCATCTGTCCGTAGGCTCTGCCACCGATGTCCTCCGTACTGGCTCCCAGTATATTTACCGGTGCCTGACACTTCATAACCAGATTCGCTACGATCGGCTCTGTCGATGCCTGACCGCCAAAGGCTAACCGGAAGACCTTACCACTATAGTTTCTGGCATCATAGCTTTGCTTCGGATAAATCATCTCCTGTGCGATCACAGTTTTCGGCGAAAGGAATACCTCCTGTACACCTCCCTGTTCTATGATCTGTCCCTCGTGAAGAACTGCCACCTGTGTACAAATCTTCTCAACCACCTTCATCTCATGGGTAATTACGATGATCGTAACGCCCAGTCGTTCATTAATCTCCTTTAGCAGTTCCAGAATCGAGTTCGTGGTATTCGGATCCAATGCACTGGTTGCCTCATCGCAAAGCAGATACTTTGGTTCGGTTGCCAGTGCCCGGGCGATGGCGACTCTCTGCTTCTGACCACCGGAAAGCTGTGCCGGATAGTTGCCCATCCGTTCGGATAAGCCTACCAGCTTCAACAGTTCTACCGCCCGTTCCTTTGCCTGCTGTGCCGGAACTCCGGCGATCTCCAGCGGATAACAGACATTCTTTAATGCGGTACGCTGTGCCAGAAGATTGAAGGACTGGAATACCATACCGATCTTCTGTCGTTCCTTTCTCAGCTTCCCTGCGGATAATCCGGTCAGTTCCGTATCATCCAGATATACCTTTCCTTCCGTTGGCCGCTCCAGCAGGTTCATACATCGTACCAATGTCGACTTTCCCGCACCGGAGGAACCGATGATTCCATATATGCTTCCATCCTCGATTGATAGATCAATCTGCTTTAACGCTTCTACCTTTCGCTTCTTCAGATAGAAGGTTTTGCTGACCTGTTCCAGACGAATCATAATTTCCTTCCTTTCCTACACTCCCTGTCAACGAGTTCCAAATAAAAAAGCAGGTGCTGTATCTGCACCCGCTCGCTTATGTCTACTATTCTGATATGATTTATCATCATTCAGAAGCACCGAACGGGACAGCCGCTATCCAACGCATCTCCATGCCGCAGGAACAGCATGACATGCCATGATGTATTCTATCCATAATTGTGATTGTCATTCCTGTTCTCATAGAAGCTACCCCTTTCTCGTCTTGTTCTTTTCTGGTTCTTTCTCTCTTTCGATGTTCCCTATTATAACAACCTTATCTGAAAAGTGTTAATACTCATAACCTATGGTTCGCTATAGTTTTCTTCTATAGCAGATCGTTTTCTGCTCTTAATTATCCATGCCATCATATAGATCACAACCGTCAGCAGACTAATTTCAATTCCGAGCCTTTTCCCCGGTGCGGCAAATGTAAGTCTTACTTCATGTCGGCCTGCTTCCAGTCCGGCTCCGGCAAATGCCAGATTCACCCGCTGCAACGGTGTCTCGACTCCGTCTACATAGAGCTTCATTCCGTTCTGCAACGGTATAGAAGTGACCAGATACCCCGGCTTCTGAAGTGTCACGCTGCCCGATAGCAGTTCTTTTTCCTCAGATGCCCTTCCAAGTTCCCCGGTCATCCACTCCGGTACCTCTTCCGACTGCAGCGGTGTAAGTGTCTGATACTGCTTCTCCTGAAGAAGTCGTTCAGAGCAGGAATACCACCGAATATTCCGGATCAGATACTCCCCCTTCTGAAATGTCACCTGAAGCTCAGAAAGCGGCTGTCCCTCTGCGCCGGTCAACGGATAACGAAACTGCGTATTTCCATTCGGATAGGCCGCGCTGCTGCCGGACAGCTTATTCCGCACTCCGTTGATGTCGATTACCACTGCCCGCTTTCCCAGTCGTTCCACATCGAACTGTAACATAAGAATCTCCCCCTGCTCCCGCGGTTCCTGCAGCTTCCAGTTCACAGCAACCTCTTTCTTCTGCACCTGTATACTATAGCTTCCATTCCCCTGGTCTTCGATGGTGATTCCCTTTGGCAGATCTACTCCCTCGAGTGAAAGCCCGGACAACTCGGTAATCTCCCGATGTGCGTCTGCTTCGAGTGCTTCCTGCCACCCCTCTGGCTGCACATCTGCCTCTTCATTTATCCGATCCGGAATCTCTTCCAAAACGGTCCGTTTCATCAGCAGTTCCAGCTTTCCCATCGCATCCATATTCCGGAAGGCCGCCTCATCAATGAGCGTTTGTTCATTTTCATCGACTACATATGCCATTGGGAGAACATTTTTATTCTCCCCCAGTACCCGGTCGCCCTGTTCGGCGATCTCTTCATACCCATTCGGAAGGCTTCCCTGCTCTGCCTCCAGATACCGAACCCCCATGAACTGAAACAGAAATGGATTCTGTTCTGTCAGGATCGCCACGCGGTTATTGATCCGGATCGGGGTCTGAAGAACGTCATAATATACCTGACTGTAGTCCTGATTCGTAACAGATGAATACATCGTACTTCTCTGACCGGTCCCCTGTATCAGGCGGTTGCCTGTATTAAGCGGCTCATATAGGGATTCTGTCCGATAGAAGGAGTCTTCCGCCACCTCCCAGTTGTCAGCCTGCTTCTGCCAGTCCTCCATCGCCACTGCAGTCTCCTCGGTTACATACTCCTCCGTCTGAGAGGTATGGATATAGATCAGACAGGGTACCAGAACCATCAGTGCATAGCCGATCTTCCAGTTCTGCCACTTTCGAAGACTTATTATCAAAAGTGCCAGAATCGCCACATCCAGATACATATCCACCTTAATCCGATATCCAAACAGCACACCGGCGATCAATACCGTGCCAAAGATCACCAAAAACGGCCATAGTCTCCACCGCTTCTCCTGCTGATAGTATGCCTGAAGGATCCGCATGCAGTGAAGCAGAATTAACGGTAAAAACGGAACCATGATCTTTCCTCTGGCATAGAGCGTTCCATTTAACAGATACGCGGAGGCGCCCAGAACGGTCACCAGAAGCAGCAGGATGCTATGCCGCCGATAGTTCTTATCCGCTATCCCGATCAGCAACAGATACAGACACAGAATGGAAAGTCCGATTCCGTATCCGCTATACAGGACAAACTCGATGTGCGGGGTCCAGACGCTTAAGCTCTCTGTCAGGCTGCCGGAGCTTCTCCGATGCTCCAGAATCACCAGTCCCGTAGGCAAAAGCAATGCAGCCGCCATCCCGATCCCGGCTGCCGTCTGCCATAGAAACGGGCGCAAAAACTGCCGCCCCGCCTTTTCATGCCAGTACCAGGCAAGCACCAGAAGAATCGGCAGGATATAAAAGAAGCTGTGAAGCAGCATTAGGCATAAAACCGGTGCCAGCCACTGCTCTCTGTGCCTGTATATCATCCACAGGGCAAGCATCAGATATGGCATAAAGTTCACGAACATAAGCTGTCTGTGTGTCTGAAAGAAGCAGTTTGCTGTCATAAACAGCATACTTCCGATATAAGCAAATGCCCGGCTGTCCAGTTCTTCCCTCAGCCACTGATAGCAGAGCAAAACCGCTGCCAGATAGCCTGCCAGCGTATAGCCGATTATAATATTCATCATAGGAACCCGGGGCAGAAGACACCCCAGAAGAATATCCGGTCTCAGATACCCATAGTACGCGAACTGGAATCCATTGCTTCCCCCTCCCAGAGTGATCCAGTCCGGCAACAGTGTATGCTGCTCCAGACAGGCTGTCCGGATCGTCTCTGCCAAGGCTACATGCTGGCTGAACCAGTCGGTAGAGGAACCGTAAACCACACCACCCGGCATCACCATCATAATCAGAATTCCAAAGCAAATCACCAGTAGCAGCGGAAAGAACCACCGCTTATATATTACAGACTTCATACTTACTCCCTATCTCTATTCCTTATATCTTCTTCTCTGTAAACATCAGAAGGAAGCTGACAAACAGCAATCCACAGGATATCCATATCATATGGAGTCCGAAGTGCTGGGATAGATTTCCACCGATTCCGGCACCGACTGCGAAGAGCAGGATGATTCCAAAGTAATAAAGTGCCTGTCTTAACTGTTCCGGCTTATGCTCCCGTATAAACAGGGAAAATGCCGCTGTTCCGCTCCGCAGATTGCCGATGCACATGGTGCTGGCATAGGAGTAGCCATCCACCTTCCGGAAGGTCTGTACCTGCATGGCGCAGGCGAAGGATACTAAAACGGTGGCTAACAGATTCATGCTTACCGGCATGAAGCCTACAGCAAATAAGATCACCATTTCTAACAGAAGGATTCCCTGTCTCCAGTGAAGCCGCTTTGCATAGCGAAAGCGGTTCTGAATCTGCTCTGCACAGAATACGCCCGCCGCAAAGGCAAACAATGGGATCAGGTACCGTAACCCCTCCTGCCACTGTCCGGTCATAAAGTGCTGACTCATCAGCACGACGTTTCCTGTCTGTGCATTTGAGAATACTTCCCCCCGCGTGTTGTAGGTATAGGCGTCCTGAAAGCCACCGGATAACGCAAGGAATGCACTGTTGATGAAGGCTTCTGACATCTGTCGTTCTTTTTTCTTTTTCTGCATGTATCTTCACTCCACTTCGTATGTGTCTGATTGGTTTACATCATGCACCATTTTGATGCCTGCATCATTATATTGCATTTTATAGGAAATGTACATAAGAAATATAATATCTTTAAATACGAGGCAGCAGGCATACAGTTCGCACGACTCGCTCCACTGTTTGTCCTCGCGAATCTGTATGCTTTGACCTCGTGTGTATTTCATCAGACAATGATATAAGATAATGCTATATAGATCCCTGTACTCACCAGAATACTGAGGAGGGTGTTTTTTCTCCAGATGTGGATACCGGCACAGCAGGTGACAGCGATGATCTCCCGGATTCCTTTTCCACTAAAGTCGGTGGCGATGTCCCGCACGCAGTATATAACAAGAACTGCCATGATCGCAGATGGCAGGATGCGTCCAAGATACCGGATCTTCTTTGGTACTTCCCGTTTTCGGCCCAGCAGTGTAAATGGCAGTGCCCGCATGAGAAGGGTACAGGCAGCCGCTACAAGAATGGCAATCAGTGTCATTTTCTCATTCATGGTTTGTTCCCTCCTCCGGTTCGATTTTTTTCTGAAGGATCAATAACAGGCCGGATACCAGTATCAGTGCCGGAAGCATAAAGCGGTCTGCGCCGATGAGAAACAGAAGAAGCAGACCACAGCCGCCTCCTATGAGTGCAGGCAGGTGCATTTTCGTGGAACGCCACTGGTCAATCAGGATGGTTACGAATAGGGCAGTCATGCAGAAGTCGATGCCTTCGATCTGAATGGGGATCAACTGACCGAGAATCCCCCCCAGAACTGCCCCGATCATCCAAGAGCTTCGACAAAATATCGCAGCCAGAAACATGATATCTCTGCGCTGCTTATCGGATAGTTTTGATGTAAGTGATTTTCCTTCTGTATCATGTGGATCCCGTTCTGTCGTCGACAGTATGGAGCAGTTGATCGCATAGGTTTCATCGGTCATGGTGCAGATCATGTAGGGATACCGCTTTCCCATGTGCCGAAAGTCATCGACAAAGGTCAGTCCGTAAAAGAACTGCCGGCTATTCATGAATAATGCGGTTAATGCGACTGTCAGTATGGAAGCCCCTGAGCTTAAGAAGGTTGCGAGCACAAACTGAAAGGCCCCTGTATAAACCGTAAAACTGGTTAACAGCGACCATAGATACGAATAGCCTGCCTCCTGCATGACCAGACCGTATGCCATGCTGACAAAGAGATAGCTGCCCATGATGGGCAGGGATTTCGTAAATGCAGTTTTCCATGTTGACTTTTCCATATAGCTTGACTGATCCTTCATCTGTATATTACGCACATGCCTGTTTTGCCTGTCTATAGATCGCTTCCGCTAAGATCCGATGTCCTTCTTCGTTCAAATGCTCCTGATCGGTTTCGCTCGGTGTGGCATAGCGGGAGGCTGCCAGAAACTCCACCTGTTCCTCTTCTGCGATCCGCCGGTAGACTGCCTCCAGCTTTTTTGACACCTCTACCGAAGCAGGAGAAAACTCCGGATCATATCCACTCTCCCACACACGTTCGCCCAGATGAATCGGGGAGATCAAGAGGATCCGGCTGTTCTCTGCATGGGTGCGGATCTGTCGGATCAGCTTCCGAACACCGCGTCCGATCACCTCTGCCGACGCTCCGTATACCGTTTTGCAGTCATTGGTTCCCAGCATAATAATAATCAGATCGGAGTGTCCACTCGTCTCCAGCACGGCCGGAAGCATCTGACTGCCATTGCGATTATCCCTCAAAGGATCTTCAAATATCGTCGTCCTTCCGCACAGCCCTTCTTCGATTACCCGATATTGGTCAAGTCCCAGCTTCTCATTGAGCAGACTGGTCCAGCGGGTTCCCCACGGATATCTTTTTCCGGATCCCGGTATATATCCATATGTATTTGAATCTCCAAAGCATAATATCTGTTTCATGTTCATCACCTCACAGATAGTATACTATTTAGATAGGAAATAGAAAAATACCGTTATGCTATCACTTGCTATAGGTTTCTCCTATATCGACAAGGTTTGTGATCCACACGCCTTTCTTCACCAGAATATAACCAATCACAACCTTGATCACATCCATGCTCTGGACGATGGCGTAGATGCCCAGAATCGGAATCGTGGTAAAGGAGGATAGCAGGAATGCCAGCGGTACCGGAAGCACCCATGTAAATACACTATCAAATAAGAAGGTGATCACGGTCTTTCCTCCCGACCGCAGGGTAAAATAAAGCACGTTCAAAAATCCCTGTAACGGGAAGTATAAGGCCGTTATCACGATGAACCACTGTCCAAGGTGCCGAACCTCTGACGTCGTATCGTAGAGAGATGGGAAGCCTTTAGAGCAAAGAACCAGCAGACCGGTAAGCAGCAGGCACATCCCGCCGGTAAACCACATTAGTTTCATGGAGTTTTGCTTTGCTTCCCGGAACTTTGACGCTCCCAGATACTGTCCGATGATGATTCCGACTGCGTTTCCCATCGCCACAAAAACAACATTCAGCAGATTGCAGATGGCATTGGATATATTCAGTCCGGCGACAACCTGCAGCCCCCGGATGGAATAGCACTGTGTCAGTGCTGCCATCCCTCCTGCCCACAGAAACTCATTTAAGAAGATCGGGATACCCTTTCGGATCACGACCTGCATCTCTGCTATCGGAATCAGCAGTGTCCGATACAGTCCCTGCAGGAAGGTATGCTCCTTCCGTCTGTAATGCGCCCATAGGATCACCACGAACATCTCTACAAATCGTGCCAGTACCGTCGCAATCGCAGCTCCCCGCACTTCTAAGCGAGGGAATCCCAGCTTTCCATATATCAAAAAGTAATTAAACACCACATCGACAAATACGGATATTACGCCCGCTACCATCGGCTTTACACTCTCACCGGTTTCCCGCAAACTACTGGCGTAAACCTGTGTGACTGCAAACGGAACCAGTCCGATCAACATAATATGCAGATACTGCAATCCGTACTCCAGTGTCAATGTCGGATCAATATCTGTAGCGGTTCCGTGCAGATACAACCCAATCAGGGCATCTCCCTTTAACAGAAATACTGCAACACCCGCTATCGTGCAAAGCAGACAGATCCAGAATTTCAGCCGCACAATGTCCTGAAAGCCTTTGGTGTTTCCCTGTCCATAATACTGGGCTCCATAGATACCCGGCCCGGATATTCCTCCGAAAATAGCCAGATTGAATACAAAGATCAACTGCCCCACAATCGAGACTGCTGTCATACTTTCCGTTCCCAGACGCCCTACCATCAGATTATCTACCAGACTGACCGCATTTGTAATGCCGTTCTGGATCATCATCGGCACTGCCAGAAGCAACGCCTTCTTATATACTTCATTGTTATTACTACGCATACTATACCCCTGAATACCTTTATAAATCCCGTATTTCTCTTATGTTCCTTCCATCTATGTGAGATAGGAAACGTAGTATAACACATCTATTTTCAGAATGCAATCACGTGATTTCTGAGATGCAGGATCTTACTCCTGAAATGCACACTCATATCAATAATAAACAGTTCGATCATATCACTCTGCCCAGATTCGTCCGGCTGACTCTGTGAAACTTTCCCACAAAGTCTGACAGTTCCATATAGAACTGACCATAGGTATCATCCGAAGAAACATGGATCCCGCTACCGGTCCGCGTCTTCTCTCCGTTTTCTTCATACTGCAGAGAAAAGGTACTATATGGATTCCGCATCAGTACATACTTCTTTCCATTGATTTCCTTTGCACCCATCACTGTATATGCATGTCCACCATTCAGACCGTCGGCACTTCCGGCATCCCCATCGGAACCTGCATTATACACATAGCCCTGCTTTCTGGCATCCAGCAGCTCCTGAAAGAACGCATCCGGATCTGCCATATCGACAGGTTCCGAAGAAACGCCTACCAGACGCTCCAGAAACTGACCACCCTCTCCATACCACAGAGACTGATACCCTGTTGCCCGATCTCTTCCGACAAATGCACATGCTTTCTCTATCATCTGCATCCAAAGTGCACCGGAGGATAACGCATCTGCCCCCGCGATCCGCGGAATCTCTTTGTTCACACGCACATAGATTGGCCGCAGTTCTCTGCGCTCTACCTCAAACTCTTCGATGTCATCCAATTCCTCTATCTGCTCCAGCTCATCGGATGCTGTCTGTGTCTCCTGCCCGGTACTCTGCGGCGTCTCCTGCTGTTCTACCTTCTGCCATTCGTACAGACGCACAACTACCGTTTCTCCTTCATCGACAATACAGCTTTTTAAGAGTTCCGGACTATACTCCACCAGTCCTGCTGTACTCGCCATCATATAACAGTTTGACACCAGCCGTTGTTTTAGGTCATTTATCGTCGGCTCATGTGCAAATAGCGGAGTACTCTTCTGATCGCTCCAGTAGGTTACACTCCGCAGTGCGGCGGTTCGGGTTCCGCCTCTTTCCACTCTTCCGGTCTCTTCCGGTCGCTGCCTTGAGAAGTCCCGGATCTGAGCCCCTTCCGGAATCACCAGAGTTCCATTTGTCATATGGTCAAAGTACCGTTTTACCGATTCCAGTGCAGCCCGCTCCTCTAAATGATCTTCCGGCACGGTTTCCAATGCCTGCTTTACCTCTTTGATCGCCGCCTGTAAACGGTTCCGTTCCTCTGTATATCCCACCCGATATCGGTTTCCCTGAATATACTGACGGACAGCATGCTGTACCTGTGTGGATCCACCTGCACGCTCCAGTTCCCGCTCAAGCTCCGCCAGACGTTCTCTTGACCGATAGCTCTTTTGATCGGAATGTGTCGTAATCGCCTCCATGCGGCTGCGTCTGCTCTCCTGTACGCCTCGCTCACCGGATATGCGCATCCCGATTTCCTCCCGTACTCTCCGGTGCTCAAGTCTTTGAATATCTTCATACAATGCTTGATTTTTTTCTGCCAGTTCCGTACCGGCCTCTCCCGCCGCCTTCCGGGATACATAGTCTGCCTCACGCGTTGCCAGCAGATAATATGCCCGGTATCGCTGTTCTTCTTCCTTCAGGCTCGCCAGTTCCGCCGGATCTGTCTGTGTATCTGCTTCTGCTGCCTGTCGCAGCTCCGTAATACGCGTATACTCTGCCGCCAACTGATCCACCGCCTGAATCCTTTGCGTCATCGTCAGTTCCTCCGGGCGATCCATCGATACTGCCTGTTCCTCCTGCTGCCTCTGCATCTGCACATCCAGTTGATTCAGCTCCGTATGATACTGCTGCCCCTTCCTTTCTTCCTGCGCAGATACCCGATCATACCACTGTTCAATCTGCTCCTTGGATAGCTTTGCCGCTGCCTTCTTATCTCCCAGTATACTCCCGTCCATAGCCACGCGGTTTTGTTCACAGTACACCTGCAAACGGGCAGTCAGAAGTGCCAACACCGGCTCCAGCTCCCGCATACGGAAGTTCAGACGACCTGCATCTGTGCCTTCCTCCTGTTTTAAATGCTCCTGTAAATATTGATAATCCTGAACGAGTGTCATATATTCCTTGAAGTTTGCACGTATATGACTGCTTACAAACATCTGTGGTGAAAACCGATAAAGCTCCAGTCTGCGAAGTCGTTTCTCCGTCTCTTCCGCGCCTTCCGCCTGCGGTTCCTGATCCTTTAGCTCCCGCAACTGATTGTAGATTTCTTCTGTATATGCCGTTGCCTTAGACGTAAGATTCCGTCCTCTTTGTATCCGCTCATTTCTGGCGGTTCGGATTGCTTTTTCTCCCTTAATCGACTTTCGTCCCAGCTTCGCAGTGTCCTGCATTATCGCCATCTGCTCCTGATACAGAATCCGTGAATTCTCTGTTTGTTCCTGATAGTCCTCGCTCTGCTTTAGCTGGCTGTATAACCGTTCCTGATGCACCTCCGGTGCCAGCAGCTCCTGCTCCCGCTCTGTAAATATCGGAGTGTCCCACTGTGCCTGCTGTATTTGCTGTGCTTTTTGCATCTGATTCATATCCATCTGATCCATACGTTCCCCCCTATATAGTCTCACTTTCTTCAATCGCAGCCATCTGTTCCCCGGTTATAAATATACATTCCTTCTGCGGTTGTCCAAACAGATGATGATATAGCTGCATCGCCTGCGCAGAAGACAAAAGCATATGAATCTTCGTGTCAGGCGTATAGACTGCATTCAGATGCTGCATTGCAGTAATGAATAACCGTACTAAAGTGACAGAATCCCCCTGTCGGATCCAACAGTAGTCTAACCACAGTTCCGCGCTCTGCTCCCGAAACAAAAGAATCCCCTGAAGCTGATGATCGACCATGGACACAAAGCTGGCAGGCCGCTCCCCTAGATATAGCTCAATCGGAAGCTGCATCTGCTCTTCCAACCATTTTCCACAGATCTGTAATTCTCCTGCCGGCAGTTCAGGCAGTGTCCGACTGGTATACTTATTTACATTTTCCCGTAATCCCTTTAGCAGACCATTATTAACAGCCTCCAGAGTCACGATTCCCTCCGGGAATGCCGTCTCCTCCAGTTCATACCCACAGGTGGTCAGAAAGGGCATCAGCATCTCCTGTCCCCTTCCTTCTGTATAAGAAACGGTCCATCTGACACACCCTGCCTGCCGCGTCTCTTCCAGCCAGTGTTCCACCAGTGTATGTCCCAGCCCCAGTCGTCGAACGGAGGCTTGAATATAAATGCTATATAAAACTGCTGTCGTTCCTTGTCTGCCCCAGCACAAGGTTCCGGCAGCTTCTTCCAGAAATCGAATCCCTATGATACGGATATTGTTTCCTTCCGGATTTCCTTTCTGCCGAACCAGCTCCGAAACCTCATTCGGAAGACATTCCTCCCATTCATTGATTTTTTGAAGATTGACTTGTTCGATCTGCACGCTATTCTCCCATCCTTTTTCCACACTTTCGCTCAGAGTTACTCTGCTTTTCTACACTTTTCCTTTACCAGATACAAGCATCCCGTTCCAGACACCGCCAGCAGCAGCATCAACAAGGAAAGTGGCATATCATCCCCGGTTTTTGGTGTTCCTTTCCCGGTTTCCGATCCGCCTGTCTCTGTACCTGTTGCGGTCGATTCCGTGCTTCCGGTTGTTGCGGTCGACTCCGAATCAGCACTATTTGTTTTCTGCCGACTGGCAATCGCATACTTAGAAAATCCGGTTGTCTCAAATGTAACAGACTGTGTCTTTGCATCATACTTCGCCGGTAAAATCTCATAGGTTCCGTCCTGCTTCTCATGAATTATCACAATCTCTTCTCCATGGATGCCCTGTTCCAACTGCAACGTAATCGTCGCGGGTTGATTCAAGGTTTCCAGCTTCTTGCTCCAAACATCGGCAGAAGATCCTTTATATAGAATCTGATTCAGCTTGATATCCAGATAGGTCGATATCGTATAGCCCTCTGCCTGTTTTTCAAAATTTGAACGCTCGACTGCATTTGGTTCTGCATCTTTTACGGACAGTATCACAGAACCGGAATGGATCTCGCTGCTCCCCAGTGTGATCGTACCATTCTTTACCTTAGAGGAATCTGTATGTACCGCATCCTCCACCCGTTCAAATATTCCGGTTACATGTACATTTGTATCCGGCATAGTATATTCAAAGGTAGACTGATCGCCTCTCGCGGCCAATGTCTCCCCATTTATTACAATGGAGGTTAACTGGTACCCATACTCCGGTTCCAGCTTTAAGATCACCTTACTCCCCGGCAGAATATTTGCCCAGCCACTATTTCTATCCTGCCTTACCTCCGATAATCCTATCGAGTTTCCATCTGCATCCTGAATATCCAGAATCTCCATCGTTCCATGCTTTAGTAGTTCCTCTTCTCGCAGTCCCGACTGATTCTTCGGATCGGACTCCCATATAATCGTTCTTGGCACAACGGTAGCCGTCTTGCTTTTTTCTACCTTTATATCATACTGTGCACTCGGTTTGACTACGAACGCCATGGTATCCTTCGTCCCCTCCGGAACCGGGATCTCTGTTCCATTCACAAAAACCTTTCCGATATTTCCGTCTCCAAACGCCAGTGTAATCTGAATCAGATTTCCTATTTCTCCGGACGCATATCCCTTTCCTGTTCCGGTTATCGTTGGGCTCTCATCCCCGATCCTTTCCGCATTAAAATACAGGTTCATGCCAGCCCCATCATAGCTCGCCTGTAGCGCAATCGTATTCGGATAGTTCGGTCCCGGAGATGGTCTCTGCTCTCTTTCTATCCTGATATTCAGGCTTCCTGAATATTGATACGCATCTAATGAAACTCGTCGACCGGGAGTAACATCCGTTGATACATTTCCGATCCATAGTTTTATCGTTTCTCCTGTTCCTACTGCATCGCAGGTTACATACAAATAGTAGAGCTCTGCATTCAGATCTATTCTCTTATCCTGTTCCAGATCAACCTTTATATAATTCCCGGTATCAAGCTGCTTTTCCTGCAATTCTATCTCGATCGTATCCCAATAAACAATACCGTCATTGATTGCCATCGTTTCGTCAAAGTGCAGTGTTACCCAATACTCCTCCGCGGCATAAACAGCTTTCCCAACGGACGGCATAAGCATAACAATACACAGGCAGATACTGATACATAGTTTTAAATGATTACTCATCTGATTTCCCCCTCTTATTCTGTTCTTGTTTTCTTTATCCTTCTATGATGATCTATGTTCTCCCTATTTGTCAATCCGTTGGCATCATTCGGTCAAATCATGGCTCAAATGCATCCACTTCTGAATCCAGTTCCGAGTCCAACGCCGGATCCCCGCACGGAACGCCTTCCGTATGCATCGCCCGGTTTACCCACGCCGGAGCCTGTCCATCGGCATCCGGTGTTACCTTCATCTGATTGAATACATAGTTTCCTTCTGCATCAAATACCAGTTCTATCCAGCCGGGATTCTCTACCGTACCGCCTACAAACAGGATACTCCTGCCACCATCGTCATTTGTCACCTCGTACCGATAATAGGCTTCTTCCCCGCATTGATCTGTCACATCGATCTTCTCGTCACCGATCACCAGATACAGCCGGTCGCCCTCCACCTCGGCATACTCCTTATCCAAGTGGCCAATCGTAAACCTTGACTCACTGCCATAGTTTTCATATACCACTTCCGTTCCTCCCGCCGTGTGAAACATCTGGCGTACATAATCTGCTGCATGTACGATCGCCGACCGTGTTGCCGGGATCCCAAGGAGCACCGTTACACAGGCCGCTATTCCCGCTACATATCCGATCCACATATGAGATCGTTTTTCTTTTCCTTCCAGTTCGGCTCGCATTTCCTGCTTCCGTTCCTGCTTCATCTTGATTTTATTAAATGTGTTCTGAATCTGACGTTCCATCCCTTATTCCTCCAATCTTCTTTTCAGTTCTGTCTTCCCTCTGCTGATTCGCATCGCAACGGCCGACTCTGACAATCTCAGAATCTTCGCTACTTCCTTATAGGTATATCCGGCATAAAAGTGCAGATACAAAGGAGCCCTATACTTCTCATCCAGTTCCAGCATCGCCTCCAGCAGTACCTTATCGTCCTCGCAAAAGCCGGAAGGATCTCCCATATAATCCTCTATCTGATCGAATGTAATGCTTTGCCGCACCTTGCCGGCCCGAAGATGGTCCTTGCACATATTTGCAGTTACCGTAAACAAATATGCTTTTTCATGGCTGCTCCGCAGCAGAATATTTTTGGAAAGCAGTTTTAAAAATACTTCCTGTACGATATCCTCTGCTTCCTGCCAGGAACCAACATAGGATACTGCGAATCTATACAGATCATCTGCATATGCATCAAATAATTTCAGTATCTTCTCGTTACTCAACGCTCACGCTCCTCCTTCGTTTTGAGATCTCATATATATAACGATTGACGGGGGCTGTTTCTCACATTTATTTCGTAAATTTTTAAGTGCCACTTCCGATCAAGAAGTGGCACTTTTTATAAGCTCTCCGGCTTTCCGTTCATAATTCTTTTTCTGTCTATTCTTTCTTTAAATTTCCCTTTTGAATGTTCTCCTGTATGATCTGGTCTGTGATCTCATAAAGCTGCTCGGATCCCTGCCGTGTCTTGGTTTGTCTTCCATATACCTGACTCGCTGCGACGCCGTGCTCCCGCCAGTCACCACCACCATTACTGTTGTTTAACAATAACGGCTGTAGATTATCCATTGCATGTGCATACTTTGATTCCGCTGTCCGGCAGGCCTCAAATTCATCGAACAGAGTAATCAGTTCTTCCTTTTGTTCCTGCGGAAGAAGGGAGAATATCCGTTCCTTTGCCGCATCCTCTCTTGCCTTCTGCGTTTTCAGACCTTCCGCATCATAGGCATAGGTGTCTCCTGCATCGATCTCTACGATGTCATGAATCAGACACATCAGCATCACCCTCGCGATATCTACAGGTTCGTTTGAATATTCTCGCAACAAGTACGCCATGATTGCCATATGCCAGGCATGCTCTGCATCATTCTCATTTCTTCCATGCCCGGATAAATGTGTCTGGCGAAAGATGTTCTTCTCCTTATCAATCTCCAGTATAAAGTCCAACTGCTTCTTTAGTCGTTCGTCCATTTATGATACCCTCTTTCTCTTCTATCCAAATCATAGCATTTTTTAGAGGTTTGTCCAACTGAAATCTACCAGACCAATCATTTTATTTGCACCTTACATTTCCACTGACACCACATCTGCGGCAGCACTTGGTTTTAAGTCCTTTAGCAGTATGGTGTTTCCCTTCTTCACAAAGAACAATGGCAATTTATCATACCGCTTCCTTATCAGGCGTGAAATCAAAGCACCGTAAAGGGAATGTCATGTTCATGTAAAATATCATTGAAACTAAAAAAGGCCGTGAATAATTCACGACCTAACCGAAGCCTGTTATTTCTCCTGAAAAAGTTCAATTTCCTCACCCAACGGGCCACGACAAAATGCAATTCTTGCCGGGAATACCGGTTCGGATGCAATCTGTATATCCTTTGGTTCAATGAATACTTCATATCCGGCATTTCTTACCGCTTCTACACATGCATCCACATCATCGGTTGCAAATGCAAAATGCCGGATCACGCCTTGTTCGGATATGGCATCTCCCTCCCGGAAGATCTCTATGATTCCGTTTCCTGTATCCAGCATAATACCGGTCGGCCAGCTATGTGCGACCGACAGGCCAATCACATTCTTATAAAAATGAACCACCTTTGTATATTCTTCCTCGCTTCTGCATTTAAATGATACATGGTGTATCCCTTTTACTAAACTCATGCTTCCAACCTCTCCTTTTCTTTTCCGTTATATGCTCCACCAAATCTCCGGCTACCTTCAGCGGCTTTTTCCATGTTGCCTTCCGGCTCCATTCTACTTCTATATAAAGCGTGATCGTACGCCCTGCAAACTCGCCAGTGAAATTATACCGAGGTCTCCCAACCACCTTATAGATTTCACCATTCTGATAAACCTCATGGATATCCATATTCGCTGCTTCCTCCTCCAGTATTTATCTATTCATATATAATCCGATTATACTGTGGTTTTCGGCTTGTTGCAAACTTTCATTAACGATTGGTATTTAAGTGTCCTACTTTGTCAGCACCTTTTTACAATATTTATGTGTACCACAATATGGACATACCAGCTTACGTTTTGTAATCGTATGCGGTCCCATAATATATGACTTCATATCCGGAACAAATCGCTTATGGCAATCCGGACATTCGAATGCTCCTGCTTCCTTATCCAGAATACAGGCAATTGCGATTCCGCCGGCAATCACTATCAGTCCTATGACGATCAACAACGCCCTCAGCCAAGTCTCCATTTCAAGCATTCCCGACAATACAAATAACGGAACTGCTGCAATAATCGTAAGACCTGCAACCATTGCCGATAATATTATTTTCTTTTTGCTTTCCTGTGCCTCTTTCACTAAATTCACCATATTTTCCTCCGCTTTCATCCGATAATCTTCTTCTGATACCCTTTCACCCGATAACAGTTCATTTACCGTTATCTCTAACTCATTGCACAAAGGCAACAACAATGATACTTCCGGGAATCCATTTCCCCGTTCCCACTTTGAAATTGTCTTATCGCTGATTCCCAATTTTTCAGAAAGCTGCCTTTGCGTATATCCCTTTCGTTTTCTCTCGCCGGCGATAAACTGTCCGATTTTAATTTGATCCATTTGTTTTCCTCCCTTCTGCCTTAATTATCCGGTAAAATATGGCTATTTCACACCCACAAAACGTAGAATATGGTGAACTTACGCAGTTTCTACGCTCCGTAGAGTGTAAACAAAACTGTTCATCATATCAGCCAACTCAGATTTCGTCACAACATCCTTCAAGCCTTCTGCAACATCTGAAATCTGCTTTTCCAGTGATATTATATCGAAGTTGATTTTGTTAATTTCTATTCTGTTGTTAGCAGTCTCCATGCTTAACTGAAGTATTTCCCGCTGACCAATAAAATCTCGATTCTGTAATACTCTAATCCCTCCCGAAGATCTGCATTCTCATTTTCTTCATTTTGTCATAATACGCTTTATATCTATATATCATTCTCTCAACAAAAAGAAGCCCCATTCTACATTGAGTGAAGCTCCTGACTCTGCCATTCTGTCGTCCTGTCATAACCGCGAATCACAATATTTACATTTATTTTCAAATCCAATCCGATTTACATTTGTTGCTCCACAGGAAGTACATCTTACAACACGATACCGTTCCCCGATTGTCTTTGCTCCGTTTCCTAAAATAATATAAGTGGGATCAACTGCAAATATCCCACAGTTGACCAGAAATCCTTTTCCCACACATTTTATAAATACCGCAATCAGCTTACTCTGCCTCTTCTTTAACTGCTCCGCAAGATCTATGACACTCACCAGTCCATCTTTATCCGTTTCAAAAAGTCTGCTCATTTTAATTGCCATAAACGGAATGCGCAATCTCTGAAAAAAGAAAATAAATAGTACCGCAAAGGTCACCAGAATTACAACTCCTATACTATCTATGTCTCTGTTCTTTCCAACCTGTCCCGTTTCTATTAATAATAGCCCAAAGGCCATCACCAATGCATTCCATCCAAAAATCAATGTCAGTATCCCATTAACAATAATCTCAAGCAAGCACTTTCCTTTATTTAGATACATGGTATTCCACCCCCTGATCCAGACTGCCAAGACAATATGCACATGTATTTATGAATCCCTTTCGCACCCGATTCACAGCTCCACAATTCGGACAACAGATCGTCTGATATATGGATTCCTTTTCTGCTCCTGCACCCGGTTGATAAAGTGTAATCGCAGATGAGATGCCATTCGCCTTTATATCCAGCCTAAACAAATGTAATTTAATAAGAAACTTCAGCTCCTTCACGATTCTCTCTTCTTTTATGCCGGTTGCCTTTGCCAGCACATGTGCCTGCATGATTCCATCCGGAGCTTCCTCGAAAAAGCTGTCATATACTTTAGCCCTCTCCAGTATATTATTGAAAATGAAAAGTACTACAAATAATATCAAAAATAATAAGCATGGTATTATAATTGCAGAATTTAAGAAAACCGATAATTCTCCGTCTATTATGCTAAGTACCAATGCCAAAACTATCATTATACAGAGATAGCCAAAAATCCAAAGGCCGATACTGTCTATAATCTTATACACCATGAATATTTTCTTGTTAATATACATCTGCGAACCTTCCTCCCAACTTTACACTCCGTTTATATATTATCGTTACGTTTTACCTGTTCATTCAACCGTTTTACTTCATACCCATAAATCTCAGCCAAATACAATCTATATCATCAAATGTAGTATAAAACGGTGACTCATACCAGATACTCGTATTTTCATTACAACAATCACATTTTCTTTGATTACCTTTTATAAAAGCTCCCGTCTCAATCGGATTAGGATGATACTTAAACTTCGGAATATTCATGTTTATTCTCCTTTCACAGCAAATTTTGAATTAGCAATTATACTTCAACCTGAACATTGTTTTCCCGACAAAATGCAATAAAGCCACCAACCTCATCTCCGCTGATTGTCGCAAAGAAGGTAATGTGATGATGGTTATACTTCCCCGCATCATGCATATCATCAAGATAAACTTCATTGTCCCTCTCACTGTATGATACATTAAGCTTCATATCATCTTTATATAGCCTTCCGTCTCTGGCAGTAAGCATAACATCTATCTTTACAAAAGACTCCTGCCGTAGCTTTCGGGCCTTTTTTATTGACCAGATAGTGACCGGAATGAAACATAAAAATTCAAGAAACATAGGTAATACAAGAAATGAAATATCCGTTATACACATTACACCAAATATGATAAAAAACAAAACCATCCATACTAAAATAGGTGCCGATAAGTGCAGCGTATCTTTGTCATTCAAAACACGAGTTGTTACTGTTACCCGATACATCCTTTCCCCTTTCCGGCAATTCGTATAGTCATTAACAAATTTATGAATTTCATTCAATTTAAATTATATTCCCAAATTACTCATGAACATACAAAATCAGCTAACAACAGTCCCAACTATACAGTACATCGCCAAAATCCAGTGCCTCAAGTTTTTTACTATTGATAAAGAACGCACCGACACCCGCATCGCCCCACAGAATGCGCCACTGATTCTTCCAGTAATCTGAATCAAGCTGAAACAGCAGGATATCATAATAATTTCTCTTCATACTTCGTGGATCCCGCTGTCTAAAGTTTGGATACCCAAACATCCGGTGTCCATATGTGGATTCATGAATATCCGCATATTTTTTGTCATACTCGTCAAACATTTGATAAAATTTTAATCTGCTATCCAACTCAATGCCAAGCTCGTCTGCAATCTTATGCAGCAATCCATCACATCTTACATCACAGTCATTCATATATGCTGTTTCCGTCTTGAAAGAAACTGCATATTCTCCCCGTACGGGAAAACCGATGCTATCCTGTTGGTTTACGCCCTTATCCTCTTTTTCCAAATCTCTGGTTGTCTTTATTCCAATAGAAAGCACATCCGCTTCGGTAATACTTTCATCTATATTCTCATGGTATACAACCTGATAGGTATGATTGGGATAGCCACTTTCCTGCATGGGCAGACCATAATTTCTGTCAAACCATATAAAGAATTGCAGCATTCCTGTTCTTGGAAGCATCTGATTTTCAGGAAGTTCATTCAGATTTATCTGTGCCAATAACATTAGGCTACTTCCACCAGAAGTCATCGGATACTTTCTTTTCCTATCCCAATAGGGAACGCCTCCCAGCTTACTTTCAAAAAGTGTCGGCTTTCTGTTTTCCTCTATTTGAATTTTGATGGAATCCTGACGGGTCCGCTTCTGTAACTCCTGTAAAAGTATTTTCACAGTTTTCTTGTCCGGCATTTGAACAGGCGTCTGATTGTCGTCAACAGCCTCTTTTGATTGCACATTCTTTTTATGACCAAGATATATCATTACAATTCCAGAGGCCAAAATTACACCAAAGGAAAAGAATAGGGATAGATACACATGAATCGGTTGAAATTCATCTGTAATCGCACCATACATACAACAAACAAGCATTCCGCCTCCGAACACAGACAAAAGAATCCCCGAAACAGTCAATATAATTTTTTTCATATACGTTTCGCCCCCCCTTAAGTACTTATTCCCCATCGTTTTCATTTCATTACTTTTACTTCCGAAACATCGCAGTCCATATAAGCCCACTCCTTATCGCCTATCCTCCCCGCTCCGGTCCGCGCTGAGCAGAGGTCTACCGGACCTCTTGCACCCTTCTCTTCCGGGCACTGAGGCTGTCTGCTATCAGCACTCGTCACATTAGGCTCATCTATTCTTCATGATTCAGAATTACATCATCTTCTTCATCATTCCGATAACGGTTGATATCCCAAATCCGAAGTGTATTGATTTCTCCTGAATCCTTGTAAACAGTCACTGCTGCATACTTTTCGCTGTCGGTCAGCTTATACAGGTATCCATCCGTTCCATATGATGTCATATCATTACTTACACATTCTGCATAGGGTTCGCCAAAGGCTTCCTTAAAGGCTTCTGCATCCCTGCTGGTCCAGTTGAGAATATCCTCATAGCTTCCGCCTTCTCCACTATCAGGCAAAATCCTGTAAAGGATAATAAAGTCCTGATTCATTCCACTCTGTACAGGCAGATAGCCGCTACTTTCACCATAAAATCCTTTGACATAGCAGACATGCTCTGCCACCTCTACAGTATCAAACTCCGGCCTCTCCCTGTCCTCAGAAGCATAGTCCAATGTCTCTATCTGAATCTCATATATGCCTACTATATCTTCTCCGTCATCATGCTTTTCATCAATCGGGCATAAGGCAATATATACTTTGTAAACTGTTTCATCAGTTGTAATGTAGAACTCTGTGTTCATAAATGCACTGTTATAACCTTCTCCACATGAAGAATTAGGCGTTTGGAATCTTTTATACAGCGTCGTGCTGACAATATCACCTTCAAAGCCGTCCACAAGTGTATCTACATATTCATCAATATTTTCATCATTTTTAAGTGCATTGCAGAGCAAAGCTTTAACACCATCCTTGTCGCCATCATCAATACATGCCATAAGCTCTTCAACGGCATATATGGCATATTCATAGCTGTCTTCGTATTCCGCTCCATTTACTGTTATTGCGGCTGAATCATTGGATAAAGCTCTCTCTCTAGCATCTTTTATTTCACCTACTTCCATACAGCCCGAAAGTGTAAAGCCAAAGAGCCCTATAAATAAAACTGTACACGCTCTTTTTATTCGTTTCTTCATCTCTATAAATCCTCCTTTAAAATAATTTTCATAAAAATTATTATAAAGAAGCTGGTACATAGCAAGCTATAATCAGTTGCAACTACAGCAACCAGAAGTAGCAGTCCTCGTTATATTCTATCTTTCAGCACATACTCCTGAATTTCCTTATAAGTCGCCTTACTCTCTGCACTCGTCACATCAAGCTCATCCAGTTCCAACTCCACCTCAACATAATCATCTACCCTTATCGGGACAACAAGCACACCGTCTCAACGGTACTTTCGTTGTCCCAATCAAGTTCTGTTATTTCTTGTCCGTTAAAAAATACCGGGAACTTGAACTTCAAGCCCTTTAATACCCTTCCGTCCTCTTTTGCTTCCTCATAGATATAAACCGAATCAAGGAAACTCTTGAGAAAAGTTTTCTTCTCAATATCCGTAAACCTATCATACAGCTTATCAAAGAATAAAAGGAACTGATACACATTATCGCTTGAAATTTTCTCCTGCTTAATATTATACAATCTGGTTTCCACTTCTTCAATCAGAGTTTCGATAGATTCCATCTCATCATACAGCTTATCCAAACGCTCCTGCATATCATTGTATTTTCTGTCATAATGCTTGTCCGATACAGATAAAGAATCCATCTGTGATGCCAGCTTATTCTTAGCACCTATCACCTGCTTTAACTGCTCCTTCAAGCCATCATGCTCTCTATCCAATTCTTTTGTATCAATGCTGTTACCGATGTGCTTTTGAATCTCTGTTTTGAACTTCGGATTATTCACAAGCCTACGAATTACTTCCTCTACCGCTGCGTTGATTTTATCCTCACTCCACTGCTTACGGTAAGTACATTTATGACCATTCACATAGGTTCTGTGCTTGCAGGCATAGTAAAAATAATCTCTATAATGACCGCCGTCCGGATGTTTCTTACGATTTACATTTCCATACATTCCGCTACCACAAATAGGACATTTGATAATACCGGATAAAATGTGCTCATGATCCAGACTATGTGTTTTTACATTTGCAACACCAGTTTCTTTTCTCTTTTTATGCGCCTGATTCCATAACTCTTCTGATACAATCCCTTCGTGAATTCCATCATTTAACATATAGTTTTCCTGTTTTACCACATGATACTCATTACGGGTTCCCGGAATCTTCTCATTCTTTCTTCTGCCAAAAGCAAGCTTACCGCTGTACACAGGGTTGTCTAACACCCCTTTTACAAAAGATGTTGAAAATCCTTCTATGGTATTGTTCTGACGAAGTTTCTTCTTGTATCCGCTATTATTTAAGAAATTAGCAATGGCAGCAATTCCCATTGTAGTATTCACATATTTATCATAGATGACACGGATTACTTCCGCTTCATCTTCTGCAATATGCAGTTCTCCGTTAATAAGTTGATAACCGTAAGGTGCGAAACCTCCATTCCATTTACCCTCTCTGGCTTTCTGCTTACGACCTTCCATAGTCTGCACCAGTATGTTTTCACGCTCTATTTCAGCTACCGCAGAAAGCACGGAAATCATCAATTTACCCGCATCCTTAGAACTGTCAATACCATCTTCCACACAGATAAGATTCACACCAAAATCCTGCATTCTCTGCAAGGAAGATAATACATCCGCTGCGTTACGTCCGAATCGGGAGAGTTTGAAAACAAGTACGAAGTCAACATTGTCTTTGCCCGCTTCAATATCCGCAAGCATTTGTTGGAATTGCGGTCTGCCTTCCACGCTCTTACCGGATTTACCCTCATCAGAGTATTCCCCGGCGATAATCATATCTTGGTAGTCTGCGTATTTATGTAATTTATCTTTTTGTGCATCTAAGCTGTAACCATCTACCTGCATGGAGGTGGATACACGGGTGTAGATGTAGCATTTGAGTTGGTGTTTCATATATTCATCCGTCTCCTTCGATTTTACATAGAAGTCTTGCGACATTTATTATTATAAAGGCTTTAACGTAGTAATTAATTTCTGAAACCTATCTAAATTGTAAGCTTCCAATGTAGAAGAATAAATATGTGTTGTATCAATCAATTTTATCTCTCTTGGTAATTCTGCAGTAGAAAATGCAAATGGTTCTTGTCGTGGATTCCTATTTAATCCCGAATTAATATTATATAAAATAAACCAATCTCCATACACATCTTCTTTGTTTTCTAATAACAGAATGTTATATCCATGGTTAGAATTATCTTCTATTTTTCCCCAAGCTAATATTTTTCTGCCTCTGCACATTGGATATGTTGTCTTCTTAGAAATTGGAATTCTTATTTGACCATAATACTCATAACCTGTCATTACTTCAAACTTTTCTGGTTCTAAAGCTTCAATAGTTAATTTAAATGTTTGGTATTTTGGCATTTTTATAGTGATTGTATTTTCCGCCCATATTAACTTGAAACTTTTTGTATCTATTTCCATTCTACCAGAAGCATATTGCGAGTTATATATATCTGCAAATTCTTTGAATCCGCTTATTATTTCTCTATCAAAATATGACATTATCCTTTTTACATAATCTTCTCTTTCTTTTTCCTTCTTCGCCTTTTCTGCTTCCTTATTCTGAAATGCTGTATCCGATTCATTTTGTTTTTGAACAGCAATTTGAACTAATTTTTCAATATCATTATTTTGTTTTCCACAATTATCTCCAGCTTCTAAAAGTTCTATAATCTCCTTCCATGAAGAAAATCTCTTGCTTAGGGGTTTTTGCAACATTTTATTCAATAGCGAGACAATTCTAGCTGATATCTGCGGATTATATTTTATTGGATTCTCTATAGCTCCATACAAATGTGCATCCATATAATTTCCTGACTGTACCATATATGGATATTGCAATGTAGCTAATTCATAAAAAACTATACCCATCGAGTATATATCCATCTGTAATGTATTCTTTTCATTCTCCCACACTTCTGGTGCACAATACTGAAGTGTTCCAAATCCTTTAAACGTAATATTCCTTGTTGTTGCTTCTACATATTTTGCTAAACCAAAATCAGATATTTTTAATACATCTTCATTTATTAAAATATTATCCGGCTTAATATCACGATGGACTAATACCGAGTTAATACACTCCATACCTTTAGCCAATTGCAAAAACATTTGTATCAATTCTTCATTTGAAAAAACTTCCTTCTTCAATCGCCGTTGTTCAAGAACATTTTGTAATGTACCTTGTGAAGCATACTCCATAATAATATATGGTGGATATTCACTAAAAGTCTTACCATCATGCATATATTCATAATCTATTACATTTTCATTGTGAATTGTTCTTGCCGTGTTAATTTCATTTTGAAAGGCATTATATTCATCTTGTGAGGGAAATACATTCAGCATAGTCTTAAGCGCAAATACTTTTTTATCTGTAGTTCTTTCACATAAAAAAACTTGACCAAACCCACCTGATTTAATATTCTTTGTTACCCTGTATTGATTTCCTTTACCATCTGGCAAAACACTATTTATAGTAATAATCATTTGTAACCTCCGCAATAAATATATAATCTCTATTCTGCTAACCATTTATTTGTCCCAACAAGATTATACATCTGTTCCAACCTCATTTCAACATAAAAATAGACAGCCATAACTCTGACTGCCTACCCGCTAATGAGATATTTGGATTCAGGCATTACCCTTGCCTCTCTATGGCCATTAAGACTTTGTCATTCTAATTCTTTTTCAATCTCTTCTATTGACGGCAAGCTACTCTTTAACTCCTCTGGCAACACACTTACCATCTGATTTTTCCATTCTGCCACACCTATTGGATTCTGATATCCGGCAAGAGAATACTCCACAACTGTCTTATTTTTCCCTTTTACCAGTAACAATCCTATGGTTGGCTTATCCTCCGGATGACACATTATATCATTAACCGCATTCTGATACATATTTAGTTGACTGACGAATCCCGGTTCAAAATCACATGCCTTCAACTCAATAACAACATAACAACGCAATTTTAAATGATAAAATAACAAGTCTATATAAAAATCTTGCCCTCCTACTTCTAAATGCACCTGTCTGCCTACAAATGCAAATCCTTGCCCTAATTCAAGCAAAAACTTTTGTATATGCTCAATTAATTGTTTTTCTACTTCAGCTTCTCGTCTTGGAATATCTGTTCCCAAAAAATCAAAGAGATACGGATCCTTAAATATCTGATTAGCCATATCCGATTCTAAAGGCGGCAATGCTACAGAAAAATTATTTGTGCTTTTTCCTGTACGTTCCATAAGGCAAGACTCTATCTGCAATTCTAAGATTGTACTACTCCACCCATTCTCAATGGTTTTATATGCATACCAAATACGACTCTCTTTATCATTTAGCTTATCTAATAGCATACGATTTGTTCTCCATGGTAATTGTGCCACAACCTGTTGCACAAATTCAAAATCTGGCCAACACTCTGCAAACTTACGCATATATTTAATATTTCTCGGTGAAAAACCCGACATATCCGGAAAAGCATCCTTTAAATCTTGTGCCATCCGATCAATTACCTTTGTTCCCCAGCCCTCTTTTTCCTGCTTTTCAAGTATTGCCTTGCCGATACTCCAGTACAAACAAATCATACCTTTATTTGCATTTAAAATGATTGATACTCTCTGTTTTTTAATCTGTTCTTTTATTTCATTGATAAATTCCAAATAACTGTCACTCATTTCAGATAAACTAGGAGCTATCGGAAAAATAACTCCCTCTTTATCTTTTCCCATATGCTTTCTCTTATCCATACAAAACCTCCAATAAATTGTGCCACAACCTGTGGCACAATTAGTCAAACATTACCTAATAGTTATGCATCTTCCCTGTTAACCTTATTTCTTTTATCAGCCAACTTCTCTATTTCTATTTTATATGCCATCAACCGTAAAAGATATTGTGGAACCCTACGATTGCCCAATTCCCAATCCGTCACTGTCATATAAGGAATTTCAAAATACTCACAGAATTCCTTTCTATTCATTCCAGTACTTTCTCTTAATTTTCTTAATTCTTCTCTTGCTTCCATAATCCACCTCTTTATGCAACGCATAAATATATTATATAATTTCCGATAACATAGGTCAATATAAAATTAAGCTTTGGTAGTTATTTATACCAAAGCTCACTTCCTAGTTTTTATTCTTTATAAATATTACTTTTAATACTATTTATCACAACTGCAATATACTAATTATTCTGATTTGAACGCTCTTTCTATGTATCACATCCCACTCTCGCAGGATGCCGGTGTTCTTATGCTGCTTCCAGATACCGATTCGCTAATCGTCTTGCATAAGCTTCGCACCGTAGTCGTTTTCCTTCTGCATCAAATTCCCAAGTCTCTGGTTCAAACTGAAGCTCGATGGCTATGTCTCTCATAACCAATACTCCGTACTTCTCCATCATCTCGGCTAGGAATGTGCAGCAGCGTTCAAATTCCTTGTTCAAAACTTTCCTCCTTCCCTTGACATACTGCAATACCACCAACTGTATTAAATACATCCGCTCCAAGTGGCATTCTATTCCTATCCATAATATACATCTTCACGGATAAAATAACAAGGTTTTAGCAGAGAAAAAACTTCTTCCTGTCAGTTATTGAATTTTCCTTCGTTTATGATTTCGTAAATCTTATTTACTTCTACATTTAACTTTCTCATATATGCTACCAATCGTTCTTTATCATCCTCTGAATAGACGCCCGAATTGTGATTATGCACAATCTGATTAATATTGGTTCCTATATGATTTACTTCGTTAATAAGTTCTTTTAAAAGTATCCTTATCTCCGGATAATCATTTGGTTTCTGAGAAATCATTAACCTTAAGTATTCCGATTCTGTCATATTTGCTAATTCTGCTTTTTTTGCTAATTCTCTCGCATCCTCGGAACTTAATCTAAATTTTTTTATCTGGCTTAATTTATTTTGCATCATCCGAAAAGCTCCTTTCAAAATGTTATATGGTATTTTGGTGGGGAAATGACTTTTTCATATGGAAATTCCATTATAGAATCCCATTTCCATATGGAAATTTGGTATGGAAATTTGGTATGAAAATTTTTTTGCTTCAAATTTGCTCTTCAACACCAAAAAATTTATATATGGAAATCTGAGGGGGAAATCGGATTTATGTATGGAAATTCCATTATAAAGTGCCATTTCTATATGGAATTTCCATTATTTTCTACATTTTAACCTTTTCCGACGAAAAATACACCCAAATGATGTCCCAAAATTTATGTAACTAATGTCTTTTGCTAGATACACATTTTGTGGTCACAAGCCACTTTCATGCTTCTAGTTAGGGGGAAGCCCCTAATACCCCTACTCTGTATATAGTGTCTCCACTTTTTGGAGCACTTTTTGAAAAGATACTCCATTTTTTGGAGCCACTTTTGTAAAGATGCTCCACATTTTGACCCACCTACAAATCCATAAGCTACAATTTTTTAATCGGATGCCTGATTACCGTTTTCCACTTCTCCGGTGCAACTTTTCTAGTATCCGACATATAGATTTCATGATGAAGTCTTTTTTCAGTTATATCGTTTTGATATTCCTGTTCTTCCAAAAAGGCATCAATTATAATTCACATACCATAATATACTCTTCTTCGTTTTCATCAATGATTTGAAAACCCACATTCAGATACATCTTCACTGCATAATTTGCTTTTTGCACTGCCAAAGACGTTTTCCTGTAACCTCTGTCCATTAACTCTGCAAGCATCTGCTTCATAAGAGCAGTTCCGATACCCAATCCGCGGTATTCTTCACATAAAGATATTGCAAATGAGGGCACACCATCATCTATGTGACCGTAATCATCCATGATACGAACCCATACTGCTCCTATAATATTGCGAAACAGCTTTTTGCCTCTTTCTTCCGCCTGCGGCTCCATCTCTGCCACAAAACAGATGTCACATTCCCTACTTCCGAATTTCTCCACATAAACCTGCAGTTCCGGCGCATTGATAATCTCTTTGGGCGGTGCTTCTACACCTTCCGGGATAAAAATCGCCTCATAGAGAAAATCATCCAAAACTTCATATTCATCGCTTGTTATTTTTCTGATTGTATAACTTATTTTCTCCGAAAAAGTAATTTTTGCAATAATCTTCTCAAGGTCATACTCTTTTGCCGGAAGAATTAACGCATGCTCTCCCAATACTTCTTTTATAATGGACAATTCTAACTCCTGTCTGTGCTTGAGATGATTAATCAAATCCTTCTCTCCACTATAACCATGCTTCTTTCCGTAAGGCGACTTTATGATGTAATCTAACATCAACTGGTACCATACCTCATTTCCTTCCTCATCACAACGCTCTCTTTGAATGATTTGAAGATTTTCTTCCAATCTATCGCTATAAAGATACAAAAGCAAAAAATTCTTTCTATCAAGAAGCAAAAACAATTCCCGATAAAACTCTATAATTTCTTCATCACTCAGCACATGAAACAGTATCATATCCTCCACTATGTTCTGAAAAAATGCACATTCAAACAGATATCCCGTTTCTGTAAAGTTGCGAAACCGATTGAAGATAATCTCCTTTAGCTCCGACAACGATTTTCGTCCATTATAGATTTCATAACATTCCAAATCTTTATAAAATCCCAGCACCTCAGTTTTAATCTTGGTATAAGTAACAATATAGTATTCCTGCTCTTTCATCGTATTTTTCAAAATCTCACTTTCAAGTTCAGGATATTTTAACAATATCGCTTTATAATCCACCTCCGACATCCATGCACACCAAGCCAGATCCACCGGTGAATAATCCCCTTCCCTGCACACATGTAACTTCGGAAGCAACTTTGAAATTCCATTTATCAAAGTGCTTTTCCCCATACCTTGAATACCTTCTACAAAAATATTTGTCATAAGCCTAACCTCCTTTTCCTTTACAACTTCACCACTTGGGTTGCTATCTGTTCACAAAACTTCACATCATGTTCTACAAATAAAATGGTAGGCTCATACGCAAGAATCAGTTGCTCCAACTGCATACGTGAAAAGACATCAATATAATTTAAGGGTTCATCCCAGATATACAAATGTGCCGGTGTAAGCAAGCTTTTTGCCAATAGCACCTTTTTCTTCTGTCCTTCCGAATAATTCTCCATGCTTTTTGAAAACTGCGTCCTATCAAAGTCCAACTGCCGAAGGATAGAACAAAACAGACTCTTATTTAAATGATGTTCTTCGCAAAATTGTTCAATATCACCCTTTAATTCTTTTGTCTCCTGTCCCACATAAGAAATAATAAGTCCGCTTGCAACCTCGCATAATCCCTTTTCAGACACTTCCAAACGTTCTGTAGAAGAACCGGACTTTTGCAAAACCATTTTTATGAGTGTGGATTTTCCGCATCCGTTCTCTCCCAACAAAACAATTCTGTCTCCTTTTTCAATCGAAAAAGACAGTCCTTCAAATAGCGGCTCTTTTCCGTCTTTGTATTGCAGACCGTACTCCTTCAGATTTACTAGAGTTTTTTTATGATGCGAAAGAGGAACCAGTTTCAATTCCACCGTCGATTCGATATCCTGTAAAAGTCCTTCCTTCTCCTCAATCTCCTTTTCAATCCGCATCTCCATCTGCTTTACTCGGCTCTGCATTTTTTTGGTTTTTGCACCAATATAGCTTCGAGTACTCAAACACCTGTCATGCTCCTTTATGGGATCAAATCCAATCTTGGTACGTTCATTTTTATCCGCCCATCCCGAAACCCTGTCTGCAGCCTCATTTAGTTTTCTGATTTCCTTCCTGTGCTTCTCATTCTCCGCTATAGCAAATTGATCTTTTCGCCGTTTGTTCTCCCACCAAGTCGAGAAATTACCCTGCTGCACCTCTATGCTGTTCCGATTTAACACCAGACAATGATTCGTACATGCATTCAATAAATCTCTGTCATGAGAAACCAATATAAACCCCTTCTTACCGACCAGATAATTCTTAACAATCTCTCTGGAATTTTTATCAAGATGATTGGTAGGTTCATCTACCAGCAAAAAATCATTTTCCTCAGAAAACAGAATCGCAAGCATAGCCTTCGTACGCTCTCCCGGACTCAAGGTTTTAAAAGGCCGATAAAGAATATTTGCATTCTCCGACAATTTTTCAAGTTCACAAATCACCTTCCACAGCTCACAACCCGGCTTTAACTCATCCATAAAGTCTGCAATCGGGTTTTCCATTTTTGCTTCTGCAATCTCATAGGGAAAGTAATCAAATCTCGTGGTCGTATGAATAGAACCGCTAAACTCATACTTTCCAAGCAGTAATCTCAAAAATGTAGTTTTCCCTTTCCCGTTTCTCCCAATAAAGCCCAGTTTCCAATTCGTATCAATAGAAAATGAAACCTTCTCAAACACATTATCATAACTACCCTCGTAGCCAAAAGTAAGATTATTTACACTAATTTGTGACATATACATTCCTCCTCTCAGGGTTCCGTAATCAAGCTGGCTTTGGAAACAAAAAAAAACGGAACCGCTTGTTGCCAAACAGTCCCGTTACGTACTATAACCTCATGAATTTAATAAAAGCAGGATATACCTGTCACTTTATACTTTTGCACACAAAAAGAGAGGTTATGAGAACATAATCCACTTTTGGCAACATGACAAACAATATGAGCCTTTTTGCTCATACCAAAAAAACATTCATGTAATCAAAAGTAAACTATCTTCTCATCTTTTCACCTCTCTCCTTAAGATGCTTTTATCCTAGCATTGTGAAGCAGGAATGTCAAGATAGGATTTTCCTAATTCAACTCATTCCACACATCCACATAATCCTGCAATCCACCCGGACGCATGGCAAAACTCACATAACTTGCTGGCTCCTCTCTTGCAAGTCTGGCAAGAATTCCTGCATCCCTAGGCTCATCAAACCCAACCTGCTCCTCTGCCTTATCGCAGTCAATCGAAAGTTCCTTACCTTCCATATCTGTCATAACAACTGCATTCCTGCTGCCATCGTAATAATACAATGTATAATTTAGTGCCATGTAACCACCTCGCTATCTAAATCATCCCAAAATGCTCCAGTGCATCCCTTATCGCCTTTTCTTTTTCCATCGGACACTGTGGTTGTCTGCTATCTTCCGATTTCGGCAAATTATAATTCTCCCCAACCTCTATTCCACATTTCCTTTTTACCTGTGAAATATACAGGTTAGAAACCTTCAACCCATGCTCCTTTAAGACATACTCCTTAATCTCTGCATAAGTCGCCTTACTCTCAGCCGAAGTCAAATCCAGCTCATCCAGTTCTATTTCAACCTCAATCCTGTCATCCGGTTTTTGTTGGGACAAAAGAACAACCGTCTCCACATTTGCTGTTCCCGGGAACATATCTACACAGCATACCTTTTCTACCCGATATCCCTCTGCCTGCAATGTTACCAGATCCCTTGCCAGACTGGTTGGCTTGCAGGATATATATACCATCCGCTTTACTCCGTAGCGAATGATCTTATTCAATGCCTTTGGATGAATCCCATCGCGTGGCGGATCCAGTACGATCATATCCGGCAGCTCGGTCAGACCATCCAGCACCTTCATTACATCTCCGGCTATGAATTCACAGTTATCCAAATGATTCAGCACCGCATTGTCACGGGCAGATTCCACTGCCTCTTCTATGATTTCCACACCGACGACCTTCTTTGCCACCGGTGCCAGCATCTGTGCAATGGTTCCGGTTCCGCTGTAAAGGTCGAACACCACCTGATTGTCAATATTTCCTACATACTCCCTTGCCTTCTCATATAGCACCTCTGCACCCAGCGAGTTCGTCTGGAAGAAGGAAAACGGTGTAATACGGAACTTCAATCCCAGGATCTCCTCATAAATATAGTCCTGACCATATAACAGATATGTGGCATCACTTTGCACCACATCGGCCAGTCCATCATTTACCGTCAGAAGCACTCCGGCGATTCTTCCATGAAGGGTTAATGTCTGTAGCTTCCTCAACCAACCTGCTGTATCCAGATACTTCTCTATCTGCTCACAGGGCACTGCCATGCAGCTTTCCGGCTGCTGTGCGGACCTTGAGGCATCCACATCCTCTGTGCCTGCTTCTCCCGTTGTCTTTCCTGTGATCTGACTACTCACCACCAGATTGATCAACATATCCTTCGACCGTGCGGTCTGCCGCACGACCAGATGACGCAGACTTCCCTCATGACTCATTTTCTTAAAATACGGGATTCCACGCTCCGTAAAATGCGCCCATGTACACATCAGCACCTGATTATAGTCCGAATCTACGATCTTACAGTCCGTTACATTGACCAAGTCATAAAAACTTCCCTTCCTATGCAGTCCCAGTGCCAACGGACCGTCCTTATACTCATCTCCAAAGGAGAACTCCATCTTATTCCGGTAGCCCTCGATCACAGGACTTCCGATGATGCCTTCCCACTCATATTCCCTGCATACCGGATCTAACAGCTTTCGCACCTGCTGTTCCTTGATCTGTAGCTGTGTCTCATATGGAAAGGTCTGATATGTGCACCCACCACATATGCCGAATTCCTTACAGATCGGCGTCGCTGTCTCCTGCTCAGACTTTTCCAGAACCTCCAGCAGACGCCCCTCTGCCTTTCCGTTCTTCGACTTTGTGATCCGGATGCGAACCCTCTGACCGGCAAAGGCACCCTTTACCGTCACCTTCCGATCCTCGATATATGCTACTCCCTTATTCGGGAATTCATAATCCTTTATGATTACTTCGTATTCATTGCCCTTTTTCATGCATGCTCTCCTGCTTGTTTTCCTTTTTATCCTTCCGGCCTCTCAAAGCCTCTGTCAATCAAACAACCTGCCAAACCATCCCTTTTTCGGTGACTTTCCGTTCTCTTCTTCCAGTTCCTGCCAGTGATACTCTACATTTCCCTGTTCGTCCATCTCCATCACCATAAATGTTCTGGCTCTGCCCTCCTGTCGCGGATAGGTCAGACTGCCCGGATTCAGCAGCGTGATATCCTCCCCACGATCCAGATATGGATAATGGGTATGTCCAAACATCACGATATCCATATGATTCATCGTACCAAACAGTCCGATACGATTCAGATCATAGTTCACCATATATCGATGCCCATGTGTCAGGAATATCCGTTTTCCACACAGTTCAATCGTCTGGTGATCGGGAAGTCCCAGACCTCCGTCATTATTTCCGGCTACGACATACGTTTCACCGTCGATCATGGAACACAGTTCTTCCACATCGTCCTCGACATCTCCCAGATGGATCATCACATCGATATATCCCATGCGTTCTGCCTGTTCCACTGCCCGCTCTACATAATCATTTCTTCCATGAGAATCACTCACTACCAGTATCCGCATTCATATCCTCCTGCTGCCTGCTTCCGCATACCTGTCAGAATATCCTACTGCTCCTTCTCCAGCTCTTCCCGCATCAGCCGCAGTGCCTTTCCACGATGGCTGATCGCATTCTTCTGCTCCGGTGTCAGCTCCGCACTTGTGCAGCCATATTCCGGCAGGAAAAAGATCGGATCATAGCCGAATCCGTTTGCACCGGCCTCCTGATAGCCTATGATTCCCTCCATAGCGGCTTCCGTTACGATTTCCCTTCCGTCCGGCAGTACCGCCGCGATCGCACACATAAACCGTGCCGTCCGTTTTTCATCCGGCACACCCTTCAGCCGATCCATAATCATCTGATTCTTGATGGAATACGGTGTGTCCTCTCCACCAAACCGGTGAGAAAATACTCCCGGCTGCTTATCCATGTAGTCAACCTCCAGCCCGGAATCATCTGCCAGAACCAGATCATGGCACAAAGCATGAATGGCTCTTGCCTTAATCAATGCATTCTCCCGGAAGGTTGTTCCGTTCTCTTCGATCTCGATATCCAGACCTGCCTCCTTCATCGACAGGATCTCATAGTCCAGACCTTCCATGATCGCCTTTATCTCTCTCATTTTATCCTTATTTCCGGTTGCAAATATCAGTCGCTTCATGCCCTTTCTCCTTTTCATCTCTATCCGCTTTATTCTGTATCTCACATTTCTTCCGCATTATCGATCATTCGTAAATGCTTTCAGACACAGGTTACAGTTCTGTGTTTCCTCCGTGTTTGCCCATTTGCTTCCATACAGGCTGATATATCCTTCGCCATCGGTGATATCAAAGTTCTTTGTCCGTTCATCCGCATCGTACTCGATTGCTACCGGATGAATGGAGCCCGGTGTCTCGATATAGACCACCACTGCATACTTTTGATTATCCTCCAGTATAACTGCTTTATCCAGACGCACAGTATAATATCCGGCGTTATCAAAGGAACCTTCTGCTACCAGGGTCCGCTGGTTCAGACTGTCCGCATCCTCAAACTTCGGAACCACATAGACCTTATAGCTGGTATTCACATCTGTCGCATAGAACGAAACGGCTGCCAGCTCCTCATTTTTTCCGGCCTTATATACATTTGCAAAGTACGCGCTTTCCCGATTATATCCCAACTGCCCGGTCCAGCCCAGCAGATCGGACTGGTAAATGTGGTTGAAGTTATCGGCATTTCCCAGCTTTGAGTACACAACATTTGTCGTTCCGATATTCGCATCCTCATATGACACATAGAAGTAGCCGTCTTCTCCAAACTTCGTTCCCCAGCTGTTCTTACAGATAAATGCTCCATCCTTTTCCGGCTGTACCGTGAAGTATTCCTTTGGAAAATGATCATCCCAGCCCACAATGATAATATCATGGTTGCAGGCGGCTTCTTTGTCATAATAGTACGTCGCACGATCCCGGTTATAGTACATGGACCAGCTATCGGCTGTTGTCATCTGTGTATAAATGGAGGTTTCCACCGCACCATACTTATAGACAGCTTCCTTGATGCCGGTATAATTCTTTGATCCGATGATCTGCGCCTCTTCCAGATGCTTTCTGGCCTTCAGGGTATCATCCGTCTCCCCGTCTCCGTATGGATCGTCAGACTCATAAACCGGCCCCTTCCAGCTCGCCATGTAGGCAATCGCCATCGTATATTCTCCACCGGCATTCTGATCCAGACTAAAGCCATTGCACAGACTCATATGATCGGGTGAAAATTCCAGATTCTCCTTCGGCGTCAGCGTCGTCTCCAGTGCCGCCAATGAAGCAAATGCCCAACAGGTACCATATCTTCCCTGATCCCGGACCGGTGTTACTCTGCTGAGTTCTCTCATATCATACCGTTCCGGAAGTACTACCTCCTCCGATATCTGTGTCAGACTCGCACGCGCCTCCTTATAGTCCATGCTGAAGTCATAGTTAATATACTGTGCAATGTCTGCCAGCGGTACATAGATCACACCGTCTATCGACTGCACGCGATCCGACATTTCCACTACCGTTCCATTGATTTTCGCCGATGCACTGTTAACATACAGGCTGATCTTGTTAACACCTTTTTCGATCAGAATATTCCCATTATCATAGATCTGTGCAGAACAGTTAAATGCGTCTGTCAGTTGTTCCACCGGGAACATCAAACTGGCACGCGTACTCATGTACGGCTTTTCCTCTACCATGGAAAGCTCCGTTTCGCCCACATCGATCGCTATTCCTTTTTTATTATTCATTTCTGCCAGATCTGCCAGAAATTCGTCCTCACATTCTCGCTCCCGGCTTCCCGCTTTTACCTGTACATCGGAATGGGACACCAGTGCGACCACGATCAGTACAACATATACCAGTACAAATCCGGCGGCTACGATTTTTTTCACCTTATACCCTCACGATCTTACTTTCCTTCTCAAACAGTTTCTATCTCTGTACCTCCGAAGCTCCTTTCGGTTTCCCCTGCTTCGGCGGTCTTGGCCCCAGATACTGATAATAGTATGCCTTAATCATACCATTATAGATCTTACGATTCTTATCTGCCTTTCTCCCCAGATACTTCTCCGCATCCTCATACGAAGTGATAATATACTTCGACCATGTATCCAGACGGTCAAAGCTGGCTGCGATCATACGATAAAGATCCGGCAGTTCCTCTTTCTCCTCCAGGCGTTCTCCATATGGCGGATTCGTAATGATAAATCCATATTTCTTCGGATGACTCAGCTCCGCCACACTTCTCTGCTGAAAATGAATCTGCTGATCGACTCCTGCTGCCCTTGCATTTTCCATCGCACACTTCACGATGCTGCTGTCGATGTCGTATCCCTGTATGCTCATCTTTACATCCCGCAGAATCTGATCCTCTGCCTCCTCGACTGCATCCATCCATGCCTGTCTTGTCAAAAGGTTGTCCCACTTCTGTGCCGTGAAGCTCCGATTCATACCCGGTGCGATCCGGGCACCGATCATAGCGGCCTCGATTGGGAAGGTCCCACTTCCGCAGAACGGATCTACCAGTATCCGATCCTTGTTCCACGGTGTCAGCATAATCAATGCGGCTGCCAGTGTCTCAGAAATCGGTGCTTTTCCTACCAGCTGCCGATACCCCCGCTTATGCAGGGATACTCCGGACGCATCCATACCGATACTTACAATATCCTTATTGATAAATACCCGGATCGGATACTCTGCCCCTGTCTCTTCAAACCATGTAACATGATAAACGGTCTTCAATCGTTCTACGATGGCTTTCTTCACTATGGACTGAATATCGGATCCGCTGAACAATGCACTGTTCTTTGTGGATGCCTTTGACACCCAGAACTTTGCGTCCTTCGGCAGATACTGCTCCCATGCCAATGCCTTTGTTCCCTCAAATAACTGATCAAAGCTCTTTGCCGGAAAGCTTCCGACCTTTACCATGATCCGCTCTGCCGTTCGGATAAACACATTGGCTCTGGCTATCGCCTGTGCATCTCCCCGAAATGTGATTCTTCCATCCTCTACCTGTACAATCTCATATCCCAGATCCAGAATCTCCCGCTTTAATACGGACTCCAGACCAAAGTGACAGGGTGCTATTAACTCTACTGTATTCATGTATATTAAACCATTCCTTCTGTTATTCTACTCCTATCGTTAAGCAGTCTCCTACATATCTCATTGTACGTTTGCCGACTGTAACTGTCAAGCATCGACACCCCATTTATAGAGAATTATAAGCCGGCATTACTGCCGGCCTACCGTGAGTTCTTTATTATACTGTCTGATTCCTCCCACTGTGTTGATCGTCCGATATCCCTTTGCAGCCAGGATCCTGGCCGCTTTCAGACTACTTGCTCCGCTCTCGCAGTAAAAGATCAGGGTTCTGCCTCTCGGAAGATTACTCCGTCCCCCCTGTATCTCCTCCAGTGGAATATTCATAGCCATAGGAATATGCCCCTGTCGAAACGCTTCTGCGGATCGCACATCTATAATAATTGCATTTTCAGCAACTGCTTTCTGGATAATATAGCGAATATTGATATTCTCAATGGTTGGCATGTAGTTCCTCACCGCCCCATATTCCTTATACTCTATCATATTCAATATGCGGGCTTATGTGTATCACTCCCGTATCTTGGCATAACTATCCGATATGACATCATACATATAAATGCCATCCTCGGCAAACACATAGCTTTCCAACCGTTCATAAATCTCCGGATTTTCCACATATACAGAATAAAGATCTCCCTCCAGCGTCATTACGGCAGATGTGTCATAAATCTGTACCGATATATTCTCTTCCTTTATCTGACCCTCATACAAAACTATTAACTGGCTTTCATCCATTTCCCCCGGCCAGTCATATATCTGATATGTATAACTGCGTATATAATCTATTTTTTCCTGTAACTGTGCTTCTGCCTGTATTTCCTCAGTTGTTTCATATGTACCGGCTGTTGTTGATGCTCCGTTTTTTCCCCAGCCAACCGAGCCTTGTACAGTAGCACTGTCGGTTGAACCTTGTGAACTGCCCTTCATGCATCCCCCCATACTTCCAAGTATTCCAATACAAAGCAATATAATTCCTGTACTATAGTATTTCTTCATATACTTCTTCCCTCTCTTTCTCCGCCGCCTGTCTGCATTCCCTATGTAAGTCAAAAAGCAGCAGAGGTTACAAGCCTCTGCTGCTTCCGTCCTCAGTTTAATACCTATTCGTAATCATTGGTTGCATTGCTGCTGTTGGATGCCTTATTGCTGCTCTTATTGGATGCCTTGTTACTACTCTTGTTGGAAGACTTATTGGAAGCCTTGTTGCTCGTAGTGTTCTTTGCAGAATCTGTACAGTTGGTTTCGTTTGAGTAATTGTTATTGGACATATCGATGTCCTCCTTTCATGTAGTTACCTATTACACCTACATTGTTTACGAAACCCTGTGATTTTATTCATCCAATCCTTACTTCAACTGATTTAATCGCTCTTTAACCTGCACTAACATCTGTGTATACTTTTCTAACTTTCCTTTTTCTTCCTCGATCTTTGCTGCCGGTGCCTTTTCCACGAACTTTGGATTATTCAGCATGCCCTGTGCACGCTTGATCTCGCCCTGAAGCTTTCCCTGCTCCTTTGTCAGACGCTCGATCTCCTTTTCGATATCTACCAGCTCTGCAAACGGCATATACAGTGCTGCGTCATGAATCAGTACGGATACTGCATCATCCGCGATGCCGCTCTTATCTGCCTGCACATGTACCTCACTCGCATACCCCAGTGTTGCAAAGAACACCTTGCTGTCCTCGAAGATCTTCCGAACCGCTTCTTTATCAGATACAACATAAACCGTTGCTTTCTTGCTTGGTGCTACATTCATCTCTGTACGGATATTCCGGATTCCGCGAACGGCCGCTTTAATCGTATCAACGGCAGCCTCATCTGTTGCGAAGTTCCATTCTTCCTTGAATACCGGCCAGTCAGAAACCATAATAGACGCTTCTTCATCCTGTAGATTGCAGAAGATCTCTTCTGTAATAAATGGCATATATGGATGTAACAACTTCAGGGACTGGATCAATACCATCTTCAGTGTCCAGATTGCAGCTGCCTTTGTCTCATCCTCATCATTCCACAGACGTGGCTTCACCATCTCGATATACCAGTCGCAGAATTCTTCCCAAATAAAGCTATGGATCTTATCCGCAGCGATACCCATCTCGAACTTCTCCAGATTCTCGGTTGCTTCCTTTGCCAGCGTATTTACCTTTGACAGGATCCAGCGGTCGGCCTGTGTCAGCTTGCTTAAATCTACCTCCGCAGTATCTGCCTTCTCCATGTTCATCATAATGAACCGGGATGCATTCCAGATCTTATTTGCAAAGTTTCGGCTGGCTTCTACTCGCTCCCAGTAGAAACGCATATCATTGCCCGGTGCATTTCCTGTGATCAATGTCAGACGCAGGGCATCTGCACCATACTTATCTATAACCTCCAGTGGATCAATACCATTTCCCAATGACTTACTCATCTTCCGGCCCTGATCATCCCGTACCAGTCCATGGAACAGTACATGATCAAATGGCAGTTCTCCCGTCTGTTCAATACCGGAGAATACCATACGGATTACCCAGAAGAAGATAATATCATATCCGGTTACCAGTACATTCGTTGGATAGAAGTAGTCCAGATCCTCTGTCTTTTCCGGCCAGCCCAAGGTTGCAAACGGCCAAAGAGCGGATGAAAACCAGGTATCCAATGTATCCTCATCCTGCTTTAGATTCCGGCTCTGACACTTCGGACAGCTACATGGGGTCTCTCTTGCTACGATCGTTTCTCCACAGTCCTGGCAGTACCATGCCGGGATCCGGTGTCCCCACCAAAGCTGTCTGGAGATACACCAGTCACGGATATTATCCAGCCAGTTATAATAGGTCTTGTCCATACGCTCCGGAACCAGCTTCAGCTTACCATCTACAACTGCCTGCTTCGCCGGCTTTGCCATTTCTTCCATCTTTACAAACCACTGTGGCTTTACCAGAGGCTCAACGGTTGTTTTACATCTGTCATGGGTACCTACCATATGGGTATGTGGAACAACCTTTACCAGCAGACCCTGTGCATCCAGATCTGCTACCATCGCCTTCCGTGCTTCATAACGATCCATGCCGGCATACTTGCCACCCAGTTCATTAATGGTAGCATCATCATTCAATATATTGATTTCTTCCAGATTGTGCCGCTTTCCTACCTCAAAGTCGTTCGGGTCATGTGCCGGAGTAATCTTTACACAGCCTGTTCCAAACTCCTTATCTACATATGCATCTGCAATTACCGGAATCTCACGATCGGTCAAAGGAAGCTTTAACATCTTGCCGACAATATCCTTATACCGTTCATCCTCCGGATTCACTGCAACTGCGGTATCGCCAAGCAGTGTTTCCGGACGCGTCGTTGCGATTTCAACGAAACGGCCTTCCTCACCTACAACCGGATAATTGATATGCCAGAAGGAACCTTCCTGCTCCTCATGAATAACCTCTGCATCTGAGATCGTTGTCTGACATACCGGACACCAGTTTACGATCCGGGAGCCTTTATAAATATATCCCTTTTCATACAGATTACAGAATACCTCTGTAACTGCCTTATTGTTTCCTTCATCCATGGTGAAACGTTCCCGATCCCAGTCTGCAGAAGAGCCCATCTTCTTTAACTGGTTTACGATTCGTCCACCGTATTCCTTTCTCCAGTCCCATACACGCTCCAGGAACTTCTCACGTCCCAGATCGTGCTTATCGATGCCCTCTTTCTTCAGTGCCTCGATAACCTTTACTTCTGTGGCGATCGCGGCATGGTCTGTTCCCGGCTGCCACAGAGCATTGTATCCCTGCATACGCTTGAATCGGATCAGAATATCCTGCATGGTATTATCCAGTGCATGACCCATATGAAGCTGACCGGTGATATTCGGTGGCGGCATCACGATCGTAAACGGTTTCTTGCTCCGATCGACTTCCGCATGGAAATATTTCTTCTCCAGCCACTTCTTATAAATCCGATCTTCAATCTCCTGTGGATTGTAGGTCTTTTCCAATTCCTTATGCATGTCTCTTCCTCCTAAATCTATCCGCATAGTTTCCTTATTTATAATCAAACCTTATCTGTTTAATACTACCGCGTAGTGCTGATAAAATCAAGAAGTTTCTGCCGTTTCATCCATAAGTGCACGTTGTACATGCATCGCCAGATACCCGATCTCTACCTCCGCCAATGTTGTATTCAGTGCCTTACCGATATGCTGACATACAACCTCCGCGATCTCATACGCCTGCGGATATGTCATCTTTATATACGCATTCATATCCAGCTTCAGCACCTCACCGGTCACAGATCTGGCAAACATAAACTTCACATGATTCATCAGACGATTATAGTCCAAAGAGAGAATATCGATCTTTCGTCCCACCTGTTCCTCGATCAGCGTAACACATTCTCTGACGATCATCGCCATCTGCATAGAGGTGGTCACCTTTTCATCCTGTATACTGGAATGTACATGAAGGGCGATATATCCGATCTCGTCCTCCATGATCTCCAGCTTTAACAGTTCCTGCAGCATTGGTTTTGCCAGTTCAGCGATCTTATATTCCTTATAAAACAGAATACGGATATCACTGTTCAACGGATTACTGATCTGCTCCCCTGCCTGCATTCGTTTTGCGGCATAGGCGATATGATTCGCCATAGGGAAGAGAATGTCCCGATCCACTTTGCCAAATTCCTTTTCCGCTTCATCCAGAATCTGATTTGCAATCTCCAGATACTCTGTCGGGGTGTCCTGCAACAGTTCCTTCGCCTTTCCGCGTTCCGTCACATTCTGCAGGGAGTAGACTCTGGCATCCTCCGGTGCTTCCACACGTTCGGAAACTTTCCTGCCAAAGCCGATTCCCTTTCCCAGCAGTATATACTCCTGATTGTCCTCCGTTCCTGTTGCCAATATGGCATTGTGGTTTAAAGTCTTGATTACCCGGTACATTCCCTCACCCTATCCTTTGCCTCATTTATTCCTCCGCAATATCAATGGCGTACAGCTCATCTCCGGCCTTGATCTCACCTGTATGCAGCATGCGGATAGACTGATTGTCTTCCAGCTCTGTACAGATCACCGGCGATACCAGCGAAGGTGCTTTCTCCTTTAACAGTGGCAGATCCAGCTTCATCAGCGGAGTTCCTGCCTTTACTTTATCTCCTTCCTGAACCAGAACCTCAAAGCCCTGTCCATTCAGATTTACAGTATCAATACCTACATGAATCAGCATAGCAATGCCGTCTTCTGTTACGAATCCGACTGCATGCTTGGATGGGAATACAAATGCGATCTCACCATCTGCCGGAGCGACCACCTGACTATCCTTTGGTTCTACTACAGCTCCGTCTCCCATCATCTTCTGTGCAAAGCCCTCATCCGGTGCAGTCTCGATTCCACCTGCAATTCCTGTCATTGGGCTGTGTATAATAATGCTCTTAACGACTTTCTTCTCTGCTTTGTCTTCTGTCTGTCCGGAAGTCTCTGCGGTCTTCTCCTGTCCGGCCGCAACTACGGTTTCTTCCTCCGGTGCATGCTCCAGGTACTCCTGCAGCTTTGACTTGATAACCGATACCTTTGGTCCATAGATTACCTGTATACCGGTACCCTTCTTGATAACACCGGCAGCTCCGGTTGCCTTTAACAGACCTTCGTCTACCTTATCCGCATCGAATACGGTACACCGCAGTCTTGTTGCACAGCAGTCAACATCGGAGATATTCTTCTTTCCACCTAAGCCAGCGGTAATCATTCTGGACTGCTCGTTATCATCACTGCTTCCGGCTCCTTCTGACTTTCCGCCCTTCTTCTTTGCTTCTACATCACTACGATTATATAACTTTACTTCCTCAGAATCATCTCTTCCCGGTGTCTTTAGGTTCATCTTCCGGATCAGGAAGCTAAACAGGAAGTAATAAACTGCGAAATATCCAATACCAACAATCACTACCCAGATCCAGTGTGTCTTTGCATTTCCCTGTAAGATACCAAACAGCGTCAGATCAATCAGACCACCGGAGAATGTCATACCAACTCCTACATTACAGATATGCATCAGCATGTATGCCAGTCCGGCCAGTACACAGTGAATACCATACAGAACCGGTGCTACAAACAGGAATGTGAACTCCAATGGCTCTGTAATACCGGTCAGCATAGAGGTTAATGCTGCTGAAAGCAACAGACCGGCTACCTTCTTGCGGTTCTCCGGCTTTGCTGTCCGATACATGGCAAGTGCTGCTCCCGGAAGTCCAAAGATCATCAATGGGAACTTACCGGACATAAATCTGGTTGCAGATACCGAAAACTCTGTCGTAGATGGATCTGCCAGCTGTGCAAAGAAGATATTCTGTGCGCCTTCGATCACCTGTCCGCCTACTTCCATTGTTCCGCCAACAGCGGTCTGCCAGAACGGAAGATAGAATACATGATGCAGACCAAATGGGATTAACAGACGCTCCATGAAGCCGTATACCCAGGTTCCAACATAGCCGGACCGCATAACCAGATTACCGACTGCATAGATGCCCTGCTGAATCACCGGCCAGATAAAGAACATCAGAATACCAACGATCGTAAATACCAAAGCACTGATGATCGGTACAAACCGGGTACCTCCGAAGAAGGACAGTACCTGCGGAAGTTCAATCTTATAAAACTTATTGTGCAGTGCTGCTACTCCAAGTCCTACAATGATACCACCGAATACACCCATCTGAAGGGAGGTGATACCGACTACATTCGTTGTAGAACCTTCCAGCATCTTCTCTGCGCCACCATTGATGGTGATCATCGCGTTGATTGACGCATGCATGATAAAGAATGCAACTACGGATGCCAATGCAGCAACTTCCTTTTCCTGCTTTGCCATACCGATGGCAACACCCATGGCAAAGAGTATCGGAAGATTTGCAAATACGATATTACCGGCCTCACTCATAACCGTAAATATCATATTCAATACGGTACCCGGGCCCATAACACTCATCAGGTTGTAGGTCTCTAACATCGTTGTATTTGTCAGAGAGCTGCCCAGACCTAATAACAGACCTGCTACCGGCAGCAATGCGATCGGGAGCATAAAGGAACGCCCCACACGTTGTAAAACTCCAAAAATTTTGTCTTTCATAACTCATTCTCCTTTCTTCTCGTGGTGAAAGTCTTATGAGTTATGGTTTTTATCCAAATAAAAAAGCATTAGCCACACATAAACTATCACCATCTATGTATCGCTAATGCCTGCCGTACAGTAACATGCAATTTCCTAAATTCAACATATCATACCTGATCGGATCTGTCAAGGAAATCTTCTGTCTATTCTGTTACTTTCAGAACGCCACTCCGATCAACCGCTTCCACGACTGCCTCCAGTTCTTCCACCGGCATAACCAGTGCAAACCGCACATAGCCTTCTCCCTTACTTCCAAACGCATCGCCCGGCGTACACAAAACGCCTGCCTGCTTCAGCATAGTCGCACAGAACTCTCTGGAGCTTCTATAGCCCTTCGGCACCGGTGCCCAGACGAACATCGTACCCTCACTATCCGGCACATTCCAGCCGATTCTCCGGAACCCGCCGCACAGAGCATCCCGCCGCTTCTGGTATTCCGCACACTGCTGCTTCACAAAGTCTCTCGATCCGGTCAATGCTGCAATCGCACCATACTGGATCGGCAGGAAGGTTCCGAAATCATACTGACTCCTCAACAGCTTCAGTGCATCTACGGCATCCTTACGTCCCAGAAGGAATGATACCCGTGCTCCCGTTATATTAAATGACTTTGACAAAGAGAAGAATTCCGCTCCGATCTCCATCGCACCCGGTATCGACAGGAAGGACTCTCCCGGTCTTCCATCATAAATAATATCCGAATATGCATTGTCATGCACAACGAAGATATCATACTTTTTTGCAAACGCCACGACTTCCTCATAGAACTCCCGCGGTGCCGTCCGGCATACGGGATTATATGGGTAAGACAATACCATGAGCTTTGCCTTCCTCGCTACCTCTTCCGGTATCTCGCTCAGCACCGGAAGAAACTGATTCTCCTCCCGCAGTTCATAAAACTCCATATGGGCTCCACTTAAGTATGCCCCGGCTTCGAAGATCGGATACCCCGGATTTGGCAATAACACAACATCCTCCGGATCCAGAAGTGCCATGCCCAGATGTCCCATACCCTCCTGTGTACCATGTACACCTGTGATACAGTCCGGTGCAATCTCTACCCCAAAGCGACTTTTATAATAATCAGAAACAGCCGTCAGAAGCTCCGGCAAATCCTGCAGAGAATACTTATAGTTCTCCGGCTTTCCCGCTGCCTCCCGAACGGCCTGTATGACATGCTGCGGCGGTTCAAAGTCCGGTGTGCCGACCGATAGGTTGTACACCCTCTTGCCTTCCGCCTCAACCTGATTTTTAAGTTCATTTAATTCTGCGAAGATCCCCGTCTGAAAGTGATCCAGCCGGGCAGCCTTCATATTCGTTCCCATAGTACTCTTCCTCTTTCCTGTATTACTTCTATCCAAAGACTACTATTTCACATAAGAAATGTCAAGCCGGCCACTAGAGCAGGCTCTTGATTTTTCTCTTATATTCGATAAATGCATCACTCAACAGGAAGTCGCCATCTCTCGGCTTTGCCTCCTGTATCACAAGTTCAGCCGTGATCGTGGCCGGGCTTCCCTTCATAATGTAGATTCGATCCGATATCAGAATCGCCTCATCAATATCATGTGTAATGAACAGGGTGGACAGCTTTATCTCCTCCATCACCTTCAGATACCACTCCTGCATCGCAGTCTTTGTCAGCGTATCCAAAGCACTGAACGGCTCATCTAATAAAGCGACCTGATCCCCGCACATATAGGTTCGAAGCAAGGCTGCCCGCTGACGCATACCACCCGATAGCTGCACTGGGTACTTCTTCTGTGTACCGTCCAGCCCAAACTGTGCAAAATATGCGTTTGCTTCCTGCCTTGCCTCTTTTTTCTTCTTTCCGGCCAGACGCAGTGGCAGTGCCACATTATCCAGAACCGTCTTATGCGGCAGAAGCAGATCCTTCTGAAGCATATAGCTCAGGTGTCCGGTTTCCCCGGTGATCTCTTTTCCATCCAACAAGACCCTGCCTGAGTCCGGTGTTGCCAGTCCGGACAGGATATTGAACAGCGTTGTTTTTCCTACACCGCTCACCCCCAGCAAACATACCAGTTCGCCCTGATTTAACGTAACCGATATATCCTGTAGTACTTGTTTTTCACCATATGCTTTTGATATCTGCTCTGCCTGTAATATCATATACTACCTCTACTTGCTCAAGTAATCATTTGTGAAGCCGGTACCTGCCGGAATCTCATCAGACAGTCCCTCTTCATATAACCATGCGTAGAATCCGTCCCAGCGTTCCGGATCGATATATCCCCATTGATCGGCCTCAGCCTTATACTGATCTGCGATCCATAACTGGCTCTGCTTTACCATCTCCGGATCCAGCTCCGGTACTTCTTCACACAGGATGTCAGCTGCATCCTCCGGATTCTCGATGGCATACTCATACCCCTTACGAACTGCATCTAAAAATGCTCTGGCTGTATCACCGTCCTCCTCCAGGAAATCGGTGTTTGCGATAATAACCGGACTATAGTAGTCAAACTTCGGATTCAGATCCTTGAAGTAGAAGAAGTTGGTATCCAGTCCGGCTTCCTCCGTAGATACACCGTCCCATGCATAATATACCCAGACTGCATCGATATCCTGCTGAAGGGCTGTCGGTACATCCGTTACATACTCAGGAATCAGGTTTACCTTATCAAAATCTCCACCGTCTGCTTCGATGACATTCTTAAGAATCGCTTGCTCGATCGGCAGATCCCAGGTTGCATAATTCTTTCCTTCCATGTCAGCCGGTGACTCGATTCCATCCTCCTTCAGGGAAATAATACCGGATGTATTATGCTGAAGGATCGCTGCTACGGCTGCTACCGGCATCTCTTCATCGGATGTAAATACCGGTGCTAAATAATCCTGAAAATCAATACCAAACTGTGCCTGTCCGGATGCTACCATCGTGGTTGCTCCATCCTCCGGCGGCTGAACAATCGTTACATTCAGTCCAGCTTCCTCAAAGTATCCCAGCTTCTGAGCAACATACAGGCCGGTATGGTTTGTATTCGGTGTCCAGTCCAGCACAAAGGTAATATCCTTTAACTCACTATTCTCTGCAGCCGTGCTATCATCGGTTGCTTCCTCTGTATTCTCTTCTGTACTTGGTGCAGTCACATCCTTGCTTCCGCATCCACATACGCTCAGTGCCAACACACCTGCCAGGAATAATCCTGTCCATCTTTTGAATCGTTTCATATCTCTCTTTTGTCTCCTTTTTATTCTATCTTGTATTTGCTTTCTATATGTCTTATTTTTCTTCTTCCTGACAATACTTCCACGGCATCGCCTTATGCTGTGCGATCTTTACAACCGCCATAAGCAACAGACTGATTGCCGACACCAGAAATATCACGGCGAACATCCGGTCATATGCATACGACTTCTTTACACGCGTCATGTATACACCCAGACCATCAAATCCACCCAGCCATTCTGCAATTACAGCTCCGACTACGGAATATGCTACTGCGATCTTCAGCCCGGAGAATAATTCTCCCAATGCAGCCGGAAACTTTACATTCCAGAATATCTGCCACCGATTTGCCTTCATCGCACGCATCAGCCGGATCATATCAGGATCCACAGACCGGAATCCCTCCAACAGTCCTACTGCGATCGGGAAGAATGACACCAGTACAACCAGTACTACCTTCGGTGCAATTCCATAGGAAAACCACAGAATCAGAAGCGGTGCGATTGCTACCGGTGGTATCGTCTGCGTCAATACCAGAATCGGATACAGCCCCTGCCGGACCGGTTCAAAGGTATCCATCAGTGCCGCCGACAAAAAGCCAAGCGTTACACCAAAGAACATCCCCAGTGCCGCCTCGATCAGAGTCACCTTTGAATGATGCATCAGCAACGGAAAGTCTGCAACAAACGCCTGCACGACCCGAACCGGTGACGGCAGCATATAGCCGGGCACGATGCCTGTCATACAGATGATCTGCCAGATAACCAAAACCGCCAGTATCACACCGACCGGTATACATTTACTGATGATGCTTCGCTGTCTTTTCATCTATGGTCAATACCTCACCTTCTGGCTTATAGGTAATCTTCACATAGCTCATAACGCTTGGGCATCCTGCCTGAATGGCAATATACTGACACTGCTTCACAATCTCCATCAGTGTTTCATAATCACCCTCCATTGCGGTCTCGCACGGTCCTACATAGTAGGTTACACCGGTACTCTTAATGTAGTTGATAACTTCATCTACGATTCGTACCACTTCTTTATCAGTCGCTACCGCCGGCAGCACCTGAATCGCTACATTCGCATTCATCTTTCTTTCCTCCTGTTATTTTCCCTTACCTGTCTGAAATCTTCCAGCAAAACGAAAACCCCTTCCGATGAACGAAAGGGGCGTGATTGCATATCATTGCTATCATATGATCTCCCTCCGCCAGCATTATCTGGATCAGGTCATGGGTATTCCCATAGGATTGACGGCAGGACTATGCCATCTCTCAGCCTAATTCCTTAAGCACTCCTGATTTCTTCGCAATTATATATCCTTATTTCGGAATTGTCAAATACTTCTCCAGATATTTACCGGTATAGCTCTCCGGACATTCAGTAACCTCCTCCGGTGTTCCCTGTGTAACGACGGTACCACCTCTGGCTCCACCCTCCGGTCCAATATCTATGATATAATCTGCCGTTTTGATCACATCCAGATTATGTTCGATGACCACTACCGTATTTCCACCCTCCGTCAGTCTCTGGAGAATGTCTATCAGCTTATGCACATCCGCAAAATGAAGACCGGTCGTCGGTTCATCCAGAATATATATCGTCTTTCCGGTGCTTCGCTTACTCAGCTCGGTTGCCAGCTTGATCCGCTGCGCCTCGCCACCGGACAGTGATGTGGACGGCTGTCCCAGCTTAATATATCCCAGTCCGACATCCCGCAGAGTCTCGATCTTACGAAGAATCGACGGCATATTTTCAAAGAATACACAGGCTTCGTCTACAGTCATATCCAGTACATCGGAGATGCTCTTTCCCTTATACCTGACCTCCAGCGTTTCCCGGTTATAACGCTTTCCGTGGCAGACCTCACACGGCACATAGACATCCGGCAGGAAATGCATCTCGATCTTTATGATTCCGTCTCCCTTACAGGCCTCACAGCGGCCACCCGATACATTAAAGCTAAATCGTCCTTTGCCATATCCCTTCGCCTTTGCATCCTTCGATGACGCGAACAGATCCCGAATCATATCAAACACGCCGGTATAGGTCGCCGGATTTGAACGTGAAGTTCTTCCGATCGGTGACTGATCAATATTGATCACCTTGTCCAACTGCTCCATTCCCAGTATCTTGTCGTGCTTTCCCGGCTTCTCCTTTGCACGATTTAAGTCCCGTGCCAAATGCTTATACAGAATTTCATTTACCAGTGAACTCTTACCGGATCCCGACACACCGGTCACACAGGTCATAACCCCCAATGGAAACTTTACATTAATATTCTTTAAGTTGTTCTCTCTGGCTCCCTGTACCTCGATCCAGCCCGTCGGTACCCGACGCTTCTCCGGCACCGGAATCTTCTTTCTTCCGCTTAAATAAGCTCCTGTGATCGACCGCTTACACTTCATGATATCCTTCGCCGTTCCGGCTGCCACGACCTCTCCGCCATAGTCTCCGGCTCCCGGTCCTATATCCACAATGTAATCTGCTGCCAGCATCGTATCCTCATCATGCTCGACTACGATCAGTGTATTTCCCAGATCCCGTAACCGCTTCAGGGTGGCGATCAGCTTATCATTATCTCTCTGATGCAGTCCAATACTCGGCTCGTCCAGAATATAGGCAACACCTACCAGACCGGAACCGATCTGTGTCGCCAGACGGATTCGCTGTGCCTCTCCGCCGGATAATGTCGCCGTCGGGCGATAAAGTGCCAGATAGTCCAGTCCTACATCGATCAGGAACTGAATTCTGGATCGTATCTCCTTTAGAATAACACCACCGATCAGCTGCTGCCGATCCGAAATCGTCAGATTCTGCAGATAGCTATGCAGATCTGCTATGGACATCTCTGTGATCTCAGCAATATTTTTATCATCAATCGTTACCGCCAGGGACTCTGCTTTCAGACGTTTTCCCTTGCACTCCTCACATGGTGTAATCGACATATAGCTCTCGTACTCTTCCCGCATGGACTGCGAGGATTCCCGATATCGCCGCTTTATATTTTCCAGCAGACCTTCAAATGTAATATCGTAGACACCCTCTCCCCGCTGTCCCTTATAATAGACCTTCACCGGGCGGCTGCCGATTCCATACAAAAGCAAGTCCTGTATCTCCTGCGGATACTCCTGAAACGGAGTATCCAGATCAAAGTGATACTCCTTTGCCAGTGCATCCAGAATCGCCCGTGAAAAACTGCCCGGCTTTGCAGCAGACTGCCAGCCCAGCACCTGTATACATCCCTCATTGATGCTCAGTCTCCGATCCGGAAGCATAAGATCCACATCAAACTCCATCTTATACCCCAGTCCGTGACAGACCGGACAGGCACCAAACGGATTATTAAATGAGAAGCTTCTCGGTTCGATCTCCTCAATACTGATTCCACAGTCCGGACAGGAGAAGCTGTCACTGAACTTCATCGGTTCTCCGCCGATTACATCCACTGTCATATTTCCCTCCGCCAGTTTTAACGTCGTCTCGACAGAATCCGTAAGTCGCTGCTGGATACCATCCTTTACAACCAGACGATCAACGACTACATCGATTGAATGCTTAATATTCTTATCCAATGTAATTTCTTCCGACAGATCATATAGATTCCCGTCTACGATCACACGAACATAGCCACTCTTCTTTACACTCGCCAACAGCTTCTCATGCCGACCCTTTCGTCCCTTTACCACAGGTGCCAGAAGCTGAAACTTCGTTCCCGGCTCCAGTTCCATGATGGTATCAACCATCTGATCGACCGTCTGCCGTGTAATCTCCTTTCCGCACTTTGGGCAATGCGGAATACCGATCCGGGCATATAACAGTCGGAAATAATCATAGATCTCCGTTACCGTTCCAACCGTTGATCGTGGGTTTCGGTTCGTTGACTTCTGGTCAATGGATATCGCCGGTGACAGTCCCTCGATCAGTTCTACATCCGGTTTCTCCGCCTGTCCCAAGAACTGTCTTGCATAAGAAGACAATGATTCCATATACCGTCGCTGTCCTTCTGCATAGATCGTGTCAAATGCCAGCGAGGATTTACCGGAACCGGATAACCCGGTCATAACAACCAGTTCATTTCTTGGTATATCAATATCAATATGCTTTAGATTATGTTCGTTTGCTCCTCGTATCTTAATGTATTCCTTTTTCACTGCCATGATCTGTCTCCTTACTATCATCATTCTCCATGAATGTCTTAATCATCTATATCCCGCAGAGTGATCTTCAGTTCCTTCAGCTCATCTCTTAAAACGGCTGCCAGCTCGAAGTTCAGCTCCGCTGCGGCCTGATTCATCTTCTTCGTCTTGCGTGCGATGGCTTCCTCCAGTTCCTTCCGTGTCATGGATTCTGCATCCTTCTCTGCCGGCTTCTCGTCCTCCAGACTATTTTCATTGCTGATAACCGCACGAATCTCTTTCACGATTGTCTTCGGTGTGATTCCATGCTCCCTATTATAAGCATCCTGAATCTCCCGCCGGCGATTCGTCTCACGAATCGCTACCTCCATCGACTGTGTGATGGTATCCGCATACATAATCACCCGGCCCTCACTGTTTCGTGCCGCCCGGCCAATCGTCTGGATCAGAGAGGTCTCGGATCGCAGGAAGCCTTCCTTATCTGCATCCAGGATCGCTACCAGAGTAATCTCCGGTATATCCAGACCTTCCCGCAACAGGTTAATTCCCACAAGCACATCAAATACACCCAGTCGCAGATCCCGCACGATCTCGATCCGCTCCAGGGTATCAATATCCGAATGCAGATACTTCACCTTGATTCCTACCTCCCGCATATAGTCTGTAAGGTCCTCCGCCATACGCTTCGTCAAGGTCGTTACTAATATCTTATGTCCCTTCGCTGTCTCCATATTTACTTCGGATATCAGATCATCGATCTGACCTTCCACCGGTCGCACTTCAATCGACGGATCCAACAGTCCGGTCGGCCGTATGATCTGCTCTGCCCGCAGCAGTTCATGTTCCGACTCATACTCGGACGGCGTCGCCGATACAAACAGCAGTTGATCAATCTTCGACTCAAATTCCTGAAAGTTCAATGGCCGGTTATCCAGAGCAGATGGCAGACGGAATCCGTAGTCTACCAACGTCATCTTGCGCGACCGGTCCCCGGCATACATTCCCCGGATCTGGGGAACCGTAATATGAGACTCGTCTATAATCATAAGGAAATCATCCTTAAAGAACTCCAAAAGGGTATTCGGCGTTGCTCCCGCCGGCAGTCCTGCCAGTGGCCGGGAATAGTTCTCGATACCGGAACAGAAACCGGTCTCTCGAAGCATCTCCATATCAAAGTTCGTCCGCTCTGCGATCCGCTGTGCTTCGATCAGCTTCTCCCGATCCTTAAAGTACTTTACCCGCTCTGCCAGCTCCTGCTCGATCTCATCGATCGCCCGGTTCATCTTTTCCTTTGCGACTACATAATGCGATGCCGGAAAAATACAGGTGAAATTTAATGACTTATGAATCTCCCCTGTCAGTGGATCAAACTCTGTGATCCGGTCAATCTCATCTCCAAAGAACTCTACCCGTACCGCATTTTCAAATGTAGATACCGGAATAATCTCCAGAACATCTCCCTTTACGCGGAAGGTTCCCCGCTTGAAATCCATATCATTCCGTACATACTGTATGTTAATCAACTCCCGGATCACATCATCCCGATCCTTATTCATGCCTGTCCGCAAAGATATCATCATATCCCGGTAGTCATCCGGATCACCGATGCCATAGATACAGGACACCGAAGATATCACAATAACATCCTTTCGTTCAATCAATGCCGCCGTCGCACTGTGACGAAGCTTATCGATCTCATCATTCACAGCGGAATCCTTTGCAATATATGTGTCGGTCGATGGCACGTATGCCTCCGGCTGATAATAATCATAATAACTTACAAAGTACTCCACGGCATTATGCGGAAAAAACGCTTTAAATTCACTATATAGCTGTGCCGCCAGAGTTTTATTATGTGCGATGACCAATGTTGGCTTATTCAATCTGGCAATTACATTTGCCATCGTAAAGGTTTTACCGGAACCGGTCACGCCCAACAGGGTTTCAAACTGATTACCTTCCTGAAATCCCTTTACCAGCTCCTCAATCGCCTGTGGCTGATCCCCGGTTGGCTCATATTCCGATACTAATTCAAAATGATCCATTATAGATGATCTCCTTGTTTTTCTTAGCCTGCTTTCTCAAAATACTTCTTGTACTTTTTGCGTAAATAACCATATTATGCTCTGATTATAGCAAATTAATTATAAAATGTATAGCAAAAATCGAACTTTTGTTCTGTTTTATACCTTGCACTTGCAGCTCTGCCGGCTTCTCTGATCCATAATTCACAGAATCCTCATTTCACTATTTTTTTCGCTCCGGTGACATGCTATAATAGAGAAGGATGATATCGTTTGCCTGTCGCACTGACACAGGCACATAAACGCATAGATATAGGGGAGGTTCTGTATGAAATCAAATAAACCATCAAATACGTGGATTGCAGCCGGTCTTTTAACGATTGTTACCACGATCACTACTATATATTGCCTGCTGGAATATCGGAATACCGTCTGGATCTTAGGACTCTCCAGCTTGTTGCTGTTAGCATCTGCATATTGGTTATTTATATGCATTTCCAGAGACAGAAAGGCTTCCGCTGCCATGCAGGAGAAGTCTGTCGGCGAAGAGCAGCGGGAACGTATGAACTACGAGGGAATGAAGCTTCAGGGAGAAGAACTGATCCGTCTGATGAATACCATCGGAAAGGGAACTTACGTCAATACAAAACATACATCACAATCTTTAAATGAACTGTCTGCAGAACTTATTCACAATCAGCAGACGATCACGGAGCTGTTACAGTCTCTGCAGCAAAATCAGACAAAAACAGCAAAGTTTCAGGTTAAATATCAGCAGGAGGATACCTCCCGTCTCGTACATGCTCTGGAGAATATGACCACCTCTACGACTGCCGCTATCGCAAACGTTACCCCTGTCGAGTCAGCCACAACCGGAACGATAGACTTCAGCAGTCTGGATATGCAAGGTGTGATTGATTCTATTCAGGATCTCTCTGAGCAGCTTGATCACATCAATCACAGTATTCAGGATCTGCAGCTTCAGGTTCGTACAGTCGTAGAACAGGCAGAATCATTCTCGGAACCGAATACAAATATGACTTTCCCTGCAAATGAAGAAATCACTCTTGAGACAGAGGTTGAAACTCCTGAGACTGAAGAAGTCATTCCGGAATCAGAAGAAATCATAGAAGACACTCCGGCTGAAACCGCCGATGTATCTTCTATCATCTCGGATGATCCGAACAAGCAGTTAAGTGCTGACGAGATTGCCGCACTCTTCGCAGCGTTGGGATAATATGCTTTATGAATAAGAGGGGGAGGGCAGTCAATTATGAACTTTATGGATTCATATAAACGCCTCGAAAAACTATGTGGCGAAATAATGAATGATAATAATGGTATAACTGCCTATATTAAGGAAATGGAAACTACTCCCAGTGGTGATTTTTACATTAAAAGCTGGAGAAATGATTTAAACAAACTTAAACACTACCGACGAGTTCGGAACCAGATTGTACATGAGCCCAATTGTAACGAACAAACTATGTGTACTCCTGATGATGCCTTATGGTTAGAAAATTTCCATACAAGGATTTTAAACCAATCTGATCCTCTGTCCTTATATTTGCACACAGTAAAAGCCAGCCCCCAAAAACATTCAACAGCTAAAAAAGAACCAAAGCCCGTACCTCGCGATCAGTCACCAAAAACTTCTACTGCCAACTCTGGATGTTTCTATTTTTTTATTACTGCTTTATGCGCTATTCTAATCATTGTTTTTTTAATAATACTTTTTATAATTTTTAAACTATTTCATTTATAATACGAATATTGTTTATCATTTCCTCTTGATTTTAAAGAAATGAAAATCGCAGCAGTCTCCGCCATACCCGAGTGTCTTTGTCCGTGTAAACCCGATTTTTTTCAATCCACCGTATGTCACGTCATCGACATCACAAAACAGGCTGCAAAGCTCTGCACAACCGTTTTCTACACAAGCTGTATGCCAAAGGCACTTCGTAATCGTAACATCATAGTAATCTTTTCCATGTTTTTGTACACTCTCCTGTAAGTCGGTTGTCCGCATAATTTTAAGAAATATACTGCTGTAGATCGTATAAAATCCCGGTACCACTTCCATCTTTGCGGTAGATGCATGCTTTTTTGCCGCAACAATATCAAGCATGTACTTTCGCATATATTTATAGATATCCTCTTTTGAAAAACCCGCTTCAGCCAGAGTTTTATACAATGCTATACGCGGAAGGATCGTCTGCGTAAGCGTCTTCATTTGATTCTTAGTCTTATTTTTTGTATTTTCAATAAGTGTAAAAAGCACCTTTTCCTGCTTATCATACAATGTATCTCCCTGATCTTTTCCGAATTCCTCCACCAGATATGCTTTTATCTGCTTTTGCTGCTTTATATTCATCGCTATAGCACCCCTTTATCGAATTTTTTCTCCACCTTACCGGGAATTAAATGTTAGTTTATTCTAACTATTGTTAGTATATCATATTATCACTTATTTACAAGTCCACTTTTCTTTGCATAAAAAAGCGAGTCCAATCGTAGTATCCCACTACATATCAGACTCGCCTATTATCTTCTATTCTACTGTGCTGTCAATATCTCTTCCGCTTTTTGAAGCTGTATATCCTGATCCTCCGGCAGAATCGGTTCCTTCAACAGTTCATCCGGCAGCTCTACTTCTACATCCGGCTCAATACCGATCTTATGAATATCATTTCCGTTTGGAGTAAAATACTTTGCAATCGTCAGTTTAATCGCAGATCCATCACTTAACGGAACCACCTGCTGAACGATTCCTTTTCCAAAGGTTGTAGTACCAACCAATGTAGCCACGCCATGATCCTTCATACAGCCAGCAAAGATCTCAGAGGCACTGGCACTGCTTCCGTTGACCAGTACTGCCATTGGTATATCCAAAGACTCTTTGTCATCTGCCTCATACTTTTCCAGTACCGTTCCATTCTTATCCTCAGTATATACTATGGTGCCTTCCGACAGGATCTGATTACACATATCAACGACAACATTTACATAACCCCCCGGATTATTCCGCAGATCTATAATTAATGACTGCATACCCTGCGCCTTCAAATCGCTGATTGCTGATCGGAACTGGTCCCCTGTCTTCTCATAGAAGTCTGTTACCTCTATGTAACCGATATTGTTTGCTAACATCTTATAGCTCACCGTTGAATTATCAATCGTCTTTCTTTCAATGGTCAATGTCAGCTCTTCATCTGTACTCGGGCGATATACCGTTACATCTACCGTTGTTCCCGGTTCTCCCTTGATCCAGGTTACTACCTCTGATACATCTTCTCCGTTCAGAGTCCGTCCATTCACACCCGTAATGACATCCTTTGGAAGCATGCCGGCCGCCTCTGCTCCACTATCCTTAAACACCCGTATCACTGTCAGTGTCTTTGTTTCAGCATTCTGCTGAATGGAAACACCGATACCTTCATAGGATCCCGAGGACGTATTCATCATATCCTCATATTCCTCTGCCGTATAATATACCGAATATGGATCATCCAGACTCTCCATGATCCCCTTATAAATGTACTCTTCCCGTTCCTGATCATCACTGGCATCAAAGTAAAACTTATCGTCTATGATACCATTGATCGTATCGATCTTATCCTGTACCTCATCCGTATACACACTCGAACCGGAATTGCCGGATCCCTTGCCAAATCCCGTTCCGGTTGAAGAACTGCTGCTGCCGCCCGGCAACAGATTCGTTACAGAACAACCGGTACACAGCACTGCTGTCATAGTCAGTCCTAATACAATCTTTGATAATTTTTTCATAACCTATGTCCTTTCGCTTGTTATTTCTTCTCTCTCAAGCTTGAACCCTCATCAGTAACCATTCATTAATAATAGTTCATTGGGTTAACCGAATATCTGGAACTACTATAGCCCCCGACACGAACCTCATAGTGCAGATGCCGTCCCTGCGTAGCCCCGGTTGCTCCCGACAGCATAATCGTATCGCCGGCATTTACATACTGACCTTCAGACACATATAGTGCGGATGCATGCATGTATATCGTATACAGCCCGTTTCCATGGCTGATAATAATCCAGTTTCCGGCCGTTGCACTTCTGCGCGCCAGAACCACAACCCCACTGGCTGCTGCCACGATCGGCGTACCGTCCGGGCATCCGATATCAATACCATAGTGATTCGCCGTAACAACTCCGGATGCCTCTCTGGTACCAAACCCTGAATTGATCCGGGTGCTGGATGGGCACGGCCAAAGCAGTGCACCTCCTGTATATGGAACATAGTTTGATCCGGTATCTGTCGATACGGTCGTCTGATTTTGCTGTGCCTCCTGTGCCTTTCGAGCAGCCTCCGCTTCGATCGCTGCGATTCGGTCGGATGCCGCCTGAATCTCGGCATCGTACTGTTCTACCTTCTCCTGCTGATCCTTAATCAGATCATCATATTCCGCCATTTCCTTATTCTTCTCATCCAACAGTGCACTTACGGTATCTTCCTCTTCCTGCACCTGCTGTGTCAGTCCTTCGACTGCCGCCAGATTCTGTTCCAGAATCAGTTCATCATTTGCGATCTGTTCTCTGGTTGCAATCAACTGCTCCAACATAGTATAGTCATATCCTGCCATAGCGGACACATACTCTGGTTCATTTAACAGATCACTCATAGACTCCGCAGATAACAGCACCGCTGCATAGTCTGTATTCTCATTTTCATACATATACTGGATCCGGCTACACATCTCAGCATACTGATTTTGCTCCTGTGCCTTTGCTGTCTCCAGATCCGCCTGCTTCTGTGTGATCTGCGTTTCCAGATCGGACTTCTGATTATTCAGATCATTGATCCGAACCTGAATATCTGCCATCTGTGTATCCAGATCATAGATATAGGTCTGAATATCCGACTTCTTACTCTCCAGCCCTGCCAGAATCTCTTCTGCCTGACTCTTATTATCCTCGGCATCCTTCTTATCCTGCTGTGCATCATCCAAAGAGGTTGCATATACCTGCGTAGATATTACACATGTCAGAAGTACCGCTATTCCTGCCCTCAGAGTTCGCATTCGTTTCTTCATATTTCTCACCAAGCCTTCTTCTACTGCTACTTTCTGCTATTTTCTCTGTTGTTATCTTTCTACTGTACCTGCTTTCCCTGCCGCTTATTGGAAATAACTCAACGGATCTACCGCATAGGCAGAAGTATATCCGCCTACTCCTACACCAAAATGCAGATGCGGACCGGTCGACCAGCCGGTAGAGCCTACCAGCAGCACGGTATCCCCCGCATTGACATACTGCCCCTCGGATACGCATAGCTGCGAACCATGCATATACATCGTATAGAGCCCGTTTCCATGGCTGATGACTACCCAGTTTCCTGCAGAATTGCTATATCTGGATATAACCACAACACCACTGGCTGCCGCTACCGCAGGTGTGCCTGTCGGTGCTCCGATATCAATTCCTTTATGATTTGCATTTACATATCCACCATCCGGAGTCCGATATCCAAAGTAGGAGGTCAGTCTCGTACTGGATGGACACGGCCAGGTCAGTGCTCCACCCGAATACGGTACAAAGTTACCACTGTTTCTGGCGGCTGCTTCGAGCTGTGCAATCCGGCTCGATGCTGCCTGCAGCTCTGCGTCATACTGTGCAACCAGTTTCTCCTGTCTGGAAATCAGATCGTCATATTCTGCGATTTCCTGTGACTTTGCATCAATCAGACTATTGACGGTATCCTGTTCTGCCTCTGCCTGTGTCTTCAGCTCCTCGGCAGATGCCAAGTCCATCTGTAGCTGTTGCTCATCATTTGCGATCTGTTCTCTGGTCGCCACCAGCTGTTCCAGCATATTATAATCATATTCCGATATCGCAGATATATATTCCGGTCGATTCAGAATATCACTCATGGATTCCGAAGTCAAAAACGCATCTGCATAGCCGGCTTCATCATTCTCGTACATGAACTGAATCCGGGCACACATATCCGCATACTGCTTCTGTTCCTTGCTCTTTGCCGTTTCCAGATCTGCCTGTTTCTGTGCGATCTGTGTTTCCAGCTCCGATTTCTGATTGTTCAGATCATTGATCCGATTCTGAATATCCGCCATCTGCGTATCCAGTTCGGAAACGTACGTCTCTATATCCGACTTTTTACTTTCCAGTTCTGTCAGAATCTTCTCTGCCTGACTCTTATTGTCTTCAGCGTCCTTCTTATCCTGTTGCGCATCATCCAGAGATGTTGCATATACCTGTGTTGAAATTGTCAGTACCAGCCCTATGGCGATCAATGCCTTCGTGATACGCGGCCATTTCCTCATATTCATCACCCTATACCTTCAAATGCTTCCTTGTGGTTACCAGACTTCCTACAAATCCGATGCCGATACCGATCAACAGACAAACCGGTGTCAATGTATGGAACACCTCGTTTCTAGGCAAAAATACCAGCCAATTCATAAGATTTGAGAAGTTATTTGTCAAAAATTCTACTACCATGCCATACATAAAGTATAACAGGATACATGGTACGATCGATCCTGCCAGACCGATGGTAATACCCTCTACTATAAATGGGGTACGAACAAAGAAATCGGTTGCACCGATCAGCTTCATAATAGAGATTTCTTCCTTTCTGACCGTAATACCAATCGTGATCGTATTGCTGATCAGGAAGATGGAAACCAATAACAAAATCACGATAACTCCTACCGATGCATATCCTACCAAAGAATTGATTGATGCCAGATTCTTCGCAGTAACGGTAGAACTCTTTACCTTTCGTACACCATCCAGTCCTTCCAGAAAGGATACGAATTCCTGCTGCTGGCTGACATCCTTAATCGTAATATTATAGGATGCATAGTTTGCCAACGGGTTATCCTCACCAAAGGCTTCGTTGACCTTATCCTGATCCCCATGAAACAGTTCATTCGAGAACTGACTCCATGCCTGATCTGCCGAAACAAAGTCCATGGTATTCACCTCCGGCCGTACTCGGATCTCTTCTCCGATCGCATCGATCTGTTCCTGTGAAACACCTTCATCAAAGAATACCGTTACCGCTACGGATTCCTCCATCTGCTGCATCATCGACTCAAAGTTCACTACGATTGCATAGAAGATTCCGAACAGGAACAGACATGCCACAATCGTACCAACAGAAGCCAATGAGAACAACAGGTTTCGTTTTATATTTTTCAGTCCCTGCAAAAAGCAGTACCACAATGTACTAATCTTCATCTATATACCCACCCTTTTTCACATCACTAATAATCGTACCCTTTTTCAAGGTTACGACTCTTTTCTTCATGGCATTTACGATTTCCCGGTTATGGGTTACCACTACAACTGTCGTTCCACGCTTATTGACTTCTTCCAGTAACGTCATAATTTCCCAAGAGTTCTTAGGATCCAGGTTACCGGTCGGCTCATCCGCAAGCAGGATAGATGGGTTATTTACCAATGCTCTAGCCAGTGCAACTCTCTGCTGTTCACCACCAGACAGTTCTCTCGGATAAGACTTATATTTATCTCCCAGTCCTACCATCGTCAACATCGACGGAACCTGACGTCGAATATAACGTGGTGGTGTCTCTACGATTCGTTGTGCAAACGCAACATTCTCATATACGTTTCGATCCTTCAGCAGACGGAAGTTCTGGAATACCACACCGATATCCCGCCGAATCTTCGGTATATCCTTTCGCTTCACCTTTGAAAAGTCTTTTCCGTTTATCGTAATCGTCCCGGAGGTCGGATCCAGCTCCTTCAGAAGAAGCTTCATCAGTGTCGTCTTACCGGAACCACTGCTTCCTACAATAAAAACAAACTCTCCTTTATCAATCGAGATACTAACATCATTCAATGCTGTAGTACCTGTTGGGTACTTCATAGTAACATGATCAAGCACTAACATAACCTGTGCTCCTTTCGTTTATAATCAATCCTCCCTAGTAATCCAGAGATTCCATATATTTCATATATTTTACTACCATCAAAGCAATCTTAAACGTAATGGCATCCTCAAACACCCGCAGATCCAGTCCTGTACTCTTCTGCAGCTTATCCAGCCGGTATACCAGTGTATTTCGATGGATGTACAACTGTCTGGAAGTTTCAGATACATTCAAACTGTTCTCAAAGAACTTATTAATGGTAACTAAAGTCTCCTCATCGAACTCATCCGGTGACTTGCCATCAAAGATCTCCTTAATAAACATCTTACATAAAGGAATCGGCAGCTGGTAAATCAAACGTCCGATACCAAGGTTGCTGTATGCTATGATATTACGATTACCATAGAAGATCTTTCCGACATCCAATGCCATCTTCGCTTCCTTATAGGAACGGGATACTTCCTTGATCTCATTCACAATGGTACCATACGCTACATGAACCGTAGACATTGCTTCAGTATTCAGCATATCAACGATCACCTTTGCCGTTTTATTCAGATCATCATAGGTTTCGTTTGCTTTTACTTCCTTTACCAGAATAATATTCTTCTCATCAACTGCGGTAATAAAATCCTTTGACTTTGCCGAAAAAATATTCCGTACCGTCTCCAAAGCATTATTATCCTTCTCCGTCTTTGTCTCTATTATGAATACAACTCTGCGGATATCGGTATCGATATGTAGCTTCTTCGCACGGTTGTAGATATCAACCAATAACAGATTATCAAGCAGCAGATTCTTAATAAAGTTGTCCTTATCAAACCGCTCCTTGTAGGCTACCAACAGATTCTGCACCTGAAATGCAGCAATCTTACCAATCATATATACATCATCTGCTTCACCCTTTGCCAGAATCACATACTCTAACTGATTATCATCAAATACCTTAAAGAACTGATATCCCTGTAATACCTGACTTTCTGCCGGTGAACTTACAAATGCCAAAACTGCCTTCTCATATTCTTCAGCATCTCTCAATGTCGATGCTAATACCTTCCCCTCCGTATCCATTACACACAAGTCTATTCTTGTGATGGTCTTAATTCCCTCAATCGTATCCTGCAGGATTTGGTTCGAAATCATTTTATCCACTCCTTCATTCTTGTATTCACTACACCTAACTATACTTATATATCATTTTATAGCATAATCAACAAAAAAAAAAGAGGAAATCTGTAAAAATTGCAGTTCCTCACAAATATTTCACATTTTAACAAAAGGACCGCCATTCAGTCACCCGAACGGCGGTCCTTACTATATTCCAAGTTTCTATTCGGAATCAACAGACTAGTTAACTACTACCTGTTCTGTTTCCTTATCGAAGATATGAATCTTGCTTAAGTCAAATGCTAACTGTACAGTATCGCCAGGTCTAGCGGTAGTACGTGCATTTACTCTTGCAGTAATATCGAACTGATCAATGGTGAAGTACAGATATACTTCTGCACCTAACATCTCGTAGATGTTAATCTTAGCATCAATAATACTTTCCGGAGAAGACTCGATGAATAACTGCTCATCATGAATGTTCTCTGGACGGATACCTAAGATAACTTCCTTATCAATGTAGTTCATCTCGATCAACTTAGCTGCCTTTGTATCAGGAACCTTGATAGAGTGAGAACCGAACATCAATAATACATCTGATCCGGACTTAACTACCTTACAATCAATGAAGTTCATTGGAGGCATACCCATGAAACCGGCTACGAATAAGTTACATGGCTTATCGTATAAGTTCTGTGGAGTATCTACCTGCTGAATGATACCATCCTTCATAACTACGATTCTGGTACCCAGTGTCATAGCCTCGGTCTGGTCATGTGTTACATAGATGATGGTTGTCTGCAGTCTCTGATGTAACTTAGAGATCTCAACACGCATCTGAACACGTAACTTAGCATCCAAGTTTGACAAAGGCTCATCCATCAGGAATACCTTTGGCTCACGAACGATTGCACGACCCATAGCAACACGCTGTCTCTGACCACCGGACAAAGCCTTTGGCTTACGATCCAACAGATGTTCAATATCAAGAATCTTAGCTGCCTCATGTACTGCCTTATTGATCTTCTCAGCAGGAACCTTTCTCAGCTTCAGACCAAATGCCATATTATCAAATACACTCATATGAGGATACAGAGCGTAGTTCTGGAATACCATGGCGATATCTCTATCCTTAGGCTCTACATCGTTTACCATACGATCACCGATCCACAACTCACCCTGAGTGATATCTTCCAGACCTGCAATCATACGTAAGGTAGTAGACTTACCACAACCAGACGGTCCTACGAAAATGATAAACTCCTTGTCTTCAATCTCAAGATTAAAATCCTTAACTGCGTTGAAGCCGTTAGGATAAATCTTATAAACATTCTTCAATGATAAACTAGCCATTCAAAATTCCTCCTTGGATTATGTTTAATATTCTGACTAACGATAGGTTTATGATACCTCATTTGCCCCCCAAAAGCCATATTACTATTCACCAAAGAAATTTTCAGGAATTTGTTGATTCTGTATATTGCAATTTTTTTTTATGCAATTTCATTAACTTTTCTTTCATTTTATCGTCTATTCTGCCCTATATTTCAAAAAACCTTCCCCCATCGTCTCACTGGCATTGGTCACTATTACAAATGCATCCGGGTCCATTTCAAATGCAAGTTCCTTCAAAGTAACGATCTCTTTTCTCGACATTACACACATCAACATGATGCGCCCGGTCCCGGTATGCATACCAATCACCGGAATTCCGGTTGCGCCCCGCCCGGTTTCCTCCATAAAGGCTTTACAGATCGCCGATGCCTGATCCGATATCACATATCCCACACGCGTGTATTTCAGTCCATTCATGATACCATCCGACACCTTCGTTATAATATAGATTGCAACCAGTGCATATAGTGCCCGTTCCAGTCCAAACAAAACAGCCCCCGTTATTACAATTCCACCATCCAGCACCGCCAGAATCCGGGACTCTGACCAGTACTTCAACCGCCTCTGTATCAGCACTGCCAGCAGATCCATGCCTCCGGTTGTGGAACCTGCACCAAATACCAGTCCCAGTCCGGCTCCCATGATCACTCCACCCAGAATTGTCAACAGCATATCATTCTGTATCGGAAGTGCCACTACCGGAATCACACCCAAAAAGATTGTAAACACGATTGCCGAAATAAGCCCTTTGATAAAAAATCTTCTTCCCTGCACCCGATGTGCATATAAAAATAGAGGAATATTACATACCAGATTCGTTATCCATAACGGAATACCGTCGGCACCTGTAATACTCCCCGTCAGTTCTTTTACAATAATTCCTATACCTGTTACGCCACCTGTTACCAGCTGCACAGGTTCAAACACACAGTTGACAGACAGTGCCATGAGTGCGGCCCCTGCCACCATCATACTGCTATTTCTTATATCATATCTGCTCCACAGCTTCATTCTTTTTTTGTTCCTTTTTACTGTATTTGTGCAGACGTTTTTTCAACACTCTGCTCATAGTTATAGTATGGAACAATTTATTCTTTTTAGACATCTCATCCATCAGCAGACCACCCACACATACGCACAGTCTGGTATTGGTCTTCTTCCGTTCCTGCTCCAGATAATGCTTCATTTCCGATGCCCGCAGGCACACGATCAGAATCTCCGGGGCGATCGCATTGATTTCGTTTACCATCTGTTCCGAAGAATGCATCTGCTCTCCATTGATTCCGTGAATGGCAATATACGGAAATGTCTTACGGATCGCATCCATAATCATATCCAGTTCCTTCTGATTCTCACCCAGAACGCAGATATCCAGTCCCATATCCGTAGCATATCCGCACAGCTTCATCACATATCCCTGTACAGACCCGGTTGCTCCCGCAAAACGGTCTCTTTTTGGAAACAGGGAACGAACTGCATCGTCCCCCGGTACCCATAGTATCTTTTCTGTTTTTTGCAATAACTTCTTTGCCTCTGCAAGCTGCACGCACTGCTCTGCTGCCACAAAGAATACGGTATATAATGCCGGCTCTTCCAGCAGATCACAGCTTTCCTGAAACAGCCTCTGCTCACTGTAGTTACAAAAAGGAATATTAAATACCTGTGCCCTTCTATTCATATCCGTCCTCTCAGACATTCTTACTGAGCATCGTCCGTTCCGACTATGATCTGAATCTCTGCACCGCTGCTGATTGTTCCAACTTCAACCGTAGCATTCTTAAAATATCCGACCAGATCCTGTCCCATGCCATCCTGCGATACAATAATCTTTGTATTGGTCAAAGTCTCTGTCTCATAATTGCCAATCTGAGATACCGTAAAGCCCGCACCATTCAGCGTCTCCTGCCACTTAGCTGCCACACCTGCCGTATCCGTACTATTCAATACCTCGATGCTATGGCCAACCGAAGAAATCTGTGCCGCCGTGGTCACCTCTTCTGTACTCGCATCACTGGATGCTGCATCATCGGTAGCTGTATCACTGTTCATATCGACGGTAGAGATTCCGGTATCACTACTTGTATCTTTATTCTTATCCTTACCGCCACCAAATATCTGAATCAGGAAATAAATCGCGAAAACAACGATTGCGATTCCCAAAATCACAATCAAGGTCTTCAAAAACGCTTCACCAAACAACTTCCACATCTTCTTATTCAAAATAAAAACCTCCCAACCTAATCATCTGTTGTCGAAAAAACTCTGTATTTGAGTATATCAAACAAAACTTTCATTTTCAAGTATATAGGTTCTATGTTATATTAATTTTAAGAATTTATTCGCTTTTAATGTGTTTTTTGAAACAGGAGGATTCTATCATGGTAAAAACAGCAGTTATCACCGGTGCTTCCGCCGGCATCGGAAAAGCTATCGCACACAGACTGGCCGGTACCTATGACCATATTGCGATCACTTCCTACCATCATCCGGAACAGCTTCAGGCCACCTGTGACCAGCTCACAAGTCTGGGTGTTACCTGCATTGCACGTACCGGAGACTGCGGAGACTACACCTTTGTGCAGTCCTTTATCGCTGAAGTTCTGGCAAGCTGGGGACATATTGATACTCTGGTAAATAACGCCGGTATGTCAACCATCGGCCTCCTGACAGATCTGACACCGGAAGGCTGGAACCAGATTCTGCAAACCAATCTTTCCTCCGTATTCTACTACTGTCACGAGGTTGTTCCTCATATGGTACATGAACATTCCGGTCGAATTCTTAATATTTCCTCTGTCTGGGGAGAGGTAGGGGCTTCCTGTGAGGCTGCCTATTCTGCCACAAAGGGTGGCATCAACGCTCTTACACAGGCTCTGGGCAAGGAACTGGCTCCCAGCCATATCGCTGTCAACGCAATATCCTGCGGTGCTGTTGACACAACCATGAATGCCTGTTTTTCCGATGAAGAACGTTCTTCCCTGGAAGAAGCGATTCCATATGGCCGCATGGCTGCGTCTGAAGAGGTCGCCGACTTCGCCTTACAGATTCTCACCTCGCCGGCATATCTAACCGGGCAGATCATCCGTTTTGACGGAGGCTGGATATAAGCTCTGACGGTGTCACTGTTGTTAATTGCCATGCCTCTTCTCCCATTATGCACAAAGAGCAGGCATAGCCCTGTTCCAATGGTACCCGTCTGCAAAACGGCAGCTTCTGTTCTGCGATCCCCTGTCTGTTCAGACTCTCTCTTATACCGATATCCGCCCGTGGCGTCAGTGTAATCCGCCCGGTCTGCAAATCTGTCAAAAAGGCCTTTAGTGGCAATGAAAATCCCAACCCACTGAACTTCATAAAGCTTTCCTTCATGGTCCAGTATGCAGCAAACACCCCCGGACGTTTCTCCGGTTCTTCCTCCATAAGGATTTTCCCTTCCTCTTCCGGAAAACACCGTATCACCACGCCTTCTTTATACTTACTTTCCTGTTCTATATCGATCCCCAGATTTTGTGTTCCGACTGCACATACAATCCAGTGTCCCGAATGGCTCAGGTTATAAAAAACACCCGGATGCTCTTCGATATAAGGCTTCCCCTGTTCTCCATGCTTCATCTGACAGCTATGCACATCTACCCCCATCTGCTGAAGTGCATATGCCTCCAACAGGCCGGTACCGATTCCCTTTGATTGATCCTCAAAACGCCGAAAACGCAGGGCTTTCGCCTTGCGTTCCGGTGTGAGTATATCCAATGCCTGCTGTCGTTCCCCTTCATTCAGTTCCCGATCCATCTTCAATGAATATATTCGTATCATATACTATTCCTATTTTACTTCTCGCGGTTCTCCAACTGTTCCAATACCTGACTCAGTACCTTGATCTCCATCTCTTTGGCTGCTGTCAGATAGGTTGCAAAACGATCTGCACGATTGATTTCTCCGGTGATAGAGATACGAACCAGAAGGTTCCGTGCTGTCTGCGCATTTTCAACAACGGTTGCATAATCATCTACGATTGCCTGACTGAATGGAATATAATCGCAAGCCATCAGATACTTAATACGCTCTAACATCAATACCTTATGGTCATAAATCAGATGCAGGGAACGGATATCATAATCCGGCTCATCCGCATGAAGCTGCTTATCAATCTGCTCAATCACTCTGTCGTATACATCAACACCGAAGGTTGTGTCATCAAAACGATTTCTCATCATCCGGAAGTGATCCTTCGTATCCTCACAGTTTAAGTACTCACGAAGTGTTCTTTCAATCAATGTAACATCGAGATCATAATAGGTCGTCTCATTATTCTTCATGATTACATACAGACCTCTTCTGCCCTTATAATCATCCTTGAACATATGATCCTCCGGTGCATTGATAACATCATAACCGCGCTCCACATCACTAAACGATACGGTTGAATATGTATAATGCTCTCCAAATGTAAAGTCTCCTACATAGAAGATTTCCTTCTCGATATTGTAACCGTAGATGAACAGCTCATGAGGGAACTTATAATCTACATCTGCATTACACAGAATCTTTGCTTCATCAAATACGCCATATACATATCCGTTCAGATCAATGGTCTTAATCACAAAGTCAATAATATTACCACAGTAACTCTCAACCTGCTCTTTGGTCATTAAGGAGCAAATCAGGTATGGACACTCCTTCAGGGAACTACTACCCGGCATCATATCTGTAAACAGCATATCATCTCCGGTAAAGATCTCATTGATCGTATAGCATCTCAACTGAATATAGTTACTGAAAATCCACTTTCTGGCATTCTCGTCATTTCCCAGTATTGAAAATAATGTAGCATGCCACTGCCATGAGGTAATTCCAGGATATGTTACGTCCAATATTTTTTCGTTTGCCATGTCTTTGTCCTCCAATTCCCAAATCAGTTCATTTTCTTTTCAACAGAATCGATGATATCATCAAAACTATTGTACTTGTTCAATGCCAGCTCGCTATCCTCAAACTGCACATCAAACTTCTCTTCCAGTCCCACCAACAGTCTGATAATAGAAACTGAATTCACATCATAATCCTCTGTAATAGACGCTGATGTATCCACGGTCGCAGGATCTACTTCCGGAAGAATCTCTTCAATCACTTCCAACGACTGCTTCTTAACTAACTCCTTGTCCATCTCGTATCCTCCATTCTTTTATATCGTGCCTTCTCCCCGCACATGCTACTTATATTTTAATATGAATCACCGATAATTACAATATTTTTAACAAATTTCCTCTGCCTTTTTCTAACACTTTTTACAATGCCTTGATCCGCTCTACTGCCTGCAGTGTATTCTCATAGGTACCAAATGCTGTCAGACGGAAGTAGCCCTCTCCGCTTGGCCCGAATCCGGATCCCGGCGTACCTACAACATTGGCATTCTCTAACAGATAGTCAAAGAAATCCCAGGACTTCATGCCGTCCGGTGTCTTTAGCCAGATATATGGTGCATTTACACCACCGGATACGGTATAACCCATAGATGCCAGGCCTTCCTTGATGATCTTTGCATTATTCATATAATAAGCGATCTGCTCTGCTGTCTGTTTCTTTCCCTCTTCACTGTATACAGCAGCACCCGCTGCCTGTACAATATACGGAGCACCATTGAACTTCGTTCCGTGTCTTCTGGCCCAAAGTCCGTGTAAAGCAACTCCGTTTGCATCCTTCAGATCCTTTGGTACAACCGTGAAGCCAAGACGGGTTCCGGTAAAGCCTGCATTCTTTGAAAAGCTTCTCAGCTCGATTGCACAGGTTCTGGCTCCTTCACACTCGTAGATCGTATGCGGAACGCCTTCCTCACTGATATAGGCTTCATAGGCCGCATCATATATAATCACTGCACCGATCTTATTTGCATAGTCTACCCACTCCTGCAGCTGTGCCTTTGTAATCGTAGCACCTGTCGGATTGTTTGGGAAACATAAGTAAATCAGATCCGGATGCTCCTTCGGGAACTCCGGTGCAAATCCATTTTCAGCATGACATGGCATATAGATCACATCACTCCATAACCCCGTAGCGGCATCATAGGTTCCGGTTCTGCCTGCCATAACATTCGAATCCACATATACCGGGTATACCGGATCACAGACTGCAATCTTATTATCCAGGCTGAATATCTCCTGAATATTTGCGGAATCACTCTTTGCTCCGTCGCTGACGAAGATCTCATCCGGTGCAATATCTACACCCCTTGCAGTATAATCATTTTCGGTAATTGTCTTTCTCAGAAACTCATAGCCCAGATCCGGTGCATACCCCTTAAAGGTCTTTGCATCTGCCATCTCATCCACTGCCGAATGAAGTCGTTCAATGATAGCCGGAGCTAACGGCTGCGTCACATCACCAATACCAAGACTTATGATCTGCTTATCCGGGTGTTCGCCCTTATATGCATTTACCTTCTTCGCTATCGTGGAAAACAAATAGCTTCCCGGTAGCTTTAAATAGTTGTCATTTAACTTAAACATAGCTGTCCTCCTATTTCTGCTTCATCCTTTATCTCGCCGTCAAATACAACGGTCGCCGGTCCGGTCATATAAACCGTATTCTTCTCTCTATCCCAGCGCACCTGCAAATCACCGCCCAACAAATGAAGTGTAATCTCCTCTGCTGTCTTATGATTCAATATGCAGGCAACCGTGCTGGCACAGGCACCCGTTCCGCAGGCCAGTGTTTCCCCGGAACCACGCTCCCACACACGCATATTTACCTCAGATTCATTCAGGATCTCGATAAACTCTGTATTTATGCGCTTCGGAAACATCGGATGGTTTTCGAACAACGGTCCGATCGTCTCCAAAGGAAGATGCTTTACATCATCGACAAACACAACTGCATGAGGGTTCCCCATGGAAACACAGGTCATCTTATACTCTACACCCTGTACCCGGATCGGCTCCTCGATCACCGGAGAATGATCCGCTGTTACCGGTATCTGTGCTGCTTCCAGAATCGGTTTTCCCATATCGACGGTCACCTCTGTAACCACATGATCCTGCACCGTCAGTTTCAGATGCTTAATACCTGCCAATGTCTCAACCGTAATCTGTGTCTGATCTGTCAATCCATAATCATAGACATACTTTCCTACACAGCGAATACCATTTCCACACATCTCTGCCTGAGAACCATCTGCATTATACATATCCATGCGAAAATCTGCCACCTCAGAAGGACAGATCAGAATCAGACCGTCGGAGCCGATCCCAAAATGGCGATCACTATACCGAATGGCCATCGACTTCGGATCCTTTACAGTTTCCCGAAAGCAGTTCACATAGATATAATCATTTCCCAAGCCTTCCATCTTTGTAAACTTCATACAGTTTCCTCCCGTTATCAGAATATCTCTAATACCATCTGTGCCGTTTCAAATATGTTGACACCTGTATCCATACTTCGCTTCTGAAGATATCGATGTGCTTCCTCCTCGGTCATCCTCTTCTGTTCACAGAGCCGGAGCTTCGCACTTTCTATCACTGCGCGTTCCTCCTGACTCCACTGTCTCGGCTGTGCCTTCCGCTTCTTTCGCTTCTGGTATAAGCCTTGTAACAATATATTCGTTGTATCAATCAGTTCCTGTGCCTTGATCGGCATTCCCAGACATACAGCACAACTCTTATCACACTCCGCATAATAATTTCTGGGAGCAACCACCAGCATTTCAAAGGTCGATGGTAAATAATCTAAAATCTCCGTATACATCATATCTGTAAACTTATAGCCACAGACAATCAGTGCTTCATCCAGATCTCCAAACAGCGAAATCGCCTGTGCACCAGTCGTACAAGCCGCCAGTACATTCACTCCATTTCGCACCAACAGACTCTTAATGCCCCTCGCCTCTTCCGCCTTTGGAAACACAACGATAACGCCTATCATCTCTCTCGTCTCCTTAAAGCTAAAGCGGTGTGATTATATCTTATACAGATATTCGTCAATCTCCCACTGGGTTACCTGCTTGCGGTAATCATCCCACTCTGCCTTCTTAGCTTCTACATACTTCGTATACACATGTGTACCCAGTGTTTCCTTAATAAACGGATCTGCCTCCATCGCTACGATTGCCTGATGCAGGTTTGCAGGGATGCTCTCGATCTTTGCGCGCTTCATTTCACGCTCTGTCAGTTCAAATATATTACCGTTTACAGCCTTAGGCGGTGTCATCTGATGCTTAATACCGTCCAAACCGGCTGCCAGGCACAATGCCAGAAGCAAATATGGATTTGCTGCCGGATCCGGACTTCTCAGCTCAACTCTGGTTCCGGCTCCTCTGGATGCAGGAATACGGATCAATGGGCTTCGATTCGTTGCTGACCATGCAATATAAACCGGTGCCTCATGACCGGGAACCAGTCTCTTATAAGAGTTAACCAACGGATTTGCAACCGCTGTCATACCCTTGATATGCTTCATAATACCTGCTATAAAATAGTAAGCCTCTTTACTCAGTCCATTCTCGCCGTTCGGATCATCAAATACATTCTTACCATCCTTTGTCAAAGACATATTGGTATGCATACCGGATCCCGCCACACCATATAATGGCTTTGGCATAAAGCTTGCAAATAATCCATGTCTCTTAGCCATAGACTTTACAACCAGCTTAAATGTCATAATGTTATCTGCTGCCTTCAGGGCCGGACCGTATTTAAAGTCGATCTCATGCTGTGCCGGTGCAACCTCATGATGAGATGCTTCGATCTCAAATCCCATATCCTCCAGAGTCAATACCATATCTCGTCTTGCGTTCTCACCCAGATCCAGCGGACTAATATCAAAGTAGCTTGCCTTCTCATGTGAAATCGTCGTCGGCATACCATCATCATCTGTATGGAACAGGAAGAACTCGCACTCCGGTCCTACATTAAAACGATATCCCATGTCCTCTGCTTCCTTCAGAACACGTCTCAGAACATATCTGGGATCTCCTTCAAATGGTGTTCCATCAGCCTTATATACATCACAAATCAGTCGAGCTACCTTTCCCTGCTGTGGTCTCCAAGGGAATGTCTCAAATGTATCCAGATCCGGATACAGATACATATCTGATTCCTCAATTCGAACAAAGCCCTCGATGGAAGATCCATCAAACATACACTTATTATCTAATGCTTTCTCCAACTGGCTGGAAGTAATTGCTACATTCTTCAAAGCACCAAACATATCCGTAAACTGCAGACGGATAAATTCAATATCTTCTTCCTCAATTCTTCGCATAATGTCCTGTTTTGTGTACCGACTCATATTCATTCTCCTTTTTCGTAAAACATATGTATCCATAGTTAGATACATACTAACTATACTATTAAAACGAAAAAAGGACAAGCCATAAAATGCTTGTCCTTCCAAACTTCTCAATTAATCCTGTACGTATGGCATTAAAGCGATGTGACGTGCTCTCTTGATAGCAACTGTCAATGCTCTCTGATGCTTTGCGCAAGTACCTGTGATTCTTCTAGGTAAGATCTTACCTCTCTCAGATACAAACTTCTTTAAACGATTAACATCCTTGTAATCGATAACTGCGTTCTTGTCTGCACAAAATACACATACCTTTTTTCTTCTGCGAATTGGTCTTCTTCTCATAGGAGCTTCTGGACGCTCGCTCTTTTCGCTCTTATTAACTGGCATTGTTTTTACCTCCAACTTAGCTGAACGGCAGCTCGTCTTCCGTACCCTCCGGAATAGCCATGAAACCGTCACCGGCTGCCTGACTCGGAGATGGCTTAGCTGCTGGCTGATATCCAGCACCACCTGCACCTGTTGCGGCTGCGTTCTTGCTTTCTGCAAACTCTATCTCTTCTACCATGATCTGAACAGAATATACCTTCTGTCCTTCCTTATTCGTGTAATTATCATTCTGTACCCGACCGGTTACAACAATCTTTGTACCCTGTCGCAGATACTTCTCAACAAAATCTGCCTGTCTGCCAAATGCAGTACAATTAAAGAAATCTGCGTCCGGTTCACCTTCACGCTTCCATCTTCGATCAACTGCAAGAGAAAATCTTGCTACTGCTGTACCATTGGCACCCTGAGAGTATCTAACTTCCGGATCTCTGGTTAAGCGACCCATCATAATTACCTTATTCATATTGGAAAACCCCTTTCAATCTACGCGTCCTGACGTACGCACAAATACCGAATGATTGGCTCCATAATACGAACATTTGCTTCCACCTGAGCTGGAACATCAGCTTCAGCATCAAAAGACACAAAATAGTAGTAAGCTTCTGTCATCTTCTGAATCTCATAAGCTAACTTCTTCTTGCCTTCTTCCTTGACGTCTGTGATTGTTCCACCAAATCTCTCGATGTAAGCCTTTGCCTTATCAACTGCTGCTGCACGAGCCTCATCTTCAAGCTTTGCACTAACAACCAACGCTAATTCATATTTGTTCATGCCTTTGCACCTCCTTATGGTCTCTGGCCCCTTTTATTTTCAAAAAGGAGCAAGGAAATTGTGTAATGTCTCACAGAGCAGTAGTTTACCACATGCATCCAAAAAATGCAAGAAATTTTTATTTTAAAAATCCGCGAAAGCTCTTCTCCACTGTTTTCCGCGGAACCATAATCATATGTCCGCAGCCGGAGCATTTTAGGCGAAAATCCATACCTACTCTTAAAATCTCCCAGTCATTTGTTCCACAAGGATGTTCCTTCTTCATTTTAATATGCTGTCCCAACTGAAATTCCATTGTCCTTCTATTCCTCTATATTGAATAATCAAAACTCCGTCCCAACTTCTTCTCTTCTTCTGTCTGAACCGTGTCACTCTTTTTCACCTGTACCCAGTCCTGAATCTTCCGGATCAGATCCTCCATAGATGAAGCTGTAATTACCTCTTCCTGTTGATCTTGCTTTATATTTTCTTCTTTTTCCTTTTTCTCTGCTCGTTTTTGTTCCGCTTTTTTCTGTGCCTTTTTCTGAGCTTTCTTTTTTTCCGCTGCCTTTTCTATACGGTTCTTCTGTGCATCATTCATCTTATCCAGCACTGCAAAATAAGATGCTGTACCATCATCATTTACCTGCATTCCAAATCCTTTTACAGATGCACCCGACGTTTTCAAGCTGTCCGATAGCTGTGACATACCACTCGCTGCATTTGCAATAATACCTTCATACTGTTTCCGATAGGCTTCGTCCTCAGCCATTCGTTCCACTTTTGCCTCATCAATCAGCACTACCATTTTATTCGCATTTGCATAACCGCCGGCCTGTGCCTTTGCCTGCTCCTTCTGATCCTCGCTCACCAGAATAAACTCCATATCGGAATACTTTTTCTTCAATTCCTGATAATAGGAAGCCGCCTTTTCACTCAGTTGCGGAGCACCGATGGTTCTTCCCAGATCCGTCCTCTTCGTGTTCTTTCCGCCTTCTACCCGACCGGATGTAGACTTTGTCTCCGTTTGACGACGTTCATAATCAGCCCTTCTTCTTATATCCCCTGTCATATAGCTCATAATTGTTTCCTCCTTGAATCTGTGTGGTTAAATTCCTTTTTAATCCTAACAACTCCATTGCTACTATATGTATCGTCAAATCAATCCCTATTACTTAGCAGAAGCTCTAAGGTAACATATTCAAGTATAAAAAAAGATGATTGATAATCAATCATCTTTCAGTAGCGGGGACAGGATTTGAACCTATGACCTCCGGGTTATGAGCCCGGCGAGCTTCCAGACTGC
>UQBG01000012.1 GCA_900539185.1 uncultured Clostridium sp.
TCACACATTGTCAACAACTTTTTTTAATTTTTTTTAAAAAAGTTGTAATTTCTTTAAAACACACTATATATAGGGGTTTACACCACATTTATATACAAGTTATATCTGCTTTTCTTCTATATTATATTCTCTTGCTTCGCCTGATTCTATCTTTTTTATTACTTTGCATGGATTGCCAACTGCAATGCTGTTGTCTGGTATATCTTTCACAACTACGCTTCCGCCACCTATCACAACATTATTACCTATTGTTACTCCGGGCATTACTTTTACCCCACCGCCTATCCATACGTCATTACCTACATTAATAGGATAAGCATATTCCCATCCTTCATTACGGCTTGCTGCATCAACAGGGTGACCTGCTGTATAGAAACCACAGTCCGGTGCTATGAATACATTGTTACCAAATGTTACTTTCGCACAGTCGAGTATTATAAGATTATGATTAGCATAGAAATTATCACCTGCTTCTATATTATATCCGTAATCACACCAGAACGGAGCCGTTATAAAACAGTTGCTTCCGACCTTACCGAATATCTTCTTAATCATTGCAGTCTGTTCTTCCGTCTGCGATGGTCTTAATGCATTAAAGTCATAGCACTGCTCTTTACATAACATTCTGTCATTAACAAGTTCCTTTACTCCTGACTTGTATAATTGTCCACTAATCATTTTCTGTCTCTCTGTCATATTCCACATTTCCTTTATAACTTTACAAATATTGTGAATAACTTGTCTTCGCTAATGCTCATTATATCATATAAAAGAAAAAGACAGCCAGAAGATTCTGACTGTCTTTTTCTTTCTGTCAACGGAGCAGGAGGGATTTGAACCCTCGCGCCGGTTGCCCGACCTACACCCTTAGCAGGGGCGCCTCTTCAGCCTCTTGAGTATTTCTCCATATCTGAATTACGATGACAGTATTCACTTGTGACGCCTATATAGAATAGCAAACTGGATATGATTTGTCAACTACTTTTTAGAAAATCTAAATCTGACCATCTATATATCTATATACCATCTATATCTGACTTTTCTGTAAATATAACTGATAAAACTTCTCAGCTTCTTCCGGTCTTCCGTACAGGTATCCCTGAATAAAATCCAGATCCATTTCAGATACTACATTCATTTCCTCATCCTCTTCTACACCCTCCAGACAAACCTTTATTCCCACCTTATGGCATAGTTCTACGACTACACGGATGAAAGAAGAATCAAAACTGTTTTCCTTAATATTTCTTACAAATATTTTATCGATCTTTACAATATCTGCCGGTGCTTCCTTTAGCAATCCTAATGATGAATAACCGGTACCAAAGTCATCCATAGCGATCTTCATTCCCATAGATCGAACCGAATCAAATACTCGCCTTAAAAGTTCCTTATCGGAAATAAACTTACTTTCGGTTATTTCAACTATGATATTCTGATAGCTGATACCTGCATTTTCTACACAGTCTCTCATAAAGTCTACAAACTTTGGATCAAATAACTGCAGATAAGATACATTGATACTCATACTAAACTGCGGATAAATACATACCCAGCGCCGGCACATTTCTACTGCCTGTGCAAATACCCATTTTCCAACTGTCTGGATCATATCGGTTTTCTCTAATAAAGGAACAAACTCTACCGGTGATACCTTTCCGTATTTATCACAACTCCACCGTAACAGTGCCTCTGCTCCTTTTAATACCTTTGTATCTGCATATACCTGTGGCTGAAAATTTAATTCAAATCCTTCAAAGTTGTTCTCGATTGCATTTCGAAGAAGTTCGATCAGTTCCAGCTCCCGCTCCTTATATTTCAGAAATTCCGGTCGGAACTTGACCATATGATTCTTTCCCTGACGCTTTACAACGGTCATGCCTACCTTCAAAGACTTTACAAAGTCCTCATAGCTTTTATTATCCTCATACTCATAGTAGGTAGCTGAAAAAGTACAATAATACCGCTTTCCCTGTATGGCCTTCTGAGTAGCATAATGATTGGAAAGCCGAGTATAAAATGTTTCAGCCTCGCCTTCCTGCGGATTCTGTATTACAATTGCAAATTCATCACCGTCTAATCGATAAACAGAAGCATTTCCGTCCAGCCTGCTCTGAATGTAAATTCCTAATGCCCGTAACACATTATCACCAAATACCTGATCATATAATTCATTGATATGATGAAAATCATCAATATTCAACAAAAGCACTCCAAACGGAACCTTCTCCTGCATCTGCTTCTTTACCTGTTCACGAAACGCATACTTATTCAAAATACCGGTTATATGATCGATCTGATTCTGTCTTCCCATATTTTGAATGATTCCGGCCAGCATATCCGGTGTACCATCCTCATGCGTTATCATAGACACCCTGCTTTCCAGCCATGTCCATTGATCTGCGTAATTTTTTACCCGGTACTGTAGATTTAAAATCTGCGTTTTGTGTTCCAGTAAACTATTCAAATGATCGATATATTTATTTCGATCCTCTTCATGGATTCGTTCTGTCCATATATCAAAATATTGCGTACAATAGTCTCCAGGTAATCGAAATTCTTCTACAAAATCATCTGGCAGTTTTACTTCATACCCCTCCGGTCCATAATTGCACACAAACACATAGCCATCCACGCTATTGCACATTGCCTGATAAAAGCTATTCCCCTTCCATGTGTTTGCTACCATTTTTTTCCTCTCTTTCCCTTTCTATACAACTATATAAACTACTTATTACTCCAATCCATGCGATACTCTGTAGTCATAAACGGCTGTTTCATACATATTATTTCCTGCACTGTCTGCTACTACAATCACCGGCAGATTCTCTACCTCTAATTTACGAATCGCCTCTGTTCCCAGATCCTCATATGCGATTACTTCTGCCTGTTTAATACATTTTGACAGAAGCGCTCCCGCTCCACCGACTGCGGCAAAATATACACAGCCTTCTTCCTGCATGGTTTCCAATACCTGCGGAGATCTCTTTCCCTTGCCTATCATACCACGTAGTCCATGTTTCATCAATAATGGTGCATATTTATCCATTCTGGAACTGGTGGTCGGCCCTGCAGAGCCAATGACCTGTCCTTCTCTGGCCGGTGTAGGTCCAAGGTAATAAATAATCTGATTTTCCAGATTGATCGGAGGCTGCTGCCCTTGCTGCATTGCCTCGTACATACGCTTATGTGCGGCATCTCTTGCTGTATAGATTGTCCCTGTTATATAGACATAATCTCCGGCATGAAGATCCTTTACTTCTTCTTTTGTAATTGGTACACTGATATGCTTATCCATAATTAAGCCTCTTTATCCTTCTATTATCTTTTATCATTTATATCTTTGATAAAGTTCCGTAGTTATCTGTTTTACAATACTCGTTTCACATGGCGGTTTACATGACAACAGATATTGACTGCCAACGGCATCCCGGCAATATGTGTTGGATAGGTTTCTATATTAACAGCCAGTGCTGTCGTCTTTCCACCCAGTCCACCCGGTCCGATTCCCAAATGGTTAATTTCCCGCAACAGTTCTTCTTCCAGCTTACGGATATGCGGAAGTTTAGAATGTTCTTCGGTATTTCTGGTAAGTGCTGTCTTCGCCAAAATTGCACTTTTTTCAAAGTCTCCACCCAATCCGACTCCTACTACCATAGGTGGACATGCATTTGGTCCTGCATCCCGGACAGCCTGTAATACAGATGCTTTGATGCCTTCTTCACCGTCTGCCGGTTTTAGCATAAATATTCGACTCATATTTTCACTTCCGAATCCCTTCGGTGCAATGAGTATCTCCAGATTTTCACCCGGTACAATATCATAGTGAATAATTGCCGGCGTATTATCTTTTGTATTTTCCCGGATCAAAGGATCCTTTACAACAGATTTTCTTAAATAACCGTCTGTATATCCCTGTCGAACACCTTCGTTTATTGCATCCGTCAGATTCATTCCTTCTATATGTACATCCTGCCCCAGTTTTACGAAAACGATTGCCATTCCCGTATCCTGACAAATCGGTATTTCATCCTCTTCTGCAATCTGCATATTTTCACATAACTGTCCCAGTATCTGCTTTCCGATTGCACTATCTTCCTCCTCTGCTGCCTGCTTGATCTTCTGTTCCATATCCGGAGACAGTTTCCGATTCGCTTCTATACACATTTCTTTGACTGTCTGTATAATGCAATCCGTATTTATCACTTTCATCTGTATTATTCTCCTTTGTCAATCACCAAATAGTTGTTCCTCATCACTGATCTCTTCTGCAAAATATGAATGTCCCTTTTTTCTGCGAATGAAATCCGACAATTTAAATAACAACCATACAATCAGCAGTATTACAAATAAAGCTGCTATTCCTGCCACAATATATAATACGACTCCGTTCAGACTATCTGTGATTCCAAAAACATCAAAAAATTTCTTAAAGTCCATATTATAATCCCCCTTTCACCCATTCTTTTGTCTATATACCTTCTTTACCCACGTTTCCAATTAAGTTTTATTATAACATTTCTGTTTTTCCCACACAATTCACTTTATTTACAATAATTCTGCACTTTTTATAATAGTTTCAACATATTCCATTGATATTTGACAATAAAAGAAAGAAAAGGAAGCAGAAAGATCACCTGCTTCCCTTCTATCGCTTGCTTATCATTACAATCATCATTGCAATGATTCCCGTATTATTCCTCTGTTGGATTCTCGTCTGCTTCCTCAGGAATATCATCAACTGCTTCCTCTACAGTTCCTACATCCTGTTCTTCTGCTAACTGAGACTCCAGATTCCTGATATCTGCTTCCGGATCACTGTCACGCACCTTCGCTACACTTGCTACATGAATATTATTCTCGGTATCCATGTTAATCAGCTTAACTCCGGATGTTACACGACTTAACTGTGAAATATCCTTACAGTATAAACGGATCACAATACCTTCTGTAGAAATCAGCATAATCTCATTATCTTCGTTTACAGCCTTTACTCCTACTACATTTCCGGTCTTTTCATTGATCTTATAACACTTAACGCCCTTACCGCCACGATTCTGCGGAGTAAATTCATCCATAGAGGTACGCTTACCCATACCATTTTCTGATACGATCAAAAGATCTTCTCCCTGCGTATCCATCTGCATTCCGACTACTTCATCTCCGGCACTTAAGTTCATACCCTTAACACCCATAGAAGTACGTCCTGTGCTTCTGACATCCTTTTCTAAGAACCGGATACACATACCCAGCTTTGATACTAAAAGGATCTCTTTTTTATTGTTGGTTGACTTTACTTCGATCAGTTCATCTCCGTCTCGAAGTGTAATCGCAGCCAGACCATTCTTTCGAATATTCTGGAACTCTACGATCGGTGTCTTTTTAACCATACCATTCTTTGTTGCCATGAACAGATATCTTCCAGGTTTAAATTCCCGAATCGGAATTACGGCTGTAATCTTCTCATTTGGAAGCATCTGAAGCAGATTTACGATTGCTGTTCCTCTGGCTGTTCTGCCTGATTCCGGTATTTCATATGCTTTTAACCGGTATACGCGACCCATGTTGGTAAAGAACATGATAAAATGATGTGTAGTTGTCATGATCAGTTCTTCGATAAAGTCGTCCTCAATCGTCTGCATACCCTTGATTCCCTTACCGCCTCGATTCTGAGACCGGAAGTTATCAATGGTCATACGCTTGATATATCCCAGCTTTGTCATTGCAATCACTGTATTTTCCCGCTTGATCAGTTCCTCATCGGTAATATCATCCTCATCCGGTCCGATTGCGGTTCTTCGATCATCTCCGTATTTTGTGGAAATGATCAACAGCTCTTCCTTGATAACACCTAACAGCTTTTTCTCATCTGCCAGAATTGCCTTTAATTCTGCGATTCTCTCTATCAGCTCTCGATACTCATTCTCGATCTTATCGCGTTCCAGACCTGTCAGCGCACGCAGACGCATATCTACGATAGCCTGTGACTGTGCATCCGATAATCCGAATTCTTCCATCAGCTTTTCTTTTGCTTCTGCTACATTTTTGGATCCCCGGATGATCTGAATCACACGTTCGATATTATCCAATGCAATCAACAAACCCTGTAAAATATGAGCACGTTCTTCTGCTTTGTTTAATTCATACTTCGTTCTTCTGGTAACGACATCCTCCTGATGCTTCAGATAGTATCCCAGCATCTCTAACAGATTCAGAATCTTTGGCTGATTGTCTACCAGTGCCAACATAATGACACCAAAGGTATCCTGTAGCTGCGTATGCTTATACAGCTTTTTAAGAACAATATTTGCATTTGCATCCTTCTTTAACTCGATGACAACTCGCATTCCTTCACGGGAGGACTCATCACGCAGGGCAGTGATTCCTTCGATCTTCTTATCCTTTACCAGCTCCGCTATCTTCTGAATCAGTCTTGCCTTATTTACCATATATGGAAGCTCTGTAATAACGATTCTCTGCTTTCCGTTTGGCATAGGTTCAATATTCGAAATAGCACGAACCTTTACCTTTCCACGTCCGGTTCTATAGGCTGCATCAATCTCACTGGTTCCCAGTATCTGTGCTCCGGTTGGAAAATCCGGTCCCTTAATGATCTGAAGGATTTCTTCAATATCCGTCTCTCGATCCTCTAACACCCGGTTATCAATTATTTTTACAACTGCATCGATAACCTCACGCAGATTATGAGGTGGTATATTTGTAGCCATACCAACTGCTATACCGGATGTACCATTTACCAAAAGATTTGGAAACCGGCTTGGAAGTACGGTCGGTTCCTTCTCTGTCTCATCAAAGTTTGGTATAAAGTCTACCGTATCTTTATTAATATCCGCTAACATCTCCATGGATATCTTAGACAGTCTTGCTTCTGTATATCGCATAGCAGCAGCGCCATCACCATCGACAGAACCAAAGTTACCGTGTCCGTCAACCAGCATGTAACGTGTATTCCATTCCTGTGCCAGCTTTACAAGTGCTTCATATATGGAACTGTCTCCATGTGGGTGATACTTACCCATGGTATCACCTACGATACGGGCACATTTACGATGTGGCTTATCCGGACCGTTATTCAACTCTATCATGGAATAAAGAATTCTTCTCTGTACCGGCTTTAGCCCATCTCTTACATCCGGCAGTGCTCTGGCTGCAATAACACTCATAGCGTAATCGATATAGTTACGTTCCATGGTCTTCTGCAGGTCTATATCATGTACTTTATCAAAGATTGTACTGTCGTCCATCTTCTATCCTCCATTCCCTAAATATCCAGATTCTTAACAAATTTAGCATTTGCTTCTATGAATTCTCTTCTTGGCTCTACCTTATCACCCATCAGCGTATTAAATGTCAGATCAATTTCTGATTCATTTTCTTCATCGATCGCTACCCGTAATAAGATTCTCTGTTCCGGATCCATGGTTGTTTCCCATAGCTGATCCGGATCCATTTCACCCAAACCCTTATACCGCTGAATCTTATTATTGGTATCTCTTCCTACTTCTTTCAGGATCTTATCCAATTCCTCATCACTGTAGGCATACCATACCTTCCGGTTCTTCTCCAGCTTATAAAGTGGTGGCTGTGCCAGGTATACATGTCCCTGACGGATCAGCTCCGGCATAAACCGATAGAAGAAGGTCAAAAGCAGTGTTGCAATATGTGCTCCATCTACATCGGCATCTGTCATAATAATGATTTTTCCGTACCGCAGCTTTGCAATATCAAAATTATCATGAATACCCGTACCAAATGCTGTGATCATAGCCTTGATTTCTTCATTTACCAATATCTTATCAATTCTGGCTTTTTCTACATTCAGAATCTTACCACGCAGTGGCAGGATTGCCTGGGTTGCTCTGTTTCTGGCTGTTTTTGCGGAACCGCCGGCGGAATCACCCTCTACGATATAAATCTCGCAGTTTTCCGGATTTGTATCGGAACAGTCAGCCAACTTACCCGGCAATGCCATATTATCTGCCAGATTACTCTTTCTGGCAACGTCTCTTGCCTTTCTGGCTGCGATTCTGGCTCTCTGTGCCAAAGCTGCTTTATTAATAATAATCTTTGCAATTGATGGATTCTGCTCCAGAAAATAGGTTAACTGTTCTGAAACAATACTTTCTACCGCACTTCTTGCTTCGGAGTTACCCAGCTTCTGCTTTGTCTGCCCTTCAAACTGAGGGTCCTCGATCTTAATGCTGACAATAGCAGTTAGGCCTTCTCTCAGATCATCACCGGATAAATTATCTTCCTTTTCCTTTAACAGCTTATTCGTTCTGGCATAATCATTAAATACCTTTGTAATTGCACTTCTAAAACCGGTTAAGTGCATACCACCTTCCGGTGTATTAATATTATTTACAAAGCTATACGTGGACTCATTATAAGAATCATTATGCTGAAGTGCCACTTCTACTAAAATGCCATCTTTTTCGCCTTCACAGTATATAACCTTATCATATAATGGATCCTTATGACGGTTGATGTAAGAAACAAATTCCTTTATGCCACCTTCATAATGGAAAGTACGCTCCTTTACCGGATCTTCTCTTTTATCATTTAAATTAATCTTCAATGCCTTTGTCAGGAATGCAGTCTCACGCAGACGTACCTTCAGGGTATCGAAGTTATAAACAGTCGTATCAAAGATCTCTGGATCCGGTTTAAATGTAACCTTGGTTCCTGTATGCTCAGAGGTTCCTACCTCTTTCAGCTTATACATAACCTTTCCTCTTTCGTACCGCTGTCTGTATACCTTTCCGTTACGGCTGACTTCTACCTCCAGCCATTCAGAAAGCGCATTTACAACAGAAGCACCTACGCCATGCAGACCACCGGATACCTTGTATCCTCCACCGCCGAACTTTCCACCGGCATGAAGAATCGTAAATACAACTTCTACGGCCGGAATACCCGCCTTTGCCTGTATATCAACCGGAATTCCCCGGCCATTATCTACGACTGTAATAGAATTATCTTCATTTATCGTAACATCTATGACGGAACAATATCCTGCAAGAGCTTCGTCCACTGCATTATCTACAATCTCATATACCAGATGATGTAGTCCTCGTTCAGAAGTACTTCCGATATACATACCCGGCCTTTTACGAACGGCTTCCAGACCTTCCAGTATCTGAATTTGATCAGCTCCATACTCGTTTGCCATTTTTCTTCCTCCTAATATACATGTCCTTCTACTACTTTATATACCTTATTTATCTTCATTCTCTCTTTAATAAAATCATCATATCCTGTACAGGTTATAATTGTCTGAATATTATCAATAGAGTGTAATAAATAATCTCTTCTCATCTCATCCAACTCTGACATAACATCATCCAATAACAGAATTGGTGTATCATTAATTAGCTGTTTTACAATTTCTATCTCTGCCAGCTTCAGTGCCAACGCTGCTGTTCTTTGCTGTCCCTGGGAACCGAATCTTCTTACTTCTATATCATCAATATAAAAGCTCATATCATCTCTGTGCGGTCCACATTGTGTTGACTGGTATTTCAGATCCTGTTCCTGCTTTTGTCTCATTACTTCTTCATATTGATCTTCCTCTACACTTCCTTCATAACAGATATGCAGATGTTCTTTTCCTCCCGTCAAATGAGAATGAATACTCTGCAATATATCATTTAATTGATGAATGAAGGTTTTTCTGGACTGAATCAGCTCTCTTCCATATTGAATCAACTGTTGATCCCATACTTCAAGGGTATCCTTTAATTCCGGCTTATAATAAATCTGTTTTAAAAGATTATTCCTTTGATTCAAAACTTTATTATAATTCGTATAATGATATAGATACAGTTTATCTAACTGGCATAATTCAAGATCAAGAAACCGTCTTCGTTCTGCCGGTCCGTTTTTTATAATACTCAAATCCTCAGGAGAAAAGAATATAACATTGGCAACACCAAACAGCTCCCCGCTTCTCTTTATAGGAATTCCGTCAATAGCAATTCCTTTCGAACGATTTTTTCTTAAATGCATATCAATCCTACGACAAATATCCATCTTATTTACATGGGTCCGTATATGTGATTCATCTGCTCCAAATCTTATAATATCCCGGTCTTTACTTCCCCGATGAGACTTTGTCGTTGCCGATAAATAAATCGATTCCAGTATATTTGTTTTTCCCTGAGCATTATTTCCATACAGAATCGTCGTGCCGGAATCAAAGTCTATATTCAAATATTCATAATTGCGATAATTTTTCAATTCCAGGGATTGAATATACATACTACCAGCCTGCTACTTTTCTATCTTTATGGTCTGATTATCATAAGATACTTCATCTCCGGGATAAAGCTTTCTTCCTCTTCTTGTATCAATCTCACCATTTACAGCTACTTCTCCATTCTGGATAACTTCCTTTGCTACTACACCGGAATCTACCAGTCCTGCTGCTTTCAGTGCCTGCCCCAGTTTTATAAATTCATCTCTCAGCTTTACTACTTCCATGTATTATGCATCCCTTTCTATACAGCAGTTGTACTTATATTGACCGGAAGAATTACATAACGATAAGTCTCATCATCATCCTTTATATAGCAAGGAGCCTTCTGGTTCATAAAGTAAATACTTACTTCTTCATCATCAATGACACGAAGAGCATCCATCAAGAGCTTTGGATTAAATCCTATGATCAGATCCTTTCCTTCTTTTCTGGTATCCAATTCCTCATTCATGGAACCGAGAACGGAATCAATCTTCATATATATGGTGTCATTTTTAATATTTATAATAATCGGCTTCTTATCGGATTCCTTTATTAACAGAGAAGCACGATCAATACAATTTAAGAAATCCCGCTTATTAATAATCACCTTTGTTTCATAATCGTTGGTCAACATCTGATTGATCTTATAATATTCGCCCTCCAGAAGACGAGAAACAACCTTTGTCTCACCAAACTCAAATAATATATGCTTATCTGTGAAGTAGATATCGACATAGTCATCGGTTCCGCCTTCCAGAATTTTACTTACTTCATTCAAAGTCTTTCCCGGAACAACCACCTTTATCAGATCATGATATTCCTTTAAAGCCACATTACGAATTGATATTCTGTGACCATCCAGAGAAACAATCTTCATATTGTTTCCTTCTATTTCGAATAATTCGCCGCTCATCAGCTTTGTACTTTCATTTTCTACAGTAGAAAATATGGTTTGTCTGATAAATTCCTTAACTGTAAACTGAGATAAACTGATACCTTTATTCCGTTTTACCTCCGGTAAAAGAGAAAAGTCATCTCCGGATTTGCCGGAAATTACAAACTTTGACTTTTCACAACGGATCGTAGCCTGATAGTTTTCATTGGTTTCAATCAGAATTTCACTATCAGGAAGCTTTCGTATATATTCAAAAAATAGCTTTGCATCAATGGCTATTTTACCAGGATCCTGAATGGAACCTTCTACATAAGTCTCGATACCCAGTTCCATATCTGTTGCAGTTAACTTAATTTTATCTTCTGCTTCGATCAGAATACATTCCAGAATCGGAAGTGTAGTCTTATTGGAAACAGCTTTCATAGCAGTGCTAACGGATGAAAGTAAATCCGCTTTCGTACATGTGATTTTCATAATGTGAAAAACTCCTTTCTCCCGGCCGGGATAAAAAACAATATATAAATATTTAAATGATTTCCGTCTTATTCGTAGTAGGGGCAGTGGATATGTTAATAACCCCACTGAACCATTGAAAATAAAGGAATCATGATATTCAAAAGTCTGTTAAAAAGGATCCTGAAACCTGTTAAAAAAGGATCACTTATCAACAGGGTGAAAAGAAATGTGAATCATAAATAAACAAAAGAAACATAGTTATGCACATTTATTCACAATCTGTCCACCTGTTATAAACAGATTAAGAAGGAATAATTTTCTTCTTAATCGTATCAATCGTAGAAGCTAAGTTCTGATCGGTTTCCATACGATCCTTGATCTTATCAATGGAATGCATAACAGTAGAATGATCCTTTCCTCCAAAGTAATCACCAATGGATTCCAAAGACTTCTCTGTCATAGTACGGCAAAGATACATGGAAATCTGTCTTGCCTGAGCAATATCAGCACTTCGTCTGGTTGAAAGAATATCTTCCTTTGAAATGCCCAGATGTTCACTTACGATATCGGTGATAAGCGAAGGTGTTACTTCACGGTTCGTATTCTTTGATATAAAATCCCGAAGGGTTTCTTCTGCAAAAGGAACGGTGATTGGCTGTTTGTCCAGCTTGGAGAATACACTGATTTTATTCAAAGCACCCTCCAGCTCACGAATATTGGAAACAATATGCGTGGCAATATACTGAATAACATCATCCGGTATATTAATATTATCCTGTTCTGCGCGTTTTCGAAGAATCGCCATGCGAGTCTCATAATCCGGTGATTGGATATCAACGGGAAGTCCCCATTCGAGACGAGACTTAATACGATCCTCCAGGTTTTCAATCTCCTTCGGAGCCTTATCAGAAGATATGACAATCTGTTTACCGGCTTCATGAAGGACATTAAAGGTATGGAAAAACTCCTGCTGTGTAGATTCCTTTCCTATTATAAACTGAATATCATCCAATAAAAGAAGGTCAATGTTACGATATTTATTACGGAATTCTTCTGTTTTGTTCTTTTTTAATGCTTCAATCAGTTCGTTAGTAAAGGTTTCACTTGTAACATATAATACTTTTGCATTTTTATTATGTTGAAGAACGTAGTGACCGACGGAATGCATAAGATGAGTCTTACCAAGTCCTACGCCTCCATATAAAAATAATGGATTGAATGCCTGTGCCGGTGCTTCCGCAACTGCAACGCAGGCAGCATGAGCATGGCGGTTATTGTCACCTACGACAAAAGTATCAAAGGTATAGCGTGGATTCAGATTACTTGCTTCCATATTATATTCCATATAATTGTCGGAAGAAGCAACCGGAGCAGCTTCCTGTGTAATTTCATCCGGGGAAGAAATCAACTTAATATCATAGTCTTCATTCATTACAATCTGGATCGAAGCCTTAATAAACATGTCATACATTTTCGTTTTAAGAAATTCGATTCCCCGTTGTCCCAGTGTATCATCCGCTAATAAATAGATGGTATGATCCTTTACGTCATATATTTTCAGTGGACGAATCCAAGTATTAATGGTAATCGGTGCAACTCCGTGTTCTAACTGAATGGAGTAAAGAATCTTTTCCCAGTTTTCTTCAATTTTCTCTTTTATAGCATTCATAGATGAAAGCAACCTTTCAAAGTTATTTCCTTATAAAATAAGTAACAAAGGGCACAAAAAGACCCATATATAATATATAACAAATTTTCATTTTTCGCAAGAAAAAGGGGGATTATTTCCATTTACTGTTTAACATAATGTCATTCCCATAAGAATGTAAAAATATGGTATTCACAGAATCAACAGTTGATATTTCAGAGAAAAATGCAGAAATCAGAAAAAAATCCACACGTAAAACAAGAGTTTTCCACAGGTTATACACAAATTGTTGATAACATTATGTTAAGTACAAAATAAACTTTACGAAAATTATGCTTGACTGTTGAAACGCTTTTCCATATAATAAATTAGGTGTTTTTTCATAAAAGCCATATTTGGAAAATAATAAAATAGTTAAATATAGATTTAACTAATGGTCGAAGGAGGTGTATAGAAATGAAAATGACATTTCAGCCAAAGAAGAAGTCTCACGCAAGAGTTCATGGATTCAGAAAGAGAATGAGCACAGCTAATGGCAGAAAGGTGTTATCTGCAAGAAGAGCAAAGGGTAGAAAGCACTTAACTGTATAGTTCGCATACAATAGCGAGTATCGTCTAATCTCACAGTTTTCGCTGTGAGATTAATTTTATATTCAGTAGGTAAAAGTATGAGACATTACAATTCTTTGAAAAACAGCAGAGAATTTGGAAACGTATATCGGTGCGGCAAGTCATTTGCCAATAAGTATCTGGTGATGTACGTTTTGGAGAAGACTGATAATGAGAATCGACTGGGAATATCTGTAAGTAAGAAAGTAGGAAACAGTGTTGTTCGACATCGAATTACAAGATTGATCAGAGAAAGCTACCGCCTTCATCAGGCAGAGCTGAAGCAGGGATATGATATCGTAGTTGTAGCCAGAGTTGCTGCAAAGGGACATGGTTATCGGGATATTGAACGTGCATTTCTGCATCTGGCAGGATTACATCACATTGAAAAGAAGATGATAGTATGAAAAAAGTATGTTTAGCATTGATTCGATTTTATCAGATTTATTTGTCACCCTTAAAAGGGCATGGAACTTGTAGATTTTATCCGACTTGTTCTCAGTATGCAATAGAAGCAATTCAAAAATATGGCGTTGGAAAAGGCACTCTATTGGCAGTCTGGAGAATACTTCGGTGTAACCCGTTCTCCAAGGGAGGTTATGACCCGGTTCCATAAAGGAGGTTAATATGATTTTTTTAACTGCACAGGGAGGTATATTAGGCCCCTTTTGTTGGCTGTTAGGAAAGATTTTAAATTGGATTTATGTAGGTTTATCAAGTGTAGGAATTGAGAATCTGGCACTGTGTATCATTATATTTACATTGGTTGTAAAGTTGATTTTACTTCCGTTTACGCTTCGTCAGCAGAGAGGCAGTAAGATTAATCAGATGATACAGCCGGAGCTTCAGAAGGTTCAGAAGAAGTATAAGAATAAGACAGATCAGGATTCTATGCTGAAGATGCAGCAGGAGACTCAGGCAGTTTATAGAAAGTACGGTACCAGTATGACAAACGGATGTCTGGTAACATTTATTCAGTTACCGATTATCTATGCATTGTATCGTGTTATCTATAATATACCGGCATATGTACCGGAGATTAAAGCCCTTTACGAGCCAATTGCACAGCAGATATTGAAGGTAAATGATTATGCCAATACATTATCTACCTTTGTAACAGATAATAAAATATCAACGGCATCAAAGGCAATTAATACCTTAACAAAGCTGGATCCATCCAGTGTAACGGATAATAATATTATCGATATTATCTCACAGTTCAGTGCAACACAATGGGATAAGTTTGAATCATTATTTACAGGAAATGATGGATTGATCAATGCCATTACTACCAATGTACCGCAGATAACAGATCTGAATCAGTTTGTATTAGGTATCAATATATCGGAAGCACCCGGCTGGAAAATCAGTTGGGCACTGATTATTCCAATCTCAGCAGCATTGTTCCAGTTCTTGAGTACAAAGACGATGCAGGCAGTTCAACCGGATATGACAGGTGGTGATCAGACAGCCGCACAGACAGCTGCTATGACAAAGTCAATGATGTACAGTATGCCATTGATGTCATTGTTTTTCTGTATTACATTACCGGCAGGTATCGGTATCTACTGGTCGATCAGTGCATTGATCAGTTTGATTACACAGTTGGGTGTAAATCTGTACTATGATAAGATCGCCGACAAGGACAAGATCTTAGAGAAGCAGATGGAAAAGGCTAAGAAAAAGAAAAAGAAGAACAAGAAGTCATTCATGGAAAAAATGATGGAAGCTGCAGGAGCAGCAGACACTTCAAATAACTCTTCAAACAGCGTTGCAGGGACGAATCTGAAGAGTTATAACAGTAATTCTGGTGAAGGTGGTGTAACAAACTACCGTAAGGGAAGTATCGCGTCAAAGGCAAATATTATGCAGCAGTACAATACGCAGAACAGCCAGAATAACAAGGAGGAATAGGGATGGAATTTATCGAATTTAAAGGAAAAACAGTCGATGATGCCATTACAGAAGCAACGATTCAGTTTGGCATTACCAGTGATGAGCTAATATATGAAGTAATCGATAAGGGCAGCACAGGAATCTTAGGATTTATCAATACGAAGCCGGCTATTATCCGTGCTAAGAAGAAGGAAACATTTGAGGATATCGTTCAGGATTTCTTAGATAAAATGTTTGAAATTATGGGAATAGAAGCAGTGGTTGATATTACCTATAATGAAGAAGAAAAAACAATGGATATTAATCTGACAGGTCCTGAAATGGGTGTATTGATCGGTAAGAGAGGTCAGACACTGGATGCACTGCAAAAGATCGTACAGTCTGTAGTAAATAAGCACAGTGAAGACTTCATTCGTGTAAAGCTGGATACAGAGAACTATCGTGCAAGAAGAAAAGATACGTTGGAAAATCTGGCAAGAAATATCTCTTACAAGGTAAAGAGAACGAAGAAGTCTGTCGTACTGGAGCCAATGAATCCATACGAAAGACGGATTATTCATTCTACCCTTCAGAATGACAAGTATGTAAGTACCAGAAGTGAAGGAGAAGAACCATTCCGAAGAGTCGTTGTGTACTATAATCGTTCAAAGTAAGAATGAACGAAAAAGGGCCGGTGCAAGATAAGAATAGGCTTATTTTGCCAGCCCTTTTTCTGTATATAAGGAGGAAACTATGTACCAGAAAGATACAATCGCGGCTATCGCAACCGGGATGACCAATGCAGGGATTGGAATAATCAGAGTCAGTGGAGAGGATGCAATCCGAATCGCTGATCAGGTATTTCAGGCTAAGAATCCAACTAAAAAACTGAATCAACTGGCTGGATATACGGCATTGTATGGTAATATCTGTGATGGTGATACTGTGTTAGATGAAGCTGTATGTCTGGTTATGCGTGCTCCTTATTCTTATACAACGGAAGATGTGGTAGAGATACAGTGTCATGGTGGTATTGTGATGCTGCGAAAGATACTGGAGCTGGTAGTAAAAACAGGTGCAAGACCGGCAGAACCCGGCGAATTTACAAAGCGTGCATATCTGGGAGGAAGAATCGACATTACGCAGGCAGAATCGGTTATGGATATGATAAGTGCGAAAAATGAGCTGGCTGCCAAATCCTCTGTGTCTCAGCTTCAGGGAAGTCTGTCAAAAAAAATAAAAGATATACGGACGATGATACTGGAGCAGGTAGCATATATTGAATCTGCTCTGGATGATCCGGAAAACTATAGCCTGGACGGATATAGCGATAAATTAAAGATTCCAATTAGTGATACGGTAAAACAGATTGATGCGCTGATACAGACAGCAGATGAAGGAAAGATGATAAAGGAAGGAATCCAAACAGTAATTCTCGGAAAACCCAATGCAGGAAAGTCATCACTGCTGAATCTCCTGCTTGGAGAAGAACGGGCCATTGTAACGGATGTTGCAGGAACAACCAGAGATACGTTAGAAGAAGATACTGTTATACAGGGAATTCCATTAAAAATCATAGATACAGCCGGTATCCATGATACCGTGGATATTGTGGAAAAGATAGGCGTTGATAAAGCGAAAAAACAGATTGAGGATGCAGATCTGGTGCTTTATGTTGTCGACGGTGCCAGGCCGTTAGATCCGGATGATACTGAGATTATGGGACTTTTGAAGGATCAAAAGGTTATTATTATAGTAAATAAAAGTGATGTGGAGCAAATTGTGGATAAGTCGTGCATAACTTCACAGTTACAGGCACCGATTGTGGAAATGTCAGCAAAAACCGGAGAAGGGCTTACAAAATTACATGATTGCTTGAAGAATATGTTCTTCCATGGTAAGCTGTCCATGAATGATGAAGTATATATTACAAATCTCAGACATAAACAGGCATTGGTAGAAGCAAAAAACAGTCTGATGCAGGTACTGAGCAGTATTGAACAACAAATGCCGGAGGATTTTCTGACTATTGATCTGATGTCAGCATATGAACAACTGGGATATATTCTGGGAGAAGAACTGGAAGATGATCTGGCAAATGAGATATTCAGTAAATTCTGTATGGGAAAGTAGGAAGGAAGAGAAGTATGCCACAAGTAGAAGAATCCTATGATGTCGTGGTAGTAGGTGCCGGACATGCCGGATGTGAAGCGGCACTGGCAACCGCCAGAACGGGACTGGAAACAATTATATTTACGGTTAGTATGGATAGTGTAGCTATGATGCCCTGTAATCCAAATGTCGGAGGAAGTTCTAAGGGACATCTGGTAAGAGAAATCGATGCTATGGGCGGTGAAATGGGAAAGAATATAGATAAAACCTATATTCAGTCCAAGATGCTAAATGAGTCAAAGGGTCCTGCCGTTCATTCTCTTCGGGCACAGGCAGATAAAGCAGAATACTCCAGAGCTATGCGGATGACATTACAAAATACAGATCATCTGACATTGCGACAGGCAGAGGTAACAGAACTTCTGGCAGAAGGAAAGACAATTACAGGTGTTAAGACATATTCGGGAGCAATCTATCATGCTAAGGCAGTCATACTATGCACAGGTGTATATTTGAAGGCAAGATGTATCTATGGAGATGTCAGTTATCCAACCGGGCCAAATGGATTGCAGGCGGCCAATCATCTGACCGATTCTTTGATTCAGCTTGGAATACCGGTTCGACGATTTAAGACGGGAACACCTGCCAGAATCGATAAGAGAAGTATCGACTTTAGCAAGATGTCAGAGCAGTTCGGAGATGAGCATATTGTTCCGTTTTCATTTACAAACAAGGAAGAGGATATAAAGCGGGAGCAGATTTCCTGCTGGTTGACTTATACAAATGAAACAACACATGAGATCATTCGTCAGAATGTAGATCGGTCTCCACTGTTTTCCGGTGCTATAGAAGGAACCGGTCCACGGTACTGTCCATCGATCGAGGATAAGGTTATGAAGTTCCCCGATAAGGATCGGCATCAGGTATTTATCGAACCGGAGGGTGAATATACGAATGAGATGTATATCGGTGGCATGTCCAGTTCTCTGCCGGAGGATGTTCAGTATGCGATGTATCGAAGTGTGCCGGGACTGGAGCATGCAAAGATTGTAAGAACCGCTTATGCAATCGAATATGACTGTATCGATGCGACACAGCTAAAGGCTTCTTTGGAATTCAAGGAGTATCCGGGATTATTTGCCGGTGGACAGTTTAATGGAAGCTCCGGATATGAAGAGGCAGCCGCACAGGGATTTATGGCAGGGGTCAATGCGGCCAGAAAGCTGCAGGGAAAGGAACCTGTGATCTTAGATCGTTCTCAGGCCTATATCGGGGTATTGATTGATGATTTGGTAACGAAGGAAACACAGGAGCCATATCGAATGATGACATCGCGGGCTGAGTATCGACTGCTTTTGCGGCAGGACAATGCGGATCTGCGGCTTACGGATATCGGACATGAGATTGGTCTGATCGACGAGGCTCGCTATCAGGTATTTTGTGAAAAGAGAAGACTGATCCGGGAAGAAATAAAAAGACTGGAATCCATTACAGTAGGTGCAGGAAAGAAGATCCAGACATTTCTGGAGAGTGTAGAAAGTACTCCGCTTAAGACAGCGGCGACGCTGGCAGATCTGATTCGGCGTCCGGAGCTTAGCTATGAAAGGATAGCTCCAATCGATGAAGAGAGAAAAGAACTTCCTTCGGATGTAATCGAGCAGATTAATATAGAATTAAAATATGAGGGATATATAAAGAGACAACAACAGCAGGTAGAGCATTTTAAGAAACTGGAAAGAAGGCAGATACCAAGCGATATTGATTATGATGCAATTGGAAATCTACGCAGGGAGGCCAGACAGAAGTTAAATGCGATACGCCCGGCATCGGTTGGTCAGGCATCAAGAATCTCCGGGGTATCTCCGGCCGATATATCGGTACTGTTAATCTATCTGGGAAAATAATGGAATGAAATAAGAGGAAATATGCGAATGAAAGAGCTACAGGAAAAGGCTGAGCAGCTTGGAATTGTCATAACGGATCAGCAGGCAGAACAGTTTCAGATTTATTATGACAGATTGATCGAGAAGAATAAAGTTATGAATCTGACTGCAATTACCGAATATCAGGAGGTCATCGATAAGCATTTTATCGATAGTATTCTTCTGGGAACGGTAATGGATCTGTCAAAAGAACAGTCAATGATCGATGTAGGAACCGGAGCCGGATTCCCCGGGATACCGTTGAAGATTGTATATCCGGAGCTGGAGATTACACTATTGGATTCCCTGAATAAACGTGTAAAGTTTCTGGAGGAAGTAGTAGCGGAGTTGAAGCTTCAGAATATACAGGCTGTGCATATGCGGGCAGAGGATGGTGGTCAGAGTAAGGAACATCGGGAGCAGTATGATATCTGTGTATCCCGGGCGGTTGCAAATCTGGCTACCTTATGTGAGTATTGTCTGCCATTTGTGAAAAAGGGTGGTTGTTTTGTATCCTACAAGGCAGCAAAGACGGAAGAAGAGCTTACGCAGGCAGAGCATGCCATAAAGGTGCTGGGTGGAAAGATAAAAACGGTAAAAGAATTAAGTCTCCCGGATGCGGAAGGCAAGAGAACCCTGGTTGTAATCGAAAAGATTGCAAAGACTCCAAAGCAGTATCCGCGAAAGGCAGGCGTTGCTTCGAAGGAACCGATTCAAAAGAAATGATGAAACGAAAAACCACTGAAGGAATCAGTGGTTTTTTCGTTTCTCTTTTCTTTTTTCCCGCAGCTCAATCTGGCGGTTACGAATCGTTTCTACATCGGATTTTTTAATAGGTATAATGGTCTTTATAGCAAATAGTTTTCCGGAGCAAGAGGTTTTAATCCGGATCATTCCTTTCTGATATCCATGATACCAGCATTTTCCTACACTGACATAGGAAGATTGATTGTAAGAAAACCATTTGATCTTCTTTGATATCTTGCGACGACACTTATAGCATCGGAGTGTGGTGATGTCCTTATCTTCCATGATCTCATTTCTGTGATCAAAACCACGACTGATATGCTCTGCATAGGATTGATGATAGGAGTGGATCTCCTGTTCCTTTGCCTTTGGTTCGTGGTAATAGTCATAGGAATACTGATCATGCAGGTTCTTCTTGGATAACTGTTGGAAGATCGCTGCTGTATACCTTGCATCGTTGATTGCGGTATGGAAATCTTCTGTGGTAGGAAGCTCTAAGGCTGTGACTGCCCGCTCCAGCTTGCACGCACCCATATCGGGATACGATTCTGCAAAGATGGACTGTATGTTATAATACTTAAACGGCTCAGTAAAATTCTTAATATAGTAATAATCCATATTCTTCTGAAGCTGTGTCAGATCGCTGGGTCCCCAGGTACCAAACATATAGTTAGAACCACACCAGGCTTTAAATTCTTTACAGACCATTTCAAATGGCTGTCCGGTTCGAAGATAGGTTTCATCGTAGTTCAACATCTGACGGATGTGATTATGAAGGTACTTATATACACGAGGCTTCACGATCCGGCTGAATTCATCTACTACTTCAAAAGCATCATTCAATTTAACGGCACCGATCTCAATGATCTCGAACGGAAGTCTGGGATTCTCATAATCCGGTCCTTTTGGACACTGATTCCACTCCAGGTCAAAAATAATGTAATGCATATCCTTGTATTATGTACGTATTAAGAAGGCATTCGGGTAACTTTTGAACTGCTGATCTCACCCTCTAATGACTTGTGAATATCATGTAATGTTTCATTAGCTTCAGAAGCAGCCAGTTTGCTGTCACCGGATAGCTGAACGACCTGCTTGGTGATGCGATCATTACTATTCACAACACGTACCATGTTCTCCTGATTTTTTTTCATAATAAGCTTCGTGCAGAGCTTCTGTTGCTCGATCAACTCATTATTTAATCTTATGTTATCAGCCTTCAGTTCTTCTACAGAGGCAATTAAAGCTTCCATTCGCTGGTTCATGGAGAGTTCTTCTCGCTTAGCAACGGAATAAAGTCCTTTTTCCACCTTAGTTAGTTCGTTCTGTTTATCCATGGAACGGTTTGTGATTTCGTCTACCTTGCGGATAATGCTATCTACCAGAAAATAAGTATCTGTCACTACGATAAGACCAAAGGCTATAATTAACTCTAACCGCTCCGGCATAGTAGCAATTAAGTATATCATTGTAACAAATGCTGCCATCATAGCAACGGAGCTGATCAGCAAGTTCGTTTTAATTTTCTGTTTCATGTAACATCCCTCTTTCACCGATACATTTAATTGCTTTTAGGATAGCATATTTAGATAGGAAATACAAGGTTGCTTTAGTCGAAAGCATCAACGATAAGGCCGTCAACCGGTTGCATATACATATCGTCGGTAACCGGTTTATAGTAAGTATCATCCACATAATCGGTGAATCCATTTGGTGCCTGATAGATCTCACCGGTGTCTGTGTTATATACACGTTCATAACCCATGATAGCATCTGTTTGTTTTTGGCGCATAATATCTTCGCTGGCATTTCTGGACTCCCAGGAACTCATAATGATATCTGAGGTTTCATTGAGTGTCTGACGAAGAGACATTGCATTTGATACCATTTGATCCCCCTGAGCCATTGTATTGCTGACAAAGGCATCGGTATAGTCGATAGAACTCAGGCACTGTGACAGGATTGGCTGCCATTCCGTAAATTCATTTTCTGCAGATGTAATGGCACAAATATTGTATACCATATAGAAACCGGCACCAATGCTTGCACCATTTCCATTGGAAAAATCTACAACATCCGCCATGAACATGCCTTCACCGGCAGTGCCATAGCTGTCAGTAAAGGTGGCATGAAGAGTTGCCGGATTGATCGCATAGGCGGCCATATCGGAAGTGTCGGCAAAGGATTCCAGCGTTGTAAAGTCATTAAACTGCGGAAACTCATAACCGGCATAGCTTGCTTCTATCTGACCGGCATAAGAAGTATATTCCGAAAAGATCCGGTAAAAATTCTCAGTGGATGGATCGCTCAGAATCGGAGCTAAAGCCATGACGGCGTAGGTGCCTCCATATGTATCATAAGAAACCTGATAGTAGTTCTTATCGGACTCATTGTAAAGAAATGGCTGAGCCTTTAGTAAAAGGAATATCTGATTGACCGGCTGTTCCGGATCATATACACGGATCGTATGAAAAATACCGGTACCACCGGTAGTAACTGTCCATCCGCTTGGAATCTGCATACTAATGTCGTCTGTCTGATAAGGTTCCAGAGTCACCTGACTGGCTCTGGTAGGAACGATAGTATAGTTTGAAGCGGAAGAGGTACTGTCAGCAGAAGAGGAACTACTTTCATTTTTCGTAATATCATCTGCCAGTCCCCACAGGTATTGATCGGAACTGATGGTATAGACGTCAGTTCCAACAACCAGGTTGTGCTGATTAAAAGAAAATGTATAAGCCCGGGCATCTGATAATGTGAAGATAAAGGAATCATCATAGTCTGAAGCAGTACGGTTGGTTTTCTGTTCAACCTGCAGTTTTGATAAGGCCTGGAACAGTCTGCCGATCGTTTTCTTATCATCTATTTGATATTCTTCTGAGGTTTCATGATTTCTCCGATAGAAAACAGAAACGACGTCATCGCTGTCAAAAGTATCGGCAAAGGTCTGAACATCCTTGTCATAAAGAGAAAAGATACTATCTCCGACTCCGGAGCCGCCCTGTGAACGGCAGGAACAGAGAGAAAGTATCATAAGTAGGGTTAGTCCTAGTGCAATCCATTTTTTCATAGTCGTCCTCCTTTAAGATAGAATTACGTATCGTCTATTATTGATATAAAGATAAGTTCTATTATATAGAAAACAGGAAAAAATGGTTAGTTTACATTTGTCTCTATTTAAAAATGCAGGGATTATATGGATAAATGATCAGAAAGAAGTCGATCAATCAGGTCATAATGCAGATCAATCGCCTGATCACAGGCAGAGCGGTTGCCACTCTGCAGGGAAGAGAGCATAGCCATATGAGCAGAGTGGAGCTGCTGCTTCTGGTGAGAATCGGCACATTCCAGGGCTGTAGCAACCCAGTCTCGGTAGACGTCACAAACAGCATCCATGATAGCGATCCAGAAATGATTCCGGGAAGCCTGAACCAGAAGATAATGAAATTGTCGGTCCTGTTCTGCTTCCTCTAAGATTCCTTGTACAGGTGCAGAAAGAACATTTGTCAGTTCTGAAATATCAAAGAAACCACGATCAATAATAGACTGGCAGGCAGACTTTTCCATTGTACGACGGAAGTCACAGATATCCTGTGGTGTAACGAGCTGAAGCATCAGAAAAAGACGAATCATTTCGGAAAGTTTTTTCGATATATTACCGGTGAAGTAGCTGCCTGATCCACGGCGGCTTTCAATAATTCCCATATTTTCCAGCGTGCGAAGAGCCTCCCTGGTGGAAGGACGACTGATTTCCAGTTCTTCTGCTAATGCACGTTCGGTAGGCAGGCGGTCACCAAGCTGTATGGTTCCGTCCTGCATTTTATTGCATAGATATTGGATTGCCTTTTGATATTCCTTTGCATTCGATGCCATGTCTCTGCTCCTTATGTATATATAGTAAGTAGTAGGGCTAAATAAACTTTGAAAAGAGAGAAGCACCACCTACGGTCAGAATACCGGAGACGGCTATGGACAAACCACTCATTGCACCCTCTATCTCGCCCATTTCTAAGGCTTTTGCGGTGCCAATCGCATGGGAGGCAGAGCCAATCGCAATGCCCTTGGCAATTGGTTCCCTGATGTGAAACCATTTACAGATAAATGGTGCCAGAATATTACCCAGAATACCGGTTATGATAATAACGGCAACGGTCAGAGTTACGTAGCCACCCAGTTCCTCGGATACGCCCATGCCAATCGCAGTGGTGATAGACTTCGGGAGAAATGTAATGTATTCTTCGTGAGACAGACCGAAGATCAGACTCATAACCAGAATACAGCAAAGGGTGGTCAGGACACCGGAGAGAATGCCTGCCAGAATCGCTTTCCAGTTACTTTTTAGCAGCTCCAGCTTCTCATATAGCGGTACGGCAAGACATACGGTAGCCGGTGTCAGGAGGTAGCTTAAGTACTTCGCTCCGGTATAGTAGGTATCATAATCAATATGTGATACCAGCAGAATGAGGATCGTTATAATAATTGAAATCAGTAATGGATTGAAGATCGCCAGTTTAAACTTGTTTTTAAGAAGACAGCCCAGACCGTATGCTACAATGCTGACGGTTACTCCAAAAAATACTGAATTATGAAATGCTTCCATTTATATCTTCCTTTCTTGCCTTACGCTTTTGTTCCAGACGAATCACGAGCTGAGTTACCTGACCGGTAACCAGCATGACGATAATTGTAGATAGAATCGTAATCACTACATAGGCAACCAGATTTGATTGAATAATTCCCCAGGAATCCATCAGACCAACAGCAGCCGGAATAAACATGAGCGGCATGATCTCGATTAAAAAAGTGGAGGTAGGTTTGACATCCTCCAGCTTAATGATTTTTAGCTGTAACAGCAGTAGCATAAGCAGCATACCGTAGATACAGGTGGGAATCGGAAGAGGGAGAAAGGTATGTAGGAGTTCTCCCGCAAAGGAAACAATGAGAATAATACAAAATTGTCGAATGTACTTCATAGTAACAATAGCCTCTTTTCAAAAATTGGTCTTACCAATTATACAGCTATAAAAATAGGAAGTCAATGAGATATTAGTGTGATTTAAACGATTATCAATATAAGAAACGCCGAATACGGAAAGGATGTATTCGGCGGAGTTGTTGGCGTCGCTAAGAGGAATTGAACCTCCGGCCTACCGCTTAGGAGGCGGTCGCTCTATCCAACTGAGCTATAGCGACAGTTTTATAACAAAGAATAACTTATATCGGTATCTATTTTATGAGAAAACAGGGCATCCGTCAAGACGAACTTACGGTAAATTTACATACCCCTGAATCCATACGGTTCCCTTAAACCGCCTGCCGATTGCAGGTTCTCCCAGCAGGTCTTCCTGATTGATCATAATATCGATCAGAATCTCATTTACATCGGTGAGTAGTTGATAGAGCTTCTCACCGGTGATCGGATTCTCATGTGTATGGATAGCACGAATCGTACCCATGATAGAATACTGTTCACTGTCTACACCATACGGGATAAAGCAGGAATCAACAATGGAGTAGATGTCTTCCTTTTTTGCACGTCTGGAAATGGCGGAATACAGATCAATATCTTCTAAGGTCAGACTTTCAATCGCATCGGCATCTCCTTCTCTGGCGGCGGCGATCAGTCGATTTCGGTTTGATCGCCCGTTAGCTTCCTGACGAAGTTGTTCTTCGTCCTTGTCGATTCCGAGCAAAATACAGCCGTTCGAAGCCAGAGCCCCATAGGAAACCTGATTGAGAGGACGGTTGTATTCGTTTGACCATTTCGTTCTTACATAGTCTGCTATATTCTGAAGAAAGAAGATGAGAGGAATACCAATATTCGTGTTCTCACTGACACCCGCATAGGCTTCTTTGTCAGAATGAGACTCTATCAGGATGCTATCTTCCCAGCGGGAAGTCGTTCCCTGAATGTATGGAAAGTAATGCTCTACGATCAGATGATCGTTTTGATCATATTCTCCTATCAGACTAATTCCATAGGAAGGACTCAGTTCCTTTGTTAATTGAACAAGAGCGGTATCCGCACCGATCGTCGTAATGGAGCGGGTGGTAGGATGAGCAATGACATCTTCCAGTATAATATTTAGTTGCTGTAGGTTCCGTAATCGGCTAAAGCCGATGGAACGTAAAAAGTGATGCATAGTGCTCGCCTTTCTGTAAATGCAGGAATTAGTCAGCCAGAGGATCCTTCATATTAATTGCATTTTTTAGAGCTTCCTTTTCTTCCTCGGACAATGCAATGTAGGATTCTCCGTTTATAATTTCCTTTATATAAGTATAACAACCTTCTCGGCTATGCATACAGTTGATAATGTAGCCACTGTTTCGATCTGTAAGCAATGCAAGGGCAAAGCTTAAAGTGCCACCCATTTCCTTAAAAGCGTCATACTTTACTATGCCCATCTTACTGTATGAGGAACGAAACTGACGTTTCAGATTCTTGATTTCCAATGCATGCTGCGTAGCAATTTGCTGCATAATATCCAGTTCGCCAAAACGCTCATATATAACCTGTTCCAGTTCGGCTCCATTCTTTCCTTTCATAAAAGCAGTGTATTTGGTATTCAGTGCTGTTACCTTCGTAAGTAATATAATAACCAGCACGATGAGCGCAATGACTAAAATCATAAGTGCGATAATGATATATCCGGGGTCAATTCCTATGGAATTAAATATAGAACTCATTGGTATCCCTCCTATTTATGTATTTCGTTTAGCTTGTCAATTAAGGATTCCAGTTCTTCGCTGGAGTAGTATTCGATTTCAATCTTTCCTTTTTCGTTGTTCTTTGCCTTTATGGAAACCTTGCTGCCCAGAACTTCCTTTAGATGTTCCTCCATATTGGTATAGAGATACTGGTGGTCAATAGCAGGTACTTCACGCTTTTCCTTTGGAGTAATCATAAGCTTCTTTACGAGAACTTCGGTCTGACGAACGCTCAGACTTTCATCGAACACCTTGCAGGCAATTTCATACTGCAGATCCGGATCTTCGATGGTAAGGAGCGTACGAGCGTGACCGCTGCTTAGCTTGTCTTCAATCACCATTTCCTGAACCTTTGGACAAAGCTTGAGCAGTCGCATAGAATTCGTAATGGCAGTCCGGCTTTTGGATACCCGCTCTGCAACCTCATCTTGCTTAAGCGAAAACTCCTGAATGAGACGTTGATATGCCTGTGCTTCTTCAATCGGATTTAAGTTCTCACGTTGAATGTTTTCAATCAATGAAATCTCTACGATTTCCTGATTCGTATAATTGCGGATAATAACCGGAACTTCCTTTAGACCAGCCAGACGGGCAGCCCTCCAGCGGCGTTCGCCGGCTATGATTTCATAGTAACCATTTTTCGGTGTTACAACGATTGGTTGAATAATGCCAAATTCCTTAATGGAATCTGCCAGTTCCTGTAATGGATCTTCTTCAAAGTGCTTTCTGGGCTGTGCAGCATTCGGTTCAATTTCTGTTATTTTTAAGGTCTTTTCTACTTCCTTGACAACTTCTTTTACAACTTCTTTTGTAGCGGACTCAGTTCCGCTTTTCTTCTTAGAAGTCTGTCTTGGAGTTTTCAGTTCGTTATCATCTACTTCTGTTGGAATTAAGGAGGCTAAACCTCTTCCCAATCCTCGTTTCTGTGCCATTTTGTCAACCTCCGATATTTGTAATTACTTCATCTGCCAGAAGTCGGTAGCTCTCAGCACCGGCAGATCTGGAATCATATAGGTTAATAGGAAGCCCATGACTCGGTGCTTCTGCTAATCGTACATTTCTTGGAATAATCGTTTTATATATATTTTGTTTTAAGGTGTCTTTTACATTTTCCACTACCTGCAGGGAAAGGTTTGTACGAGAATCATACATGGTAAAGACTACCCCTTCTATAGTAAGATTTTTGTTCAATTTCTTTTGAATCAGTTCAATTGTATAAATCAACTGAGATAACCCATCCAATGCAAAAAATTCACATTGAATCGGAACCAATACGGTATCAGCAGCTGTCATGGAGTTGACGGTTAATAGTCCTAAGGCCGGTGGACAGTCAATAATAATGAAGTCATATTTGTTCCGTAGTTTATCCAGATTCTGTTTCAATATGTACTGCATATCCGGAACCCCGACAAATTCCACCTCTGCACCAGCCAATAATCGATTCGCCGGAATCAGATTCAAATCTGGTATAACATTAATCAGCATACATTCACCGATATTGCAGTTGTCACACATTACATCATAAATGGTGTATTTCAAATCATTTTTATCTACACCCAAACCGGTTGTTAGATTTCCCTGTGGATCCATATCAACAGCCAGTACCTTTAACCCCTTTTCAGCAATGCATGCTGCCAGATTGATAGCGGTAGTGGTTTTGCCGACACCACCTTTTTGGTTTGCAATGGCAATAATTCTTCCCATGTTGACGCCTCCTGCGTTCCATTATCTCTAGTCCTGTATTTCTTTCTTAGATAGTATAACATTAATGGAAGAATCAATCCATATAAAAATGTTTCACGTGAAACATTTTTTATGAAAAATATAAATGAATACAATGTACTGTATAATGTATGAATGAAAAACGATGGATGTTTCACGTGAAACATTTTGTAATCTTCAAAAAATGTTTTTAAAACGTGAAAAGAGAAATATAAAATTATAGTAAGAACAAAAAAAGTATGATACACTACATTCAAAAGAAATATAAGTGGAGAGGACAGAAAAAATGGAACTTCAAAAGGGAAGACCACAGGATACAACCGGAAGACTGGAACGAGAAACTGCAGTATATGATCTGTTAGATAAACTGGGAATCTCATATATGAGAACGGATCATGAAGAAGCAAATACGATGGAAGCATGCAATGAGATCGATCAGATCTTAGAGGTAACGATCTGTAAGAATCTGTTTTTGTGCAATCGACAAGAAACAAATTTTTATCTGTTGATGATGCCGGGCGATAAGCCATTTAAAACAAAGGATTTGTCAGCACAGATCAATAGTGCAAGACTGTCATTTGCCAAGCCGGAATATATGGAAGAATATTTGCATATTCATCCCGGGGCAGTATCCATTATGGGACTTATGAATGATACAGAGAATCGAGTGCAGTTACTTATGGATCGGGAAATATATGAGAGTGAAAAGCTGGGATGCCATCCGTGTGTAAGTACCTCCAGCCTTCGAATAAAGACAAAGGATATACTGGATATTTATCTTCCGGCGGTTCATCATCAACCTATCGTAGTGAATCTTCCACGGCCGGAAATGAAAGAAAATGAATAAAGGAGAAACGAATGAAAAAATATGAAGTAGTGCTGTTTGATCTGGACGGTACCCTGACAGATCCGGGGATTGGGATTACAAACTCAGTAGCATATGCATTCGAGAAATATAATATTCACATAAAAGAACGAGCGGAGCTGTATCGGTTTATCGGTCCACCGTTAGTAGATTCGTTTCAAAACTTCTATGGTTTTTCTGACGAGCAGGCGTTAGAAGCAGTCGAATATTACCGGGAGTATTATCAGGATAAGGGTATATTTGAAAACTATGTATATGATGGAATCCCTGACCTGCTGGAAACTTTGCGGGCGAGAGGAAAGCGATTAATCGTAGCAACATCCAAGCCGGAGGAATTTGCAAAGAGGATCATAAAGCACTATGATTTGGAAAAATACTTTTCTTATGTAGCCGGAGCAACAATGGACAATCAGACAAGAATAACCAAAGCAGCAGTGATCCGGTATGCATTGGATACCTGCCAGATCGAACAGACTGAAAAGGTAGTCATGGTGGGGGATCGGAAGCATGATGTACTGGGAGCGGCACAATGGGGAATCGATACGATCGGAGTTCTATATGGATATGGAGATCGAGAGGAACTGGAAGCTGCCGGAGCACGCTATATTGCAGATACGGTCGAGCAGATTGCAGGGATCATACAGTAAAACGCTAAACGGAGAAGCACTAAACAGAGAAACACTAAACAGAGAAACACTAAACAGAGAAACGAAAAAGCCGGAATATGGGTGATTACGCCTTCAATGAAAGGAAGACAGCATCCATATTCCGGCTTGTATAATTGGTGTTGCAGTATAGTATTACATCTGCTCCGGACAGTTGATACCTAGCAGAGCCAATGCATCCCGTAAGGTCTTACGTGTGACAGCCACTAGCTTTAAACGGGCATTGCGGATATCTTCCTCCGGTACATTGATACGGTTTGCAGTATAGAACCGATTGAAGGACTGTGCAACATCAATAGCAAAACGAGAGATCATAAACGGCTCATACTTATCGGCAGCATCTGCCACTGCCTTTGGAAACTTGTTGATCGCCTTCAATAGTTCCATAGAGTCCAGGTCAGTTAATACGGAGTAGTCAATCTCCTTTGTTTCATCAAAGTCGGGAACCGCACGTAACAGGCTGCTACAACGAGCATAGGTATACTGAACATATGGACCGGTTTCTCCATCGAAGTTCAGAATCTTGTCCCATTTGAAAGAAACATCTTTGATTCGCTGGTTGAACAGGTCATTAAAGATGATAGCACCGACACCAACCATCTTTGCTACTTCATCTTTATTCTCCAGATTTGGATTCTTTTCAGCGATAATCTCCTTAACCTTGGAAATGGCTTCTAATAAGATGTCTTCTGCATAAATAATATTTCCGCTTCGGGTAGACAGCTTGGCACCTTCCAGACTGACCAGACCATAAGGAATGTGAATCAACTGGTCAGCAGCCCATTCGTTTCCTAAAAGCTCTACAACTTTGAATACCTGAGCAAAGTGCAAACGCTGTTCCTGGCCGGTAACATAGAGACACTTCACGAAGTTATAGGTTTCTTTCCGGTAGAAGATGGCAGCCAGATCACGGGTGGCATAGATAGAACCACCATCGGCTTTCTTTATAATGCAAGGAGCCATATCGTATTCGGATAGATCTACAATGTAAGCGCCTTCGCTTTCTTTTAATAAATGTGCCTGTTCCAGACGATCAACAACCGCCTGTGTTTTATCACGGTAGAAGCTTTCGCCGTTGTAGGAATCAAATTCGACACCTAACAGTTTATAGATTCTGCGATATTCGATCAGGCTGATATCTTTAAACCACTGCCAGATCGACAGGGCTTCTTCATCTCCTTGCTCCATCTTTACAAACCAGGCACGAGCCTGTTCAATCAGAGTTTCGTCCTCATTTGCTTCTTCATGGAACTTTACATATAAGTCCATAAGTTCAGCAATTCCTTTTTCTTCAACGGCTTCCTTGGAACCCCATTTCTTATAAGCAACGATCAGTTTACCGAACTGTGTTCCCCAGTCACCCAGATGATTGATCCGATGTACGGTGTAACCCAGCTTGCTATAGATCTTGGCAAGAGAATTACCGATGATAGTTGTACGCAGGTGGCCGACATGGAAGTTTTTTGCCACATTAGGAGAAGAGTAGTCAATACAAATATTCTGTCCGTTTCCGATATCAGAACCGCCAAAGTTGTCAGCAGAAGCAGCATTCAACATTGTCTTAACAAACAGATCCTTCTTAATATAGAAGTTACAGTATGCACCCTGTACCCGGATCTCTTCTACGAAGTCCAAAGAGCCCAGAATGGCATTCTTCAGATCTTCGGCAATCAGGTTTGGAGCCTTGTGCATGGTTTTTGCCAGGCGGAAGCATGGAAATGCGTAATCACCTAATTCCGGCTTTGGAGGAACTTCAAGCAACCCCAGAATATCGGAGGCTGTTAATCCTTCTACATGTTGTGAAATAATGTTCGCTAATTGTTCTTTCATAATATATTGTATGTCCTTTCTGGTTCTTATTGCTGTGTAGCTGATGTATGACCGGGAGCGGAAGTCTCCGGCTCTGTACATATCGGGAATGAAAAACGGATATTGGTACCACTGATGATGTCACCGTCGATCTGAAGTTTTCCATCCAGTAAATGAACAATTTCATGGAGACGGTGAAGACCACTGTGCCAGGGACTGGCAGTCAGATAGTCGGAAGGGATGCCGGCCCCATTATCATTGATATAGACATCTACCATTCGAGCGTTAATGTATACTTTTACTAATACGCGGTTCGCGTTGGAATAGTAGAATATGTTATCCATAATCTCACGAAGCAGCTGCAAGAGTGTAATCGTGATGATAGGAAGAACGTGTAATTCATAGTCCGTGCAGTCAACAGAAGCATCGATGGAACACTCCGGATGTAGGGACTTATAATGCTGGATACAGTCATCAATCGCCAGCCAGATCGGAGGCTGCGTTGTGAGACTCTGATCTAGATCCTGTAAAATCATATCCATTGTATGCAGGAGTCTGGTATTGGTATCCTGCAGTTCCTGAAGCGTTAGTCTGGCTCTGGTAGGATCTGACTGAATCAGCCATTTCAGAACCTCCAGCCTGTTCTGATTATTTTCCAGTCCCTGTTGAAGGGAACTGCGAAGTTGCTTTGCAGCCTGAGATTTATCATACTGATTAAACATTAGAATCTGACAGGCATGGTAGGTAGAATCCTCTGTACTATCGGTAGCCGGAATAGTCAAATCCGATACTGTCTCTTCGGAAGGTGCTTCTGACTGAGGCAAGGACTGGTAAAGGGAAGCCAGACTCTGATTCGCAGCTTCCAGAGACTGAATATGTGTCCGAATTGTTGTTAAGTCCTGTTCCAGCTTCTGAATCCGTTTCGAGAGAGAAGTACGTACTTCCTGAAGCTCATCTAACTGTGCCTGAATGACCTGGCCTTTGCCCTGATTATCAGAGTTGACCGGGAGCGGCGAGAAAAAGTTCCGACGGGTATCCGACTGGAAAGAATAAATATTCTTTGTTTTTTCTAATTCCTCGATCTTAACATTCAGTTCGAAGAGTTCCGTCTTTAATGTCTGTATCTGCTCAGACTGTGTTACATAGACGGAGCGGAAATAGTTTAATAAGTCCCAGTTTGTGGCACGCAGAGTATTCAACTGATCGTCCATCGATAAATCAGGGGTATCGTTCGGAGCCTTGGCATTATCCGCAGAAGCTTCTTCGGTATGTGCCTCGGCAGCGAAAGCATTTAATTCATCAACGATATTAAACTGCTTTTCATCCATAGTAATCCCTCCTTATCGAATCGTAGTATAACGCTCAAATAAACTATAATAAATGATTAAAAATGCAGCTTGCTGTTCTTGGAACGACGCTTCAGATAACGGTAGCGTCGACTCTTGATCCGATACACAATGAAAAGAGCAAGCGTTACAAGAACAATACCGGAAATAGCGATAACAAGTGTCAGATTCACCCGACGCTTATGTTCCTCCGGTGTGGTTCCCCAACGTAATACTTCTCCATTTACAGTCATATCACTGTATATGATATCGGATTCTCCGATGACGGTTCCTTGATAAAGAACGGAAATCTTTCCGACTACGTTATTTTCTAATGTATCGTAATAAGTAGTTTCGGTGGTCAACTCTGACGGATCGGTACTTCTGGGAACTAAAACTGCCAGATCATTATCAATCGAAAGATTCAAAGTGTCATGATCAAGTCCGTGATAGAAGTTTGTTAAAATCGGATCGGTCGCAGTCACGGTGTTCGGATTCAGATTTTGCAATGGATACATATAGGTATAGTTATCAAAGTAGTAGTTGTATAAAGCAATGGAATCATTGTAGCAGTTCGCAGCACCATGACAGTCCATCATAACGCAGATCAGTTCCATTCCGTTTTTCTGAGCATAGGTAACCAGAGTATTCCGTGCCTGATCGGTAAAACCGGTTTTGCCACCCTCCAACGGTTCATAGTAGTATCGGCTGGTAGGATAAAGCATTTTTAACTGATGCCAGAGATCCCGTGGCTCTTCGGTTAAATTCGTTGGTGGAATCTGGTGATAGGTTGTTTCATCTATCGTTCGGAATACCGGGTTCTGAATGGCTGCCTGTGTGATCAGAGCCATATCGTAAGGGGTTGTGTAATGATTATCATCGTGCAGGCCATTGGGATTTACAAAATGAGTGTCTTTACAACCCAGTTCTGCCGCCTTGGCATTCATCATATCCGCAAAGGCCTCTACGGAGCCGGCTACATGTTCAGCCATACCGATGGATGCCTCATTGGCAGACTGCAACAGGATCGCATAAAAGCAGTCTTCTACAGAAATCTGTTCCCCTACATCCAGAGCGATATGATTGCTGTCACGTTCAATGCCCCAGATTGCATTTTCCGAAAATGTGACGGTGTCGGTCATGGTTGTATGATCCAAAGCAACCAGGCAGGTCATGACCTTAGTGATACTGGCGGGATAGCACCGCCGATCCATATTTTTACCATAAAGAACCGCGCCGGTCTTTGCATCGATTACAATCGCAGCGTTTGCTACGATCGAAGGTGCACTCGGATCTGTAATATCTGCCGGTTCTTCGGTAGAAGTATCGCCGGCGGAATCAGAGGTGTCATCTGAGGAAGTATCCTGAGAAAGATCCTCTGCCATTGCAATGCGGGTACCTGCACCTGTCGAAATAATATAAGAAAAAGATAATAGACAGGCCAGAAAAAGAGTGGCTGTCTTCTTAAAAAAAGTCTTCAAAATAGGCCTCCAAAAAACATAGTCATACTTATTAATATATTAGTATAGAAAGGCAAAATAGTCAATGAAAACTGGCGTTTGTTGACACTGGAAGAAGGGGCCGATATAATGAAAACAGCAGGAAGAAGACAGAAGAGACTTCCGGGCAGAAAGAGGATGTAAGATGCGATTAAGAAATGTAAAAGGCTCAAGGGAAACAATAGCGGCAAATGAGTATGTGATAAAGGAAGAAACACAGTATAAGGGAAAGTGGAAAGACATATTCGGAAATGATCATCCGATTCATATAGAGATCGGAATGGGAAAGGGACAGTTTATCACAACGCTGGCGCAGCAGAATCCGGAAATTAATTATGTAGGGGTTGAAAAATATTCAAGTGTGCTGATCCGGGCGATTGCGAAGCAGGAGGAGCTGCAGCTGCCAAACCTTTATTTTATCCGTATGGAGGCAGAGTATATAGCAGATGTATTTGCACCGGATGAGGTAGAACGGATTTATTTGAACTTCTCGGATCCATGGCCAAAGGATCGGCATGCGAAGCGGCGGCTGACCTCGAAGGAATTTCTGGCAAGATATGATCAGATTCTGGTACCGGAAGGAGTCGTGATCTTTAAGACCGATAATCGCGATCTTTTTGACTTCTCTCTTGAGCAGGTGCCGGAGGCCGGATGGAAACTGGTAAACTATACATATGATCTCCATCATAGTGAGTATCTGGATGGAAATATTATGACGGAGTATGAAACGAAGTTTGTGGCAGAGGGAAAACCGATCGGCAGACTGGTAGCCGGAAGAGAAAAATAGAAAGTCGGGCAAGTGAAATTCTGAATTTGATATAAATAGTGAAATTAAAAAGGAATACGTTTGAAGAAAAGGGGAAAACTACTGGTAGATCGTGATTTACCGGTAGTTTTTCTACGATACGTTAGAATAAAAAACTATCAGAAAAACAGAGGTAAAAACGCAAATTGTCTAACTTTAACAAAATATTAAAAAAAATCAAAAAAGTACTTGCATTTTGAAAAATGCTGCGTTATAATCATTCTTGCGTTGTGAGTGATGTAAACACAACGAAACAACAAAATATGCGCTTCTAGCTCATTTGGTAGAGCACCTGACTCTTAATCAGGGTGTGCGGGGTTCGAGCCCCCGGAGGCGCACTAAAAGGCTCAAGGCTTCGCGGATATGCAGGTTTTGGGTTTTTTGTTTTAAAAAAATATTTGAATTGAAATCTGGAAAAGTCAAAATTGACCTATTATCTCGTCATTGATTACCCTATGAAATATAGAAAATGCTTGTTATAATCGAGACAAATCAAAGAAACCATGAACATAATGCGGAAAGCAAAAGTCAATAGATGATGAATCGGAAAGGAGAATGACTATGGGATTCGGAAAAGATTTTATGTGGGGAGCAGCGAGTGCGGCTTATCAGGTAGAGGGTGCCTGGAATGAAGACGGAAGAGGACCAAGTGTCTGGGATGTCTGTGGAAGAGGACGCGAAAAGGTAATGTTCAATGAAACGGGCGATATCGCATGTGATCATTATCATAGATATAAGGAAGATGTGGCACTGATGAAAGAGATGGGACTGAAGTGCTATCGGTTTTCCATCAGTTGGTCACGGGTTTTACCGGATGGTACCGGCAAAATCAATGAGAAAGGTTTGAAGTTTTATTCGGATCTGGTAGACGAACTTCTGGCAAATGATATTACACCGTTGGTTTCCATTTTCCATTGGGATTATCCATATGCGCTGTATCAGAAGGGTGGCTGGATGAATCCGGAATCCTCTGAGTGGTTCTTAGAGTATGCGAAAATCGTGGTAGATGCATTATCTGACCGGGTATCATGCTGGTTAACGATCAATGAGCCGCAGTGCTTTATAGGTTGTGGATATGAGTTTGGCAGTCATGCACCATTTGTTCAGATGGCACCAAAGGATCTGATCACGATGACACACAACGTATTGTTGGCACATGGTAAGACGGTGAAGTATATTCGGGAGCACGCAAAGACAAAGGCAGAGATTTCATTTGCACCGATCGCACCGGTTTATATTCCGGAAAATGACACGAAAGAAGCGATAGAGGCAGCCAGACGGAAGACGTTCAGTATGACAAAGGAGGGCTTCACCTTTGGACTGACCTGGTGGAGTGATCCGATTATACTGGGAAAATATCCGGAAGAGGCATATGAGCTCTTTGGAGAGGATATGCCGGTGTACAGTGAGGAAGATATGAAGCTGATCAGTCAGCCATTGGACTTCTATGGAATGAATGTTTACTACTCAGCAGGAGAGCATCGGACGGATGCCTATCCAGTATATATGTGGCAGGGACGTGCAACTACGACTATGGGCTGGCCGGTGACCCCGGAAGCACTGTATTGGTCGCCGAAGTTCCTGTATGAGCGTTACGGACTTCCGATCATGATTACGGAAAATGGTATGGCAGGTATGGATTGGATTCATATGGATGGCAAGGTTCATGATTCATATCGTATCGACTTTATGCATCGGTATTTGCTGGAGTATAAGCGTGCGGCAGAGGATGGTGTGCCATTGAAGGGCTATATGTACTGGTCACTGACAGATAACTTTGAGTGGGCGTTCGGTTATAATCAGCGGTTTGGTTTGATTTATGTGGATTATCAGACCCAGCAGAGAACGATGAAGGATGCTGCCTACTGGTATAAGGAAGTTATGGAGACAAACGGAGAAAATTTATAAAAAAGGTAGTGCAATTTTTCAAGGACTATGCTATAATAGCAAAAGTTGCTGAAGAGATTCAGTAACTTTTGCTTTCCGGAATGTGGCTCAGTTTGGTAGAGCGCTTCGTTCGGGACGAAGAGGTCGCGTGTTCGAATCACGTCATTCCGATGCTGGAAAAAGAGCGGAATCCCCAGAGTTTTCAAGGGGTTTCGCTCTTTTTACATTACGTGATTTTTAACTCAGGGATTATAGGTACAGAACGTAAGGGATGTAGGAATATGAATCAGATTAAGAAGGCAACGGAAGCGGATGCACAGGAAATTTTAAAATTATATCAGACGATGCTGTACGGACCGGCAGACTGGAATGAAGGCTATCCGTCTCACAAGACAATCGCATTTGATCTGTCAAGAGGGGCTTTGTTTGTTATGAAGAATGCGCAGGGGGAGATTTTGGCTACAATCTCGATCGATGAGGATGAGGCGGTTGAACGACTGACCTGTTGGGATCCGGCACTGCAGCCGAGTGCAGAGCTTGCAAGACTTTGTGTACGGAAGGATGCACAGGGAAAAGGCATTGCGAAGCAGATGATGCGGTTTGTGTTCGGAATTCTCAGAGAAGAGGGGGAAAAAAGTGTCCATATACTGGTAAAGACGGGGCACGAGGTTGCACTTTCTGCCTATCGAACACTTGGATTTCGTGAGGTTGGAACCTGCCATTTATTTGATAAAGATTTCATTTGTATGGAAATCATTCTTTAAACTCCTGATTATTTTCAATAAAAATTCTCAAAAGAAAACTATATATTGACATGCAAGTTAGATTAAACTAACATATATGTGAACGTAATCATAAAATGTTCACAAAAAATAAATGTATGGAGAGGATACGATGCCAACAAGAGTATTTTCAGAGGAAGAACGGGAAGCATTGCGAATTCAGATGCTGGAGGTTGGATTTCCATTGCTAAAACAGTATGGTATGACGCATACTTCGATTTCAAAGATTACCAAGGCGGCGGGAATCGGAACCGGTACATTCTATAAGTTCTGGGAGAGCAAAGAGGCCTATATGGCGGAGCTGATTCAGTATCGTGTAGGAAAGATAAGACCAACGCTGATTGGAGCGGAAGCATTATCCGGACAGAGACGACTGGGACGCGAAGATGCACGCCGATACCTGCGGGCGGTGGTGGATGAGGAGGTCAGCATTTATCCGCATATGACATTAGAGGATGAGGCGAGGCTACTTCATGGAACCGATGCATTTATTCCGGATCTGGATAAAGAGCATGCGATTACAATGGGCCTGCTGGGGTATCTGGATAATGTACGGGAGGATGTGAATGTCGGATTGGTTGCGAATCTTACAAAGGTTTTGGTGCTAACCTCAGAATCCCGGGAGGAGCTGCATGCATCGGCGTATCAGGAAACGCTGGAGACACAGATTGAGACGATTTTGAATTTAATTTTTAAGAATTAGGTAGGAGGAAAAACAGATGAAAAAGATAAAAGAGACAGAAAAAGGATTTTACGGATGCTATTGGCCGGTAGAAGGAAGCACTTGTGCAATCATTGCGATGCTGGGAGATGACTGTGAGGATCATATGGCAAAAGGAGCCGTAAAGTGGCTTCAGAAAAAGTTTCAGGTCAGTGTGGTAACACTGAGCCCGGCGCATAAGAATTATAGTCATCATAACCTTCCGGTAGAACGAATCGGAGCGGTTATAAAATACCTTCAGGAGAGAGGAATAAAGAAAATAGGAATTGCAGGGGCTTCTACAACGGGTATGTTTGCCCTGATAGCGGCGTCCTATTATCCGGAGATTACATTAACTTTGGCGATGACTCCGTCAGACTTTGTAATGGAGGGCTTCTATCAGGGAAAGCGTGATGGTATGACAGAGTGGCCGGGAGAAGGAGAATCTACTGCATCCTGGGAAGGAAAGCCGCTTCCGTATCTCCCGTATGCATATCGTCACCCGGCGTATGGTCAGAAGATGAAGGATGATGCAAAGAAGAATGGTGACATGATCTCATCCGTCAATATATTCATTGATTCCGAAAAGGCACATCCGATCCAGGAGGAAGAATTTATTAAGATTGAACGGATTCATGGAAAGGTACTGTTGATCGGAGCCGAAGATGATTCTTTGTGGGAAGCGGCAAAGTATATCCGAAGAATGGAGAAGCGGCTGGAGACACATGCACATGAGTGTGAGGTGGAGAGTTATATTTATGAGCACGCAACTCATTTTGTATTCCCGGAAGGAATGTTAAAAGCAATAATACCGGCTGTAGGGGATCTGATGACATGGGTATTTGCTGCCGGACGAAAGTTCCCAAAGGAATGTAAGGAAGCACGGAAGGATATTGAGCGGCATGTGACAGATGCGATTGAGACGTGGAAACGCCGGTAATGGAAGAAAGGAGAATACCAATGGCAGTCAAAGTAACGGATGCAAGCAGAAATGTGAAAAAAGCTGTTGCAACGAAAAATGTCACATAGTATTATAATGAGGATCTTGGAAAATATGTGATATTTAAAATGGATATGAGGATTAATTATGCAATATAGCGATGAAATGGACAAAACGCAAGAAGGGATACATTTGAAGAAGAAAAGGTTTGTAAAATTAAAAAAAACAGGAAATATCTTTGCGATTATGGGACTGTCTATCATTTGGGTTATAGCTGCGTACACATTTATTCTGCAAAGTGCCTATACTAAGACTGCACTGGAAACAGAAATCTCCCGTGATAGAGCAAGTGCAGATGCAGTCCATAAACTGGTGGATGGAAAAATTGGGTGGGAGGATTTTTCACAAATCAAGGATCGCTCCGATGAAGATACACAGTTCTATAAGGATATTTCCCTCTACCTCAACGAGATCCGGACATTGAATTCTACAAGGTATATTTACATTGCTACGAGAAACGAAGAAGGAAAACTGATCTATGTGGTGGATGGTTTGAATCCAGATGCCGGGGATGTAAGACATCCCGGGGATTATATAGAGGATGAAATGATTCCCTATATTGAAAGGGCTCTCTCTGGGGAAAACGTGTATTCTCAAGATATTGTGGACACAACCTGGGGACCAATTTTCACGGCCTGCTATCCGGTACGTTCAAATCTGGATGGAACGGGAGAGATCGTAGGTGCATTCTGTATTGAAATTGATATGCAGTCTGCGTATGGCATGGTAGAGAAGACAAAAAACATATCTGTAATTTGTGGCACGATTGCCGGATTAGTGTTGCTGATGATCTGTTTGAGTATCTATTTTATCTACCAGAAAAGCAAGAAAGAAGAATATACGCAAAAGCAACAGTTGTTGGAAGCTGTGGAAAAAGCAGATGCTGCCAATCAGGCAAAATCTACATTTTTGCTTAACATGAGCCATGATATCCGAACCCCAATGAATGCCATCATTGGATTTACCAATATTGCATTGCACCAGAATGCGGTTGCAGAAATACATGAAAGTCTGGAAAAAGTGCGGGAAAGTTCCAATCATCTGCTTTCGTTGTTGAATGATATTCTTGATCTCAGTCGTATTGAAAGTGGAAAAACAGTGTTTTCTCCTGAACCGGTGAATATTACCGAGCTGACAGATAATGTTCTGGCAATCATGAAAGGCCTTCTTTATAACAGAGATTTGAAGATTGAAGTATACCGTGAAAGACCAAAGAATTCCTATGTTCTTGCAGATGCTGCACGTATTCGAGAAGTTCTGACGAATCTTCTCAGTAATGCTGTGAAATTCACAAAGGATGGTGGAACGGTCACACTGGACATCAGCAGTCATCCGGGAGAGGATGACAAGCATATTGTAGCCCGTTATATTGTTCGGGATAACGGTATTGGGATGAGTGAAGAGTTTCAGAAAAACCTATTTAAACCATTTTCACAAGAAGATGACAGAGGTGCCAGAACACAATATAAGGGTACCGGACTTGGAATGGCCATTACAAAGGAATATGTTCACATGATGGGAGGCAAAATTGACTTTGAAAGCAAAAAGGGCATTGGAACTACTTTCATAGTGGAGATTCCGCTGGAGTTGACAGAGCAAGATATTCATCAAAAGCAAGAAGATCCAGTGAATCGTGATTTGACAGGTGTTAATGTTCTTATGGCAGAGGATAATGATCTGAATGCTGAGCTTGCTACGGTGATGCTGGAGGATGCAGGCATGGTTGTGACACGGGCATCCGATGGAAAGGAAGCGGTCGAACTATTCAAAAATCATCCACGAGGCACTTACGATATTATATTGATGGATATTATGATGCCGAATATGGACGGATATCAGGCTGCGAAAACTATTCGGGCCATGGAGATGGAGCGACCGGACGCAAGTACGATTCCGATTATTGCCTTGTCCGCAAATGCTTTTGTGGAGGATATCAAGGCTTCATTGGATTCTGGTATGAATGGTCATATTTCAAAACCATTTGACATGGAAGAAGTAACCGATACAATCACAAAATATGTCAAGTCTTAGAATATGAAAGATTAGGCAAACAAAGTGGGAAAGGAGAACCGTTATCAAAAGGTTCTCTTTTCTTTTGACAGGCCACCGGTCATGTGAGCCTGATCTGAGTTTACAAATCTGGCACGGAGAATCGAATCTTCTCCGTAGCGGTTGCGAATGCTGTCGATCGCCGCATTCAGCTTCGAGAGCTTTTCGTTCTCCTCGGCGTGGAACAGGTCGAGTTGCTGGGAATCGGCACCGGAGATGTGACCGGTAGAAATGCCGATCTGGCGCAGAGGGGTGTGATCCCATAGGGTATCGAAGAGCTGACAGGCGGTGGTGTAGATTACTTCAGTGACGTTGGTCGCTGAGGAGAGCTGACTCTGATGGGACTGGCGATGGAAGTCACAGTCTACAATCGAGACAGAAACCATGCTGATATAGGCTCCGTCCATGCGGATTCTGGCACCAATCGTTTCACTAAGGGATAATAAAAAGGTCTTTGCCGTTTCGGCGTCGGTTACGTCATAAGCAATCGTGACAGAGTTCCCGTAGCTTTTATTGGCAGTCTTGTGGTCGGTAACCAGTTCGATGTCGTGTCCGTTTGCATAGTTCCAGATGATTTCTCCATGCTTTTTAAAATGTGAGCGAAGGATATTCACATCACACCGAGCCAGATCACCGATCGTATGGATCCCCAGTGTATGTAGCTTCTGACCGGTAGAACGTCCGACAAAGAACAGATCATCGACAGAGAGCGGCCACATCTTTACAGGAACTTCTTCCGGGAACAGAGTATGCACCCGATCCGGTTTTTCAAAGTCGGAAGCCATCTTAGCCAGAAGACGGTTTTTGGAAACACCGATATTAACGGTAAAGCCGAGCGTGTCACGGATGATGTCTTTTAATTTACCGGCAAATTCCACAGGTGAGCCATACAGGCGGCCGGTGCCGGTCATGTCACAGAAGGCTTCGTCGATACTATACTGTTCTACGATGGGAGCGTAGGAGCGCAGAAGTTCCATAAAGGCATGAGACTGTGCAACGTATAGAGCATAGTCCGGTGGAACAACAGTCAGTCCGGGGCATTTTCTGCGGGCATTTACAAGAGGTTCACCGGTTCGAATCTGATAGATCTTTGCCGGAGAGGACTTTGCTAAAACAATGCCGTGGCGATTTTTCTCACTTCCGCCGATGACGGATGGGATCGTGCGTAGATCCGTGGAGGAAGGATCAGCGGACAGACGACGGGCAGCCTCCCAGGAAAGGAAGGCACTATTCACATCTATATGATAAATAATCGGTTCTGGCATATCGGTACCTCTTTAAAATGAATTCTTATACCATATTATCAGAACAAATGTTCTAAGTAAATAGGAAATTTGTAAAAAAAATATGAAAAAACAAAAAGAAGGATTGATTTTTATTTTTTATACATATAACATAAAAAGAAAAAGGGAGGTAATGGAATGAAGCAGACAGAAGTAGCAGCAACAAATGAAGTGGCAGAACTGGCGAATGAGATTACGATCCAGTCCTATCGGTGGAATCGGGTAGACCTCCATAGATTGTTTCAGAATATGTCTACTGTAGATTATGCCGCAATGTGGATCCTATCCCGTCATATCGAGGGTGAAGAGGAGAATAAGAAGATTTATCTGAAAGAGATATCAGAAAAGCTGATGCTGCCGATGCCGAAGGTGTCCAGACTGGTACAGGCCTTACAGGAGAAGGGACTGGTGACCTGGCGGCATGATGGCAAGGGGGAAGAGGGAACCTATATTCAGGTGACGGAGCATGGTGTCCAGAAGGGAATCGAACAGCAGGAGACGCTGAAGGAGTTTTATAATCGAGTGATTCCAAGGTTCGGAAAAGAGCGGTTTGCACATCTGCTTGAGGAGATGAACGAACTTGAGGAGATCATGAAGGATGAAATGGAAAATAGCAGCAACCGGTAGTTGCTTTTGTTAACATAAGTTCACACATTTTTCACAAATAATTAGCACTCAACACTTGACATTGCTAACAATAGGTGTTATAGTACAGGCATAACAAAGGAAGAGGGATAAAAAGAATAGAAGATGATCCCGGAATCCGATGTTAAAGTTGAAACTCAACACCTCAGATTTCTCTGATCGTGCTAATAGGTTATATGGTTTATGAATCGTAAGGATTCATCTTTGAAAGGAGTAATGACTTATGTTACCTAGTATTTTTGGAGAAAGCTTATTTGATGACTGGATGGACTTCCCATTTGACGGGGAATTTGAAAAGCAGTTCTTCCCATCGAAGAATCCGTTGTATGGCAAGCATGCAAAGAACATGATGAAGACCGATGTGAAGGAAGTAGATGATCACTATGAAGTAGATATTGATCTTCCTGGATTCAAGAAAGACGAAGTAAGTGCAGAACTGAAGGACGGTTATCTGACAATCTCTGCAGCGAAGGGTCTGGATAAGGACGAGAAGGATAAGAAGACCGGCAAGTATATTCGTCAGGAGCGGTATGCCGGCAGTATGAGCCGAAGCTTCTATGTAGGTGAGGACATTACGCAGGATGAGATCAAAGCAAAGTATGAGAATGGTATCCTGCAGTTGACGATCCCGAAGAAGGAAGCAAAGCCTGCGGTAGAGCAGAAGAACTTCATAGCGATTGAATAACCGGAAACATAACAATATGTGCATAGGATGATAGAATAGAAAGGAAGTAATTATTATGTCAGATAAGAATCCAAAGCATCCATTGAAAAAGAAAAAAGTTCAGCAGAAGATGTGTGTTGCAAATCATTCTGAGGAAGAGATGCAGCCAAAGTCAAAGAAGCATGTTTATAACTAGCCGGGAAATGACTAATCTGTAAACGATAACGAATCGGAGAGCGGATGACGCCCTCCGATTTGTTGTTTATGCGATAAACAGTCGAGTAATAAAAACCTAAGACAAGGAGAGATGATATGAAGAATCCAGCAGCGTTATTTAAGTTTAAAGGATTATGGGATAGGTTCGTTCAGAACCATCCGAAGTTCCCGATGTTTATAAATGCATTGAAGAACTCCGGAATCTCTGAAGGGAGTGTACTGGAGATCCAGGTTACACAACCGGATGGTCAGCATATGAAGACCAATATCAAGGTATCCCAAGAGGATATGGAGCTGTTTGAACAGCTAAAAGAATTATTCTGATAGGTCAGGTTAATTGTCCCATTGCTGTAAGGTACTTACAAGAAGTGGGACAATCTGTTTTTTGCGGGACACAACACCCGGAAGATAGCAGGCATTTCCGGTAGGATCCAGTTGAAAGGCCTCTCGTACCAGTGCCTCGGATTGTTCACCATAGAAGAGCATCGTGGAGGATTCCTCCAGAATATTCGTCATGACAAAGAAGATCATATCACACTTGGTTGTAGGATAGGATTGCGCCAGATAGGCATCCAGCTCCTGTTGGAGACGTGTAAGTTCCTGCTGGTTCATGGAACTGATCTGTGCAACTCCGAATGTAGTATCTCCGACCTGGAAGGTTTTGAAATCCTGATAGAAGATCTCTTCCGGTGATTTGCCAACCAGATCGCTGCCGGCAGCAAACATTTCCATTGCGTAGGTTTCGATATCAATATCGGCCAGAGCAGATAGTGCCCGGGCGGCAGACTCATCCATAGGGGTGCAGGTCGGAGAGCGGAACATCAGGGTATCAGAGAGAATCGCAGAGCATAGAAGTCCGGCAATCGCCTTTGGCGGTGTCACACCCTGTTCCTGATACATTTGATAAATGATGGTTCCGGTACAGCCAACCGGTTGATTGCGGAAGTATACGGGATTGATCGTCTCCAGAGAACCGATGCGATGGTGATCAATGATCTCCATGATCTCAGCATTTTCAATCCCACTGACGGCCTGGGAACGTTCGTTATGGTCGACCAGAATCACCTGTTTTCTGCGCATGGCTAAGAGGTTTCGTCTGGAGACCATACCATAGTAGTTTCCGACATCATCCGTGATCGGGAAGTCCCGGTGGCGAAGCTTAGACATGATTTCCTTTGCACTGTCTAAAGAGTCATCGAGCTGAAAGGTTACCAGATTCGAATGACGCATGAAGTACTTGATCGGAATGCACTGGTTAATCATACGAGCAGCGGAATATGTGTCCAGATATGTGGTTATAATAGAACACTGCTTTTCTTCTGCCATATGTATGATCTCAGGTGAAACCTTTGCATTCAGGCAGACAATCAGACAGGAAGCACCATGCTCAATGGCTTCACACTGAACATCTTCTCGATCGGCGGCGATGACGATATCATCTTCTTCGATACTGGCTTCTATGATATCTCGATTGGCGGCTCCGATCATGACCTTTCCGTTTATGATTCTGGCGTGTGGATTACCACAGATCAAAGTCCCTTCCAGAACCTCGATCAGGTTGCTGAGCGGTGTCCGGGCCAGACCGAGGATGTGATTATCCAAAACATCCATATAGGAGCGGGCGATATCATTAATGGTGATTAATCCCTCCAGCTTGTTGCCACCCTGTGTGATAGGCAGAGTGACCACATCCAGTTCACGCATGAGCAGCCAGGCATTTCGGATGGAAATGGTATCGGCAACCCCCTGTGTCTCGCGGAAGTCGATATCCCGCATTTGTACATCGACATTTTCCAGATAGTCAGGAGCATCAACACCAAAGTAGTCCAGAACAAAGGAGGTTTCGTTGTTGATATTACCGGCCCGGCGGGCGGTATAATGTCCCGGTTGTTCTATATTTTTCAGATAAGCATAAGCGATGGCGGAACAGATGGAGTCTGTGTCCGGATTCTTGTGCCCGATTACATATATCGTTCGTTGATCCATAGTACACCTCGATTCAATAGCATGTTAACCGTTTTATTTGTGCAAAAATGTAATTTCAGTATACATGATTTTAGGGCTTTTTCCAAATAAATTTAATCCCATTCAGGATGATAAGAATTCCGCAAAAGATGAAAAACAGGCAAATGCCCAGAACAGAAGTTACCATCTTTAAGCTTTCATATTCGGACGGATGAAGGATCGTATACCAGCCGAGACCGCCACCGGCGATCAGAAAGAGAGCTCCGATAAAAATGTATATGATGCAGAAAATAATATCTCGTACCGTTCGACCGGCTTTTTTAATTGTTTCGGAAGCAGAGGCAGGTGCCTGTTGCCCGGAAGCATGAGGAGAGTAGAAAATGTGCTCCGAATCAGTATCGGAGGCGGATGGTTTATGGGAAGGTGAAGGCTGTTGGGACGATGGTTCGTCCGGATGATAGGAATATGGGTTGTTTGACTGATTTTCCATGAAGGCTCCTTTCCTTTGACATCTATATACATGGGTTGTATAGTATCGTACAGAATCTATAATAAATGCATCATAACATACGTAGAAACCGGCATCAAGGAGGCTGTAAGCATATGGAACGTACAAAGGAAGAAAATAGAGAGCTGGCAGAGGCTCCGGTAATGAGACTGCTGCTCCGGCTGGCGATACCGACGGTGATCGCGCAGTTGGTCAACCTGTTATACAATATGGTAGACCGTATCTATGTAGGACGGATTCCGGAGGTGGGGACGCAGGCACTGGCGGGCTTGGGTGTTACATTTCCGATTGTAATGCTGGTATCGGCGGCATCTGCATTGTCAGGGATGGGAGGAGCATCCAGAGCGGCGATCGCCATGGGAAAGGGCAATCATGAGAAGGCAGAGAAGTATCTGGGAAATGCAACTCTGGTTCTGGTGCTTCTGGCGATTGTTCTGACGGTGGTATTTCAGATCACGAAGAATCCGATTCTGATGGCCTTTGGTGCCAGTGAAGCAACGCTGCCATATGCAAGCAGTTATTTGTCCATTTATCTTTTGGGAACCATATTTGTCCAGATTTCTCTGGGACTGAATATGTTTATAACGAATCAGGGGTTTGCGAAGACCAGTATGGCTACCGTGTGCATAGGGGCGGTGCTGAATATTATTCTGGATCCGATCTTCATCTTTGGATGCCGCATGGGCGTGCGGGGAGCAGCACTGGCAACCGTCCTGAGTCAGGCAGTGTCCGCAGTATGGGTGCTTCAGTTCCTGACCGGAAAAAAGACGATCCTTCGTCTGCAGATACGATATATGAAGCCGGAGGGCAGAATCATCGGATCGATGCTGGCACTGGGGGTATCGCCATTTATTATGCAGTCAACGGAAAGTCTGATCCAGTTGATCTTCAATACAGGTATGCAGACCTATGGAAATGATGTGTATGTGGCAGTGATGTCCATCTTATTCAGTATTATGCAGATTGTCTGGCTGCCGATTCAGGGGTTTGCACAGGGAGCACAGCCAATCGTTAGTTATAACTACGGAGCCGGGAATATTGACCGAGTCAAGAAGTGCTTTCGGATACTTTTTACAATATGTATTAGTTTCTCCGTGGGAATTGTTGTATTGATCGAGCTGATTCCGCAGGTGTTTATCGGAATCTTTACGCCGGATGCTGCCGTGATTGAAATCGGGACACCGGCACTTCGGGTATTTATGATCGGCATGAGTCTGATGGGAGCACAGTGTGCCTGCCAGCAGACCTTTTTAGCACTGGGTGAGTCGTTGATTTCTATGTTTCTGGCGCTGCTTCGGAAGGTGATCCTTTTGGCACCGCTGGCACTGCTGCTTCCAGTCTGGACCGGATGGGGTGTATGGGGGCTGTTTATAGCGGAACCGGTGAGTGATATTCTGGCGGTGTGTACGACGGTTACCATGTTTGTGTTTCGTAGTCGGAAGCTGTGGAAACAGGCAGAAAAAAGTGCTTGCATATAAGGAAAGACTGTGTTATTTTTTTGCTGAGTGGTATTCGAGATGCAGGAACGAAAGGGATTTCAGAGCCTGCGAGAAATCACATCGGGATAATGTGCCATCGGCGACAAAAGAGAAAGAGGTGATGGCATGGATATAGGAATCATAGGTGCCGGCAAGGTGGGCTGCTCCATGGGAAAGTATGCGAGACAGCACTGGTTACCGGTAGCGGGATACTATAGTAAAACAAAACAGAGTGCTATGGAGGCAGCGGAGTTTACCCGCACCGAGTGCTTTGAAGATTTAACAGATATTATATTGGCAAGCGATACCCTGTGGATCGCCACACCGGATGATACGATCCGGAAAGTATGGGATTGCATTGCAAAGTATGACATTCAAGATTATATAATTTGCCATTTTAGCGGCTCATTATCATCCGATGTTTTTTCCGGGATCGAAAAGAAGAAGGCACATCCGTGTTCGATCCATCCGATATACGCATTCAGCGATAAGAACACTTCCTATCAGAAATTAAATGAGGCATATTTCACCATAGAGGGTGATGATTATGCGGTTGAACACATGACGGCACTGCTTAAGAAAATGGGGAATCCTGTAACACGGATTCGTCCGGATCGGAAGGCACTGTATCATAGTGCGGCATCTCTGGTCAGTAATCATGTACTGGGAGTGATTCATGCAGGAATCCAGATCATGGAGGAATGTGGGTTTTCCAGAGAAGAGGCGTATCAGGCATTGACGCCGTTGATTCTGAACAATGTCGAAACTGCCTGCGAGAAAGGATGCAGGGCAGCACTGACCGGGCCGATCGAACGGAACGATGTGAAGACGGTAGATCGTCATCTGGAAGCATTGACCGGAACGGCCAGAGACATCTATGAGAGCGTGGGAAGTGAACTGGTGATCATGGCGAAGGAGAAGCACCCGGAGCGCGATTACAGTAGTATGGAATTAAGATTTTGATTGGAGTATAAGGAATATGAAGAATACGGTAGTAACATTTCAGAAAGCAAAGCAGGAGGGAAAGCGGATCTCCATGCTGACAGCATATGATTATTCTACAGCAAAGCTGGAGGATGAAGCCGGTATACAGGGAATTCTGGTAGGAGATTCTCTGGGAAATGTCATTCTGGGGTATGAGGACACCATTGCAGTCACGATGGAGGATATGATTCATCATGGTGCGGCAGTAGCCAGAGGAGCAAAGAATGCGCTGGTGGTTGTAGATATGCCGTTTATGTCTTATCAGGTATCTGTGGAAGAGGCAGTGAAAAATGCAGGCCGGTTGATGAAAGAGGCACATGCGGGGGCTGTAAAGCTGGAAGGTGGAGAGGCCGTTTGCCCGCAAATCCGGGCCATCGTAAATGCAGGAATTCCGGTTATGGCACATCTGGGGTTAACACCACAGTCCATTCATGCATTTGGTGGTTTTAAGGTGCAGGGAAAGACAGAGGCAGCAGCAAAGAAACTGTTAGAAGATGCACATAGGGTGCAGGAGGCAGGTGCGTTTGCACTGACACTGGAGGCTGTTCCGAGTAAGCTGGCGAGTATGATTACGGAACAGTTGGATATACCGACGATCGGAATCGGTGCGGGCAATGGATGTGATGGACAGATTCTGGTATATCAGGATATGCTGGGAATGTTTTCAGACTTTACACCGAAGTTTGTAAAGCGATATGCAAATGTAGGAGAGGTTATGAAGGATGCCTTCCGGGGATATATCGAGGAGGTAGAGTCCGGTGCATTTCCTTCAAAGGAAAATGAGTATAGTGTAGACGATAGTGTAATCGAGAAGCTGTACTAGAGAAGTAGAAGTATAAAAAGGAACCTGTAAAATACGGGAAGAAAAAGGAGCGTACTATGGAAATCGTAAAAACAGTAGAAGAAGTCAGAGCACAGGTAAAACAGTGGAGAGCGGAAGGACTTTCAGTCGGTCTGGTTCCGACAATGGGCTATCTGCATAAGGGGCATCGGAGTCTGATCGAGCGGGCAGCCAAGGAGAATGATCGCGTGGTTGTCAGTGTATTTGTGAATCCGATTCAGTTCGGACCAAAGGAGGATTTGGCAAGCTATCCAAGAGATATCGAGCGGGATAAGGTACTGTGTAAGTCAGCAGGTGCGGATCTGATCTTCCATCCAACACCGGATGATATGTATACAAAGAATTTTTCTACCTTTATTGATATGGATACCATGACAAAGGGACTGTGTGGTAAGACACGCCCGATTCATTTCCGTGGAGTCTGCACCGTTGTAGGTAAGCTGTTCAATATCGTACAGCCGGATCGGGCATATTTTGGAGAGAAGGATGCACAGCAGTTAGCAGTGATCCGTCATATGGTAGAGGATCTGAACTTCAACCTGGAGGTTGTAGGATGTCCGATCATCCGGGAAGATGACGGACTGGCAAAGAGTTCGCGAAATACGTATTTAAGTCCGGAAGAGAGAAAGGCTGCAACGATTCTTTATAAGGGTCTGGAAAAAGGACGGGAACTGTTTGAGGCCGGTGAACGGGATGCAGAGGTGATCAAGCAGGCAGTAACGGAAGTGATCGAATCAGAACCATTAGCAAAGATTGATTACGTAGAGATCGTAGACTGGAAGACACTGGATCCTGTAAAGAAGATCTTTGATCCTGTATTAAATGCGGTTGCTGTCTATATCGGAAAGACTCGGCTAATCGATAATCACATTTACAAAGAGGTATAATCTATGACTATTACAATGTTAAAAGCGAAGATCCACCGGGCAGTGGTGGTACAAGCGGAATTGAACTATGTTGGAAGTATTACGATTGATGCAGCGTTAATGGAGGCGGCCGGGATCCTGGAATATGAGAAGGTTCAGATCGCAGATGTCGAGAGTGGAACCCGATTTGAAACATATGTAATCGCAGGAGAGGCCGGTTCCGGTATGATCTGTCTGAATGGAGCAGCAGCCCGTCAGGTACAGGTCGGCGATCATGTGATTATTATGGCATATGCAGATATGACACCGGAGGAGGCTCGTCAGGCGAAGCCACAGGTGGTATTTGTAGATGAGAAGAACCGGATTAAGAGAATTGCACAGTATGAAAAGCATGGAGAACTAAGCTAGAAGCAATCAAAAAGAATAGATGAAGAAAACCCCTCTGATAAAACAGATCGATCATAAAATCGTCTTATCAGAGGGGGTTTTCTATGTTTCATATGCCTTAGAGTGCCTTGCGGTACAGGCATTAAAGAGATTCGTCACCGGTAATGTCAATCTGACACATCTTCATCGTTTCCAGTGCGGCACGGTGTGTCCCCGGTGTGACACCGGCACAGCAGCGGGCATCTACAGTGATGGTAAGTGCCGGGTAGGTGGCTTTGAGGATCAGGGCATTCGATACGACACAGATATCGGTACAGAGTCCTACAAGTTCGATATCATCGTCAAAGGCTTCCTCCGCCCAGTGTGTCCATCCGAAACTTGGCTTGTTGATATATCTGCAGCCATCGACTTCCAGACCGTCTGCAATCTCCCAGCCATGAGTGCCCTCGATGCAATGCTCGACCGGAAGCTTCTTTCCCTCCGGAGTGTTCAGATAATCGGTCTGATGGGTGTCTCTGGTAAAAATGATGGGATCTCCTTGTTCCAGATAATGCCAGATCTTTTCACGGACATTTGGAACGATCGCCTGTGCCTCCGGGGTTCCCAGGGAACCATCGATAAAGTCATTTTGCATATCTACAACAATTAGTGTTTTGCTCATCTGAGTCCTCTCCTTTATTGCATACTTTATAAATGGATGTATTCTGATACAGCCTGCTATCCTGCATATTATACCATGGATATGCAAAACGATAACAGAGATTTTGCAACAGATTGTTTAAAGAAGAGAAACAACATGGTATAGTTAGAATTGAAAACGCGGATAATCGAAAAGTGACAGGAGGATTTAGTAGATTATGTTAACTGGAAAGACAGTGGTGCTGGGTGTGACCGGTAGTATCGCAGCTTATAAAATGGCGAATCTGACGAGTATGCTGGTGAAGCAGCATGCAGATGTCTATGTGCTGATGACGAAAAATGCGACAAACTTTATCCACCCGATTACATTTGAAACCCTGACAAATCATAAGACTTTGGTTGATACCTTTGACCGAAACTTTAATTATAATATCGAGCATGTTTCACTGGCAAAAAAGGCAGATGTGGTTCTGGTGGCACCGGCATCTGCAAATGTGATCGGAAAGATCGCAAACGGAATCGCAGATGATATGCTGACAACGACAGTCATGGCATGCAAGTGTAAGAAGCTGATTGCACCGGCTATGAATACACAGATGTTTGAAAATCCAATCGTACAGGATAACCTAAAGAAACTCGAACATTATGATATGACAGTGATCCAGCCGGATGTGGGACTGCTGGCATGCAAGGATGTAGGAGCCGGAAAGCTGCCATCGGAACAGGTACTGATGGACTATATTCTGCGTGAGATTCGATATGAAAAGGATATGGCAGGCAAGAAGGTTCTGGTAACGGCAGGTCCTACAGTAGAGCGTATTGATCCGGTGCGGTATATCAGTAATCATTCAACCGGAAAGATGGGTTATGCGATCGCACGGGTAGCGATGGAGCGTGGAGCGGATGTGACACTGATCAGTGGACCGGTCAGCATTGCACCGCCTCCGTTTGTCAGGGTTGTACCGGTAGAAAGCGCCGAGGATATGTTCCGGGCAGTTCAGAAGAATAGTGAAGAGGCAGATATAATTATAAAGGCGGCAGCTGTGGCAGACTATACACCGGAAACGGTGGCAGCAGAGAAGATCAAGAAATCGGAAGATGACAGTGAGCTAAAACTGGTTCGGACGACGGATATCCTGAAGTGGCTGGGAGAGCATCGGCATGCCGGACAGTTTCTGTGTGGGTTTTCTATGGAGACGGAGCATATGCTTGAAAATTCCAGAGCAAAGCTGGAGAAAAAGAAGATCGATATGATCGTTGCAAACAATCTGAAGGTAGCAGGTGCAGGCTTTGGTGTGGATACGAATGTGGTGACGATCATAACAAAGGATGATGTACAGGAGCTGCCGCAGATGAGCAAGGAACTGGTGGCAGAGAAACTGCTGGATCAGATAGTAAAAAGCCTGTAAGAAACGCAAGGAAGAACCGGAAAAAATGGAAGGAGGCAGAGGACTATGCGGATAGGAGCATTGGAAGCCGGAGGTACAAAGATGGTATGTGCGATAGGGGATGAGCATGGCCGGATTGAGGAGCAGAGATCCATCCCGACGCGTACACCGGAGGAAACGATGCCGGAATTAATTGCATACTTTCAGAAGAAAAATATAGAGGTATTGGGGGTCGCAGCTTTTGGACCTGTAGGAGTAAATCCGGATGCACCGAAATATGGGTGGATTCTGGATACATCGAAGCTGGCATGGAGACAGTATCCATTATTGGAAAAGCTTCAGACGGCACTATCGGTTCCGATTGGTCTGGATACGGATGTAAATGGTTCCTGTCTGGGAGAAATGACATATGGAGCAGCGAAGGGACTGAAGAATGTGATCTATATTACAGTCGGAACCGGTATCGGTGCCGGAATCGCAGTAGATGGAAAACTGATTCATGGTATGCTACATCCGGAGGCAGGGCACATTCTGATCGCACCACAGACAGGGGATGAAGAGCATTGTATTTGTCCGTATCATACGCATTGTCTGGAGGGACTGGCAGCAGGCCCTTCAATCGAAAAACGTTGGGGAAAGAAAGCAACAGAGCTGGCTGATCGAGCCGAGGTCTGGGAGCTGGAGAGTGAATATCTGGCACAGGCGATTGTAAATTATATTATGTTGGTATCTCCGCAGCGGATCATAATGGGCGGAGGTGTGATGCATCAACAGCAGTTGTTCCCGCTGATCCGCAGAAAGGTATTGGAAAAGGTCAATGGGTATATACAGACACCAGAATTAAAAGACATGGAACATTATATTGTGCCGGCCAGCCTAAAGGATAATCAGGGCATCATGGGATGTTTGCGGTTGGGAGAACTGGCATATCAGAGTAAATAAGAAAAACAGCGAAAATTAAAAGCAGGCTCCGTATATACGGAGCCCGCAAAAATGAGGGGGAGAGAGAGGATTCAAATATATGAAAACTCTTTACGATTATTAAGATACTGCTTAAATGTGTTCATTCTGTGTCGAAAGAATAAAGAAAATGAAAACTTTCAGAAAATAAATAGAAACTATAAAAATGAGAACCGTGTAAGAGACAGGAGAACGGAATGGGAAAAGTGTATAAATTCTGGATGGGATTGTTGGCGATAATAGGAAGTATCAGTATGGGATACTTTTTGTTATTGTGGATCTGTCTGGGAAGCATTTCTACCTATAATTTTATATGGTTGTGCCTGACAGTGCTTTGTGCAGGGCTGATGATGGCTGTTTATCACTATGGGAGAAACGGGCAGATTCCTCCCAAGTGGGTTGTGATCCCGGTAGAGATTCTGGTGGGAATCAGTTGTCTGATATTCATTATAGTGGAAACGTTTATTATCCATGCCGGGCATCAGAAGGCAGAGGCAGGTGCGGATTATCTGATTATCTTGGGAGCAAAGGTAAATGGCACACATCCATCACTGATTTTAAAGTATCGGATTCAGGCAGGCGTGGAATACTTAAAACAGAACCCGGATACCCGGGTGATCGCAAGTGGCGGACAGGGATCCGATGAGGGAATCTCGGAGGCACAGTGCATCTATGAGCAGTTGATCGCACAGGGAATCGATGCGGATCGGATCTATCTGGAGGATCAGTCTACGAGTACCCGAGAGAATCTGGAATATTCAGCACGGTATTTGGATCGGCAGCAGGACCGGGTGGTGATTGCAACGACGGATTTTCACCTGTTTCGGGCGATGCGTCTGGCGAAGAAATGTGGATATGAGCAGGTGAGCGGAACTCCGGCAAAATCGGTCTGGTGGCTGGTCCCTACGAACTATACACGGGAATGTCTGGCAGTACTCAAGGATCTGATCTGTGGAAATATATAATCAATGCTTGCGTTGCCGGATAGGGTGTATTATATTATAGAAGAAACACACGGTTGTAAGGAGGACTTAGATATGGCACAGGTAGTAACGAAGGATATGATAATCGCTGATATTCTGGCAGTTGATCCGGGAAATGCAGCAATCTTAATGGCAGCAGGTATGCACTGCATCGGATGTCCGGCGTCCCAGGGCGAGCCGCTGGAGGAAGCATGCATGGTACATGGAATGGATGTAGATGAGGTACTAGATCAGATCAACGAGTATCTGGCAAAGAAAGAACAGTAGACAATATATACAAATCAAATTGTTGAAAATAGCCAAAGGGAAACCGGGCAATTTTCTTGAGCATTTTTCTCCGATATGCTATAATTACTCTATAATTGGTTTCGGAAAGGACACCCGGTAACGGGATCCATATTTGAAGGTGAAGGAGGAATTACAGGATGGGAGAAGGTCAATCGGAAGGTGGCTTCAATCTAGCCAAAGGCAGCACTTCGATTCTGAAGGGGGTCGATCCTGATGATATCGGAAGTACAGGCGTTCTGTATTCGAAACGAACAGGTGAGACTGGTGTACTAAAGGGCAGTATTGCACCAAATGTCTATAACACAGAGTATAACTATGAGAAGGCGAATCCATCAAAGAGCGAATCAAAGGTGGGAAAAGTTTTGGTTATTGCACTGGTTGTAGTACTGATTGGGATTGCGGTAGTTGCTGCACTGGGATACTTTGGTGTACTATTTAAGTAAAGAAAGATGAAAGCATGGTTGAGTATAAGACTCAGCCATGTTTTTTTTATAGGATCAGATGACAGGCAGGAAGACGTTGATTGCGGTCGCTCTTGCCATATGGTGAGGATAATGTTAGAATAAATGCAGAATGTTCGCAGGTCGAACGGTTACTTGTTTGAATGGAGGATACCATATTATGAGTATTGATACAAAATCAGTTAGTGCGATTCGGGTATTATCTGCAGATGCGATTCAAAAGGCAAATTCCGGACATCCGGGACTTCCGCTTGGCTCGGCAGCGATGGCCTATGAATTATGGGCAAAGCATATGAAGCATAATCCGGCGGATCCGAAGTGGGTGAATCGGGATCGGTTTATCCTGTCCGGTGGACATGGTTCCGCATTATTATATTCCTTGCTGCATTTATTCGGCTATGGTCTGACGATGGAGGATATGAAGAACTTCCGTCAGTTAGGTTCTCTGACTCCGGGACATCCGGAGTATGGACATACGGTAGGAGTAGAGGCTACGACCGGACCACTGGGAGCCGGTATGGCGATGGCGGTCGGTATGGCAATGGCGGAGAATCATCTGGCGTCTATATTTAATGAAGACGGATATCCGGTGGTTGATCATTATACCTATGTACTGGGTGGAGATGGCTGTATGATGGAGGGAATCTCCTATGAGGCCTTTTCATTAGCCGGTTCTCTGGGACTTGGCAAACTGATTGTATTATATGATTCGAACAATATTTCGATTGAGGGTGATACCAATATCGCATTTCGTGAGAATGTTCAGACGCGGTTTCAGGCATTTGGTTTCCAGACACTGCTGGTAGAGGACGGAAATGATCTGGAGGCGATCGGCAAGGCCATCGAGGAGGCAAAGGCGGATACGACGAGACCGACGATGATCGAAGTAAAGACAAAGATCGGATATGGATGCCCAGCGAAGGAAGGAAAGGCATCTGCACATGGAGAACCGCTGGGGGTTGAAAATGTAGCAGCACTTCGAAAGAATCTGGGCTGGGAGATTGAAGAGAGCTTTACTGTTCCGCAGGATGTATATGATAACTTCCGGGCAATCGCAAAGGAAAATGCGAAGGCAGAAGAGCAGTGGAATGCATTGTTTGCAGACTATGCACAGAAGTATCCGGAGAAGAAAGCACTGTGGGATCAGTACTATAACGAAGAAAGCGGAGAACTGCTGCAGGACAATGAAGCATTCTGGGCTGTGCCGGAAAAGGCAGAAGCAACCCGGAGTCTGTCCGGTAAGCTGATCAATGTTATGAAAGATGTCCTTCCGAATATGTTTGGCGGGGCAGCCGATCTGGCACCATCGACCAAGACCTATATGAATGATATGGGGGATTATTCCGGCGAGAATCCGGAAGGAAAGAATATACATTTTGGTATTCGTGAGATTGCCATGGCAGCGATCGGTAACGGTATTGCACTGCATGGCGGACTAAGACCATATGTATCTACGTTCTTTGTATTCAGTGACTATGTAAAACCAATGGCAAGACTGTCAGCACTGATGGGACTTCCATTGACCTATGTATTAACACATGACAGTATCGGGGTAGGAGAAGATGGACCAACCCATGAGCCGATAGAGCAGTTAGCGATGCTTCGTTCTATGCCGAACTTTACGGTATATCGTCCGGCAGATGCAATTGAGACCGCAGCAGCCTGGTACTATGCGGCAAACAGTAAACATACGCCGACAGCACTGGTATTATCCCGTCAGAACCTGCCGCAGTTAGCCGGTTCCAGCAAGGAAGCCCTGAAGGGTGGATATGTAATAGCAGATTCTGAGAAGAAAACACCGGATGCGATCATTATCGCGACCGGATCAGAAGTGCAGCTGGGTATACAGGCAAAGGAACTTCTTGCAAAAGAAGGTGTCGATGTCCGGGTAGTCAGTATGCCGTCTATGGATGTATATGAACAGCAGACAGACGACTATAAGGAACAGGTACTGCCGAAGCAGGTACGGGCAAGAGTTGCGGTAGAAGCATTATCTGATTTCGGATGGGGCAAGTATGTAGGTCTGGACGGAGAGGTTGTATCCATGAAGAGTTTTGGTGCATCGGCTCCGGGCAAGTTACTGTTTGAACATTTCGGAATCACAACAGAAGCGGTTGTTGCGGCTGTTAAGAAGACGTTACGGGCGTAACGGAAAAGAAATAAAAGAAACGTGCAGGAAATCTTCGGATTCCTGCACGTTTTCTTATTAAAAAATCTGAAAAACTGCTTATAAACTATTTAATGTCTGTAATGCAAACCGCTTGATAATCGGTTGAAAATGCTCTGCCATATGATAAGGCATTGCATAAGAGGTCTTTATCTTCGAACCATATTCACACAAAGTATTGCATACAAGGTTAAATTCATCGGTTGTATGGTTTGACTGAGTAACAATCAGGTAATAACGGGAATCACGCGGATTCTTAAACAGTGTGTTTTCACCGCAATAAACGCCCTGTAGCTGAGCTGCCGCGGAGGCAACATTACTCAGTGCAGAGAATACAAAGATCCGATAAACATCGGAAGTATCCGGTTGTTTCTTTGAAGCAGAATCTGCAGGCGTTGATATCGTCTGATCCGAAGACTCCTTTGAACGGAGAGACTGTTCGGCAGAACTGTGAATCGCTTCCAGATTCTCTACAATATTGCCTAAGACATCAAATATACTGGACGGATCCTCTACATCGTCATCCTCTTCATCATTGTAGTCATCATAATCCACATCTTCCGTAGAAGGACGGGTAAACTTGGAAAAACGGGTATCCAATTCCTCCGGATCTTCTACCTTCGTTATAATCAGGACTAAACAGTCAGGATTGACCGGTATTGCCTCTATCATCAATGGGATATCGCCAACTTCGAAACCTACATCATCGGAAGCCTTCTGCATCATATCCCGAAATAGTGCTTTTGCACGATCTGTACCATATGCAAGCTCGGTAAGACGTATATTATGATCTGCTAAATCTGATTTATTTAAAGTACAACGAATTTGATTCTCATTTAATTTTTCAATTTTCATCGAATCATCTCCTTATCGTTATAATACATACAATCCTTTGTGCATAGGTGTATTCTTAGTTTAACACAAAATAGGCATATGTAAAGAGGATTTATACGGTAAAATTGTAAAAAATTTAGAAATTTATAAAAAAAACCTTGTATAATGTCAAAAAATAGATTATACTTTTACGTAGAGATGACCGAAATGCGAAAGAAGGGAGGATATAAAATAACGGGGACCCGAATCATATCTGATAGTCTGTTGGGTTCTGATCAGGAGATTCATATTATTTCTTAGTTGGTATATCTCTATTTCCGGTTGATAAATGCAAGTTGCCGCATAGGTGTTTCGGAGGAATACTATAAAATGTCTCACAACTGCACCATCCTATGGTAGAGGTAGTGTCCATCCGGTTCCGTGCGGGAAAAAGGGGGCGGTCGTGGCATAAAAGAATAGTCACTTATAAAGGATAATACGAAATCTACACATTTATAGCATTACATAGAACAAAGAATTCACAGAGTTTGTGATAGTTAGCAATGAGGGAGCAGGTATTACCCCATAATACCTGCTTCTGTGTTTAAATACTGCCGGACGCCTACAGATATAGCATAAGCAAGTTTCTCCTGGTATATAGGAGCATTTAGAAGGGCGGATTCTGTGGGATTCGACATGAATCCACATTCCACAATCACGGCGGGACAGGATACGTTTTTCAGGACATAATAAGAATCATTAGACTTGGCTGATCGGGTATTGGAGGGATCTGCCAGTTCTATCAGAGAGGACTGAATCTGTTCTGCCAGCTTCCGGCTGGATGCAGATGAATAATAGTAAAAGCTTTGGGCTCCATGTTCTGCAGGAGAAGAAAAACTGTTTTGGTGAATACTGATCATCAGATCCGGTTGATGAGCATCTACAAAGGCAATGCGGTTTCTCATATCGGACTGTTTTTTATTGCGGGCATTGACATCACTTAAACTACAGTCTGAATCACGAGTCAGATAGACCAGACAGTCCTGTGCTTCCAGATAGCTTTTTAACCGCAGGGCGATAGCCAGATTCAGATCCTTTTCTAACTGTTGATCCGGTGATACCATACCGGGGTCGAAGCCGCCGTGTCCGACGTCGATGACGATGACGGCCTGCTCTCTGGATGTATGAAAGACGGTTGTAGACGGAAAATAAACCATAAAAAGGATAATAATCAGAAAAATAGAAAGTACGGGCAGAAGGTATCGTTTTAGTTTCATAAAAAACCTCAGAAATTATTAAAAAAAGTGTCGATATAATATATTCTTGTGTTATAATTTTAATGCACCTATTGTTCTGATCTCAGAGGAGTATTGAGAGCGGAAGATAGGCGACATTACTGATACACGGGGTATAAGAAAGTAAAAATGAATACGTTATTTGTAAATGTTGATAGCGGTATCACAGAAGATGAGCCGAGTCAGGAACTGGAGACGGCAGGAGAGATTTTAAAGCAGGGAGGACTGGTAGCATTTCCGACCGAGACGGTATACGGATTAGGTGGTGATGCGTTGAATGCCGAGGCGTCTCAGAAGATCTATGCAGCAAAGGGGCGGCCGTCCGATAATCCGTTGATTGTTCACATTGCGGATGAAGCAGATCTTCAGCGGATAGCTACGGATATTCCGGAGGCGGCATATAAGCTGATGGATGTCTTCTGGCCGGGACCTATGACATTGATATTTAAGAAGAAGCCGATTGTTCCGGATAGTACAACGGGCGGACTGGATACGGTGGCTGTACGGATGCCGTCTCATAATGTGGCGTATGAGTTGATTCGACGGTCCGGTGTGCTGATTGCGGCACCGAGTGCTAATGTGTCCGGAAGACCGAGTCCGACAATGGCGGCACATGTGAAAGAGGATCTGGATGGAAAAATCGATATGATCATCGATGGCGGTGACTGTCGGTACGGTATCGAGTCCACGATCATCGATATGACCAGTAAGGTGCCGATGATCTTACGACCGGGATATATCACGCAGGAGATGATCGAGGATGTGATCGGGAATGTAGAGCTGGATCCCGGAATCACCGGACTTCCGACACATACCAGACCGAAGGCACCCGGAATGAAGTATACACATTACGCACCGAAGGGAATCATGTATATTATTGAGGGAGAATCAACCTCCGTAATTCGGTGCATTAATCGAATGGTAAAGGAGCGTCAGGCAGCAGGCTGTAAGACGGGTGTATTGGCGACCAGATATAATGCATCTGCATATGAGGCAGATGAGGTGATTGTAATCGGAGATAAGGCAGATGAACTGATGATTTCTTCAAATCTGTACCGGACGTTACGGGAGTTTGATGCAAGAGGAGTTGATTATATTTACTCAGAATCATTTACAGGAAGCGGGCTGGGGACAGCCATTATGAATCGGTTAATTAAGGCAGCAGGGCATCGGGTGATTCAGGCACCGACAGTGTAAGTAAGGAGGATATGATGATAGCATTGGGAAGCGACCATGGCGGATATGGTCTGAAGCAGGAAGTAATCAAGCATCTGAAAGAACGTGGACTGGAATATAAGGACTATGGTTGTTATAGTGAGGAGTCCTGTGATTATCCGGTATATGGACGGGCAGTGGCAGAGGCTGTCGCATCCGGAGAATGTGAGCGTGGAATTATTATCTGCGGCACAGGCATCGGAATTTCCATTACGGCAAATAAGGTGCCGGGAATCCGGGCAGCGCTGTGTCATGACTGTTTCAGTGCGGAAGCAACCAGACAGCATAATGATGCAAATGTACTGGCGATGGGAGCCAGAGTAATCGGCTCCGGACTTGCATTAAAGATTGTGGATATCTTTTTGGATACGCCTTTTTCAAATGATGAGCGACATGTGAGAAGAATCGGCATGATCGAATAACCGCATAGAATCATCCAAAGTGGATATATTAGAATAGTGAAAGAAGAAAAGACTTATGCACGTTTTATGGAAAACGGACATAAGTCTTTTGCAAATCTGCTATTTTACACAAAATTTATAGACATTTTTGTGGTAATTTAGTATAATTTACTACGAGGTGAGAAAACCATGAGGGAACACAAACAGGTATTCAAGATGATAACACTGATTTCTCAGGTAGGAATAACCATGTTATCATCTATTTTTATTTGTGGACTGATTGGATATTGGATAGATAATCGGTTTGAAACCCACACATTTATCGTGTTTTTAGTGCTGGGGGTAGCTGGCGGTTATCGTGCCGTATATTCCCTGGTGAAGCAGTTTATGAAGAAAAAGGAGAAACAGGACGATGAAACGACTGGATCCGACCGTTAGGGATGTATTGGTAGGGGCCTTGTTATATGGTATCCTTGTAGAGATCATAGGGGTTATTGTGGTAGAGAACCGGCTGAGCTACAGTCTGGGACTTGTATATGGATATGGTTGTATCATATTTATGATATGTCATATGTATCTGACGCTGGAGAAGGCATTGGATATGGAGCCGAAGGACGCATCAAAGTATGGGATTCGGAATAATATCCTGCGATATGTTATCGTATTTTTGCTGTTGGTAATCGCAGCAATGATACCACAGGTCAGCGTCGTTGCAGTAATTATTATGATATTTGGGATGAAGATTTCGGCGGCACTGCAGCCGAAGGTAAATAAGTACATTACCTCAAGAATCTTTGATGGAAGAAGGTGAATCTATGGTGAATGTAGCAGCCAGTGCGTGGCAGACGGTGGCCGGCATTGGTGGTATACGGACAGTACTGACAGATGAAAAGACCGTTGATTTTTTCATACATGAGCTGATTCCGTATAAGTTTTTTGGGCAGACTGTGTATATTACAACTACCCACATCTGTGAGTTTATTATAATTCTCGGAATTGTAATTTTTGCGCTGATCGCAAGGCACAGAATTATGCATGCGGAAGAAATCCCCAGAGGATTTCAAAATGTAGTGGAATTCCTGATCGAGACACTGCAGAAGTATGTGAACGGGTCCATGGGAAAAAACGGAACCAAGTGTTATGTGAATTACATTGGAACGATTATCCTGCTGATTTTTCTGTGTAATATATCAGGTCTGATCGGCTTGAGACCGCCGACAGCAGATTACGGAACGACGTTGTGTCTGGCCATTATATCCGTTGTTATGATTCAGTATAACAACATAAAGTGGAATAAGTGGAGGGCATTTACGAGTCTGTTTGAACCGGTATTTTTATTCTTCCCGATTAACCTGATCGGTGAGGTGTCTACGGTGGTTTCGCTGTCATTGCGTTTGTTCGGTAACATTATGGCAGGTACGGTTATGATAACGCTGTACTATACACTGATGCCGATTTTCGTAAAGATTGGTATTCCGGCAGCGCTGCATGCTTATCTGGATGTTTTTTCAGGAGCGATTCAGGCGTATGTATTTACGATGCTGACGATGGTATTTATCAATAATAAGATAGAAGGATAATGCAGTAGAATTAAGTAAGAAAGAAAATGGAGGGTTTCTAAATGAATCAAATTACAAACGAAGGTTTAATCTTAGCATGTTCTGCAATTGGTGCCGGTCTGGCAATGATCGCCGGTGTCGGTCCCGGTATTGGTCAGGGTATTGCGGCCGGTCATGGTGCGGCTGCCGTAGGACGGAATCCGGGAGCAAAGGGTGATATCATGTCAACGATGTTATTAGGACAGGCAGTAGCCGAGACAACCGGTCTGTATGGTCTGGTTATCGCACTGTTGCTGTTCTATGCAAATCCATTGTTAAATAGATTCCTGAAGCTGTAGGGAATATGTATTCCCAAACGGGCGGAAAGGAGGCTAAGACGTGTTTAAGATATGCATGATGAGCGGTACAGTAGCACTGCTGGAGGGAAGAATCTTCGGTCTGGATGCACAACTGCTGGCAGATATTTTAATACAGGCGATTGCAATCTTTATCTTATTTGCATTTTTATCTTATGTTCTGTTCGAACCGGTAAAGAAGGTATTGAATAACCGGACAGAGCGAATTAAAAATGATATCGAAAGTGCCAAACAGGATAAAGAAGAAGCATCGAAGATGAAGGAAGCGTATGACAGTAAGCTGCAGGCTGCAGATACGGAAGTACAGGAAATATTAAGCGAAGCACGTAAGAAAGCAAAGAAGCGGGAAAGTGATATCGTAGAGGAAGCGAATGAGGAGGCCGCCAGAGTCAGAAACCGTGCCAGCCAGGAGATTGAACTGGAGAAGGCAAAGGCACAGGATGAGATCCGGCAGGAGATCATACAGGTAGCAACGGCTATGGCATCCAAGATCGTAACGGTTTCTCTGACTGAGGAACAGCAAAATGCTCTGTTGGAAGAGACACTGAAGGAAATAGGTGATGATACATGGCTAAGCAGATAGATTCTACTTATGGAGATGCACTTTATGAACTGGCAGTAGAGGAACAAAAGACGGATTCTGTTCTGGAAGAGATGACAGGGCTGCTTCAGGTGTTTCGGGAGAATGAAGAACTGCTTCAGGTATTGACACATCCGGAAGTGCAAAAGGAGCAGAAACTGGAGTTGATTCGTAATGTATTTCAGGGAAGAGTCAGTGATGATGTTATGGGAATGCTGTTAATTGTGGTGCAGAATGACCGTAGCAACGGCTTAATCGCTATTTGTCAGTACGTGATCAGGAAGATTAAGGAATATAAGAAGATAGGAATCGCAAGTGTGACTTCGGCAAGTGTGCTGACAGCACAGCAGAAGTCGGCGATTGAATCTAAGCTGGTTGATACAACGGACTATAACAGTATGGAGATGAATTATATCGTTGATCCAACAATTATAGGAGGATTGATTATTCGGATTCAGGATCGGGTAGTGGATAGCAGTATCAAGAGTCAGTTAGAGAGAATGTCGCAGACACTCTCTCATGGGGAAATGTAGTAAAATATAGAAGAAAGAAGGTGCTGAGGCTCCATGAATTTAAGACCGGAAGAGATAAGCTCTGTTATAAAAGAGCAGATCAAGAATTATTCGGTTCATCTGGAAACTACGGATGTAGGTACCGTTATTCAGGTGGCAGATGGTATCGTTCGTATTCATGGTCTGGAGAATGCGATGCAGGGAGAACTGCTGGCATTTCCAAATGATGTATATGGAATGGTCATGAACCTGGAAGTAGATAATGTAGGTGCCGTACTGCTCGGAGATAGCAGTAGCGTAAATGAAGGCGATACCGTTAAGACAACCGGACGCGTCGTTGAGGTCCCTGTAGGGGATGCGATGCTGGGCAGAGTTGTAAATGCATTGGGACAGCCGATCGATGGAAAAGGACCGATTCAGTCTACAAAGACCAGACAGATTGAACGAGTGGCATCGGGTGTTATCAGCCGGAAGTCTGTAGATACTCCGTTACAGACCGGTATTAAGGCAATCGATGCGATGGTGCCGATCGGTAGAGGACAGCGAGAACTGATCATAGGAGATAGACAGACAGGTAAGACTGCCATAGCGATTGATACGATTATCAATCAAAAGGGACAGGGAGTTTACTGTATATACGTAGCAATCGGACAGAAGGCCTCCACGGTAGCCTCTATCGTGAAGACATTGACGGAATTTGGAGCTATGGATTATACAACGGTTGTGGCTTCTACAGCGTCAGAACCGGCTCCGCTGCAGTATATTTCGCCGTATGCAGGATGTGCAATCGGTGAGGAATGGATGGAGGAAGGAAAGGACGTTCTGGTAGTGTATGATGACTTGAGCAAGCATGCTACCGCATATCGTACACTTTCATTGCTTCTCCGTAGACCACCAGGCCGTGAGGCTTATCCAGGAGATGTATTCTATCTGCATAGTCGTCTTCTGGAGCGTGCGGCAAAGCTGTCGGATGAACTGGGAGGAGGTTCTTTGACGGCACTGCCGATTATAGAGACACAGGCCGGAGATGTATCCGCCTATATCCCGACAAATGTTATATCGATTACGGATGGTCAGATTTATCTGGAGACAGAGATGTTCAATGCCGGTTTCCGTCCGGCAGTAAATGCAGGCCTTTCTGTATCGCGGGTAGGTGGTTCTGCCCAGATCGGTGCAATGAAGAAGATAGCAGCACCAATCCGTGTTGAGTTAGCACAGTATCGCGAGCTGGCTGCGTTTTCACAGTTTGGATCTGAGCTGGATGCAGATACAAAGGAGCGTCTGGCACAGGGTGAACGGATCAGAGAGATGCTGAAGCAACCGCAGTATGCACCAATGCCGGTAGAACGACAGATCGTAATTATATATGCCGCTACGAAGAAGTATCTGCTGGATATTCCGGTAGAAGATATTCAGCGGTTTGAAAAGGAATTGTTTGACTTTATTGATACAAAGTATCCGGAAATATTCCAGAAGATTCGTGAGGAAAAAAAGCTGTCGGATGAACTGGAAGAGATGATGGTAAAGGCGATTACCGAATTCAAGGCTGAGTTTAAGTGATGGAGGTGACAGAATATGGCGTCCATGCGAGATATTAAGCGAAGGAAAGAAAGTGTCACCAGTACGCAGCAGATTACAAAGGCCATGAAGCTGGTTGCAACAGTAAAACTGCAAAAGGCGAAGGCAAGAGCAGAGAGAAATAAGCCATATTTTCATGCATTGTATAAGACGATATGTTCCATTCTGTCGAAAACAGAGAATATCGAGCATCCATATCTGAAGGATAACGGCAGTAGTCGTAAGGCAGTGATCGTTATTACATCCAATAAGGGATTAGCCGGTGGCTATAATGCAAATATTATCCGGGAGGTAACCGGAGCCGGGTTCTCAGTGCAGGATACTGATATTTATGCAATCGGCCGGAAGGGCGCAGAAGGACTGGCAAGAAAGGGATATACCATTCTGGAGGATGATTCCGATGCAATAAATGAGCCATTGTATAAAGATGCGATCGATATTACAAATCGGGTATTGGAATCCTATACGAAAGGCGATGTAGGCGAGATCTACATGGCATATACGAATTTTAAGAATACCGTATCACAGGAAGCGACATTGATTAAGCTGCTTCCTCTGAATCTGGATGAACTTCCGGCGGAGGAAGAGGATGATGACGGGGTGCTGATGAACTATGAACCGGAGGCAGAGGATGCACTGGATATGCTGATTCCGAAGTATATCAGTAATCTGCTATACGGTGCATTTGTAGAGGCGCTGGCCAGTGAAAATGGTGCCAGAATGCAGGCTATGGATTCAGCAACAACGAATGCAGATAATATGATTTCAGACTTATCACTAAAGTATAATCGGGCAAGACAGGCGTCTATTACACAGGAATTGACAGAAATTATCGCCGGTTCGGAAGCGATTAGCTAGTGAGGAGCAGGATAAAGTAGTAAGAAAAGGAGAATGGAATGGCAGATAAGAATATAGGTAAGATTACCCAGATTATCGGTGCCGTACTGGATATTCAGTTTCCGGAGGGACAACTGCCAGAGATTAACGATGCGATCCAGATTACCAGAAAGAATGGTGAGGTTCTGACAGTAGAAGTGTCTCAGCAGATGGGAGACGATACAGTTAGATGTATTGCGATGGGTCCGACAGATGGACTGATCCGGGGAATGGATGCTTTGGCTACAGGAAGTCCGATTATGGTTCCGGTTGGAGAGAATACACTGGGAAGAATGTTCAACGTACTGGGTGAACCCATAGATAATAAGCCTGCACCGGAGGTGGAGAAGAAGTACCCGATCCATCGCCCGGCACCGAAGTTTTCGGAGCAGGCAACGGAGACAGAGATGTTGGAAACCGGTATTAAGGTCGTAGACCTGTTATGTCCATATCAGAAGGGTGGAAAGATCGGTCTGTTTGGTGGAGCCGGAGTTGGTAAGACGGTATTGATTCAGGAGCTGATTCGTAACATCGCAACCGAGCACGGAGGATATTCTGTGTTTACGGGAGTTGGTGAGCGTACGCGTGAAGGAAATGATCTGTATTATGAAATGACGGAATCCGGTGTTATTAATAAGACAACCATGGTATTTGGACAGATGAATGAACCGCCCGGAGCAAGAATGCGGGTTGGTTTATCCGGACTGACAATGGCAGAGTACTTCCGTGATGAGGGTGGAAAGGATGTATTGTTATTCATTGATAACATTTTCCGATTTACCCAGGCGGGTTCCGAGGTGTCTGCATTACTGGGACGTGTACCGAGTGCGGTTGGTTATCAGCCGACACTGCAGACGGAAATGGGTGCATTGCAGGAAAGAATCACATCCACAAAGAATGGTTCTATCACATCGGTACAGGCGGTATATGTGCCTGCCGATGACTTGACAGATCCGGCACCTGCAACTACGTTTGCACATTTGGATGCGACAACGGTATTATCTCGTTCCATTTCGGAGCTGGGTATTTATCCTGCAGTTGATCCGTTGGAGTCAACCTCCAGAATCCTGGATCCGAGAATCGTAGGAGAGGAACACTACAAGGTAGCCCGGGGGGTACAGGAGATTCTGCAGAAGTATAAAGAACTGCAGGACATCATTGCGATTCTGGGTATGGATGAACTTTCAGAGGAAGATAAACTGGTTGTATCCAGAGCCAGAAAGGTACAGAGATTCTTATCTCAGCCGTTCTTTGTGGCAGGACAGTTTACAGGACTGGAAGGAAAGTATGTGCCGATCGAGGATACGATACAGGGCTTTAAGGAGATTCTGGAAGGAAAGCACGATGATGTACCGGAGGGATGCTTCCTGAATGCCGGAAGTATCGATGATGTGCTTGCCAGAGTTCAGAAATAAGGAAGAAAGAGCAGGTGCATTATGGCAGATAAGACACTTCGATTAAAAATCATAGCACCGGAACGTATCTTTTTTGAGGATGATGTGAACTTTGTAGAGTTTCGAACGACCGAAGGTGAGCTCGGGGTTTATCCCGGACATATAGCACTGACATCCATTGTTGCACCGGGAGTAGTGCGGATGCATATGCCGGATGGAGAGATAAAAGAAGCAGCACTTCTGGAAGGCTTTTCAGAGATTCTGGCGAACCAGGTTATGATTCTGGCGGAAGCGGTAGAATGGCCGGAGGAGATTGATGTGAATCGGGCGAAAGAAGCACAGATACGGGCAGAGCGACGGTTATCTGATAAAGACGGAGATATGGATCGGGCAGAGTTAGCATTGAAGCGGGCATTGGTTCGCCAGAGGCTGGCACGATAACGATAGATGATGAAAAGGCAGAACTACAAGCGTATGTGGTTCTGCCTTTGGTATTATAAACTGGAATTTAAACACCATAACTGAATAAACTCCCCAAAACCGTCCATACTGAAACCATAAGCAGCGTGTGTATACAGAGAAGCACACGAATAGAAAAGGGGTATGAGTATGAAACAGACAGGAAAGATAGCCTTGATCGCTGTGGTGTGGCTGGCGGTTATGGTACAGCTATTCATAAATCAAAATCCGGGTAAAACAGGAGATGTCATCGATGCGTTTAGTAGCAGTGAGACAATTCCGGTAGAGGCATGCGTGAGTGCCTATGGAGAGTTTGGCGAAATGGAGCTGGCAGGCGAGACAAAAACGATCATGCTAAGAAATCTGGCAAAACAGTTAGGGATTACAGATGGGTATGAAATCACTGCCTCAGAGGGCGAGAGCTACCGGGAGTCTACGCTGACAAAGGACGGAAAATACGGAAAAACCGTGATACAGATTGTAAGCATTGATGAAAAAAATGAAGAGCGGCAGTCGATAACGAAGCAAAACATCCTGTGCGATATTACTATTTACAATGACGTAGAATATGCGATGGAATGTAAGGAACAACTGGAGGATATCTATCAGGAAATCGGGATGACTCCCAATATGAATGTTTATATCAAGGGAAAGACAGCGGGAAAGGTATCCGAAGATCAACGACAAGAGTTGATTAACCGGGTATTTGAAAGTGTAGGCGCTACGGTAGTACAGGAAATAAATACGGATCAATATGACTGCATCTATGGTTATACCAGCCGCTTTGATCGTTGCATCTATCAGAATGGAAAGAAAATCAATGTAAATCTGGCATTGACCTACAATGAAGCGGAGGATACGACTTATCTGCATCTGGCGGTGCCTTATATCAGTCAGTCTTTCTAATGAGACAATGTACATTTGAATACAGCGGGCTTCTGAAGACCGTATTTCCGATTTTTACAGTTATTTTTTCGATGGATATGCTATGGTAGGCCTATCAACGAAAGTAGGGAAAGGAGATTCAGTTCTGATATTCATACTCCCTTTCGCATAAATTTTACCCGTACTTTACCCACTCGCACCTTCATTTTTTACGTTCCTTCTGTAAAGTCATTTAAAAGACATTAGCAGAAAGGAACGTATAGGATGAAGAAAATGGTGTACAGGGACAGCCGGTAGAGAAGTATCGTTTTATCTTCAAAAATTAATTTGACTATTAACAAACGGATTTGTACGTGATATGATAAATAATAGGATATTATAGTCAAATGTAAATGAGGATAAAAAACAGGGGGGGATTTTATATGAAATCAATACTTAAAAAACATGGTATCGGACGACTTGTAAGCATTGTGCTTGCATTTAGTATGATACTCGCAATGGTACCGGCTACTGTATTTGCAGATGATACGACCCAGACTCAGACGATATACATCGGGGGAACGCAATTAGATGTTCCGATGGAGAAGGCGTCTTATTGGAGGTATAATGAGGGTACCGGAGAAATTAAGGCATGTTCCGAGACAGAGGCAAACGTGGTGATAAATGCAGAGGCGAAATATGACCCAGCATCGGCAATTGTTGTGAACCTGAGAAATGTAAAGATTTATAGCAATAGTGGAGGTCAATCGGAAGCTTGTTTTAATTCAGGTATTTACTGTCCGGTGCCTTTCTTGGAGCTGCGGATTAACGGAGACTGCAGTATTACCGGTGCCAGATATGGAGTATATGGAAATGAGATTCGTATTACACCGCATGACACGGCAGCCAAACTTACCATTACAGGGGACAGCAATCGTGCTCAGATAGGAACCTATTTTTCGGAGGCATGTGCCTTGTATTCGGCAAAAACGGTTGAGATTAATCCGGGTTGTGAGCATAGATATTTTTCTGTGATTTTGCGAAGTAGCACGAAAACTCTGCGGCAAGGAGGAAAAGTTTATTATAACGGTTCCGTGGTATCGATTCTTACCAGTCTGAATATGCTCGGCGGTGATGCGACGGAATATGTTCCGGATGAAAACGGCGACTTTCATCTTGGAGATACGAGTCAGGTGATGTATATGGAATATAAGGTTGGCTCGCGGGTGTTTGACCGTGCGGAGATTACCGGAGCAACGCTACAGTTTAATGACGGAGATTCTCCGATATTTACAGCGCAGGTGGCTGCCGGAGAAGAAGACAAATATACGATCCGGTCTGAGCAATGGAGTGAGTTGGATGAAAACGGGAATACGGTGAAGTGGAGTTCTTCCCATAGATCTGAGAATCCGAGGGATGAGAGTCAGTTGTTAAAAACCTTTGAAGCGGGAAAGACCTATTATTATTCTGTAACCATTATGATTAAGCATAGCTCAAGTGACAGCTTTACAGAAAAGATGCCGGTAATTATTAATGGGGAATCCTTTACGGTTACCAATACAGGATTGTCAGGTAATTATATGATCATTTATGCTATGAATATTAAGAGCATGACGGTACCGAGCAGACAAGTGCCGGAAGGCATTAAGACGATAGATGTTACGAATGCTACACTTACCTATCACGCGGGAGATACGCCAAAGGCAACCGTAGCCTTAAGTGGTGAAAATGCTGCTAAGTACAAGATTGTATATGAATACTGGGAGGAAATGGAGAAACAGAGTGATGGCAGTGCCATACCGGTAAGATTTTGGTATTCGGATGCGGCAGAAAACGCAAAGCTGGCAGATGACAAAAAGATAACCGCCTTTGAAGAAGGCAAAAGTTATATGTACAGCATCAAGCTGGAGGCAGTCAATGGAAACTCCTTTGCATCCGTAGCTTCCGGCCTGACTATGACCTTAAATGGGGAAACCGTAAATACAAAAAATATGACAGTCAGTGCTGACGGAACCTCCGTATTCGTGACCGCACTTAAGACTTTAAAGCCGACTGCAGGACAAAGTGCTTATAAGTTCCTTGAGGGCGAAAACGGTTCATGGACACAAAACAGTGACGGTACCCTGCGGTTCCGTGCAAACGGTGAATTTAATAAGTTTACGGGAGTAAAGGTTGACGGTGTTTTTGTTTCGGCTGATAATTATATAGCGCAGTCCGGATCTACTATCATCGTATTTAAGAGCAGTTACTTAAAGAGCTTATCGGTTGGTACACATAAGATAACGGTAGTCTATACAGACGGTGAATGTAGCGCGAATTTTGAGGTGAAACAGGTGTCAGAAGGAGTGACCTCAGACACCACCACTGCCACCGTAGCTACTACAGCTACCACGACGGCAAAGGCACCGAAGACAGGAGATGACAGCCATCCGTTGGTTTGGATATTCTGGCTGGTTGCTGCCTGTGGCGGAATGGCAGGCTGTACGATATACGGAAAGCGTAGGAATGAACACAATTAAACATGAATCAGTTGCCAAATTATTCTGTTCTGATATTTACTATTCTTTGAACAGGGGAATCACTAAAATATGCAGTAAGATGGAATTGGCAAAGACGCCGGACAGCGACATCGTCCGGCGTCTTTTATTTTATAGGGAACATGGAGTAGGAAGACTACTCAATCAAGGAAAGGAGTAGGTGAATATGGAACGTAGAATTGAAGAACACCCGATTCTTGGAGAAACACAAAAGGGACAGAAGGTTGCCGGTAGAGGATGTTGCATGGGGAACGGTTGTATACCGAAATGCACTGGAAAAGGGAATCGGTACAAAGCTGAACCTGTGGCAGACACCCACACTGGCATAGCACTTACATTATAAATTAATACCCATATTCCTCGCCAATCAAGATCACCTTGATCCGGCCCGGAACTCTGGAGTATCTGGTAATAACCTCCTGACAGCAGATCGTCTCTGGTGACAGGCAGTCTCCACAGATTCCGGTGACGGAGCAAGGTGTCTTGCAGTTTAAACGAACAGTATTCGGAGGTGTGGCACAGTTCTTTACCCGGTGAAATGCAGACTCGATATCCGGACAGACCTTGTTCATGCCGGTTAAGATGATGACATGCTCCGGTCCGTGAATCAGACAGGCAACTCGATTGCCGGCGCCATCAATATTAACCAGTTGCCCATCGAGCGTAATCGCGTTCGTACTCATAAGATAATAGTCTGCCAGAGTTGCCTTGGCATAGATTTCTCGTTTTTCCTCCGGTGTCTGAGCTGTCATACGGTCAATCAGAGTGTAATCATGGGACTGTAGAGCATCCATCAGACCGGTTTCACTCAAGGTCATAGAACCACCCCAACTGATAGTGGAACCATCCGGCATAAGAGCCAGTGCCTGTTTAACGGCGGAAGCCGCATCCGGGCAGTAGTATCCTTCCATATTGCGCTTTTGCAGATTCTTAATAATAGTAGCGGCCTGATTGGCATAAAAAGTTTGTTTTGGTGTCATAATGATTCCTTCCTTTCTACCTTGTCTTCGTTTTCTTTCCTTTCTCTGGAGTATAGCACAGATCGGGTCTTTTTCCAAATCAGAAGAGACAGACCTGCGGTCAGAAACTCGGTGACTACAAAGGCATACCAGACGCCGTCTGTTTTCAGGAAGCGGCTGAGCAGAAATGCCATTGGCAGCATAACGATAATATAGCGGGAAAGAGAAATCAGCAGCGAGGAACCGCCACGCCCCAGTCCCTCCAGTACCCCGGAACAGGTAACAGAGATGCCGGAGACGATGAAGCCCAGACTAATGATCTGGAGTGCATGTCCACCGATTTTTATGGCTGCCGGATCCTTTGCAAACAGACCAAAGATCTGGAGTGGGAATAACCATGAAAGAATCGTTCCAACCAGCATGATGCCCATGATCAGCAACATAGAGGTGGTAAAGATCTTCTCTACCCGCTTTGGTTCTCCGGCACCGGCATTGTAACCGACCAGAGGACGGATTCCCTGCACCATACCATTGGCGGTCAGGTAAATGAAGGTCTGTAGCTTATAGTAAATTCCGAGAATCAGAACATACTGTGCGGAAAATGTGGTCAGGATCTGATTGAGCACGGAAACCTGTACGGATGGCAAGGCAGTGTTTAATGTGGCGGGAACCCCGACCTGATAGAGACGGCGGATCAAAGTTCCGTCCGGGTGTAGATACCGGAGCTGTGCGCGTACCGGAATCGGACGGAGAATCATGATCACAATATAGATTATAAGCGTGAGACACTGGCCGATACCGGTTGCATACGCGGCACCGGAGATGCCCATGGCCGGAAACGGGCCATATCCGAAGATCATAAACGGATCCAGAATAATATTCGCAACGCACCCGCAGATCATACTAAACATGGAAACCTTCATCTTTCCGACTGCCTGAAAGATCTTTTCCAGGCAAATACCGATGTTGACGGCGGTGGAAAAGAGAAATACCCGATTCGAGTAGGTCAGTGCCAGATCCAGAATCACAGGATCTGATGTAAATAGCCGTAGAAAAAACGGCATGATAATAAGGCATAGGAGTGTCAGAAGGACACCGTGGATACCGCTTAGCAAAATGCCCAGAGTCGCAGAGTGATCCGCAGCGTCTTTTCGTTCTGCACCCAGAAAGAATGCAATGCATGCATTTACACCCACACCGAAGCCGATGGCAATGGCATTTACCAGATTCTGAATCGGAAAAACCAGAGATAAAGCGGTCATGGCATCATCACTGATCTTCGCGACAAAATAACTGTCTACAATATTATATAAGGAATTCACCGCCATCGAGATGACCATGGGAAGTGACATGGATAGAATCAAGGGCAGTATCCTGCGTTCCTTCATAAACGTCTGATTCATATAAAAGCTCCTTTCATACGTGACAAATTGCAATAAAAAAGCCGCATAGCAGAGGGCTATGTGGCGAAAAGATGGTATGTACTATACCCGGAAAAATCCACAAAACAGTTTTAACAGTACATAGATTAACAAAGGGAAAAGCATTTGTCAAACACAAATAAAAGTAAAAAAATAGTTGACAATTAAAAACAGGATTGATAATATTAAATAATAAAGAAACAGAGCAGGAATGAAAAGTTGAATAAATATTTGAGAGTAGCAGGGAGTGATAATTATGGCAAACACCGATATTACTATAAAAATGGATGAAACCTTAAAGATACAGTTACAGCAACTCATGGATAATCTTGGAATGGATGTGACAACATTTTTTACTTTGGCTGCAAAACAAGCTGTAAGGGAGCAGGCATTACCTTTTCATCCTGATATGAATAGTGGAATTTATGGATTGAAGTCTTATGAATTTGCAATGAAAAATACAAATTATAATAAGAATGGGAAAGCCGTTGTATCAGAAAGTGATGAATGGGCGGAAGAGACAGAATGGGATGATATGTTCGAGCAAATGAAAAAGGAGAATAATCGTGTTATATGAAGCAGTGTGTGCGATGGGGGAACCAATGGCTGGAGAGATTTAAAAAACGCAGGCAGGTAGAATGTGAAGAAACAGACGAAGAAATTGTTATATAAAAAAATAGGAATCTCCGTAATTATTATCCTGATCCTGATTCCTTTTTTTGGGTTTCAGAATAAACATCTTGTGATTACGGAGTATACATATGAATCGGATCAGATCGGAGCAGAGCTTGATGGATATCGGATCGTGCAAATTTCGGATCTGCATAATGCCATTTTCGGAAAACAGAATCAGACGCTTTTGGATGCGATTCAGTCCTGTTCACCGGATATAATTGTTATTACCGGTGATTTAGTGGATTCCAATCATACAAATGTGGAATGTGCAATCAGATTTGTGGAAGAAGCGGTAAAGATTGCTCCGGTATATTATGTTACCGGAAATCATGAGTACTGGCTTGAAACGTCAGAAAGGGAACAGATGCTTGAGGGAATCCGTTCTGCAGGAGCAAATGATCTGGAGGATGAGACTGTTTGTATTGAAGCCGGAGCTTCCTCATTTTTGTTAGTTGGCATGGATGACAAACATTTGGCGGATCAGACATTAAAGGAGCTGCTTACAGATCAAAGTGAATTATCTATCGTACTGGCACATGAACCGCAGTTCTTTTCCGGATATGCGGATGCGGGAGCAGATCTTGTTTTATCCGGACATGCACATGGAGGACAGTTCCGGCTTCCGTTTGTGGGTGGTCTCGTTGCACCGGATCAGGGATTTTTGCCGGAATATACATCCGGAGAATATCGGATCGCAGATACGGAGATGATCGTCAGCAGAGGACTTGGTAATAGTATTATTCCGGTGCGGTTGTTTAATTATCCGGAGATTGTATGTGTGGAACTCAGAAGCGGAAAAAAGATTGCAGATTGAATATTGACAGGCTTGACATGCCATTTTCAGACAGGTATACTTGACGTAGTTGAATATTTCATATGCGATGAAGAGAAGAGTACACAGGCAGAACATTTACAGAGAATCTGGAAGGCTGAGAACAGAGATGAAGCACCTGTGGAATATGGTCTCGGAGCATCAGGCGTGAGCAGAGCGAATGAAACTCGCCAGGACTGTTAGCGTCCGATGGGAGCACCCATTATAGTGCAGAGCTGTATCGGCAGCTCATGAGTCCTGTCTCGTGAGGGATAGGAGAATTAAAGTGGTACCACGAGGATAAACTCGTCTTTAAGAAGAACTCTTAAAGGCGAGTTTTGTTGCATATGAAAGGGTTAGCATTGTATTAGGAGGAGAACAAACATGGCAAAGAAACCGTATTACATTACGACAGCGATTGCTTACACATCCGGTAAGCCACACATCGGAAATACTTATGAGATCGTTCTGGCAGACAGTATCGCCAGATACAAACGATTTCTGGGATATGATGTAAGATTCCAGACCGGAACCGATGAACATGGACAGAAGATCGAGCAGAAGGCAGAAGAAGCAGGAATTACTCCAAAGGAGTTTGTAGATCAGACCGCCGGCGAGATCAAGCGGATCTGGGATCTGATGAATACGTCTTATGATAAATTTATTCGTACGACGGATACCGATCATGAGAAACAGGTACAGAAGATCTTTAAGAAGCTATATGAAAAAGGGGATATCTATAAGGGAGAGTATGAAGGAATGTACTGTACTCCGTGTGAGTCCTTCTTTACCAGCTCACAGTTGATCGACGGAAAATGTCCGGACTGTGGCAGAGAGTGCCAGCCGGCAAAAGAAGAGGCATATTTCTTCAAACTGAGCAAGTACACGGACCGTTTGATCCAGCATATCAATTCGCATCCGGAGTTTATTCAGCCGGAGGCCAGAAAGAATGAGATGATGAATAACTTCCTGCTTCCGGGTCTGCAGGATCTGTGTGTATCCAGAACCTCCTTCAAGTGGGGAATTCCGGTAGATTTCGATGATAAGCATGTCATCTATGTATGGATTGATGCATTAACAAACTATATTACCGGACTGGGCTATGATGTAGATGGAAATAATGATCCGCTCTTTAAGAAGTACTGGCCGGCAGATCTGCATCTGATCGGTAAAGACATCCTGCGGTTCCATACGATTTATTGGCCTATTATGCTGATGGCACTGGATCTCCCATTGCCAAAGCAGGTATTTGGACATCCATGGCTGATCCAGAGTGACGGAAAGATGAGTAAGTCCAAGGGAAATGTAATCTATGCGGATGATCTGGTAGAAATGTTTGGTGTCGATGCCGTTCGTTACTTCCTGCTGCATGAGATGCCGTTTGAAAATGATGGCGTGATTTCATGGGAGCTGATCGTAGAGCGTATGAATTCTGATCTGGCAAACACATTGGGTAATCTGGTAAACAGAACGATATCTATGTCTAATAAGTACTTTGGCGGTATTGTAAGAAATACAGAGGTGACAGAGCCGGTTGATGAAGAACTGAAGAAGCTGGCACTGGAGACCCCGCTGAAGGTGACAAAGGCAATGGACAAGCTTCGGGTGGCAGATGCAATTACCGAGATCTTTACACTGTTTAAGCGTTGTAACAAGTATATTGATGAGACGATGCCTTGGGTACTGGCAAAGGATGAAGCATCCCATGCCAGACTGGAGACGGTTCTTTATAATCTGGTAGAGAGTATCGTAATCGGTGCGGTTCTGTTAAAGTCTTTCATGCCTGAGACTGCAGAAAAGATTCTGGCACAGTTAAATGCAACCGACCGGGAATGCGATCAGTTGGGCAGCTTCGGTATGTATCCGAACAACACAAAGGTAACAGAGACACCGGAAATCCTGTTTGCACGTCTGGATGTAAATGAGGTTTTGGAGGAGCTGGAACGCCGAAAGGAAGAAGCAAAGAAGAATCAGTATGGACCGGGTATCGATGTAGAGCCAAAGGAAGAGATTGATATTGATATGTTTGATAAGGTTCAGCTTCAGATCGGACAGATCATTGCCTGCGAGGAAGTGAAGAAGTCTAAGAAGCTGCTGTGCTCACAGGTGAAGATCGGAAGCCAGATTCGTCAGATCGTATCCGGTATCAAGACACAGTACACACCGGAGGAGATGGTAGGTAAGAAGGTAGTCGTTGTTACGAATCTAAAGCCTGCAACACTGGCTGGTGTGAAATCTGAGGGTATGTTGCTGTGTGCAGAGGATGAGAATGGAAATCTGTCCTTGCTGACCTCTGAGAAGGAGATGCCACACGGAGCAGAGATCCGCTAGGGTGTACCAATCGGAAATGAATAAGAAGAACTGCCATTCGTGGAATACACGGATGGCAGTGTTATAGTAAGAGAAAGGAGAGAAGCGGGCATGTGGCAGTATATACAGTATGCAGTATCGGCAGCATTAACACTGGGATTTGGAATGATCGGGATCATTAGCTGTGTCGTATTGCATCGCCAGAAGAGCATTATCGTAGAGAGCCGGCTGGGAAAGTCCAGTAGCGTATCAGAGATTATAAATGTAAATGTTGCACTGGTTGGAATTGCGATGTCCGTCTGGTTCCATTATTATATTTTTGTGCCACCTCTGCTGATGTATATCTTCTTTATTGTCATAACGACTCGAATCCGCAGCGGACTTTCCGAAGAAGGGATGTTTGTGGGATTAACTTTTATAGACTGGGAGCACATCGAAGGGTATAAATTCGTAAATGACAACATAAATACAATAAAGGTGAAGCTGCGCGCCAACAAAAGACAGTACATTATCGAGTGTGATAAAGAGCAGAAAAATGAACTGGAAGAATTGGTGAGAAAAAGATTGACACCTACAGGCCAGAATACTATACTGTGAACGATAGCGACAGACACTTTGCATAGATGCAGGGATGGAGGTATAAGATGAGACACTTAATTGATCCGATGGACCTGAGTGTAGAAGAGATTCAGGAGATCTTGACACTGGCGAATGACATTATAGAACATAAAGAGAAATACAGCGAGGTATGTAAGGGAAAGAAGCTTGCAACCTTATTTTTTGAACCAAGTACGAGAACCAGATTAAGCTTTGAAGCAGCGATGATGGAGCTGGGTGGCAATGTACTTGGTTTTTCTTCTGCCGATTCTTCTTCCGCAACCAAGGGAGAGAGCGTACATGATACCGTTCAGGTGGTGGGCTGCTATGCGGATATCATAGCGATGCGGCATCCAAAGGAAGGTGCACCGATGTTTGCGTCCCTGAAGTCTCCGGTACCGATTATCAATGCCGGTGATGGCGGACACTACCATCCGACACAGACACTGACCGATCTGCTGACGATCCAGCGGGAAAAGGGACGTCTGGAAAACCTGACGATCGGCTTCTGCGGTGATCTGAAGTTTGGACGTACCGTTCATTCCCTGATTAAGGCACTGTCACGGTATGAGAATATCCATTATGTTCTGATTTCTCCACCGGAGCTTCAGGTGCCGGAGTACATTCGGACAGAAATCTTTGAGGATAAGCATATCTCTTATCAGCAGGTGGAAAGCATGGATGAAGTGATCGGAGATCTGGATATCCTTTACATGACCAGAGTGCAGAAGGAACGGTTCTTCAACGAGGCTGATTACATAAGACTGAGAGATACCTATATACTGGATATGGAGAAGTTAAAGAAGGCAAGACCGGATCTGTCGATTCTCCATCCGTTGCCAAGAGTAAATGAGATATCGACAAAGGTTGACGATGATCCGAGAGCCTGCTATTTCAAGCAGGCATTAAATGGCAAGTATGTCCGTATGGCACTGATCATGAAGCTGTTGGGAGTCGAACCACCAAAGGAAGCATAAGATACGGATACCACAGGAGGCAGAATATGAATATAGATAGTATTACAAATGGAATCGTACTGGATCATATAACGGCTGGAAAGAGTATGCAGATCTATCAGGATCTGGAACTGGACAAGTTGGACTGTAGTGTAGCGATTATTAAAAATGTGAAAAGCAATAAGCTGGGACGCAAAGACATCATTAAGATCGATCAGGACTATTCGATTAATCTGGATGTGCTGGGCTATATCGATCCGGATATAACCGTAAGCATTATTAAGGATGGAAAGACAGTTGAAAAGAAAAAGGTAGAACTACCGGAGCGGCTGGTGAATATACTAACCTGTAAGAACCCTCGATGCATTACAGGAACCGAGCAGGGAATCGATCAGATCTTCAAGCTGGCAAACCGGGGAAAACGGATCTATCGATGCATCTACTGCGAAGAGGATCAGCAGACAAACCAGGCATAAGGGGGATCTGTTTGCAAAAGTGGTTTACAAACAGAAAAGTTGTGTTATAATTACCCTAGTGTTTTATGGAAAAATGTCGATAAGTTGATATAAAAGGTATAAAAAGGTAATGTAAGAGGTGCATTATGGAGCAGTATGTGATAAAGGGTGGAACCCCTTTAGTTGGTGAAGTCACCATCGCCGGCGCAAAGAATGCCGCACTGGGTATTCTGGCTGCAGCCGTTATGACAGATAAAGAATGTATTATAGAAAATGTACCGAATGTCAGAGATACGCGGGTGCTGTTGCAGGCGATCCGTGAGATCGGGGCTACGGTGAAATATATAGATGAGCATACCGTCAGTATCTGTGGCGGAACGATTCGGGATGTAGAGGATTTGTGTGTCGATGATGAGTTTATTCGGAAGATACGGGCATCCTACTACTTATTAGGTGCGTTATTAGGAAAGTATAAGCGGTCACAGGTGGCACTGCCCGGCGGATGTGATATCGGCAGCCGGCCGATTGATCTGCATGTAAAGGGCTTTGAGGCACTGGGTGCACAGGTTGTGATCGATAAAGGTATGGTTACGGCAACTGCGGATCAGTTGGTCGGAAAGCATATTTATCTGGATACCGTCAGTGTGGGTGCTACCATTAATATTATGTTGGCAGCCGTATTTGCGGAGGGCAAAACGACGATTGAAAATGCGGCAAAAGAACCGCATATTGTAGATGTTGCAAACTTTTTGAACAGTATGGGTGCGAATATCAAGGGTGCCGGAACCAATGAGATCCGGATCCGTGGGGTAAAGGAACTGAAGGGTACCGAGTACTCGATTATTCCGGATCAGATCGAGGCAGGAACCTTTATGATGGCGGCAGCAGCGACCGGTGGTAATATTTTAATAAAGAATGTGATTCCGAAGCACTTGGAGGCGATCAGTTCTAAGCTGACTGAGATTGGTGCTGTTGTGGAAGAGTATGATGATGCGGTTCGCGTCATTGGTAAAAAGGATGGTCGTCTGGGTGCTACGCAGATTAAGACACAGCCATATCCCGGTTTCCCAACGGATATGCAGCCACAGATGGCAGTTACGTTAGGACTGTCAGAGGGAACAAGTGTCATTACCGAGAACATCTTTGAAAATCGATTCAAGTATGCGGATGAGCTGGTCCGCATGGGCGCAAATATTAAAGTAGAAGGTAATATGGCAATTATTACCGGTGTTCCGAAGTATAGCGGGGCATCTGTAGTCGCGCCGGATCTCCGGGCGGGAGCAGCGTTGGTGATCGCGGGTCTGGCGGCCGATGGCTTTACAGTCGTAGATGATATTAAGTATATTCACCGGGGCTATGAGCGTTTTGAAGAGAAGCTTCAGGCACTGGGAGGAAAGATCGAGATCGCAGAGTCTGAGAAGGAAGTTATAAAGTTCAAGCTAAAGGTTGGATGATAACGCAGATCGTTGGAATCCAGGTGCGAAAGTCGCCTGGATTCTTTTGATATAAGGAGGAATAGACAGTATGGAACCAATATTTTTAAAACCGGTATTTAAAGAAATGATATGGGGAGGAAGTCGGTTACGTGAGTTTGGGTATGAGATTCCGGGTGATGATACCGGAGAGTGCTGGGCAATCAGTGCACATCCAAACGGAGATGGTGTGGTTGCAAACGGAGAGTATGAAGGGATACATTTAAGTGAATTGTGGAATACTCACCGGGAGCTCTTTGGAAATGTGGAAGGAGATCGGTTTCCGCTGCTGATAAAGCTGATTGATGCCAAGGCAGATCTGAGCATACAGGTACATCCAAATGATGCCTATGCCAGAGAGCATGAGAATGGATCACTTGGAAAGACCGAATGCTGGTATATCGTGGACTGTGATGAGGGTGCACAGATCGTGATTGGTCATCATGCGAAGAATCATGAAGAGGTGAAGGACATGATTCTGAATAAGAGGTGGAAGGACTTTATCCGTGTGATTCCAATCAAGAAGGGTGATTTCTTCCAGATCAATCCCGGCACCGTTCATGCTATAAAGGGAGGTACGCTCATACTGGAGACACAGCAAAACAGTGATATTACATATCGGGTATACGATTATGACCGATTGAGTAATGGAAAACCAAGAGAACTGCATGTGGAGAAGAGCATTGATGTGATAGAAGCTCCGTTTGTTCCATATGAGGTATCTGAGACGAAGGAGACCGGAGAGGGCTATGAGCTTCAGAATCTGATCACCTGCGATTTCTATGCAGTGAATAAGCTGGAGATGTATGGTACTGCCTCTTTTACACAGGACAAGCCATTTCTGAATGTCAGTGTTTTGGAAGGAGAGGGAACTATTGATGGCATTGCCATAAAGAAGGGTGATCATTTTATCCTGCCGGCAGAGTATGGGCAGTATGTATTGGATGGAAATATGCTGTTGATTACATCCAGTCTATAGGAAAACAGAGCAAATAAAGAAGGTGCGCACATGATATATGAATTTGGAAAAGAACTTCGGGAAACAACCATCGCAAATATCAGAGAGGATTGTCTGACAGCCGGGTATATGGGGATCGAGGCGCTGAAGGCATCCTATGAGCTGCTGGGATTTTCAGAGCATAATCTTCAGGAATGTACCATGGATAGCGTGAACTTTCGAAGCAGCATGGACGTATACGAACAGTATAGCTTCGGTATGCTGAATATTATAGATGTAAATGATGTATATGGACCCAGAGATAAGATTGGATTCTTTATTCGAAAAAATCTGTTCCTCATCGTAGATATCTACGATGAGGATAATTCCACAAAGGAGATTTTTCAGACTGCAGTTCAACGATTCCAGCCGGAGACAATGACGTTGGAGAAGTTGATTTATGGATTTTTTGACCGACTGTTGTACACGGACGGAAAGGGACTGGAAAATAAGGAGTTTACGATTGAAGCCATGGAGGAGGAGATCCATGAGGGTGCCATTGACCGAAAGTTTATCAGTTCGATTCTTGCACTGAAGAAGGAAGTCACGATTCTTCGAAACTATTATGAACAAATGATCGATATTGGTGAGGATCTGGCAGAGAATGAGAACAATCTGTTTCCGGAGGATGAACTACGATATTTTAAAATGTTTACCGGGAAGGTAGAGCGACTGAGTAACAACTGCCAGATGCTAAAGGAAAATCTGGTGCAGGTGCGAGAGGCATATTCATCTTCGCTGGATTATAGTATTAATACCGTTATGAAGATATTCACCGTTGTGACGACCATCTTCCAGCCGCTGACGCTGATTGTTGGGTGGTATGGTATGAACTTTACGAATATGCCGGAACTCACTTGGAAATATGGTTATCTGGGAGTTATCGTTTTAAGCATTACAGTGGTTGCTTTCTGCCTGTGGTTATTCCGGAAGAAGCATTTGTTATAGAACTGCCTGTTCGAAGTCTTCCGGTTCAAAGGTGATCAGCACCCGGTCTTCCACCGTGTCTCCCAGCGGAATGATCCGGGTGGCCTGATGTGCAATCGCACGTTCCATGAAGTTGCGGACTTCGCGGGCATTTGCAAAGTCGTCCGCGTGTTCGCTGACACGTTTTCTGAAGTAGGTAAGGGCGTATTCTCTGGCGGAATCACTCATCTTATATTCTTGTTTTTCGCACATCGCTTCCAGAATCTTTAACAGTTCCTCCGGTGTATAGTCTGCAAAAAAGATATATTTGTTAAAGCGGGAACGGAGTCCCGGATTTGAACCGAGAAAGTCCTCCATCAGATCCGGATATCCGGCCACGATAACGATCAGATCATTTCTGTGATCCTCCATTGCTTTTAGCAGAGTATCAATGGCTTCCTGCCCAAAGTCATTCTCCCCTTTTCCGGCACTGAGTGTATAGGCCTCGTCGATAAAGAGGATACCGCCGATTGCCTCTTCGATGATCTGGGAGGTCTTGGCTGCTGTCTGACCAATGTACCCGGCTACAAGTTGGGAACGGTCGACCTCCACGAGTTGTCCCTTTGGGAGTACACCCAGGCTCCGGTATATAGTTGCGAGCAGACGTGCGACGGTGGTCTTTCCGGTTCCGGGGTTCCCGGAGAATACCATATGAAGAGAAATCGACGGCTGCTTCATGCCGCGGGCTTCCCGCAGCTTCTGCACTTTGATAATGTTGACCAGATTCTGAATATCCTGCTTTACGGCATCCAGACCGGTGAGAGCATTCAATTCCTCCAGAATCGTATCAACATCCGGTTCTGTGTCTGCTACTCCTTTTGCTTCTGTATTTGATCCTGCAACGGCTGCATCAGACCGGGAAACCGGCTGAGAGCCGGAGGCCGCAGAGGTGGATCGAACCGGACCGGAGAAGCCCAGGGACTTTAAATAGTGTTCCAGCATGCTGATATAGCTGGTCAGATGCCCGATTTCAATCGGGGAACTGACGGAATTGCAGGCGATGAAGGATTCCCCCAGCAACTGATAGGTCTGGACCAGCTGGTGTGACAGACTGGAAGAGCCGAAGGTGGTAGCGGAACGGATATCCCACTGAGCAAAGTAGCTTAAGGATCGCGGAGGCGTAGAGACATATGCAGAGGAAGTTGTGCGCTGGTATTTAAACGTATTCAGCCGGGCTATATCAAAGTCATAGCCCAGATAATTCTTGATAAAGGTTAGTTCCGACCGCATATCCGCACCATCTGAAAAGCAAAGATATGCCAGAAACTGCAGGAAGTCAAACTGGACCATTTCCCGTAGTTTTAATTTACTGTCAGAATATATATCAGTAGCTTCAATTCGATCTGCATCTGTGTATCGAGCCTGTATGGCAGCGGTTAAGTCTGTATTCATGAAATCCTCCTGCGATTTTGATAAAGATTGCTATAAGTATTATAGCGTATACCTGTGAAAAAGTCATCCGGGGAAGCCCATATTCTCCTAGTAATTGCATACAATTCATGGTAGAATAAAGCTACTTGAGATTAGAATAGGATGCACGGAATACAGGAGAGATTATGAAGCGGATTTTAATAGTGGCCAGAGCAGATCGATTGGATGATTATCTGGAGATAGCAAGAGAATATCAGGTTGCATTCGAGTTAAACGACTTCTATGAGGCTGAGCTTCTGGATGATGAAGAACGGTGCAGGGCGGTACAGGAGAAGTACCGGAAAGCAGGGATACCTGCGGGAAGTACTATGCATGGGGCCTTTTTTGATGTCACCATATTCAGTAATGACGAACAGATCCGCCGGGTATCTGATCGAAGGATGCGGCAGAGCATGGAAATCGCCAGAAATCTGGGACTTCGGGGCGTAGTCTTTCATACAAACTGGAATCCGTTGGTGTATGGAGATGCTTATGTCGAGCAGATTATGGATCGGACAGCGGTATATCTGGAAGGACTGTTAAAAGAGTATCCGGAGATTGATATCTATATGGAGAATATGTTCGATGCTTCGCCAAAGGTGTTGGCCGGAATCTCACAGAGACTGGAGGCATATCCGAACTATGGGGTGTGTCTGGACTATGCACATGCGATTATCTATGGCGACGGGGGCACAGAGGTATCCCAATGGATCCGGCAGCTAAAGCCGTATATCCGGCATATTCATATCAATGATAATAACTTAAAGCAGGATCAGCATCTGGCATTGGGGGATGGACAGATTGACTGGGGACGGTTTCTTCAATACTATCAGGAACAGTTTGCGGATATCAGTGTGTTGATCGAGACGACGCCGCCTGAACTGCAGCGGAGATCTCTGGAATTTTTCCGGAAGCTGGAACAGGAGCCGGAGGAAGTACGGCCGGTGACACGAGCGGAAGAGCTGCAAACCGATGAATTGACGGAGAAAATCTTCTGGTATATGAACCAACTGATTGATGAGAAGGGATTTTCATCGACCATAAAGATATTAACTGATATGGGACGGACACTGGTGGATTCTGACCGGGCATCCTTCTGGTACTGGGATGTGGCAAAAAAACAGTACTGGACACTGGCTGCACTGGACAGCGAACAAATCGTTGTTCCGGAGGGGACCGGCATCGTAGGAGCATCCATACAGAATAATGAGGTGATCCTGATGAATGAGCCATATGATGATCCGCGATTCAATCCGGAGGTTGATCATAAGACCGGGTATGTCACACGATCCATTCTTTGCATACCGGTGACAAATACGAGCGGCAGAGTGATCGGAGCATTTCAGGCAATTAACAAACGGGGTGCGAACGGAACCAGTGGCTTTGATAAGCGGGATGTAAAGCGGTTAACGCTGGCGGCTGTGTACTGTGGGAAAACGCTGGAATCCCACATGCTTTATCACGAAGCTCAGGTAGATCCGCTGACCGGGTTGAAGAACCGGAGAGGATTTTATGAGTATTACAGCGACCGGATAAGACCGAAGTTGGAACATCTGCCGGTATCCGTGATTATGTGTGATATTGACTTTTTCAAAAAGGTAAATGATACCTATGGACATAATGCAGGAGATGCAGTTTTGGTGAATGTATCGGATATCCTGAAACAGGGAATCCGTGGAAATGGCGAGGTGGTTCGCTGGGGTGGAGAAGAGTTCGTATTGCTTTTGCCGGAGCGGGATCTGGAACAGGCACGAGACCTTGCAGAAGAACTGCGAAATACAGTGGAGGCATTTACCACACACTATGAGGAGCAGATGATAGCAGTAACGATGTCCTTTGGTGTAAGAAGGCTGAATCCGGGCATGAGTGCTGATGAAAATGTAGAGCGGGTAGATGCAAAGCTTTATGAGGCAAAGATGGCCGGACGAAATCGTGTATGTATGTAGCAGTGGTATAGAAGCGATACATATCGGTAACAGGATAAAGAGTAGCAGGAGGAATCAAAATGGCAGATAAAGGCTATGTGTTTGTCAGTTATAGTTCCACAGATAGAATCTTTGTAAATAAAATAGTAGAAGAACTAAAGAATATGGGGATTCGGTGCTGGCAGGCACCGGGCGGTATCCCGGCGGGCTCTAGCTATGCCAGAGAGATTCCAAAGGCGATCCGGGAATGCGAAGTATTTTTATTATTCTTGTCCGGAAAGTCGCAGGCGTCCATATGGGTGGAGAAGGAGACCGATAGTGCGATTTCCAATCGGAAGAACATTATTCCGTTTCAGATCGATGAAGTACCACTGAATGACACATTTCGGTTTTATTTGAATAATGTGCAGATGATATCCTATGTGGAGAATCCGGATATGGCACTTTGCGAGCTAAAGGAAGAGCTTTCCCGTTTGTCCGGGATAGATGTAAAAAAAGCGGCAGGAGCATCTGAAAGTTCCACGGCAGAGGAAAAGACCGAAGCCTCGGTTGAACAAAGACCGGCGGCAGAGACACAGCTGCGGAAACGGATGACACAAGAGGAATCCAGAGCGGCCTTTCGTGAAAAACTGAATCCGACACAGCCACTGAGAGGGCTGCAGTATAATCGAAATTCCAATGCTCTTCGCATGAACCGGATTCCATTGGTATGCGAGAACTGTGGCAGTAAAAATCTGGAAAATGTATCTATGGGAACCTATCTATGTAAAGACTGCGGAACAGAGAACTATGATGATTACCAGACAGTACGGAACTATCTGGATAAAGTAGGTATGGCACCGGCAGTTGTGATCGAGAAGGACACCGGCGTACCACGGCGGGTAATCGACTATTTCTTTCGACAGGAATATTTGGAGATTCCGAAGAATTCAGCAATCCGGGTCCCGTGTGAACGCTGTGGAGCACCGATACGAACCGGAACTTTGTGTGAAGCCTGCAAGAACCAACAGCAGGGAGCAAAGAAGGTGAATTTAAACGGAGCATGGCACTCCCGCAGATAAAGGGGATACGCAGGAAGGAGGCTGTCGATGGAGAAGCTAATCTGGGTAATAGGTAAGAATCGAAAAGAAATGATTGAGATACAGCGACAGCTCAATGCGGTTGGAAGTATGCGTACATTTTGTATGTTGTCTGCAGAAGCAGTGGAAAAAGCAACGGTGGCACAGGGACGGGGAGAAGCATCCCGCATCAGTACACCGGCGTTGATTATTGTGGACTACCAAATGGCACAGGAGGAAGAACTGCGGCCACTTTCGTTTATAAAGAACCAGCAGGCGCTGGCCGGTGTTCCGCTTTTTTTTATGGTAGAGAAGCGAACACATGAGAGCGATGAGGCATGCTATGATCTGGGTGCCGTTGTAGTATTGAATAAACCGTTTTCCAGATCTGAGATCCTGCGGATCGAGCGAACGGCATGGCAGCATGAGGTGACAAGAAACTATGAAAAAATGCTGCAAAAGCAGGCAAATGATCTACAAGCAGCCAGAGAGATTGTGCGGCTAAACAATCAGCTACGTTCCAGAAATGAACTTTTACATCAGATTTTGGGACGCTATTTTTCGGATAAAGTCATCGATGTGATTATGGAGCGCCCGGAGGGAACGGCACTGGGCGGAGAAAAACGGGAGCTGACGGTATTGATTTCCGATCTCCGAGGCTTCACTTCATTATCGGAAGGTCTGGAGCCGGAGGAGGTAACGAATCTCCTGAACCTTTACTTTGAGAAGATGATAGAGGCAATTACGCAGTATCATGGAACGGTCATTGAGTTCCTGGGAGATGGAGTGCTGGCAGTATTTGGAGCTCCGTTACCATCAAATGAGCAGACAGCAGAAGCGATTGCGGCGGCGATTACAATGCAGAATCTGATGGGAGAGGTAAATACATACTGTGCGAAGAAAGGCTATCAGGCACTGGAGATGGGAATTGGCATCCACCGGGGGGAGGCATTCATCGGAAATGTAGGTTCCGAAACGATGATGCGATATAACGTAATTGGGAAGGTCGTGAATGAGTGTTCCCGGATCGAGAGCTATAGTGTCGGAGGACAGGTGCTGATCTCGGCTGAGACGCTTGATAAGGTGTCTTGTCCGGTAGAAATTCATAACCAGATGGAGATAACGGCGAAGGGGATCCAGAAGCCGGTGATTGTAAATGAAGTGATCGGAATCGGCGGTGAGTATCAGCTGCTGATTGCGAACGTTGAATTTGATGTATTAACTCCTGTGGAGGAGTGGATAGAGTTTAATTTGTATCCGATCGATGGAAAACTGATACAGGACGAACCGGTTCCTGCCAGACTGGTTCAGTTCTCCTGCAAGCGTGCAGTGGTGGAGCTGGAAGACTTTCAGGCAGACCTCAAGGTATATACGGATGTAGAAGTATTTGCGGCCGGACAAAATGGCAGAGCCGTATTTACAGGTGTATATGCCAAGGTTGTAAAGCGGCAGTTTGATCGGGTAGTGCTGCATTTTACACACGTAAGTCGCAGCTTTCAGAGGTTTTCGGGAAGCTTTGTAGAGGAGACAGATAAGGAGTGAAGACAATGAAACCGGAGGAATACGGATATACACCGATAGAGGGAGTGGTATCGGCTGGAATGCAGGGATACCGATATAAAAGTGGGGATTTGATCGTGGCGGAGGTGTCTGATGAAAGCATGCGGGCATATAGCTCCGGAGTGGAAGCGGGCGAATGGAATACACTGTACCACGCATTTGAACCGGTGATAAAGGAACAGCAGGTGTCCTATCTTTTGCTCTTGTGGAATTGGAGGGAAGAGGAACAGCTTTTGTTTATCAGTAATAGCAGACGGGTTCGGGCGATCGAGTTTCTGGACTATCTGATCGGGGAATTTGGACTCATTAAAGGAAGTGCGATGTGTGCCGGCGGACGGATCGCATCGGTGATTCTTCAGGTGCAGATGTCGGAACTGGATCTGACAGATACGATGGAGTATTTTCTGAAGAAAGCGGCCGCCTATGAGACAGATTGCGAGGAGATCCATGCGGTTGATTATGCGGTTGCACATGAGGCAGAACTCCGGGAACTGCAGCGATATACAAAGCGACAGATTCCATGGGCATATGTGCGGTCGACAGATGTAACAGGAGCCGGGCGGCAGTTATGCATTAAGTCTCTGGAAAATGAGGCGGGTCTTACGGTGACAGCCAGTGAGGACACCTATATTATGATCGGCTGCCGCGGAGAAGTATATGACATATCCAGAGAAAAGTTTGAGAGAACCTATCGGGCAACGCAGGAGAGACTGGATGTATTTGAACAGATGCTGGACTTCCTTCCGGCAGTAGAGACAGTTCCGGCAGGCGACTATATCAGTCTGGATGAGATTGCACATCTTTGCTATCCACAGCCGGGGATCGGGATCTATGCAAAAGAACTGGAGGTACGGACACGGATCTATCCAAAGAATCAGAGTCAGGAGTATTTTCTGGGACGACCGGGGGATTATATGGCGGTTGTGCCGGATGATATCAGTGATATCTATGTGATCCAGCGGGATATATTTTATCAAACCTATGAGGCGGTGGAGAAAGAGCTATGAGATTCAGACCATGTATCGATATACATAACGGAAAAGTAAAACAGATCGTCGGTGGGACGCTGGCAGATCAGAATAATCAGGCAAAGGAAAATTATGTATCCGAGCAGGATGCCGGGTACTATGCCCGGTTATATCGGAAAAATGGATTAAAAGGCGGACATATCATATTATTGAATCCGGAGGGCTCCGAATATTATCCGGCAGATGTAGAACAGGCCGGACAGGCGCTGACACAGTATCCCGGAGGTCTGCAGATCGGCGGTGGTATGAATCCACAGAATGCGGGAAGGTTTCTGGAGATGGGGGCCACGCATGTGATTGTTACATCGTATGTATTCCGGGACGGAGTGATCTATTATGACCGATTAAAGGAAATGGTGAAAGCGGTAGGAAAGGAACATCTGGTACTGGATCTTTCCTGTCGAAAACGAGAAGATCAGTATTATGTGGTGACGGACCGGTGGCAGAAATTTACCAAAGAGCGGGTGTGTGTACCTCTCATGGAGAAACTGGCAGACTATTGTGATGAATTCCTGATTCATGCAGTAGATATGGAGGGTACTGCGAAGGGAATTGAGGAACCGTTAGCAAAGATGCTGGGGGCATGGTCCGGGCGACCGATCACCTATGCAGGAGGCGTTGGCTCCTTTGAGGATCTGGAACGGCTGAAGAGCCTGGGAAAGAATCATCTGGATGTTACGATTGGAAGCGCACTGGATCTGTTTGGCGGCAGTATGAAATATAAAGAAGTTTTAAGATATTGTAAAGAATCAGAAGAAGGTAGGAGGTAGAAGCAGTGAGAAAGAACAAGCGACTGCTGGCATGGATAATGGTGCTGGCGATGGGACTTATGACCGCCGGATGTGGTGCAGGAAAGGATGTTGATACGAGTACGGAGACCGCAACGGAGCAGACAGAAACTGAGGCAGAGAATCTGATCCGGGATGGCGGCTTCGACGAAGGGCTGGGAAAATGGTCCATGTATACCAATGGTGGATCAGCAACGCAGAATGTGCGGGGCGGAGAGATGGAGATCAATGTAACGAATCCCGGTACTCTGGATTATGCCGTTCAGCCGTATTATGATGGCTTCGCACTGTACCAGGGTGGTACCTATGAGTTTTCCTTTGATGTGCATGCAACGGTGGAACGAACCCTGCAGTGGCGGCTTCAGATCAATGGCGGTGATTATCATGCATATGTCAGTGATATCGTAACGATTGGAGAAGAGGTTCAGCATGTGACCTGTACCTTTACGATGGAGGAGCCAAGTGATCCGGCACCGAGACTGTGCCTGAATATGGGAATGGTAGAAGGTTGCCCGGAGGATCTGGGAGAACATTCCGTATACTTTGATAATTTTGAGCTCTATCTGACGGATGCCAGTGGTGCGGATACCGGTGAGCAGACGGTAGAAACGATGGGAGTAAATGTAAATCAGGTAGGATATCTGCCGGATGCAGAGAAGAAGGCGGTTGTACGGGCAGATCTGGGAACAGAGATCGATGGAGACTTCGATGTGATCAATGTGGCAACCGGAAAGAGCGTTTATACCGGAACGCTGGAGGCGTTTGGAGAAAATAAGGCATCTGAGGAGAATACAGCAATTGCAGACTTCAGTGATGTAACAGAGGAAGGAACCTATAAGATCGTAACAGAAAACTACGGAGAGTCTTTCCAGTTTGAGATTGGGAAGAATGTTTATGACGATTTGGCAGAGAGTGCCCTACATATGTTCTATCTGCAGCGGTGTGGAGAAGAGATCGAGGATGATACCTTTGGACATCCGGCCTGTCATACCGGTGGAGCCCTCGAGGCGCGCGGTACCAGCAGTGCATATCTGTCAGTGCTGGGCGGCTGGCATGATGCCGGTGACTATGGACGTTATACGGTAGCCGGGGCAAAGGCGGTAGCGGATCTGTTGCTGGCATACGAGGCATATGGAGATCAGTTTGGAGACGATACCGGCATCCCGGAGAGTGGAAACGGAATTCCGGATCTGCTCGATGAAGTAAAGTATGAGTTAGACTGGATGTTAACTATGCAGGATCCGGCGACCGGTGGTGTTTATCATAAGATAACCGGAAAGAACTTTCCGGAGACGATCATGCCGGAGGATGAGACTGAACAGATGTATCTGTCACCGATTTCTACGACCGCGACGGCAGACTTTGCGGCTGTCATGGCAATGGCGTCAGAGGCATATAAAGAGGTAGATCCGGCTTATCAGCAGACCTGTCTGGAGGCAGCGAAGAAGGCCTGGGGTTATCTGGAGAATACTCCGAAGGATCCATCCGGCTTCCGGAATCTGAGTACGATCGTCACCGGTGAGTATCCGGATAGGAAAGAGGATGACGAACGCTTCTGGGCACTGGCACAGCTTTATAAGGCAACAGGTGAGGAAGCATATTTAGTCGCCATGAAGGAATACGATGAGAAAACACTGGAGGACATGGGTACCGGACTGGGATGGCAGAATGTAGCCATGTATGGTTTTTATACATATTTGAGTTGTGGGAATAGCAGCGATGTGTTTTATCAGTCAGTGAAGACCATCTTTGACACAAAGGTTAGCAACATCATGAAAAAGATAGATATGGATGCGTATGGTGTCAGCTTAACAGCAGGTGAATATAGCTGGGGAAGCAATATGAATGTGGCAAATAACGGGATGATTCTGTTAATGGCAGATCAGTTGGATGCAAATAATGATTATAAGCTGGCGGCTGCCGGACAGTTGGATTATCTGCTGGGAACGAATACGACGTCCTACTGCTTCGTGACCGGCTATGGCAGCCTAAGCCCGGAAAGCCCGCATCATCGTCCGTCGCAGGTGGTTGAAGCGGCTATGCCGGGTATGCTGGTAGGAGGTCCGGATCAGAATCTGGAGGATCCATATGCAAAGGCGGTTCTGTCAGAGGCGGCACCGGCAGCATGTTATGCAGACAATGTACAGAGTTATTCTTGTAATGAGGTAACGATTTACTGGAATTCACCATTGGTATATTTGATATTAGGAGTAGAAGCAGAATAAATGAAACTAAAACAGGTTTGGAAAAACTATTATATATATATTCTGTCAATCGGACTCCCGGCACTCATTATGCTGGGAGTCTGGATCGGAAAGCAGATAGGACCGGGTGGCTATTCCCTGATTATGGTGGATGGGCTTCATCAGTATATGCCGTTTTTCTCAGACTATTATGAGAAACTGACAACAGGGGGGAGTCTGTTTTATTCCTTTCAGGAGGGACTGGGAACGAACTTTTTATCGCTGTGGTCCTACTATTTATCCAGTCCTTTGAATATATTGATTGTGCTGTTTCCGAAGGAACAGTTGAATACAGCCGTCAGTCTGATTGTCACGCTGAAGATTGTGCTGAGTGGCTGGACGTTTGCATATGCGGCACTGCATTGGAGCCGGGTGAAGTATCAGCATCCGGGTGTGATTCCGCTGGCTGTTGCATGGGCGATGTCAAATTATGTGATTGGGTATTACTGGAATGTGATGTGGATGGACTGCATCATGATTTTCCCGCTGATTATCTTAGGGTTTGACCGGCTGGCTGAGAAGAAGGACATGCGCCTGTATGTGTTGACCTTGTTTTATGCATTGTGGTGTAACTATTTTATCGGATTTATGATCTGTCTGTTCCTGATTATGTGGACGTTACTTTATCCGTATCGGAGCCTGAAGCAGCTTGGACGCATCGCATGGCAGTTTGCGGTTGGGTCACTGGTGGCAGCAGGACTCGCCGGAATCGTACTGGTGCCTGCCTATAAGGGAATTATGGAGACAGCATCGGCAACACGGGTACTGCCGGGCTGGGATCACTATGGATCCTGGTGGAATCTCTTGCAGGCACAGCTACTGGGAGTAGAACCGATCAATAATCAGGTAGATGATGGAGGACTGAATCTGTACTGTGGCATGTTTACCGTATTTTTGTTCTTTGTTTACCTGTTTGGCAGAGAGTTCCGCATCCGGGATAAAGTGCGGTACCTGTTCCTGTTGGCAGTTATGTTTGTGAGCTTTAATACAGAGATTTTGAATTATATCTGGCATGGATTTCATAATCAATATGGAATACCGAATCGTTTTTCATTTTTATACATCTTCGTTCTTTTGTGGATGGGGTATGAGGTTTTGCTGCGGTACCGAAGAGTGAATATGGTCGAACAGGCACTGGGCTGTGCAGCGACACTGGCGATGGTGATCTGCTGTTTCCGGCTGGCAGATAGCAGGCTGAAGAATATATGGTATATTTTGTCAGCCTGTATACCCGTTCTGTACCTGTTGATTTCCTTTGCATATCGGGCTTTTCAGAAAAAGGGAAAGTTATGGCGGGGAATTCTGGCAGGTGCTATGACCGCAGAGATGATAGCCGGAGCCTGTATCGGCTGGGCAGAGAACGGAAGAATTACGGTTGACCGCTACTTTGGTGATACGGAAGCGATTTCGCAGATCGTGAAGCAGGCCTATGAGAAGGATCCCGGCTTTTACCGGATGGAAATCGGAAATACGAAGATGCTGGATGAACCGACCTGGCATAATCTGCGTTGTCTGACTTTGTTTGGTTCGACTGCACGCGGAAATGTAGTGAAGGCGATGGGGCGTCTGGGATTTTATACCGGAGCAAATGAGTACCTCTACTGCGGGGCGACACCACTTACAAATGCAATAACGAGTATGAAATATGTCTTATACCGGGATGGTGATTTTAATAACAATGTATTGGTTTATCAGAATACCGTAGATGGGGTATCTGTATATGAGAATCCGTACTGGCTCCCGGTGGGCTTTTGTGTGAATCAGGAACTGCTGGATATGGAGGGGAATTCCACATACTTTGATGTACAGAATGAATATGCAAGACGGGCAACCGGGATCGAAGAACCACTCTTTACCAGTGTGGATCTGGATTACTCTGCACTGGGAAACGGTTGTACGGCGGTAGCCGGCGATAAGCAGGTTACATATTCGGATGGGGTGAGCAGTACAAAAACCCTGCAGATTCGGTTTGATGTACAGAAGAATATGGATCTGTATCTGGATGTATCGGGCGGAAATGTAAGACAGGTAAAGGTGTATCTGGATCAACAGCAGATCGCAGACGACCGATATCAGAATCAGGCGTTCCATGTGGGATATCTCACAGAGGGACAGGAGGTTATGCTTGAATTTACCTTTAATGACAATGGAACCAGCAGTGGAACAGTGACACTTCATTCGTATGAATTCCATTCGGATGTATGGGATGCGGTTTATACAGAGCTTCAGAAGAATCCATATGAGGTGGAGACCTATCGGGATGGATATCTGAAGGGAAGCGTTGAAGCCGGAGAAGATCAAGTATTGTTTACTTCGATTCCTTATGACGCAGGCTGGAAGGTACAGGTAGATGGTCAGGTGGTTGAGCCGGGGACGGTCATGGATGCATTTATGGTGATTCCGGTGACAGCAGGGCATCATGAGATTGAGATGAAGTATGTATCGGAAGGTTTTTCGCAGGGTGTCCGGCTCAGCGTGATTTCCCTTCTGATTGCTACCGGCATCTGGCTGTTAACGGTGCGATATAGAAAGAAACATCCGGAGTATAAAGAAGCGAGTATGGAAGAACAAGAAGAAGGAATAGAAAGGGAGAAGGCAGATGAAGAGAAAGATCCGAAAAGCAGTGATACCGGCAGCCGGTCTGGGAACACGATTCCTGCCGGCAACAAAGGCGATTCCGAAGGAGATGTTGCCAATCGTGGATGTGCCGACGATTCAGTACATTATTGAGGAGGCTGTTGCCAGTGGAATCGAGGAGATTCTGGTAATCACGAATTCAAATAAGCATTGTATGGAGAATCATTTTGATCGGTCCTATGAACTGGAGGAACGTTTAAAAGAGGCGAATAAGCTGGAGGAGTGTAAGCTGATCTGCGATGTGGCGGATATGGCGAATATGTATTATATCCGGCAAAAGGAACCGAAGGGATTGGGGCATGCCATACTATGCGCGAAGACCTTCGTAGGAGATGAACCGTTCGCGGTCTTGCTGGGAGATGATCTGGTCATGAACGAGGGCGGGGAACCGGCAATGAAACAGTTGATCGGTGCTTATAATCAGGTGGGAGCCAGTATTATCGGGGTTCAGCAGGTACCACATGAAAAGGTATTCCGCTATGGTGTGATTGAACCGACGCGTAAGGTAACCGGAAGACGGATCAAGCTTTCGGATCTGGTGGAAAAGCCGGCGGTAGAGCAGGCACCGAGTGATCTGGCAATCGTAGGACGGTATGTACTGATGCCGGAGATCTTCGAGGTTCTGGAGAACCAGGAACCGGGAAAGAATGGAGAGATCCAACTGACCGATGCACTTCGTACGATTATGGTCAGTCAGTCTGTTTATGCGTATGAGTTTGAAGGAACCTGGTATGATGTAGGAGATAAGTTCGGATTTATCAAAGCTACTTTGTATGAAGCTCTGAAACGGGAAGAACTGAAGGGACCTCTGATGGAGTATATGAGAAGCCTTGTAGAACATTGACAAATGCAGGGTTTTGTGCGAATATAAACATAGTATTGCTGTTTGTTTTAAGTGCTGATTGGGGAAGGCTTAACAGTTATATAATTATGTAAAAAAAGGGGTGTAGACATGGATAAGGTGTTAGGGCGTAAGACATCAAAAAAACGGATTTTGATTAGCTTTGCAGTAGAGATCGTAGTGATTTTAATATTGGATATTATACTGCTCGCAAAGCTGTCGGCTATGCAGGATGCAGGCACCATCAAGGGAATGGCGATCGTATTTACGATATTGAGCGTTCTTATCATGGGTGCGGTTGCATTTTTGATGATCCGTGAAGGAGAAGAGGTTAATAAGGAATCTACAGTTAAGAGCGATAAGTATAAGAAGTTATTCTTAAATCTGCCGATTGGATTTGCTCAGGCAGAAATCGTAATACCGGCCGGAACAAATGTACCGGAATATAAGATCGTAGATGCCAATGAACGGTTCTGTACCTATCTGGGACTGGAGGAAGGTGCCTGTCAGGATAAGCTACTGTGCAACTGTAAGCAGGATGTATTGCAGAGTGTTAATGCATGGTTTAAGGCATATGATAATTCGGGTACCAAGGAAGGGGATCTGATGGCGGTAGAGATCACCATGGAGAACCTGGATAAGGTATTTAATACCGTTATGTACAAGTCAGAAGCGAATTATATTAACATGGTTATCATCGATATTACCGAGCAGAAAGAGACAGAGATGAATCTGAGCAAGGCAAGAGATGAGGCAAACATTGCATATAAGACGCAGGCAGAGTTTCTGGCGAATATGTCACATGAAATCCGGACTCCTATCAATGGTATTCTGGGTATGTTACAGTTGACACTGGCAGAGGATGATCTGCAGGCAGACTATAGAGATAATCTGGTGACAGCAAAGAACTGTGCGGATACCTTGCTGCGCTTGATTAATGATATTCTGGACATCAGTAAACTGGAGGCAGGTAAATATAATCTGCGATATGAAGTATTTGATGTGAAGTCTGCGATTGAGGAAACAGTAGCGGCACAGGTTCCGTTGGCAAATAATAAGGATCTGACCTTGGACTGCAGCTTCAGTGGGAATATACCGGAGATGGTAAAGGGGGATGGCGAGCGGATTAAGCAGGTTCTGAACTGCCTGTTATCCAACGCAATCAAGTTTACATCAGAAGGTGGCGTACGAGTAAAGGTAGCGACGATCGACGGAGAGGAATCGGATAAAACGACTCTGCGTATAGCGGTTGTAGACTCCGGTATCGGTATCTCTGATGCAAATAAGAGTAAGCTGTTCATCCGGTTCAGTCAGGTCGATAGTTCGGATACCAGAAAGTATGGTGGTACCGGTCTTGGACTGGTTATTACCAAGCAGATCGTAGAACTGATGGGCGGTAATATTACTGTACAGAGTAAGGAAGATATCGGAAGTACCTTCATCGTAGAGATCCCGTTAAAGATTGTGAAAGCATCTGAGCAGAAGAAGGAGGACAAGAAGAAGGATTCCGCAGTTATATCTATCAGCGGACATAAGAGAGCCAGAATTCTGGTAGCGGAAGATGAGCCGGTAAATCAGCAGGTAATCGGCAAGCTTCTGGGTATGGCCGGCTATTCTTATGATATTGCCGAAAATGGTGAGAAAGCGGTTGAGTTGTTTACACAGAAGAGCTATGATGCGGCACTCTTTGATGTACAGATGCCAATCATGGATGGTCTGGCGGCAACACAGAAGATTCGTGCGATTGAGGAAGAAAAGGGCTTGAAACGACTGCCGATCATAGCGGTAACAGCCAGAGCCATGTTTGGTGATAAGGAGCGGATCTTGGAAGCGAAGCTGGATGATTACATCGCAAAGCCTTATAATCTGAACGATGTAGTAGAGACGCTGAATCGATATGTGGGTGAAAAAACAGAACAGTAAGGCCGGATAATAAAGAAATAATCAAAATAAAAAAAGAAGCAGATACAGAATTAAGCGAGAGTGTGTCTGCTTCTTTTCGTATATACAATAAAAATGAATTACTGTTTAGAATTTAATGACGCTTCCAATTTCTGTAGTTTCTGTAATAATTCTTGATTAGAGACCTGCAATTCATTGATAATGGAAGCCTGCTCATCAATTTTATTCTGCATATCATCGATCATGTACTGTACGGTATTCTCATCCAACATCTGTAGTTCCTTTGAAAATAGTGTCATAGTGTCTCCCTTGCTTGTTAATAGTTGTATTATCCAAGTAGATGTAAAACACTTCGGCTAATTTCAGCGCAGGCACGAAGTGCAAAGCAGTCCTATTCTTTAGAAGCCAGTTCCTCTTCCAGTTTCT
>UQBG01000013.1 GCA_900539185.1 uncultured Clostridium sp.
CATAGCTCCCAAATCCGTATCCTGCTGCTCTATTTGCTCAGCCACTTCTATCATAGCCGACGCCGTATGCTCCAGCATCCACTTATAGTTTCTCATAATTACTATCAACTGATTAAAGATATCTACATAGGTATGTGCTGTATCAGACTGCATGCTTCCTACATCTGCCGATACTGCTGACAGCTCAATCTGGTCGGCTTCATTGGTCAGCCTGTTTACCAGCAGTTCATACTCTATACCTTCATATTTGATATCTGCCATTTACTCTGCCCTCCGATTTATCTTTCTGTTATATCTTCGAATATCTGTATTTAACCGACTGATTGTCCGATTCACAGTCCCTGCCTGGCTTTCCAGTTCTCCCATTCTTCTATTAATCTGTGACAATTGCTCATTCACATGACCAATCAGCTTACCCGTCGAATTTGTATAAAGATAATCCCGGCTTCCTTCCAGCACATTATATGCCGCTCCCTGCCAGCTTCCTTCCTCTATCTGACTGATATACACCTCACTCGTAGGTACTACACTGCTTATATTCGCCTGCTCCTGCTCCAGACACGCCTTTGCCTGCTGCAGCCGTGCATATTGTTCATTCAGTGCATTTAGCTGTCCCTGAAAATCCGCCAGACTACTCTCCGCCTGCTTCTTTTTATTTCTTAATTCTTCTACTGTTTCCACCAACCATCATCCTTCTGTCTTCTTTCTATTCTGCAGGATTCTCGATGCATTTATCTGCCTGGCATCCCCTCTTGGAATGTCCGTCTGTTGAATCCATTCTAATATCGTTTCTCGCATCATCTCTTCGTCCTCATCTGCATACCCCTCCTGCACTACCTTATAGATATCCTTATGATTGAAGTAGGTTATCCGATCATTCAACATTCCTTCCGGATAAAGTACTGCCGCATAGTCAAAGAAGTACATCTTTTCCTGTACCTGCACAATAACGCCTCTGCCTATAATAACCAGTTTTTTTACGTTTCCCTTTGCTATGACTACACTTCCTACCGGATAGAGTTCCGGATCCTTTTTTTCCTTATGTTCTTCCATCTGTCTTTACCCCATTTCCTCTTACGGGAAGCCTCCATAGCATGCATTACTCTACGGAGGCTTCCCCAGACTCCTACTTTATGAGAATGCACGACCGATGTTGGCATCGGTTTCCTCCAGAGTTGTTGCTGTTTTCTGTAATGCCTCTGAAATCTCATTGATCAAATTCTGTGCATCTACAAATCCCGGCCGAAGTTCCTGAAACTTTACAGCATATGCTTCACTTGCTGCACCTTCCCATTCTTCCTGCAAGGCTGTCAGCAGAGAATCCATCTTAGAGATAATTGCTCCCAGATTTTCTGCCTCTACTCCATACTCTGCTGCTCTCTGTCTCATCGTATCCGGTGAGATTCTGATTTGTCCTGTCATATCCATGACCTCCTTTGTTTATTATATGTGATAAAGACTCTTGTCTATTATCCTTTTCCTTCCGGTATGGGTGTCTTTATCTTCTGTATCTCCATGTTACGGATATAGTATCCTTCTCCCACACCTATGCTCCGTTTATAACCATTTGCTATAGCCGGACTGATATCGGTTAATTTAATAAGATTGATGTCTTCAAATACCAAATAATGCCTGTTATCTTTCACACATTTGTATGCCTCATGGGCGTTATATGGCACCATGACATTCGGTACCCGACCATACAGAATAAAAATACCCAAGCTTCGGTATTTGCCTATGATATCCTTAAACAGCTCCATGCACTCTTTATCCTGACCGATGGCATTCACATGCTCCATACCATTCAAAATCAATACTAAAAGAGGTTCTTCATCACACGCTTCCTGCCCTATCAAAAGCATCCGGTTATATCGTTCACTTAATTGTATGTGAATCTCTCTTATACACTGTACTGCTTGATCCGGCACCGTTGAATATTTCTTAATACAGCTCTGTTCTCTGACTCCTGCCAGCTTTCTTCGAACATCATCCAGCAAGTAAACCTCATATTTCTCACAACAGCTCTCCACCTGATTTCTTTTATTCATATATTGAAGCATTGATCGTATAAAGGTCGTCTTTCCTGCGTGATCTCTGCCTGACAGTGTCAATATATGCGCTTCACGAAGTCGAATGGTCACCGGAAGTACCTCACTGTACTCCAAGCCAATCGGATACTCATACGCCTCCCGTTTCCCGGTCATTTCTATCAAAGCCTCCTGACAGAGTATTTCCGGTATCACCGGAATCCTTCTGGCACTTCCGGTATTCCGCTGATTCAACATATTAATAAAGCTACGCATTTCAGATACCCGTTCAACCTCCCGCTCACCCTCAAAGGCTAACGCCGTCTGACACTCATACTTGTTCTTTACTATCTCCGTCAGGCATCTACCCGGTATCGCATCCGGACGTTCTTTGCAGTACTCAAATAAACTGTTATATTCGCTCTGATCGTTACAGGTATAGGCTATTTTATTTGAAAAATTTGACAGATAACGATATCCTATGCCAGAGCATATCGTACTGGTCATAACTACTGTTACCCCTAGAGAATGACCATCTCTACATATATCTAACAGTTCATCCTTGTCTGTTAAATACAATTCCCTTAATGCTGTAAAGTTATCTATAACCAGTAAAATCAAAGGCATAGGTGCTACATGCATATTGGCATCTAATTCCATATATGCACTATAAGAAGTAACCCCCAGCTGTAGCAGTCGATTCTTACGATCATTCATCTCTTTATGTATCAGTTTAAAAAGATTCCGGTACTTTTCATCCTCGCCCGCACATACTACACCTCCACAATGATGTAATTGATCAAATACACTAAGAACTCTTGTTCCAAAATCCAACACATAAAAATTGAACTCTTCCGGCGTGTAATGTTCTGCTAAATATCGAATCATATATTCCAATAAATTTGTTTTTCCATACAAGGAAGATCCTATTATAACTGTATTATTCTGCATCACATCCAATCTCTGAATTCCCTGATACTGGTTATCCGGATCGTCATAGATTCCAATCGGTATCTGAAATACCTGCTCCGGATTCATATCTGCCTGTTTCAGTTGCGTATAACCGATTTGTTCCGGTAACTGTGGCATACAGATATCCGGCACCTTTTCAACCTTTTTCCTCCGGCAGTAGTCTGCAACATAATCTACAATGGCCGTCAACTCTGTATATGCATTTTCATCCTGTTGCTCCTTTTCCTGACGATAAATCACCTTTCTTTTTCCATTCTCTTCGATCTGTTCCAGTGTATAAGCTGTCTTTTCTACCGTCTGACTCGTCCGAATTGGAGCCCCACTATACGCTGACTGAAATAATTCAAAGATCTCATTATTTCCTACTTGTAGGTATGCCCGACCCGGTTCCCGTATCTCGGCAGCCAGTGGACTCCTTAAGACCTCATTGCTATCTTCCTTATTTTGCACCTTCAGACATAACTTGAACTTTGAATTACTCCATATCTGTTCATTTACCTGTCCAGCCGGTTTTTGAGTAGCAAGAATCAAGTGAACTCCCAGACTTCGTCCAATCCGGGCAGCACTAATCAACTCTTTCATAAACTCCGGTTGTTCCGCCTTTAACTCAGCAAACTCATCAACAATAATAATGAGATGGGGAAGAATCGGCATATGCGGATTATCTTTTCTAACCTGAATATATGCATCAATCCGATTCACGCCTGCTTCAGCAAAGCATCTCTGCCTCTTTTTCAATTCAGCCTTAATCGATTTTAAAGAACGATCAATCGCCTTGCCATCTATATTCGTAATTGCCCCAACCAAATGCGGCAGATTGCGGAACTGATTTACCATACCGCCCCCCTTGAAGTCGATGATCATAAAACTGACTTCATGTGGGTGATACAAGATAGCCATGGATAGAATGTAACTCTGAAGAATTTCACTTTTACCGGAACCTGTTGTTCCAGCCACCAGTCCATGTGGTCCGTGTGCCTTTTCATGAAGATCTAAGTATACGATTTCGTCTTTTGCATTTACTCCAAGAGGTGCTGCCAGTGTCCTGGCCACATCACTTTCTCCCCAGCGTTTATCCAAATCCAGCTTCTTTACATTCGTTATCTTTAGTAGTTCGTATAAGGTAATTGATTTGACCAGTGTATTCTCCAAACTAACCTCTTCGGTATATACCGGTGCCAAGCGCAATGCAATTTCCTCGGCCTGTCCACTGCCAAGGGGAGTATACCGGAAGGTTTGTATCCGGTTCTCATCCTTTGCCCACAAAAGTGTTCCTTCCCTCTTTTGTGCATTTATCCGCAAAACTCTGTCACAACCTAATGGCAGTCGACTTTCCTGTTCCTCAAAGAACAGAAAGGTAAATCCATATTGACCTGCATGTTTTAAGTAGCGCGATACCGGATGTGTCCGGATGCCTATATCATTTAATACAAATACAACATATTCCGGCAGATATCCCCCTTTATTGCCCAGATCCTCCCGCATAGAAAATATTTTGTACATATATTCAAGGATATTTTTACGGCTTTCTTCATCTATGACAATCAACCGAAGATCTCCATCGTTCACATGTGGCAGATATCGTGCCCAGAGCACTTGTTTTTTCTGCTGTTCACCGGCAATTAAAATAATTTTAATCTCCGTATGGTAATGTCTGGTACACAAATCAGTTACCCAGTTGCGTACTAATTCCCCTACCTGTTCTGCCTCCAAAACGATCCCGGCTGCATGAATCTGCTTCAGATCCAATGTAATTGGTACATCTTCCAGCACTTCATAAGTCTTCGCTATCTGTTCCGGTATAATAGCCAGCCCATCACGAATCTCCATCTGCTCCTGCTGTCTGAACTCTATCTGCCTACATGAAGGAAGCGTTCCTCTTCCGAGATACAGATTCAGATAATCAGGATCTCCCAACTGACACCGAAAAAGATCTGCGGAGAATTCTTGTACCATCTGATACTCTTGTTGTACCGTCGGATACAGTTTTTCCAGATATTGCTTTTCTTCTATACGCGCCTCCTGAATTTCCTGTTTCTTTTTTTCAATATAGTTCTTATAGGTTTCTTCCCTTTTTTTGTAATTAACCTTGTATTCCTTATGATTGCTGACAAACGATATAATGGTAGTGACAATACCGATTCCCATTGTACATGCACTAAACAGAATAAAGGTTCCTCCACCTCCGAGTACTCCCCTTAATACAACCGTCAATACTAACATAGCCAGCATAGGCAACAGGCTTTTTAATATATTTCCTTCCGGTCTTTTAACCTCCTCCGGTGGATTCAGAATGCTGATAGCCTCATCTGATTTTTGTGGAAGCACCCTTGTATTTCTGTAAAACATAGGATACTGCTTCATCTGTTCTGAAAGGTTCTGTATATATGAGTCACGATTATGAATGATAATCTGCTTCCCTTCGGTAGTTCGTAAAATACCTTCGCTGTAATAAAAGTTATACCCCAACACCCGTATGAAATCCCAATCCTGCAGTTTTGTCCGACTCCGTATGATGTTGCCATTCAAATATAATCCATACCTGCAGCGTATATGATCAATATAGATCCCCTCCGGAGACACTTGCAGTTCAAATCGACTATCGCTCATGAGATCATCAGAAATCTGAATTTCACAGTCTGGCTCTCCTCCTATATGAATCACATTTTCTTCCGGTCTTGATGATACATGGATAGGAATACTTCGATAATAATCCTGATGAACTTCATCAAAATCAATAACAAACCGAAAACGAAGCACTTCTGAACCATCCGATACGCTTTTGATACAAAAGTCATCGCCGTGTGTTAGTTTTCGCGTAAACTGTTTCAGTATACCTTCCGCAGATATATATACATCGGTTTCACAATCTAACTGCCAAGATCCATCCTCATTCCTACTTACCATCACTGAATATGGTTTCTTTACCCGTTTATGGAACATAGTGTAATCGCTTGTATCTATATTTCCGATGTGTATCTCTTCTTGTTTATTTAGACAAATCTCTTGATATATCGATTCATCTGTCAGCACAATCTTGTATTGTTCCGCCATTTTATCCTCCCATCTCTATGGATTTGTATTTCTATGGAATATGAATAATGCTTCCATTATGAATTCCGTATTCTCGTAATTTCTGAGATCCCCTTATTAGACATATAGGATTCTCACCTCTTAAACTATAACTTCTAAGCTGTTCTTCTGTATATTCCATCTGATACGCCTTATTTATTCCTTGTACAAGTTCATAAGCTGTTATATCAATTGGAACACTAAGATCTTCTTCCGGTCTTCCATCTCGAAACATTACTCTCACTGTACATCTTTCCATCGTCTTCTCCTCTAATATTCTGTTATATACACCGCACTGCCAGTTGTTCTAATTGCTCTTTTAGCCTCTCCTGTAGTCTATCCATATCCATCTGCTGATTTATAATCGGTATATACTCTTTCACTTCTGCTCCTATACTGGCACGAAGACTTGCAGTTAGATGTTCCGCTTCCGTCTGTTGATACTGATTGCATACAAAAATAAACCGTTCCATATCCTGTATATCCATGTTCTGAATAAAACATCGCATTCTTTCTACCATGGATATATGCTGTCCGCCTATACACACTACATAATCAGCCATCCCCATAAGCTGTATCATCTCCGGCAATAGTTCAGACATCATGTCTACAATTATATAATCGTAGTGATTCAGGTTCTTTATCTCATCAATTATTTCAGTATATGCTGCAAGCGGTATCCCCAACGATGTCAATGACATTCGGGTAGGCGGAAAGTAATCAAACCCATACTTACAGATTGCATTTTGAATCTCTTCTTCCCCTATATCACTTCCCTTTGCCAGCTTCCACTCTAATTTTTTGTCGAGTAAAACGCCCTCCTGAAAGAGGTATCCAAAGTCCTGCAAAGTAGATGGATTGATATATAACACCTTTTTATATAGATGTGCATAACCCTTACACAAGCCATAGGCAATCGTTGTTGTCCCTATTCCTCCTATCGGAGAATAAACTGCTATTATCTTTGTTCCCTTTTTATCTACCCCTTCTCCCGGATTTCTAAGTTCTATATGATCATTTATCAAATCATAGATAACCTCTGGCTTCAGGTAACGATTAATTCCTATAAATGAGTCCCGATATTTCATCAGTGCTTCTTTTTGTTCGTCTAGCAAAAACACTTTGGAAAAATCTGTCAAATCCAGTTTCTCATAGTAATACTCACGTCCCAGAATAAGTACTGTATCCTGCTTCTGTTCCTGCATAACATTCGTTAACAAATATTGACTATCTGTCACTACATGTAACCTTACTCTATCATCTAATTTGCGTAGAATATACTCTGACAGTAACATAGCATATTCTGTTTCCTTACATGCAATTATAATCGTTGTTATCATCTGATGGTTTCACCTCCGGATACATTGGTCACTGTCAACTCCAGATCCGCCAAAGTGATACGATCTCCCGGTGAAATCTCAACAGTTTGCTGCGATTGGATTCGAATACCATTTACATAAGTTCCATTTGTACTATTTTCATCAATGATATAGTTTCGACCATTTATATTTCTGATTCGACAATGAAGCCGGCTGATATTGCTGTTATTGATACAATAATCACAGTCTTCCTTCCGGTGTCCAAGTCGCATATCCGGACGATCTATCAATATCTGTGTGGACTGATCTTTGCTGATCAATGCAATCTGCACTTGATAGCTTTCCTGCAAAATACTAGTCTCAGCATATTGTTGCGTTTCTGTTTGTGCTTGATCTGCATATAAAATTTCATAATGACCAGGTGCGCTACTCTCACGATAATTTCCCAGATGTAACAGTATACGATCCTTTAAGTTCTCTATGGTGTTACGTGGATTTTCTAATTCATGCAACACCCCATCCATTATTCCACCTTGCAGCCGCTTAACGCTTTTAAGTTCACCTATTATTTGACGCCTCAGGTTTTCTCCTGCCTTATATATATATTCCCGATTACTTGTTAAATTCAAAGGCAGATATATAAAGTATGGTTGTAAGTTTTCTATATCTAAATATATAGAATTGATATCTAAATCAACCGATTCCATATGGATAAAACTAATATTCTGCATCTCCAGATACCCGTCCAAAATCTTTACAACGACTGTAGCAAATGCATTTCCTCCCAGTGTCTGTGCTGCCTGATGTAATGTATAGTAATCTTCCAGATGATAAAGCAGTTGAGTTTTTCCGTTATATAGCATGCGATGGCAATGAAGAAACTGTACACTCTGTGATGCCCGAATCCCCTTATATCCGGCTTCATAAAAATATCCGGGATTATCCAAGATATAAGCTCTATAATTTCTTCCCATAGACATATGTACTCCCTGAAATTGCATGTTAATGCCCTCTCTTTATCATGATATCAGTATTTATCATTTATTCTCTCTATCAGTTTTTACTTTATAATAGTATAATCTCAATAGAATATTTATTGTTTTTTTAGAGAATTGTTTCAAAAAATATTCTGCTCTTTAAGAATTTTGTAAACAAAAAACCGTTGCATATTCCTCAAAGAATGACTACACTATAAATAGTAGCAATGGAACGATTTATGAGGGATACAAACTATGGAACAAACTCGTTTAGAGGAAGGGATTCGGATTCTTCACGAAGAACTTCATCATTTAAAGTCCACACGTTTTACTGAGAATAAGAGCTTTATTCAGCATGGGACAACTACGCTGTATCAGCACTGCGTTTCTGTCGCATACCGCAGTATTATTATTGCCGTAAAGTTCCATCTGAATGTCGATATGCGTTCTATGATCCGGGGAGCCTTACTTCATGACTACTATCTGTATGACTGGCATAATAAGGATACACGGGTACGCCTTCACGGCTTTCACCATCCCAGGGTAGCGTGCACGAATGCGACTCGTGACTTTCAGTTAAATCCAATCGAACAGGATATCATCCGCAAGCATATGTTTCCACTTACACCAAAGCCGCCGATGCATAAGGAGAGCTGGGTGATCTGTGTTGCAGATAAGCTTTGCTCTACACAGGAAACGCTGAAGATGGGAACCTCTTTCTGGAAACCGGTCGAATTCATATAGCATCTATTCACTACCAAACAGATCCATGAAACATGCATAATCATGATAGGGGGGGAAGCATTATGACTAAAAAGGGGACTGTTCTGATTACAATCATTACGACACTCTCACTTTTGTGTACCGGTTGTCTGTCTTTTGATGACTGGGAAGAAACCGATCCTGCTTCGACTCAGGAGGCTGCCTCGACTCAGGCGACATCCTCCGGTGGCTGGATCAGCGGCGATTCGAATATATCTACCACAGAAACTTCATCGGCGGATGATACATCAACCGAATACCAGCCTTATGAATACCCTGTTTCCGAGAATCCGGCTCCTGACTTTACGGCTCAGCTGGCTGATGGTTCTGCCTTTACACTATCCGAGCATCGCGGAACGGTTGTTCTGGTTAACTTCTGGGCGACTTGGTGTGGCCCATGCTGCGCTGAGATGCCGGCCTTTCAATGGCTGGATGATGAATATGGCGACAATGTCTATATACTGGCGATCAACTGCATGGAGGATACCTCCACCGTTCAGCGTTTTCTGTCCGAAAATGGTTATACCTTCCCGGTCGCCTGTGACACAGATGGTTCGATCAGCAGTCTCTATCCTACCGACGGGATTCCATACACGGTTGTCATAGGAAAGGATGGCGGTGTCTATGATTCCTTTGTGGGTGCCTATGACGCCACCAGTCAGTATGAAGAGTATAAGGCTGCGATTGACGCTGCCTTAGCCGAGACTCCAAACGAATAGGCGGTACATTCTTATGAAGCATATAAAACAACATTTATGGAAGGGTATACTGATTCTCGCAGGTCTGCTTCTGCTGTTCGGAATCCGTCAAAACGGATTTCGTGATACGATGAGCAAGGCAATCCATATCTGCTATGAATGTATCGGTATCGGATAGGCATGTATGAAACGAAAGATCACTCAGGTAATCTGTGCAATCCTGTATAACTGCCACATCACAGGTTTTGCAACCGGAAAAATCTATCAGGGGCCTGTAAAGGGGATGTGTGTACCGGGACTGAACTGCTATTCCTGTCCGGGTGCTGTAGCTGCCTGCCCGTTAGGCAGTCTCCAGTCCGCCCTTGTTTCCAGTAAATATAAGTTTCCATACTATATTCTGGGACTGCTCCTTTTATTTGGTGCCCTTCTGGGACGCTTTGTCTGTGGCTACCTATGTCCGTTCGGCTTTCTTCAGGAGCTGTTATATAAGATCCCAACCCCAAAACTAAAAAAGCATCGCTGGACCCGATGGCTCTCTTATCTGAAGTATGTCATTCTGGTTCTTTTTGTGATTATCCTTCCGCTTGTCACTCTGACACCTGCCTTTTGCAAGTATATCTGCCCGGCCGGAACCTTAGAAGCGGGGCTTCCTCTGGTATGGATGAATGAGGCATTGCAGGCTCTGACCGGTCACCTGTACCTATGGAAGCTCCTGCTCATGATTCTCTTCCTGATCTCTATGATCTTTATCTTCCGAAGCTTTTGCCGTTTCTTCTGTCCATTAGGGGCGTTTTACTCACTGTTCAACCGGATTTCCCTGCTACAGATCCGGGTCGATCAGAACCGGTGTGACCACTGCCACGCCTGTGTTCAGCACTGTCGTATGGACATCCGGACACCGGGCGATCATGAATGTATCCAGTGCGGCGAGTGTATCCGGTGCTGTCACTGCCATGCAATATCCCGTACACCCGGCAGTCATAAAACCGAATCCTCTGCAGCAAAGCATCCGGCTTCGAAGAAAGCTTCCAAGAATCCTTCAAGTCCTTCTTGAAACTCTTTCCTGTATTTGTTAGTATGTAGGTGAGGTGAGCCCATTGCGTTATTCCAGTGCGAAAAGCTACATAACGGCAGGGATTATAGGTATCCTGCTTTTGTTAGGAATGTGTCAGAATATCCATTCGATTGATTCCTGCTTTTTGTACGGCGAAAATGCAGCAACAGAAGGCACCTTAAGCAGCCACAACCGGATCTCCTCCCTGCTACAGTCTGCGATCCGCGGACTCGACCAGCAGGCAGCTACCATTACGCGCGAGAACCGGTCAGAAGCATTGCAGCGAATGGCAGACAGCCGAAGAGTCCTTTTCACATTTGATCTGGTACTTTCTATTCTGTCTCAGATTCAGATTCTAAGCAGTTTCCTGGTTCTGCTGTCATTTATCTTATGTTTATGTCCGTTCAGTGTTATCATTACACAGTACATACACCGAACCGACGGCGAAAAACCCTTATCTTTCTAGTACTACATAAGGAACATATCTGTGCATTTTCACAGATTTATTTGCGTGTGTAAAAGTATAGGAAAGAAAGGGAATAAAATGGTTAAAAATATAATAGCTATCGTTTTGGGCGTTATAGCCCTGGTTGTAGGCGTCATCGCCTGGTGGACGGAGAATCATGGATTTCCGGGAGACAATGATGTTTCCGGGAGTGCTTCCAAGCATTCTGATATTACACCGGAGGACACCACGACAAAATAGTGTGCAGCCGCACACGATCTATTACATCATAAAGGAGAATCGCTATGCGTAAAACAAAAATTATCTGTACGATCGGCCCAGCCTGTGAAAATGAGGAAACCCTGACCGAAATGTGTCAGGCGGGCATGAATGTTGCCCGGTTAAACTTCTCTCACGGAACGCATGAGGATCATCAGAAAAAAATTGACTTAATCAAAAATGTACGGGAAAAGCTGGGACTTCCGATCGCGATCATGCTGGATACGAAGGGACCGGAATATCGAATCCGCACATTCAAGGATCACAGGATCACCTTAAATGACGGCGATACCTTCACCTTCACTACCGATGATGTCGTAGGCGACCAGAAAAAAGTATCCGTAAACTACAGTCATTTGATCGACGATCTGTCTATAGGAGATACCATTCTGGTAAACAATGGTCTGGTTATCTTCCAGGTAGAGCGTCTGGAGGGAACCAATGCGATCTGTAAGGTATTAACCGGTGGCGTGCTGTCCGATCAGAAGAGTATGAACTTCCCGAACCGTCTGTTAAAGCATGATTACCTCAGTGAGCAGGATAAGTCTGACCTGCTGTTTGGTATCAAGAACGATGTAGACTTTGTCGCTGCTTCCTTTGTATCGACAAAGGCGGATATGCAGGTACTCCGGGACTTCTTAGACAGCAACGGTGGTCAGGATATCGATGTCATCGCGAAGATCGAGAACCGTTCCGGTGTTGATCATATCGACGAGATCTGTGAGCTGGCAAACGGCATCATGATCGCCCGTGGTGATCTGGGTGTTGAGATTCCGTTTATGGAAGTACCGTCCGTTCAGAAGTTCCTCATCAAAAAGTGCCGTCTGTTAGGCAAGCGTGTTATTACCGCCACGGAGATGCTGGAGTCTATGATCCAGAATCCAAGACCGACCAGAGCAGAGATCTCAGATGTTGCAAACGCTGTATACGATGGTTCTTCTGCTGTTATGCTGTCGGGCGAAACAGCCGCCGGAAAATATCCGGTAGCTGCTGTAAAGAATATGGCAGAGATCGCAGAATTCACAGAGCAGCGCATTGATTACCAGCACTGGTTCAGTGCCACCGAATTCCAGATCCACAGCAATCTGGATGCGGTTTCTCATGCTACCTGTGCAATGGCTGTCGACATCAAGGCAAAGGGTATCGTAGTCAGTTCCATTACCGGTACGACAGCACGTATGGTCAGTCGTTTCCGCTGTCCGGTCGATATCATCGGCATGACGACCTCGGAGCGTGCATGGAGAAAGCTGAACTTAAGCTGGGGTGTAACTCCGGTTCTGAGTGAGTCGTTTAATTCGATTGAAGTCGTGTTCTACCATGCAATGCAGCAGGCAAAGGATATCTTCCGGTTGCAGCCGGGTGACAATGTTGTATTAACCGGTGGACAGATTAACGGAAAAACCGGAAACACAAATACCATCCGTGTCGAAACGGTATAAATGATATATGCAGCTTTTCGGAAATAAAATCGAATAATAAATAATAAAAGAAAAGAAAAACAGGTCGTGTAATCAAAAGAGGGAAAAATTACACGACCTGTTTTATTATGACAGAACCTTTAACCGTTCTTCTACCTCGCTCTTTTCAGGAATGGCCGGAATACCGCCCCGCTTCTCCACACACAGACTCGCTTCTGCGTTTCCATATACTGCACATTCCTTTAACTGTTCTAACGTAATCAGCTCCGGCTCTACATCCATCTGCAGAAATTTGGATAAGAATCCACCCCAGAAGGAATCTCCGGCTCCTGTAGTATCAACCACATGACTCTTATATCCGGCTACCCGCTGCATGCCCTTTCGACCAGCGATCAACACGCCGTCTGCTCCCAGTGTAACAGCGACTATCTTTATGCCTTTGTTCAGAAGATACTCTGCTGCCTCTTCCGGTGCCTGATACGGTGTCAGCATGTCCGTTTCCTCATCAGACAGCTTCATCACATCGACATACTGCAGCATTGAGCGCATTCGCTCGACTGCATCCTCACGATTCGGCCACAATGGTGCCCGGTAGTTTGGATCGTAGGATATGATCGCACCCGCTTCCCTTGCGGTTCGTACCGCCTGAAAGGTCGTCGTTCTGGCCGGATCATCGGTCAGGGACAGTGAACCGACATGAAAGATCTTCGTATTCTTTAAAAGCTCCTGCTTCAGTTCCCGATAGCAGATCTGCGTGTCTGCTCCCGGTTTTCTGGCAAATGAAAATGTCCGTTCACCATTTTCCTGAAGTGTAACAAATGCAAGTGTTGTAAATACATCATTTGCAACAATCAGCCCCCTGACATCGATTCCCAGATCCTTCGCCGTATCCCGCAGGAACCGACCATGCATATCATCTCCCACCTTTCCCAGAAAGGCGGTCTGATAGCCGTTCTTCGTAACTGCTGTCAGCATATTCACCGGTGCACCGCCCGGATTCTGTTCAAACAACTGCATATGATTCTCCGAGCTTCCGGCCGGGGTAAAATCTATTAATATTTCTCCAAGCGCAACTACATCGTATGTTTTCTTCATGGGCAGCACCTTCTACTTCTTTACTGAAATATCATAAAACTCAACCTTTGCATCCTGTGCCAGCAAACCGGTTTCATACTTTGCCTCTGCGTACTTCCGGTAGGTAAATGCAACCTGCTCTCCGATAAACGCTTCTACCATATCATGATCCACGATGATCTTGACATCGATCGGCTCTCCATCCTGTATACGGAAGGTCTTCTCACACACGCGAACACCATCCGGACCCGGATCGGTCGGAGCAGGCACTGCCTGACAGGACTCTATCCAGAACGGATCTACTCCCATTGGCAGATTCAACAGGGATACCCGCTGCATCGCTACATCGAACTCCAGCAGTAAGCATCCGCTGGCTTCCCGATCAGACTTTAATAATACGCCAAAGTGATCGTATGCCTCTCTCGGCAATATCTTCATACTCAGCAGGAACTGTGGCTCCTTCTGTGTTAAAAATCCATAGGTACAGGTGCTGACGGAATCCATCTCTATCATTGTCTTTCCATAGAAGTTTGGGTTTCCCAGTACGGATTCGTATTCCCATGCGACCGGAGTCCGGAACATCGCTTCATACTCCTTCGGCAGCTTCACATCCAGCTCGCCATTCTCATCTGCCACGACCTCATGTGGTACACAGAAGGCACCGCCCCAATACCATTCTCCGGTATCGCTGCGTTCGGCACGATCATGTGCCCAGGCAAAGTAGAACCGTCTGCCGTTATCATCCTGCATTGACTTTGCAGCGTAGAACCGTCTGCCGCCGATTCCATCTTTCTTTGGCTTTCTCCATGGGCCAAATGGGGACTTGGATACCCGATAAATCGTATTACCAAACTCTGAGAATCTGGAATAAGACAGATACCAGGTGTCACCGATCTTATACATCTCACAGCACTCCGGACAGTTCGTATGTCCCGGTGAATAGATCGGTCCGTAGTACTCCCAGTTCTCCAGATCCCTGGACCGATACAGTACGATACAGCCTCTTCTGGTAACCGGCATATCCAGTCGTCTTGCGGAGATCAGGATCCAGTAGCACTGATCCTCTTCATTATAGAATACATACGGATCTCTCCAGTCCAGCTTCTCATACAGTTCGATCTTTGGCTTGATCACCGGATTTCCCGGATCCTTTGTCCAGTTCACACCATCCTCGCTGGTCGCGTGGCATATGGTCTGCTGGTACTCATTTGGTAAGGAATATCCGGTATAAAAGATATGATACTTTCCCTCACCGTAGATTACAGAGCCGGTCCAGACACCCGATGCATCCGGCTCATTTCCTTCTCCCGGATACAGAGCGGTTGGTAGTTCCTCCCAGTGTACCAGATCTTCTGATACACTGTGGCTCCATGTTGTTCTAAGCCGGTCCGGGTACACTGTCGTACCCAGTGCCGGTGTTAATGAAAATATATGATACTTTCCTTCGTGATAAAACGGAATGGCATCTCCGGTTGAATCAGCAAAGGACATCTTACGAAAAATCTCCATATTCTTTATCCCTGCAGCATGATACATCCATGCTTTCCTTTCCCTCAGTCTTTAGTTCTTGCTTACTTTCTTTTTCTTCAGTCCGCCCAGCTTGCCCTTCTGTACATCTAACAGAACTGCACAGGCGATGATCAGACCCTTGATGATCAACTGCCAGTAAGAGCTTACACCGATCAGATTCAAACCATTTGAGATAATACCGATAACGATGGCACCGAATACTGTACCACTGATCCGGCCTTTACCACCTGCCATGGAAGTACCGCCTAATACACAGGCTGCGATGGCATCCAGCTCATAACCACTACCTACGGAAGGCTGTCCGGAATACATTCTGGAGCAAAGCACCAGACCTGCGAATGCAGATAACAGACCGGATAATGTAAATACGATGATCTCTACCTTCTTAATCGGAACACCGGACAGTCTGGCTGCTTCCCGGTTACCACCGATGGCATATACATATGTACCAAACTTTGTCTTATTTAAGAGGAATGCAAAGACTGCAATCAATACTACCATGTAAACAACCGGAAGCGGAATCACCTTGAACAGATAACCGGTACCGATATTAATGAAGAACTCATTTGTGATACGGGTAGACTGTCCACCGGAATATACATATGCAATACCATTTGCAATGTTCATCATCGCCATAGTGATGATGAATGCCGGTACCTTGAACTTCGATACAATGAAACCACTCAGGAAACCGGTAACTGCACCTAACAGGATACCAAGGATGATAGCCAGCCAGATCGGAAGCCCCTGATTTACGATAAAGCCTACGGTCAATGTACCACTCATAGCTACGATAGCTCCTACGGACAAATCGATGTGTCCGAGGATAATAACAAGTGTCATACCCAATGCAATATAGGTATTAATGGATATCTGACGAAGTACAGATATAATGTTGGTTGCTGTCAAGAACTTATCCGTCGCAAAGGATATGATAACACACATGATAATCAATACCATAACGATACCAATGTTGCTACGGAACACGTTGACCACCGGATTATTCAAAAGTACGTTTTTCTTCTTTGTTTCACTCATATTATTCAACTCCTCCTGCGGCGTATTTCATAATTTCCTCCTGTGTCAGCTCGTCCTTTGACAGCTTTGCTACCAACCGTCCGGTACGAACCACACATACATTGTCACACATATTTATAATCTCCGGCAATTCACTGGACACCATGATGATGGCGATTCCCTGCTTTGCCAGTTCATTGATTGTAGTGTAGATCTCATACTTTGCATTTACATCCACACCTCTGGTTGGCTCATCCAGGATCAATACATCCGGTTTGGCTGCCAGCCACTTTCCGAGTACTACCTTCTGCTGATTACCACCGGAAAGACTGCCTGCCTCGATCTCAGGAGAGGCTGCCTTCAGTCTCAGCTTCTGCGTGTACTCGTTGATTACGACTTCCCGCTTCTTCTCGCTGATCGCGATACCATTCATATAGAAATGAAGGGAAGCCAGTGTCATGTTGAATGCTACACTGTTTCCAAGAACCAGACCCTGCTTCTTACGATCCTCCGGTACCAGTGCAATACCGGCCTTGATCGCCTGCATCGGATTCTTAAAGTGTACATTCTTTCCGTTCAGTACAATCTCGCCCTTCGTATACGGACGGGCACCGAAGATCGTCTCCATGATCTCACTTCTGCCGGCTCCAACCAGTCCGGAGAAGCCTAAAATCTCGCCCTTATGTACCTCGAAGCTTACATCCTCGAACAGTCCGTCATTGGATGTGAGATTCTGTACGCTCATTGCCACCTCTGCCTTACTCATATCGCAGTAATCTCTGGCATAGAAGCTTTCCAGATCTCGTCCTACCATCATGGCTACCAGTTCATTCGGATTCGTCTCGGATGTCTTTCTGGTTCCCACATACTTACCATCCCGGATAACGGTTACACGGTCGGAGATGCGGAACAGTTCCTCCATTCTGTGTGAAATATATATAATACTTACGTTCTTTTTCTTCAGGTTATCAATAATCTCAAATAACTGCTCTACTTCTTCATTGGAAAGAGAAGAGGTAGGCTCATCCATCACTATAATATTGGCATTAAAGGATACTGCCTTTACAATCTCAACCATCTGCTGCTGTGCAATGGTTAAATTCTCTACGATCGTATCTGCCTTGATATTAACCCCGAGGGATGCGATCATCTCTTTTGCTCTTCTGTTGGTCTCTGCCATATTGATTGTTCCCAGCTTCGTCTTAATCTCACGTCCCAGGAACAGGTTCTGTGCTACTGTCAGGTATGGAACTAACACGATCTCCTGATGGATAATTCCGATTCCGTTTTCTCTTGCTGCCGGAACACCATTAATCTTCACTTCTTTGCCCTGAATCTTAATCGTTCCTTCATCCGGCTGATAGATACCGCCAAGCACCTTGATCAAAGTTGATTTTCCTGCACCGTTTTCACCGAGCAGTGCATGAACCTCACCCTTTTCCAGGCTAAAATCAATACCGCTGAGAGCATAGATTCCAGAAAAGCTTTTCTTTATTCCTATCATTTCCAGAACTGTTTGTCCCATAGTGTACCTCCTTTATAAGGGAGGGCACTGTCAGCTTTCCCAACAGTGCCCTTCATTCCCAGTCATCTTACTGCCAGTCGTTAATCGTTTCCTTAGCCTCGTCCACTAATACTAAGTGAGAATCCAGATAAACCTTCTTCTCATCGATGTTTGTGTCACCGTCTAAGTACTTTACTGCTTCATCGAAAGAGTACTCTGCGATCTGAAGAGGAACCTGACAAGCAACTGCTGTGAACTCGCCATCTAACAGTGCCTGCTTTCCATCCGGAGATGCATCGATGCTGTATACTCCGATCTCGCCGGTCTTGTTTGCTGCCTTAATCGCTGCTGCCGCACCTAATGCAGATGGATCGTTGATGCAGAAGAATGCGTCGATATCAGGATTTGCAATGATGATATCTTCTGCTAAGCTCATGGAAGCATCCAGAGCCGCTTCACCATCCTGCTGTGCTACGATGTTGAACTTGTCCTTGTTGTCTCCAAGACCATCCATGAAACCATTTACACGGTCAACACAGCTCTCGTTTGAAGGGAAGTCTAAGATTGCAATGTCTGCTCCGTCCGGATAATCCTTTGCCATCTGCTCACCTACCAACTGACCAGCCATATATGCGTTGGTTCCTACGAACATGGTTACGAAGTTCTCAATGTCATCATCGATAACTGCGGTGTCTACGTTGAAGATCGGGATGCCTGCATCATGGATCTCAGCCAGACCAGAGGTAATACCTGCTGAGTCAACCGGGATGATGAATACTGCATCGTATCCGCTGTTTGCTACATCTGATAACTGACTCAACTGCTTGTTCAAGTCGTAATCAGGATCCAGACAGGTGTAAGAGATACCATTCTCTGCACACAGCTCACTTAACTTTGCATCAATGGAGCTCTGGAATGTGTTATTCAAAGTGTTTGTACAGAATGCAAAGGATAGTCCTGAGCTTGCTTCCTGCGTGTTCTGAACATCATCTCCGCCGGTTGTGTTGCCGGATGTTCCGTTGGATCCGTTAGATCCGCAGCCTGCCAGCATACCGACTGCCATACATAAACCAAGTCCTAACGCTACTATTTTTTTCATTTTTCTCATATGTTTTTCCTCCTTGTTACCTTTGTTATGGTATAAGTTCAATCATTCTACAAAGGGAAAGCATTTTGCCAAAAGCAACTCATAACCGGTTTTTTTACGTAAATTTAATGAGTTTCTTTTTCCTTTGTTTGATTGCATCTTACCGTACTTGTGAAAATATGTCAATATTTATTCTTTTAGTTCTTTATTATTCGTCTTTTTGCACAAATATGGCGTTTCGTTTTGCATTTTTTCTCCCTGGTTTTCCTGTTTTTTACGTAAATATTTGAGTTGTTTTTCTTTTTACGTAAATTTTACGTCAGAATGATTTTCATTTGCTGAAGCACTTTTTCACTACAGCAATAACATAAAAGCAGGGATGTATCATTTATCTGTAACGATACATCCCTGCTTCCCTTGTGTTTCGGTTTTACTTTTACTCCCGGCTTTGAATCACCGCAGCTTCTCCGGCATTGTTTCGTGAAAGATATCTCTCCATGCCCGGCGCAACTGTTTTTCTTCTACCACATACGGCTGCACACCTACGTACTTCGGCAGGGTTCCGCCTACCAGAGACTTTGCTACCACCAGTGCTGCTGCCCGCCCCTGCTCATACGGCCGCTGTGTACTCAGACCTTTTACATAGCCTTCCTCCATGCCATATGCAATATCCCGATCCAGATCGGTTGTAAAGATTGCAATATCCGGTCTTCCCAACTCCTTCAATGCCCGAATCGCCAGCAATGCCGGCTGATCCCAGCTGATATATAAGGCCTCGATTGAAGGATAGGTTTCGATCATCTCCTTACATACCTGATAGGTATTTTCAATCTGCACAAAGCTCTTGGCTGTCACGATCTCTACATTCGGATAATTATCCTGTAATACTTTTTTTGCGGCCAGATCTCTGGATCTGGTTGCTGTAAACATCGCCCCATGAACGATAAATCCTACCTTTGCATCCTTTCTGCCTTTCAGATACTCTCCCATCATCCGTCCGGTGTTGGTTCCATTTTCCCATTCATTTACGGATACACAGGATACATAGCTGTTCTTGCTCAGATGTTCCGGCACATTACTTAGGAATACCAGCTTCGAAACCTTCGATAATGCCTGGAACTTTTCAGCCGTTTCCTTATCATCCGTCGGCACCGCTATCACTGCATCCGGCTTCTGGATCCGCAGACTGTCAAGCTGTGTATTCTGCAATTCGGGGTCAAAGTGTGCATCCATGACCGACACCACATCGATGCCATAACGCCCAAGCTCATCCCGGACACCTTTTTCATGCAGTTCCGCCCATGCGGTTCCGGTATAATGGAAGGATATAGCCACCTGATAATGTCCGTTTCGAAGCTGTTGCTTTTCCTCTGCACTCAGGATAATGCTATCCGGTGATACCGCAGTTTCCCCGTATGGTCCGTTTTCCAGCATCTTAGTGGACTGGCGGATAATCAGTTCAATATCTGCATATCCATTCTCCGTAATTGCCTTTCCCACATTTATCTTTTCAAACAGGATCGCTGTTGCCTGTCGGCACAGCCCCTTTACATCCCGCTTCAGAACCGTAAGCGGCGGATAGGTCAGTTCATTCCAGCCATCATCTCCAAATCCGACGACCGAGATCTCATCCGGGTATTTCATACCCATATCCCGGATCGTTTTCATCAGATATAAGGTCAGCCGGTTTCCGCTCGCCATCACGGCGGTCGGCATAATCCGATTCAGTGCCCGCTGGATCACGATCCGGCTTCGATCTTCATTTTTCACAGGGACATCCTCGATATTCGCATCGTTTACGTTAATATTGTGATGTTCGATTGCCTGTAGGAAACCTTTGGTTCGTTCCTCTCGCGTTGTGCTCTGAGAAGCCTCACGGAGGAATAATATATTTCGATGTCCGCTTTTCAATAAGTATTCTGTTCCGTTATAAATACCCTCACGATCCCGAAACTCTACTGCATCAATTCCATTCCCCAACAGATTCCGCTCGACACACACAAACGGAATCCCGGAATCAATCAGCTGCTTATAGTCGTGTGGCGAGTCACTGACCGGTGCCAGCAGGATCCCGGCTACCTTACGTTCTGCGATCAGACTCTCCAGAACCCGGCTTTCTTCCTCTTTATCGCCTCCGGTGATCGTAACATAGAACTGATACCCCTGATCGATGATCTGCCCGCGCAGCTCTGTTATCATATCTCGGTACATACTGCTACTGATATTCGGGAAGATGGCAACGATTATGGAGGAACGCCCTGCACGCAGTTTACGTTCCTTTCCCTTCAACTTCTCTGAATACCCGGTTTCTTCTATTATCTGTTCGATCCGTTCAACCAACTCCGGGCGCACATACCGTGTGCGATTGATCACATGCGAAACTGTCGCGATGGAGACTCCCGCCATATCTGCTATCTGTTGAATCGTAACCTTCTTTTGTGCCACAAGCATCTTCCTTCCCATTTGTTTTCCTGCGTTTATTATAGAGGGTTCTTATGACAGAATCAACACTCGGCTTCCGGTCTTTCCCGCACGAACCTCCAGACGATTCAGAATCGTCTCCTTCAGTCGCTCGTGGTGTGAGATTAAAACTACCAGTCCCTGATTCTGCTGAACATGCTGCAGTACCTCCAGTGCATCCCGTATAGACTCTTCGTCCAGAGTGCCAAAGCCCTCATCGATAAACATGGCTCCCAGCCGATGGCTTCCCTGTGCCTGCACCACCGTTGTCAAACCGATCGCCAGACACAGAGATGCCAGAAACCGTTCGCCTCCCGACAGAGTATTCACGCTTCGTCTTTCATTTGTCCTGCTGTCATATACACCCAGTTCCAGTCCTTTTTTATGTGCGGTTCCTGCTGTTTCATCCATACGGTAAAGCTGATATCGACCGCCATGAACCAGCCGAAGCAGCCGATTTGCCTCTACCGTAATATAGCTCAGCATAACTCCCAGTACATATCTCTGGAGTCCGATTCCGGTATCGCCCCTTAACCGCTTTGCAAACACCAGATTGGCTTCTGCGAGCTGCCGCTCTTTTATGCAGGCTGCCTCCTGCCTTCGAAGCTCCTCTGCTTCTGTTTGCGCCTTCTTCTGCTCCTGCTCTTCAATCGTCTGCTGTCTCTGCATTGCCTCCAGGTGCAGTTTCATCTGATCCAGCGTCCTTTTTTCCTCCTGTATATCCGGCTTCTGTATCTGCTCCAAGGATCGCTTCTGTTCCTCATACGCCTGTTGAGTCGTCCGCAGTTCCGTCTGATAACGTGTAATCTCCTGTACGACCTTCTCCTGCTCCTCCCGATCCCTCAGGCAGCTTCGAAACGCTTCTTCCTCCCGGAACGCCGACTGCCCAAAGGCCTGCTGCCAACGCTGCTCTGTCTGTTCATATCGGAGCTGTTGTTCCTGATACTGCTGTACTATAGTTGTTAATACCCCTACAACGGTATCTCTCCGTTCTCTGGCCTGCTGTTCCTGCCGCTGCAGCTCCTGCTGTTCCTGTTCATAATCTTCCTGTTGCTTTTTAAGCAGACGGATTCTGGCATCCAGTTCCTCCAGTGTCTGAATGTCTGCCAGCTTCTGCTTCTTCAGTTCATCATATTCCGCCTGTACCTTTTCCAGCCTGCGTCTCTGTTCCTCACACTGTTCCTTTGCTTCTCTTTGCAGACATTCCTGCTCCTGTAGCTGCTTTCTTAACTGCCGCTCCTTCGCCTCTGCCTGATCCTTCTTCGCCTCCAGCGCCTCCAGCTCCATCTCTGTCACAGATGCCCCTTCACCGGTTGCCGGCTTCGGATGGCTTGTACTGCCACATACCGGACAAGGAACGCCCTCCTCCAGTTTCTCTGCCAGTACCACACCGATCCCCTGCAGATATCGTTTCTGCGCTCCCGTAAATACTGCTGCCGCTTCACCGGCTGCTGTATATGCCAGATTATAATTCTCCACATTCTTCTGATAGGCAGTTTCTTTTTTCTGATGCTCTGCTTCCAGCCGCTTTGTAATGGTTTCCTGTTCCCAAAGTACCTGTTGCCGCTCCTCTAACCGCTGATAGCTGTCTCTCCGCGACCGGCAGACGGACAGTTCTTCTGTGAGCCCAGTCATAGTCTCTGCCTGCCGTTCATGAACCTCCCACTGCTTCTGAACCTTCAAAAGCTCCTGCTCGGCCCGCTTCTGATCTGCTTCCTTTGCGTTCTTTTCGGCCTGTAGCTGATCTCGCTTTTTCTCTGCGTCTTTCCGATTCTGATAGTCCTCCCGGAGACTATCTGCCTCCCGCATCTGCTGAAGCCGCTGCTTTTCGCCGACGATCCAATCTGCCTGTGCCTCCAGCTTTTCGATCTGCTCCTGATACCGTTCCAACTGTCGATACTTTTCAACAACTGCCAGCCCGGCCTGATAACTCTCCTCTTTTTCCCGATAAGCAGTCTCCACCTGTACGCGTTCCTGCTGCAGCCGATCCAGCCGCTGTGTCCGCTGTTGAATCTGCTCATCCAATGCTTCTACCGTATCACAGCCCTGCTGCTCCAGCCGGAAGCGTATCATTTCCTCTCTCCGGTGCAGTTCCCGGCTCTGTTCATTTGCCGCCTCATACACCCGGTCGGTAATGGCCTTCCACCGTTCCGCCTGAAAAAGACTTTCCAGTATCGCCTGCTTGTTGGCTGAATCTGATACCAGAAGCTGCTCGAACTTTCCCTGAGGAAGCATGATTACCTGTCGAAACTGATCGCAGGTCAGTCCCAGAATCTGCTCTGCCTGTTCATTGACCGCATTCTTCTTCGGATTTGCCAGAAGCGGCACGTAGCCGTCATCTTTCCATATCTTACAGTCCTGCTCTTCGATCAGGTTCTTCCTCGGCACCCGGATCGACCGTTCGAAGCGATAGCGGTTTCCCCCAGCTTCAAATACATATGCCAGCTTTGTGATATCTGTGCTTCCTGCCAGCTTGCAACGCATGGCGGCAAACTCTCCGCGACCGCCATCCTTCGCCCTGCCACCACTGGCTTCACCGTATAGTGCACAGCAGATGCCATCCAGAATCGTTGTTTTTCCGACGCCGGTATCTCCGCTGATCAGAAGAATCCCGTTTTTCTCCAGCCGCTCGAAGTCTATGGACTGCGGCTCCATATAGGGACCAAAGCACTGAAATTCCAATAATATCGGTCTCACTGCTTCTTCACCTCCTCCTCGATCGCACGCATCGCCGCCTCAAATAGCTGTATCTGTTCGGCTGTCGGCTCCTCTGCAAAGGTTTCCCTCATATATTTTTTCATGATATCCTGCTCATCCAGCTTCCCCAGTTCTTCCATGGTGATTCCGCCACCGGCAGTCACCAGCTCCGCATCTTTTCCATTGATCTCCAGCAGATACGGAAAGATCGTCTGAAGTTCCCGGATCAGATCCAAGGTTGCATAACGGTCTGTAATCGTTAACTTCAGATAATCATTACGAATATCCTCTCGCTGTACCACATCGTCGTAGGCTCCGATTACACTCCTTCGATCATGCTTCGGCCGGATCGGGATGATCGTCTGCTGCATCGTAGCCGTATCCAGGATCGTCACACTCTTTTCCTGTGTTTCCTCCGCACCGAAGGAATATTTTAACGGTGTTCCGGAGTACCGGACCTGTTCCGTAATGCTCTGCGGTTTATGAATGTGTCCCAATGCCACATAATCAAAGCCGGCAAATACGTCTTTTGAGATCGCTGTTGCCTGTCCGACTCTGGCGGAGCGATCGGAATCGGACAATGCTGCTCCTACTACAAAGGCATGTGCCATGACTATATTCCGCTTTCCGGTATCCATATGGGTACGGATATCCTCGCACACGATCCGCATCGCATCCTCCTCTGAATGAATCTCCTCCTGCCGTTCCGGATACAGTGCCACCACCTCATCCTTATGAAAGAACGGTATCGGGTAGACATCAACATCCTCAAAGGATACCGGCCGGATCCCGCGCGAAAGCCTGCCGGAAATGAACAGTCCTGCCCGCTTTAACAGTTCACTACAGGATGCCAGCCGCTCCGCACCGTCATGGTTTCCGGCAATCACGATACAGGTCACATGCAGATCCATACACAGTCTGGTCATGACATGATTATACAGCTCGATGGCATCTGCATTGGATACGCTGCTGTCATAAACATCGCCCGCGCACAGCACCGCCGTCACCTGTTCTCTTTGTATAATGGAATATAGCTGATCGAAGAAGTCCCTTTGATCCTCCAGAAATGACATCTGGCCTGCTGCCATACCCAGATGCCAATCCGATGTATGTAATAGTTTCATTTCCGTTCCCCCTGTTATATGCCACAAAGAATCCCAATTAATTTTTTATCCAGCATTAGGGTTCGGTTCCACGGATTCAGGATTACGCCGTTTATCTCCGGCACCTGAAGTGCTGATGCAAATAGCTGATCTATATTCACCAGAAAAGTGGACTTTACGCTATCGGCACCCTTTAGTTCTTCTTCAAAGCCGGTAAACGCCACCCACCACACAGTACCGTCCGATGTCTGTGCTGTCTGCAGATGGATCTGTCCATCTGCTCCGGGTGGTTCGATTGCCAGAATGAACTGTCCCTGTTCTTTCATTCTTCTTCGAATCACGGTCAATGTATGTGCCAGAGCTTCCTCGGATGGTTCCTGCTGTAGCCCCGCAATGGCTGCTTCTATTTTTTCATTTCCCTGAAGACCGGGATCCTGCTTGATCTCTTTACCCATAGCTTTCGGTTCTCCTTGTATATCAAAACTGCTTTTATTATACTATTCGATCCCATCGTCTGTAAACCATTTACGCAGACGTAAAACGCTGACATGAAGTATCCCCTGCCTACATACATTGTAAGCAGGGATACAACTACAGAAATGACCGGATATCTACTGTAAGCTGCTCTTCCAAATTGATCAGCCTCTTTGCAATATCCTTTGTTCTGTTATCGGCTGCCTCATATTGATTCAGATATTTGTGCAGGGACTTCACTCCCATATTACAACCATCCGTCATCAGATCTGCTATCGTCTGATCGGATTCATTCATGACCAGCTTCGCATTCGTCTTTACCCAGGACATACTTTTGGCAATCGGATTCGGATCCTTCCCTTCATCATGGCATGCACGCAGTTCTTTCTGGATCTCATCCTTCAGCTTCTCATGCTTGTCTCTGCACTGAGTGAGCAGCTTCCGAAAGGTGTCATCATCTACATATTCCAGCACCTCATTGATGGAAGATACCCCCATCTTAATCCCGGCATCACATTCCCGTAGCAGCTTAATGGTATCTGTTTCTGCCATCTTCATATTCTCCCTTCCTTTTTGAACTTAGTATGTGTTCAGAGTGCTGTATTTTATGCACGGATTCCTGCTTCAATCGACAGCCACTGCATGTCACGCAAAAAAGAGACGATGTCGCCGATCCGAATGATCTGGCATATATCGCCTCCTTAAATAAAAAGTAATCACGAACCCTCATATGGTGTATAGACTACCGGATCATTCAGCCTGCTGGGATTTGTCCAGACTTCATTTCGAAACGGCTTATAAAATCTACCTATTCTGGTAACAGATCTGCTCCGCCTGCAGCATCGGATAGCTGATCAGTACTCTGCTATCCAGTTCCTCCTTATGCATATCTACAGCTGTGATCTGATGATTCGTGTAGGTGGTGTAATAGTAGATCCCTTTCTGTGCATTCCAACAGGAGGTATAGATCGTGATCTCATACTTTCCCTCTGCCACCTCACAGCAGCCACGCTGCTGATCAACCGCGTTCAAAATATGAAAGAACTGTCCTACACTGTCTGTCTCTCCTTCTCCGGATACCGCATGAGACTTTACAAATGCAACCCGTACAAACCGGGATGCGGAGGAGAGATCCCCCGGCAGCCCTAAAGCACCCATTCCCCGGCTATAGGCGGTTAACTGTACTTGATCCGAAAAGTGATTCTCGGGCTGTTTCGGAGATAAATGCATATAATTATTCAGCGCAAACATCTGCTGATCAAACGGTGGATTGTTCGTTAAAACTCCGATCGGATTCTCATAAATCTTCAGTCCGTCTGCCACCGATTCTACTGTGACAGCTCCACTCGCATCCGCGATGATCCAATGAAGCTGTGCTGTCGGAAGCTGTGTACTGAATGGTATTCCGGTCAGATTCATCTCCTTTAACAGTTGCTTTGCCTCTTCCAGACTCTGACACTGACTGAGTATCCATGGGATAAACTCGTACTGTGCCACATTTCTGCGACCTTCTACCGGTTCTGCATAAACCGCATTTCCTACGAAATTCAGACCTGCCATGCCAAGCCCCTTTTCATTCACCGCATCATAATAAAGTGGATAGCCATCCGCAACGTGTGCCATGCCTATAATTGCATAATGGTGATCTTTCCTGCCATCATATCGGAATACCAGTGGATATTCTCTGGGCGTAATCGTGATCGTTTCTCCATAAGAAAATTCATAGTCCAGAGTTCGCCCCATATAAAAGTCCTTTGACTGATAGGTTGCTGCTGTACACATTCTATAAATTCCTCCTTATATATTATCTCCCATATATAGTCTGCTCGTTTATGCCCATGTTTATCGGCCGTTGTCTCCAAATACTGCAGAATCGCGGTCCCTCCTAAGGATCCTGATACAAACGGATTGTATCACCAAAATCCGGCTTTGTCGATTTCTTTTTTTCTTTCATATAGCCCTGCCTAGCCGACATATTTCTCAATCATCTCCATGATACATTCCTGTCTGGCAGGCTTTAAAACATATCCCTCCGGTTTTAGCTCCAAAAGTTCCTGAATGTACTCCCGATCCGCAACCGCAGACAGGAATATAACAGGTAAACCGGCAAACTGCCGATTTGCACGGATCGCACGCAGGAGCATTTTCCCATTTATCACCGGCATCTCATAGTCTAAAAAGATCAGATCCGGACAGTCCTTCTGCAAAACCTCAAATGCCTGGGCACCTGAAACTGCAATGGACACCCGATATCGGTCACTCACCAGTGCCTTCATACTACGCAGAAGAAGTGGATTATCATCTACGAATAATATATGCTTTCTTCTGTCTTCTTTTTTCAGTACCGTATTCTCGTAATCCGTATAATCGATTCCCACTCCATCGCAAAGAGTCCGGATAATCTCCTGATTTCCAACCGGACGTGTCAGCTTGTGAATCTGTCCGGCATCTGCTTCCAGATCATACTCCCGTAACTCATACTTACTGCCGACAACCACAGCCGGTATCTCCCTATTTGCCTTCAGAACGGCTTTCAATCCTTTTACATCTGCATAACTCAGTCCATTTAAAAAGATCAGTATAATGTCCGGTTCAAAGATCTGCACCAGTTTTCTGGTAAAACTCTGGTCTGCCACACATAGCTGCACCTGAAAGTATGGCAGCAGGGCTTCATTCAGGCTCTTTGTTATCTCATTCATTTCAGCAATAAACAGTACCCGTTTCATATATATCCTCCTCTATCACCTGTATTAGTCTTGTTCCGATCTCTACTGCCGTCCGATCATCCAGATGCCGGACAGCTTTCTGTATCCGATTCACCGGCTCTTGTATCTGCTCCGGATAGCGATAGCTACCCAGTTTCTCCTCCAGTCTGTCCGCTTCATCAAAGTCCAGACTTCGCATGGCATCTACCAGCAGCCGCACCAGAAGCAGAAGCTGCTCCCTGTCTTCGCAAAGTAGCCGTTCCTCTTCCGGAAACTGTACCGCCAGTTCTGTCTCCATCTGCTTCATCTCTTCGATCAGCAGCGGCAGAACCTGTTTTACCTTTCCGACATCGTTCTCTCGCGCCGCCAGTTCTGTCACTCTTGCCAGCCCGAAGATCGTCATAGCGCCGACGGAAGCTGCCAGACTCTTTAGGGCATGCGCCTCGATACGAATAGTCGCCAGATCCATATCGGTTCCGACATCATATGCCGCATTTGTTCCTTCCGATATATCTCTGTTCCACTCCTGTATCCGCTCCGCCAGTGTCTGCCGGAACCCCTTTAACAGCTCCCACAGCATCTCATCATCGGGAATGTAAAGTCTCGCATATTCCCATCGAATACCGTTCAGCTCAGGAAGTAGTCTGCCCGTTGGTTCTGCTTTTACAGCCTCGTCTTCTCCAAATCCCAGAATCCGATCTTCACTCAAAAATCGACAGATCATCGCCTCCAGCTTCTTTGGATCTATCGGTTTTGACAGATAACCGTCAAAGCCTGCCCGTTCATACTCTTCCTTCGCACCTGCTATCGCATTGGCCGTTAACATGATAATCGGTGTCTTTGTATTTTCCCCCGTACATCCGCTTTTAACCGCTGCATGGTCTCGATTCCATCCATATCCGGCATCATATTGTCCATGAAAATCAGATCATACTTCTCTTCCCGTGCCTTTGTCAGACTCTCCTGTCCGCTGGCAGCTTCTGCCACCCGGATCTCTGTTTGTTTTAAAAGTCCCCGGAACGCTCTTCGATTCATTTCGATATCATCGGTCACCAGCACATGCACATCCGGGGCACGAAAGCCTGCCCGATGTACTTCCTGTCGTTTTTCATTCTGCAGACGCTCCTCCAGATTGCCGATTGGCTCCCGTTGTATCACCTTCTGTTTCAGACGAAAGGAGAAACAAGAGCCCTCTCCGTATACACTCTCCACCTGAAGTGTTGAACCCATGAGAGTGAGGAGCTGTTGTGTGATATTGATTCCAAGCCCGGTTCCTTCTATAGTACGGTTTCTTTTTTCCTCGATCCGTTCAAATACCTGAAACAGCTTCCGTATATCTTCCTCCCGGATTCCGATACCGGTATCCTTTACCTGAACCAACAGCTCGCAGGTCTCATTCTGTACAGTTCCCGTAATATTCAATGTAACGCTTCCGCTTTCTGTATATTTCACCGCATTGGTTAACAGATTGATTACTATCTGCTTTAACCGGATATCATCCCCGTATAAGGTCGAAGGAAGCGCCTCGTCTACATGAATCTGAAGCATCAGGCCTTTTTTCTCCGCTCGATCTGCAATCAGAAGATATATATCATGGATCAGGCTGGAAAGCTGATAGGATACCGACAGGATCTCCATTCTTCCGGACTCGATCTTTGAGAAGTCCAGAATGTCATTTACAATGTTCAGCAGCGATCCTGCTGCCGAATGGATGTCCCCGGCATAGGATAAGGTTTCCTCCTCTTTGCTTTCCCGTAAAATCATCTCGCTCATTCCCATGACTGCATGGATCGGCGTTCGTATCTCATGAGACATACTGGCTAAGAATGTAGACTTTGCCCGATTGGCCCCGTCTGCCAGTTCCTTTTCTTCCTTCAATTGTTCGATCAGATGAACATCGGGACTTTCCACGGTCAGGAAAAATCCAAGATTTACCAGGGTAATTCCCAGACAGGAAATCAGGGATAACGGGAAGACTGCCTGATAAATCGATACTGCGACCTGAAAGATCACGGTGAGCAGGATGATCTCCCGCTTCTTTTTCTCCATTTCCTTATAGTTTCTTATAGGTGAATACATCAGCATCCCTGTGTATACTGCTACAGTAACATAGGTAACATACGCTGCCGGCCCATAGGAATAATTCCCTTTTTCAGTTATCCGATAATACAGAGGAAGTCCGCCCGCCGCTATGATCGACAGGATCAGAAGCACGAAGGAGCCTCTCCGCGTCGGACGTTCCCGAAAGATCATAAGCAATACATATCTGTATATCAGATAAATGCATGCTACCAGACTTACAAGAAAGCATCTGTGCATGATCTGATTCCACAAAGCCGGAACTGTCTCGATATGATTGACGGTATACACGGTAACACGATCAAATATCAGATATAAAACGGATACTATCAGCAAAGCAGAATATACTTTATGTGATCTGGTTGAAATTCTCTTTACCGAAAAGTATAGAATCATAATAAAGACTGTGATAATGAAACACCCTATCTGCAGCTTTCCCATCTGTCTCCCTCTCTATCGTACTGAAATCAATCTGTTATCCTTTGCTACCCGAACTGCCTGCTGTCTGGTCTTTACATTCAGCTTGGTATATATGTTCTTCGTATGAAATTTCACTGTATTAATACTAATATCCATAAAGTCTGCAATCTCTGCATTGGACCGTTCGTCCGCGATCAGATACAGAATCTCCTTCTCGGTTTCCGTTAACGGCGGATAATCCTCCTTTGCCTTTCGCAGGTAATCCGGATACAGCAGTGCCATTTTCTTTGATAGCTGAATCAACCGATTCAGATACTCGTCCTCCTTTTGCCGTTCCTTCTTATAATTTCGAAGCAGGAAGTAGACCTTTTCACCTTCATCTGCCACCAGTCGGTCATATCTCCGTTCCCGAATCACCGGCAGAATCCTGTCTAATATGCTATACGCCTCCTCCGGCTTTCCGTCCAGAAAGTAACTAATCGCACACAGCAGATCCATTTCACACAGATCCATCGTACGTCCACCTTTTCTTAACGGTTCTCTCAGGTACTCAGCCAGGGATAGCATCGCAAGATACCTCTCTTCCAGTATGTATGCCCGCATCTTGATCATGTACTTATAGGTATCCAGCATGCAAAGCTCTCCCAGTTCATTGGGTGCTTCCTGTTCCATCCACTCTGATACGGTACGAACATCCCCGTCATACATAAGTCCATGTACCTTCATCGCACCGTAATTCTCTAACAACCACCGACTTTTTCCTGCATATAACCGCTGATAGATCTTATCCAACATCGGATAGACAACAGCGATCTGTCCGGTTGCAATCATAATCTTCATCTGCAGACTCAATGCAATAAACAGCACTGCGATCTCACCCTCTTTTTCGATAAACGGAATCGATCCAACCAGTGTCGTGATTGCCTCGAAGCACTCGTCTCTCTGATAACAGACCTCTGCATATGCGATCTCCGCCATGCCAACCGCACTATCACCATAGAACTGCCGCATGTACTGTTTTAATGGTTCCTTATTCTCCCGGACCCAGCTGCCATACAGCGTAAAATCACGAAATCCATTTATAAGCGTCAGTCTTCCTGCCGCCAACGGCAGATTCGGCAGAAACCCCTGTGTTCGCTGTAATGCTGCCAGCTTCTCTAATGCCCGCATCATCCTTTCGTTATCCGTTCCCGGAATCATCACATCCAGATGAAGCTTCATGACCGGTTCGCTTTCTACACAGGCGGCATACTGTTCTGCCCGTTCCAGATCTCCATAAATGGCACTGATGACGGAAGCCGCCGTTGCCAGATAAGGGGTCTGAACAATTTCCTCCTCTGTGAATGCCTGCAAATACTTTTTACAGTGTTTAAATCCGTTCAGGCAGCATGGAGATGCCAATATCCGGCTCAACTGATCCTTTAAGGCATCCTTATTCCCCTCCTGCACCAGTTCATCCAGCTTTTCTTCGATAAAAAACTCATTATCCCGATTCTTCATATTTCCCCCTTATCCAACGTCCCTGTTTATCTGTATGTATCATAAAAGGTTTTATAATGGTTGTAAACTACCCCAAAGGGTAGGAATGAAAAAGCTCCTCCCTTTGTCACCAAAGGAACGAGCCTGTTGTTCTGCTATTCTTTATTATATTACATAAAATCCATCTGAATATTCCGTAATTCAGTCATGCCGGCGTTTGATCAGTCTCAGTACCCTCGGTCGATTATACCGCTGCATGATCACAAACATGCTGTCCACACCCGCAGATAGAACCGATGTAATGAAGAATACCCAAAAGTCCCCCCATATAAAGGTTGCCGCTATCGGCACAAAGCTTAATATCACTATGATGGAATGTACCACCTCCGACTGGCACATTGCTCCTGCAATTTCTTCCCATGTATGTGTCCTTGGATCCCATGTCTCCGGCGTAAATGAAGGCATTTTATCTTTCCACTTTTTTACCTTTAACCATTTATACAGCCGCTTTTCAAATGGTTTTTCCCGAAACCACCATTTATTATAGTCTACCTGATTATGACATATTCCGTTGACTGCATAACCGACCGCCAGACGCATCCAAAAGTGATAGGCGATGGTACCGAAGGTGATCGCCAGACTTAACATTGCCCCACCCGGAATATACCGATATAGAATTGCAAATACAATCGTCAGCACCAGAAAAAGTGCTGCGAGTAATTTCATACTTTTGGCAAACATCCATATCCCCCCTGTTGCGATTAAAACTCAGAATTCCACTACTTCCGACACTAGAATTTCACTACTTCCGGTTCTCGCGTAAATGATGAAAATGTAGCCGTCGCATTCTTAAAATAAAATACCTCTGTATTACCGTCATCCGCTGCATACATCTTCTGCAACGATGGATACGCATCCAACATAGACTGTCTGGCTTCTCTGCGGTCATCCTCCACAAGTTCTCCTGCTACGCGGAGCCACTCTCCATTCTTGAATGCACATATTTCTACTTTGGGATTTGCGTGAATCTGCTTTGACACATACTGCTTATCAAGATTAAATGTTCGACTCACTGAAAAACCTCTAAATGAATCTACTTCTAAACCCTTTAATTTCTTTATCTTCTAATGTTTCCGACCAACGTTTCAACTCTCTGCCTACAATTTCACTCATTTGTACCATCTCCAATACCTTATATTAATTCGCATTAATTTTTTTATACATCTTACCTTTCGTACTACCGGTACTCTCAATCAGTCCCTGTTCCGTCATATCCTTAAGCAGTACTTTAATTCTTGATTCCTTAACACCTGCAATACTTTCGAATTCATAAGCTTTATACCACTTATCAGGCTGCATAGCATTCAAAATAGCATCGTATTTTTCCTGTGTTTTTTTCGTCACTTTTTTTTCGCCACTTTTTTTCGCCACTTTTTTTCCGCCACTTTTTTCCGCCACTTTTTTTACAAAAGGAAGTGACAGTATCGTTCTATCTGGATCAAATCTCTCTTCAATCACCGGTTCTTCCCAGCCTTCATCTGCCCAAACATTAAAGATATTCGGCACACCACTTCCAGCTCGTTCACCAATATTGATGAGATTAAACATTTTCATAAGAGCCTTGTTTCTTGGATCGGATTCGCCACCAAGACGCATCTGCTTTTTACCCGTTCTGACATAGCCCGGATTTGCCAAAATCAGCTTGTCCGGTTCCTTACGAATAACAACACCTCGCAATCCGTGATAATCTGCATTAATCAGGCAGTTTGCCAAAGCTTCACGGAGTGCCTTGTGCACCGGAGTGTCGTCAATGCGTTCACTACCGACCATTTTGAAAGGTACCTTAATGTCTTTAATAATCTTGTTATAAACTCTAAAATAAAAGTCACACACGTTTCCGGACCATTCACCGGAACTGGACTGCAATCTGTCGCTCCAACGAGTGGTAGGGTCCAACTCTTCTCTATAGTCTAAGAAGTATTCAGGGAAATGGCGCACAATATTGTACTCGTCACCAAACATCAGCATACCTGCTGCCGTAGGATGCAACTTTCCGTCTTCCTCTGAAATAGTAGCCGCACCAATGCTTCTTAAATACTCGTGGTCGCTCAGGCGTTCAAAAGGATGTCCTTCTTTTAAAGAACGATGACTGTTGCGGTATCCATGAATAGTATCGTAATTCAAATCTTCCATCGGAACCTTATCAAGTACTTCCATATCCATAGTGCGCTCGGTCTGGTCACGAAGCATAGTCTTTACCTGCAATCTCGTACAATGATAATCGCCCTCATAATTACGGCGGAAAGTGCCATTAAAAATGTCATTGTTGATGTACACCGGCTTCTGCTCACGCTTCGCCATGGGCACATAAATAACCATAATGACATCTTTATTGTCACCGACTTCATACATCTCTACGTCATCTTCCGACAGGAGATTGATATTCACTTTCTTAGAATTGTTGATAGTATCCCAGAAGTCTTTTTGGAGTTTGGACGCATTCTGAAGACCAGTAGTTTTCCAACTGCCATCTTTTTCTTCTTTGACACCGAGGATAATGATGCCTCCATAGCAATTTGCAAAAGCAGAATACGTATCCCACAATGAAATTGGCAGACCACCATTTGCTTTTTTCACTTCTCTTCTGTTATCTTCTCTGTATTTATCAAATTGTGAAAGGTCAAAAGTTTTTTCCAAAATGCTCATCTCACTTTCTATTACTTACAGCTTAAACTTCTTTGCAATTTCTTCTTCCATTACTTCCTTGCCTTTTTGAATCTTGCGATATTATTATGCTATCATTTTACATAATTATTTCACATTATTCAGTAAACGGCCATCCGTAGGCGAACTATTGGGATAACCATATAACATTCCTCTTCTAAACAACATTTATATCCACTATTACCCTTATAAAATTTCTGAATTATTGTTTGCAAAGAGTTAATTATCCTGGCATAGATAAATAGCAATATGATTGTGGAGCGTAAGATACACCTATATCCTCCAACGACAACGGTTCATCATATAAAACCACATTTTTTAGCCGATAAGCAATGGCTTTTTTCTTTCCTCTATAATATTTTCTAAAAAAGGAATATGTAATGCCAGAATGTTGTTTAGTCTGACGCCATACATTTAAAACATCATCTTCGATGATATATTCAATTTCAGCCTCTGCTACAACTTGTTTTTGTGGTGCAGTCGCATAGATAATAATTTTATCAACATCATCTCTACATCTGAATTTACGATATTCAAAAAGTTTTGTTCCGTTCAATATACTCTCTACAAATTCAGGATTAATCGATAATAACATTTGACACATTGACTTTTCCCTCCACTAATATCTTTCTAAATTGTTTTTCAGTCAAGTGGACATCTGTTGGATATTGTCCTTCGACCGCCCAACATCCATTGTTATCTAACCAATTCATATTTACATTATTGCCTGCACCAAAATATCCATAATATAGCATTTCAGTAATTGTTAAATTTCTAAAAGTATTATATTGCCTCAGCAACTCAGCTCCATCAAATACCGATTTGTTGCCAATTCTCTGTTTTAGTTCCTCAAAAGTCATCAAGCATCGATTGTTTATCTTTGCCTGTATAATATCAGTAACAAGGCAATAAGAAGTAATACACGACCTAAATCTTTTACCAGTCCCTTGCGTATATCTACGATAGATTAAAACAGGTTCTCCAACCCTATGTTTTATTTGCGCTTGTCCTACATAAATTTTACTAAGTCCATTACTTACACTACTACTGATTTTTCTTTGTAACGAAGCTGTATTAGCCAGTTCAGAATAGGCAAACATTGTATCATGATAATTGTCATCAACAATAACATATCCTGCATAATCAAAGTCTGATTTTATAAAAGGAAATGCCTTATATGCATCACTAAAATCAATACATGTACGACTTTTTACAAGAACATTTTCTCCGTTCGCATTTTTACCCACATTTTGGAATCCAAATCGTTCGAATTGCGAAATAAGCGTTTCATGTTTATCAAATACCGTGACATAAATTTCTTCACAATTTGATTGCTGCCATTTCCACAGAACTAATCCTATTGCCCCTTCCCCAATTCTTTGTCTTCTGAATCTTTCTGCAATTCTAAATGTACTTATTTTTATCCTGTTAATACTCGGCAAAATATCTTTCTGTAATCGAATTTCTTCACATTCGTTTTTTAATACCACAAATGCGCCGACACCTATCTCATCTTCAAATACAAGTGCGGTAGATTCCTCATTTGCTTTTTTGCTAAACCACTCTACAAATCCTGTACTGTTCTTATTGCCTGGATAATCAGATTTTAAGGAATCAAAAAAGGAATCACCTAAATCTATTTCTGAAAATTTCTTTAAATAAAATTTACCAGCCACTTTACAGCCCCCCTTGCCTTATTTTTTGTATAACCTTCTCCAAATCAGAACTACCTGTTGAAACAATTAATGGTACACCTAATTTTATTGCTATTTCTTCCGCGTAAATCTTTTCTTCTCTTTGAAAAGATTCAATATCTGCTTCTTTTACAACAACTCCGTCTCTTTGTAATCGACGTGTCGCAATAACAGATGGTTGCTCCATTAGCAAAACTATGCTATCGGGTTTCAATGATGTATATGTATTCATAGGAACCCTTGAAATATAGCCTTCTCCATCTAACAAGCAAAAATGACCATCTAATATAAATTCGTCACCTTTTTCACGCAATTCTTCTATTGCCTTTAGTAGGAACAATTGATTTTCATCAATATCTTCTACAGTTTTGTCTGCAGAAAAACCTCTACTTCTTTTTTCAGCAATCAGTTTACTTGCAGAATATGCAGCAATACCAAGTTGTTCTTTCACTCGATTACAAAAAAATGTTTTTCCTACACCATGGATTCCACTAACAAAAATCATAGTAAAATCACCTCCTATATTCTAATTCAAACAATCGTTCAAAATAATTATTAAAACTCTTCCTCAATCGCTACCCAATGTTCGTCTGCCATACTTTCCGCAAACTCGGTATTATTAATATACAACTGTTCATCTTCATCCCTTACAAATCCCCATTTGAGACCATACTGTTCTGCATAACGCTTAAATGCTAAGAATTTATTACCCATTTGCATATCAATATTTTTACTGTGTCCGGAAGCCTCGCCACCTTTTGTTTCAATAAGCCATGTTTCTCCGTTCTCTTTTTGCACAATGTAATCCGGATAAAACAACCACTGTTTCTGCAATGCATCTGTGTATACGATTGATAAATACTGCTGCCCGGCATCTCCGTTCTTGTAAAACCACTTCACCTCACGATTATTTTCGCAGTAACGCTCAAATAATCTCTCAGGTAAAGATCGTGTTCTATCAGTACAAAATGCTGTTGTGTATTTCCAATATGCATATAACCGGAATTCTTGTTCTTTCTTAACTTCACTGAACTTATACATCTCTTGTTCCGGAATTGTGAACTTATCTGTCTTAGGTTCCAAAACAAAAGATTGCTGAACATTCATCTGACTGGTAACATGTTTAAAATCCATTTTTAACTTCTGCGTATTGTTAATGATAAATGCATAAAAAGCGTTCGTATCTAATGCAAGAAATTTATATTTATTATTCTTTCCTTTACGAAACATTCTTTCCAGAATCGCTTTTACCTTTTGTGATTGCATACCGGTTACCTTCTTAATTTCATCTACCGCATGTAATAAATATATACCATGCGTATGAGTGTTCACCTGAGTTTTCATCACTATCTGTCGTTGTGCGTCCTGCTTTGTCAATTCCTCAGTTGTACGAAAAATCCCACGCAAAATATGACTATCAATTTCTTCATCAAAATTGTAGCCCGCTCCTGCCAAATTAACTTTGTTATTTTCTCTATTCCCGGTTAATGAATAAGTAGTTTTAAAGTATTCATGTACTTTTAGAAGAGTTTCCCGTTCGCCCAAACCATCATAATCCAAATTACGCAATTCTTTGGTAAGCGAAAAACCCTTTACTTCATCTTTCAAAAATAAGCGCCGCAACTGATATGCCTTATCCAAAGAGGATAATAACCCTTCCTTATACTTTGTATCCAACGTATATAGATAACAAAAATCCAAAACATTTATCCCATAATGCTTCCGTTCTGGCATTCGTCTTATACGCCCAATTGTCTGAATCTGAAATTCCTCACTTCCGCCTTCTCGCAACTTAACAAGTATCTTTGCCCGAGGACAATCCCAGCCGGTAGATATAGCTTGCTTCATAAGCAAAAATGCAGGTGTACCATCTAAAGCAGTCAAATCATCTGACACCATCTTGTCATCACTCATCCAAATATTAACCATGCCATTGTCATATGTATATCCCATGGACTCCAATTTTTCCTCAACAGCTTTAATATTTTCAGGTTGTCCAGCAGGAAACTGAATCAAAACAAGAGGACGGATATTGGCTCCTACCAACTTATAATTTTCTGCAATCTCTTTACGCTTCTCATCTGCCAAATCAAGCAGATAGTCATAATCATTTACAATCTGTTTATCCTCATCTACACCTTCATTCACATAAATTGCACGAGTAATCAGTCCAGCATTTATAACCTCATCTTCCGGTATTTCATAATACTCCTGATGACTGACTTTATTAGCTGTTGCAGACACACGTATAATATTCTTTGCTGCAAAAGCATTTATAATATCGTTCGCCTTGCTTGTATTATTAGTATGTTCCTCATCAATGATAACTACAAAGTTTGTTCCCTCTTTGTGGGCATCTGCAATTCTATCAAACAGATTTTGTCTCTCACCATCCTTAAGTGCATTATTTCCACGTTTGGTAACAAGTTCCCAATTTACAAAAGTAATGCTTCCGGACGCGAAACCAGTTAGTAAGGAATACAATAAATTTCTTGTATCTCTCTGTGGTGTAATGCGTTCCATTTGTTCCTTACTTTGTTCTTCCAAATCTCCTTTACCCGGACATAGCCAAACAAATGCTGTATTATTATCCGTATTGTTCAAATATTCATCAATATACTTGATTAGAATAATTGTTTTACCTGCACCGGTCGGTGCCTTGACAGTAATCACTTTCTTACTATCTCGTTCTGCAGTCTTTTGAATCAAGAAATTGACGCAATCATTCTGGAACTCAAAATCTTTTATCCCTTTTACCATAATTCCCCTGCCTCTCTTAATTCAAAATCAAAATAATAGTCAGGTATTGTATACATATCCACTGCTCCGAAAAGTACCTCTTGCGATGCAGTTAGTAACACATCCTGAGATACATAAATTGCTTTAATCCCGTTATATTCAGACCATTTTTTTTCTAATTCATCAGCCTCATCATCGCTCATAATCATGATATAAGAATTATCATCAATTATAATACCATGTTCTAATTGAATCATTTCGGTCATATAATTCAGCAAAGCATCTGCTAAATACTCTTCGGATTTTGATACGAAATCTGTATGGTAATACTTTAGATTTGCCGGAATACCTTCCGAATATATACTTCCATCCTGCCTTTTACCAGTAATAACTGTTTTAATTCTCTGATATGTTATATCTTCACAAATATTGTTTTCGTTATTGGTACAGAGAATAAACTTACGATGTCCTCCATCCTCCTTATTCAACTCCAAAACTGCTTGTGCTGTTGTTCCGGAACCTGCAAAAAAATCTAATATCAATGCATCATTTTTGTAATATGCTTTTATCAGCTTTTTAATAAGTTCTACCGGTTTAGAATAATCAAACTTATCACCTAACCCAAATAGGGAAAGGTCTTTCTTTGCATTGTCATTGGAGTATTTATTATCAATATATTCTATCGAACTAGTAGCCTTAACTCGTTTGTTATATTCAATAACAAAATTGCCATTGCTATCCTTACCAATTTTTGCATTCAGATATGTTTTTGTATATATTCTTGCTGAGCCGTCCTTTTTCCTCTTTATAACAACAAATCCATTGTCATACCCGAATTGAAAGAGATTTTTACTCCATCTCCATGCCCAGTCTGCACGTCTATGATTTCCCTTCTGTCTTTCTTCCCACAATTCCTTACTACTGCCTGGATAGAATATTTCCCCCTCAATTTCCAATGGATAATCAAGCGAAGAACTATATGACAAGCTATCATAATCTAAAGTTTGATTCAGTTTATATTTTCCACGCTCGCTAACATACTCATCTTCAAACTTAAATGCCTCGTCAATATGCTCTTCCATAACAAATATATCCTGTTCTCTTTTTGTATAAACCAAAATATAGTCATGATTCTTCGCATACGCGGACGTTGTTTTTCCACTTTTTTTTGTAATCCTTGGCATACATATAATGAAGTTATCTTCAGAAAAAATCTCATCCATCAAGAGTTTCAATTGTGCCTGCTCATTATCATCAATAGAAACAAAAATCAATCCATCTGGCGAAAGCAATTTTTGAGCAATTCGCAATCTTTCCGAAAGAAAAGAAAGCCATGTTGAATGCCTAAACGAATCCTCTCTTCCTACAAATTCATCATTATATATAAAATCCTTATTTCCTGTATTATATGGAGGGTCTATATAGATAACCTCCACTTTGCTCCTGTGGGTTTTTTCTAACAATTTTAAAGAATATAAATTGTCACCTTCTAAAAGGAAATTAAAAGATGTATCATTCTCATCTTCAATCAATTCATATTCTGGAACCTCAGAAAATACAGGGATATAGGTTTCCATTTTCTTATCAACTTCTTCCTGATGTTCCTCCCATATCAAACCGTATTTCTTTGAGGTCAATTCTTTTTCTATCCTATTAATCGCCATTAACGAATCATCATCGGAATGCTGTTTTTTTAGCATTTCCAAGAAGGCTATCATTTCATCCCTTCTTTTCTTTGACAAATTCTCCATGTATTAATCCTCTCTTCCTACATATTTGTTCTATAAATATCCGTGATTTCTGTCCATTTCTGCTCTCTAGGGCAACAATCACATACATAAAGAAATTTATTATTCCGTCCTGTAACCTCTACCATCCTCAGCCCATTTCCACAATAAGGACAATGTGGAATCTTTGCACAGAATAATTTTTGATACGCAGCGAGCCTATTCCATCTCAACAAATCCTCATCATTATCAATTTCTAAAATATTCTTTCCGTGTTGCATATGATACATATAGTAAATTGCATTCTGAGATTTTGGAGAGGGCATTTTTCTAATACGAGGTTCTTCGAAAAATCTCGTTTTTACTATATATCCCGGTATCAATATTTCATATCTTCTTAGATCAAAAAACACTCTTGTATAAATGTTACATGCATTATCAAATTCCTGTTTCATTAAAGAATATACAAATCCTCGCTTATTCCTTGAATCCAAATCATTAGTATCTCTAATATACCTTGTGTAATCATAAAATGAAGTTATGTTTCGATTATCTCTACAAAAATGTGGATACACAAAATAATCATAAAAACTTTTTACATATTCGCACAATCTAAAATAATTATCATCAGACCTATTAACTTCAATATCACCATTAATACAGCGATAATCTCTTGGGTGTTGAAGTAATGAAGATTTAATTTCAATTGTATAAATGCCACTAGTTTCCATATATTCTCTTGTCTCAACAGTAATTGTTCCAGAATCTCCCGAACCACTAAGTACATCATTATTTACTCTGTCAATTGCTGATTGCAGTATATTGGCAGAAATATCATTGCGATAAATAATACCATCAAATGGTGCATGCTTATTAAAATTGTCTCTTCTCATCTTGTCGTATGCTAAAAATCTGGAAGCACTATTATCCCTTAGAATGTTTTCTATTACTATTTCTGCCCGCTTCCCCTGGATTGTATTTTCTCTTATTTCTTGAATTGGACGATCATGCTGCCATGTATTATGCGTATGGGTTACAATTGGTTCTATCTCATCTTGATCCAGTTCGGATTCAGCTGGGATAGGGCATATTATAAAATCTTTAAATCTTTTTATCTCCATATATCCTGTTCTATACCTCATATTCCTGCTTTTCTTTCTTACTCAAACATAAATAGTTCAGGTAGCATTTCTGACATTTTTCTTTACTACAATTACGTGATAAATCATTCTTTCTAATATTAGATGCCGCATCCCTAATATCTCGGCTTACATTATCCAGCAAACCCTCTGTAACCCTCTGACGTTCGCTTTCCGAGTTATCTAAATTATAAATCTCCAAATAATCTGCTGTTTCACCGGTTAACTTCTGATAACCCAATGCATATATTTTTAACTGTTCTGCGTTAATGCATTCTGTAACCTCACGACTAGCTGTTTTAAAATCAACAATATATGTTTTCTCTTCACCGGAAATCTCTCGACGTTTTACCAAGTCAATTCGTCCATTTACCTTTATTCCATCTCCCATATCCAATTCAATATCGGCTTCTGCCATTGTAATATTGGAAAAATCATTCTGATTTTTTGTTACATATCCCGCTATCGATTTTTTTGCACCTTCCAACATATTGTCCCGTAATTTAGGATTTGCATAAGGAAGATAAAAGCTATCATTCACAATTTGCTCAACTTCATCCGATGACAATGTTTCTCCACTTAGATACCCTCTGTGTATGTTCATAACAATTTCGTGCATTGTCTTTCCGTATCCTAATGCCGGTACAATAGGCTGTACAAATCCATAAAACATAGACAGTTTAAAACGATACGCACAATCAAAATAATCTTGCAAAATGGAAAAGTTAAGATTGAGAGGGGCTGCATCCTCACTCATTGGAGGAGTATGTTCACTTGTATATACCATTTTTTCGTCAAAACCAAGCATATATGGTGATTCCTTAGCCTCTATCATAAATTCCGAAACTTTCTTTTCCCTTGCATTTCCCGGAGATCTGGTCAAAAACAAAAACTTCTTGGCACGTGTAATAGCAACATAAAATAACTTACGCTCTTCTTCTGTGCCTCCTGTAAATCGATCCGCATTGGAAATCCAATCCTTTTCAATTACATGCCAAATACTCTTGCCTCCCATCTTAGCTGATGGGAAATTATTATGATTCATCTGCGGAATAAAGACTGCAGTAAACTCCAGTCCTTTGGATTGGTGTACTGTCATAATATTCACTGCATCCGGTCTAATATATGTATTTGCAATATGTCCCTCCGGATAATATCCATCCGCTGTATATTTTAAGAAATTACAAAAGCTACTCAGTTTGCTAGCCGGGGTGGTTGTATAATAAATCGTTTCAAAGTCATTAATTACCTGACTAAACTTTCCTAAATTATACAAAATAATCTCCGATGAATTACTATCATCCACAATTGATATTCTACGTAAAAAATCATGATATACTTTTTGTAATACAAACTCTCCATAGAATTTTTTTGATTTTACATCAATTACATCAAGCGTAGCAATTGCTTCTGCTATTTCTTTCTCCTCCAAATCATAATCTATGTTTTTCCATAATTGAAACAAATCCATCATTCCAATTGTTCCAGAAAGATAATCAAATATACCTTTTGCCGCTTGACATTCAGCGGTACTAAACAATTCATTTACACCTTCGATAATGTATGGTATCCCATATTTATCAAACATTTTAGCAATATCTGGTCCATGCTTACGTTTACGAAGTAACACTGCAATCTCTGAATATTTAACCCCTGCAGTATGCAATGCTTTTATTCGTTTTGCAATGAACGCATATTCGTCTTCACTGTCATTAAATTCTCTATAAACCGCATCCCCCTCTTCATATTTCACAAGTACTCCAGATTCCATTACCTTCGGCAATCGTTTTGTATTATTTACAATAACGCGTTTTGCAATATCAATAATTGCTTCTGAGCTCCTATAATCTGTTCCCAAAACAATATACTTATTGATTCCATACCTTTCTCTAAAAGTAAGTATGTTTTCAGGGTCACTCCCTCTGAACTGGTAAATTGTTTGATCGTCGTCTCCAACAATACACAAATTGCATCCGCCCTGTTTTATAAAACGGATTAACCTTTCCTGTATTGGATTTGTATCTTGGTACTCATCTACTGTCAGATATTTTATCTTATTCAAAATAACATCCGCAAAATCCTTGTTATTCTCTAACTGATTGAGCATTTCCTGCATAATCAAAGAATAGTCAAAATAATTCTTTCTGTAGAATGTGTCTTTATATTTATCAACTGCATTTCTGGTCTTTTCATCCCATCTATCTCTCTCAAACCAATTCTCATTTAATGTACTAATCACACTCAAAAACAGATTCGTCTCCGTATATATCTTTAAGCCCAGATCTTTCATTCCACAAAAATTATAATTTTTCTCAATATATAACTTCGTTTTAATTTCGTCCAAAACCGTAAATTTCTGGAACTGAACAATATATTCCTGCAACGTTTTTAAGCAAAATCCATGTATTGTACCAATATACATATTAGCAAAGCCTTTTGTATTCCCCAACACGGCTTCGCCATATTTATAAATTCTACTCTTTAATTCTTCAGCAGCTTTTTCCGTAAATGTAAATGCCACAATGTTCTCAGGTAAAATATTGGGATTCGATTTTAGGATGTTAATAATTCTACGAGTAACTACACCTGTTTTACCAGCACCCGCACACGCAATAATTTCCAAATCTTCATCAATAGTTTTTACCGCTTCAATCTGCATATCCGACAAATTTTCAAAAAGATCCATATGATTCCTCCTTGCAGGACTTGACATTGTAAATTCACAATATGATTCTACACAAAATAGTGTCCAAAAATCCGGACTCAGTCCTTCACATATTCCATAATATCTCCATAATCCACATCAAGTGTCCTACAGATTTTTCCAAGAACCCCTAATGTAACCTCTTCATCTCTCCGAAGTTTTGTCATTGTATTTGGTGCAATTCCCGCCTGTTTTCTCAGATCAGCCTTACTCATTTTTCTGTCTACCAATAATTTCCATAGTCTATTGTATGATACAGCCATAATGTGTCTCCTCCATCATTCATCAAAAATTTACAAAATACTATTTAATAGTATACCACTATCATTCTCTATCTTCAAGAAACATTCGCATATCTTTGCGAACAAAATAGAATAATTATTTCTTTTCATTGATACCCCTACGTAAAGTGAATTTCTTAATTCCAGTTTTTTGAATCCCAAAATGGGGCATGCCCTGCATCTAATTGGAATTTACTTTTTCATTTGACCCCGTACTAAAGTAATAAAAAAGGAGGATTTCATTATGCGACTTAGCGAATATTTAGAAGTAGGGACAAAGACGAAAACAGCACGTACCAACGCCGGTATCAGCCAGCGTGACATGGCAATAAAGCTCGCTTTATCCAATTCCTCATACTCCAATTACGAAAACGGATACAGCGAACCTCCGGCAGAGATTATTATTAAATTCTGTGATGTTTTAAATATTACTATGGAAAACTTGTTAGAATTGAAGGTTGCTGCTCCAAAAAACGGCAACTGTGAGAACATTTGCAGATTTATTTTCTATACTGATAGACTTAGATGGAAGAGGGCTTTCCATTAAAGGAAATACTACCTATTTCCAACAAGATAACCAACTCACGGCTCATTTATCGTTGGATATTAAAAATGCCCAAATAGCCACTTTTATTCCGGATTGGAATAAAGTCAATGAAGAATTGGCATCCGGGTTGATGGATGAAGATGAGTACCAAGTATGGCCGGAAGATACATTGAAACTGTTTAATGTACCGATTGATGATTATATTTAAAACTAAAAAAGAGACCTAGATTTTCTAGATCTCTTTTTTATACAAATTCTCTTATTAAAATCCTGCATAATTCCTGACTTTCCAGCTCTATATCACCACTATCATCTCTCTTATAAAACAGATAGAAAAAATCATCTCTGTCTTTACCTTTTGCACTTAGTGAAGATACAATTTCTCCAACTTTGGCAACTTTTTCTTTCCCATCTCCTATAGGAAAGGATATGTTTGTATCTGAAAAATCAGGTTTACCAAAGCCACTATTAAACTGAGTAGCCTTAATGATAATAAAATCACATTTCATGTTTTTTTCAGAAGCATATTTTTGCAAGCAGTTGATCACTTTCAAGATTCTTTCTTTATCCTTCTTCTGAACTGCTTTAGACATATCATCTAAATCCTGATTATCAATTTCTGCAAGTTCTGCTTGAATTACATCAACCAGCTTTTTATTGATTGTCCAAATATCTGAACGTCCACCTAAATATTTTGCTGTTGCTGCCATTGCAATTTCAAATTCCTTAAGAATTTCACCACCTGACGTTTTCCCTAAGAAAAATGTCTTGTATTCTGCTTCTGATTTCCATACCGGATGACGTCTGTCAATGCGTCTAAAATATTCAGCACTCAACTCATTCGGAAATACATTTTTCATCAGATAGACAATATCGTCATCACTCATAAGACTTACTTTAACATTTTCTTTGAATTCTTGTCCTTCATCCAACAAAGATTCCAAACAAAAGAGGTTCTTACCTAATGCATTTACCTGTGTACACAAATGACCAATTATGTGCTGTAATATATATGTTTCGTATATGACAATCGGATGACTTTGTATCCATTTGCGTTCTGCATCATGAGCATACACAACATTTTCAATTACACTAATTGCATTTTTATAATATGCTAACTCATATCCACTGTCTGTTTTTACAATAGTTAATGCACCTAGCAATCTTTCATAATCTATACTAACAGTATCAAATCCTGTTATGTACGCATCTCTTATCAGATAATCCAATTTATCAACATCTATTACTTTTGAATTTAGTAATTGAATAAAACAATTACGAATATCATTCTCATCATTTTTTTCGGAATACTTATATCCAGTGATACATCTTGCAAAAAACTCACGTTCATTTTCATTTGAAAAGAAGTCTGGAAATGAAATAAGTCCCACTATAGAGCTCATTATCTCATGCGGAGCTGCAGCTGCCGTCTTCTCCTGCGGCACATCTCCAACAAATTTTTCTGCAGAAACAACTTCAATTAATTTATTATGAATTCCCGTAAATTTCTTGTCTCCATCTAGATAGAATTCTTCACCAGTATGAGAAAATGGAGCATGTCCTACATCATGTAATAAACATGCTATCATAAATATCTCACCAATTCTTTTTACATCAAACTCAAATTGATACTTCTTTTCAATTTCAGTAATAACTTGAGCAGATGCAATTTCTCCTAAGTGGAATACTCCCATAGAATGCACAAATCTGTTATGTACAGCGGACGAGTAAAGCGGAGAATAACTCGTCTGTATTATCCTCCGCAATCTTTGAAAACAAGCAGTATCAATAATTCCATTCATGTATTGCGTCGGTATACTAATATATCCATAAATTGGATCTTTTAACCGTTTGTACTCTTTCAACGCCTACTATACCCCCAATGCCTGAACAGAATTTTCATTTACAAATGCCATCAAAACATCTAAAGCCAAATAGCCTCTAAACTGGTTTATTAAATTTTCTAAAGTAACCTCTTCCTTTAATTCAATACCCATTTCTCCGTTAACGTCTTTTTCTTGGAAAAAATCTGAATAATTTCTAAATAAAGCATTTGTACTTTCCCTGGACAAAATCAAAACCGCTTTTTCGCCCTTTTCATTTAAAATTTCAACAACTCTTGAACCATAATTTTCTATCTCTTTATAGGTCAAAAATGTTTTTTCCGCTCTACGCATTGACTCTATTAAAGCATTTGCAGCTAAATCCTCAATCCCAATGTAGAAACACATATTTTTCACCCTTTCTATAAAATAGATTTGATAATGCAACAATTATAACACTTCACAATCTATTATTCAATATTCAATTGCCTTTTATTCTTCACTCTCATTATATGTAAATTTTTGCCAAACTCTATCATTATTTCCATTTTTAGAACCAAATTAGAACCATTCATTTTTTATTTTATCTTTTGTAAATTTTGTTCGTACTTCTTTTCCCCAAAAGGAAAAACCGCAACCCCTTGAAAAACAAAGGATTGCGGGGTTCTTTTAATAATATTTGGTTCTAAATCAAAGATTACTCAATGATTGTAGCAACACGGCCTGAACCTACTGTTCTACCACCTTCACGGATAGCGAATGTAAGACCCTGCTCCATAGCTACTGGATGAATCAGTTCGATAGTCATCTCTACGTTATCACCAGGCATGCACATCTCTGTACCAGCAGGTAACTCGCAAACACCGGTAACGTCAGTTGTTCTGAAGTAGAACTGTGGACGATAGTTGTTGAAGAATGGAGTATGACGACCACCCTCATCCTTTGTTAAAACGTATACCTGAGCGGTAAACTTATGATGGCAGGTAACTGTACCTGGCTTAGCCAGAACCTGTCCACGCTCGATCTGATCACGGCTGATACCACGAAGCAGAGCACCGATGTTATCACCAGCCATAGCCTCGTCTAACTGCTTACGGAACATCTCGATACCGGTTACAACTGTCTTCTGAACATCAGGCTTGATACCTAAGATCTCTAACTCATCATTTAAGTGCAGAACACCACGCTCTACTCTACCAGTTGCAACAGTACCACGACCGGTAATAGTAAATACATCCTCTACAGGCATCAGGAATGGCTTATCTGTATCACGCACTGGATCCGGAATGTATGAATCAACAGTATCCATTAATTCCATGATCTTGTCGCCCCATTCGCCCATTGGATCTTCCAGAGCCTTTAATGCAGAACCCTTAACGATTGGGCAATCATTGAAGCCATATTCCTCTAACTGCTCGGTTACTTCCATCTCTACTAACTCGATCAGCTCTTCGTCATCTACCATATCGCACTTATTTAAGAATACTACGATGTAAGGTACACCAACCTGACGAGATAACAGGATGTGCTCCTTTGTCTGAGCCATAACACCATCGGTAGCAGCTACAACTAAGATAGCGCCATCCATCTGTGCAGCACCAGTGATCATGTTCTTTACATAGTCAGCATGGCCTGGGCAGTCAACGTGTGCGTAATGTCTCTTCTCTGTCTCATACTCAACGTGAGCGGTAGAAATGGTAATACCTCTTTCTCTCTCTTCTGGAGCCTTATCAATGTTAGCGAAATCTACTGCTGCGTTACCAGCAACTCTCTCAGATAATACCTTTGTGATAGCTGCTGTTAAAGTTGTTTTACCATGATCTACGTGACCAATGGTACCGATATTACAATGTGGTTTGGTTCTTTCAAACTTAGCTTTTGCCATTTTTTTAATATCCTCCTTAATTTGCGCCATTTCTGGCTTTCTTAGTTCACGTTAATAAACATCAGCTAGAAAATATTATATTCGATAATCGTAATATTTTCAAGCCTTTTATACCACCGATATTCCGCTTTTTCGGCGAAATATCGGCGTTTATATTATTCAAGAATAATTAGCCCTTCTTTGCTGCCAGTACCTTATCCTGAACATTCTTTGGACACTTCTCATACTTCTCAAAGAACATTGAGTAGTTACCACGGCCCTGTGTAGATGAACGAAGTTCTGTTGAATAACCGAACATCTCAGCCAATGGAACGAATGCACGAACAATCTTACCACCGCCGATATCATCCATACTGTTGATCTGACCACGCTTAGCATTTAAGCTACCGATTACATCGCCCATGTATTCCTCAGGCATAGTAACCTCAACCTTCATGATAGGCTCCAGTAATACTGCATCACCCTTTGCCATAGCATCCTTGAATGCCATAGAACCAGCGATGTGGAATGCCATTTCTGAAGAATCGACTTCATGGTAAGAACCATCGTATACATCAGCCTTAACACCCAGTACCGGGAATCCGCCAAGGATACCGGCCTTAGCTGCCTCTTCGATACCTTCACCGATAGATGGGATGTATTCCTTCGGAATTGCACCACCGACAACGGAAGAAGTAAACTCGAATGTCTGCTCGCCGTTTGGATCCATAGGTGTAAAGTGTACCTTACAGTGACCATACTGACCACGACCACCGGACTGCTTCGCATACTTGCTATCTACATCAACAGCCTTTGTAAATGTTTCCTTATATGCTACCTGTGGAGCACCTACGTTAGCCTCTACCTTAAACTCACGAAGCAGACGGTCAACGATAACTTCCAAGTGTAACTCACCCATACCGGCGATAATGGTCTGACCTGTCTCTGCATCCGTATGAGCTCTGAATGTAGGATCCTCTTCAGCCAGCTTTGCTAAAGCTTCACCCATCTTACCCTGATCATTCTTTGTCTTAGGCTCAATAGCCAGCTCGATAACCGGCTCTGGGAATTCCATAGACTCCAGAATTACAGGATGCTGTTCATCACAGATGGTATCACCGGTTGTTGTAAGCTTGAAGCCTACTGCTGCAGCGATATCACCGGAATATACCTTTTCGATCTCCTGACGCTTGTTCGCATGCATCTGAACGATACGTCCAACACGCTCCTTCTTACCCTTGGTTGCATTCAGGACATAAGATCCTGAATTCAGTGTACCAGAGTATACACGGAAGAATGCTAACTTACCAACGAATGGGTCAGCCATGATCTTGAATGCCAGTGCTGCGAATGGTTCATCATCAGATGAATGACGAACAACCTCGTTACCATCCTCATCTACACCAGTGATATCCGGGATATCTGTAGGTGCAGGCATGAACTCGATAACACCGTCCAGCATCTTCTGAACACCCTTGTTCTTATATGCAGAACCACAATATACAGGAACTGCTTCACATGCGATGGTCCCCTTACGAAGTACAGCCTTCATCTCATCAACGGTAGGCTCTTCCCCTTCCAGGTACTTCTCCATAAGATCATCATCTAACTCACAAATCTTCTCTACCAGATTCTCATGCCACTTGTCAGCTAACTCCTTCAAGTCAGCAGGAATCTCTGTAATCTCGATATCTTCGCCCTTATCATCCTTGTAATAATAAGCATCCATCTCGAACAGGTCGATCAAACCAACGAAGTCATCTTCCTGACCGATAGGAATCTGTACAGGAATCGCATTCTTACCCAGACGATCAATGATTGTCTGAACAGAATAGAAGAAGTCTGCACCCATTTTATCCATCTTATTGATGAATGCCATACGAGGTACGTTGTAGGTATCAGCCTGACGCCATACATTCTCTGACTGTGGCTCAACACCGGCCTTGGCATCAAACACACCAACAGCTCCGTCCAATACACGAAGGGAACGCTCTACCTCTACAGTAAAGTCAACGTGTCCTGGAGTATCGATAATGTTGATACGATGCTCTAATGCACCTGGCTTCTTCTTATGATGATCCTCTAAGGTCCAGTGACAGGTTGTAGCTGCAGAAGTGATTGTTATACCTCTTTCCTGCTCCTGCTCCATCCAGTCCATGGTAGCTGTACCTTCATGAGTATCACCAATCTTATAATTAACACCGGTATAATATAACACACGCTCGGTCAGAGTTGTCTTACCAGCATCTATATGTGCCATAATACCGATATTTCTGGTTCTCTCCAATGGATATTCTCTTCCACTCAAGGTATTTTCCTCCTTAATTTTTTAAGTGCACAAAATCCAACGACTAGAATCTGTAATGTGCAAAAGCCTTGTTTGCTTCTGCCATCTTGTGCATATCTTCCTTCTTCTTAACAGATGCACCTGTATTGTTGGCTGCATCCAGAATCTCCTTTGCAAGTCTCTCTTCCATAGTCTTCTCACTTCTTGCACGAGAGTAAGTAGTGATCCAACGGAGACCTAATGCCTGACGTCTGTCAGGGCGAACTTCGATAGGTACCTGATAGGTAGCACCACCGATACGTCTTGCCTTTACCTCAAGTAATGGCATAATGTTGTTCATTGCTTCATTGAATACTTCCAAAGCATCCTTACCGGTTTCCTCAGCAACACGGTCAAATGCACCGTAAACGATCTTCTGGGCAACACCCTTCTTACCGTCTAACATGATGTTATTGATCAGCTTAGTAACCACTTTATCCTTGTAAATAGGATCTGGAAGTACATCTCTTTTCTGAATATGTCCTTTACGTGGCACGGTTCTTCCCTCCTTAAAAAATATTGAAAGCTAATAATATTATTTAGCTTAAAGGTACTCACACCCGGTTACTACGGGTATGTTCGTGCGGATTATGCTTACATTTTATCTATATAGGAAAAACATAGCCTACTCCAGCACTATTAAATTTTAGACACTACATTAGTCCTGACGGTCTATTTAGCATCCTTAGGTCTCTTAGCACCATACTTAGAACGAGCCTGACGTCTCTTAGCAACGCCTGCTGTATCCAAAGTACCACGAATGATATGATATCTGGTACCTGGAAGGTCCTTTACTCTACCACCACGGATCAGAACAACGCTGTGCTCCTGAAGGTTATGACCTTCTCCCGGGATATAGCTGGTAACTTCGATTCCGTTAGAAAGACGAACTCTGGCGATCTTACGAAGAGCAGAGTTAGGCTTCTTAGGAGTAGCTGTCTTAACAGCGGTACAAACTCCTCTCTTCTGTGGAGCAGAAGTATCTGTAGGCTTCTTCTTTAATGAGTTGTAACCCTTCTGAAGAGCTGGTGCAGTAGACTTTGCTTCAACAGTCTGTCTTCCCTTTCTAACTAACTGGTTAAATGTTGGCATGTTTTTCACCTCCTGTGATTATAATAGTATAGCCGCATTTTGCGAACTTTAAAAGCACGCGCAACCTAATTACGCATGCTTTATCATTATATCTATGTAATTTTCTCCTGTCAAGCACTATTCCATAACTTTTCGGTGCTTTTGCGTGCTTTTATATAGCGGTTTTTAGATTCCAAACATTTCCCTGCACAGCTTCCGCCCGGAATCCGTACGAAAGATCGTCTTATAGGCATGTGCAACCGCTTCCTTTGAAGCACCATCCTCGTGCAGATTCACCAGAAAATCCGCCTCCACCAGAATCTGGTAGTCCTTTCCATCCATATCCGTATAGGTATGATGATGACCGACCAGATAACAGACCCGCTTTACAACCGCACCTTCACAGCCCAGATTCAGCAACAGCTCCTTTGCCTCATCCGGTCCCAGCTCCTCCTGGTGCTTTCCGTTGCAGTCTCCATACAGCTCCTCGGACTTTCGAATCCCGATATCATGTACATAGGCTGCTATCTCCAGTATATAGAGTTCCTCCCCGGACAGCCCTTCCAGCTCTCCGATCAGCTTTGCAAAGGCATGAACCTTCACAAAATGCTGGATTCTGGCAGAATCCCCGCAATCATACTTTACCATTGACAAAAATACATCATTCAGCTTCATATGTTTCCCTGCTCCTGTTATATCATCACATACTTCTCGATTACCGGAACCAGACCATCCTCATCATTGGATCCGGTGATCACATCAGCTGCTTCCTTCACTACATCCTTCGCATTCGCCATCGCTACGCCCACACCGGCATATCGGATCATCGAGATATCATTATAGCCATCCCCACAACAGATGACATCTTCCTTCCTTATTCCCAACTGCTGAACCAGACGATCCAGTGATGCTGCCTTATCGATATTCTGTGCCATAATCTCCAGGAAGAAGTCCTCCGACTTGAAAATACTCAGCTTGTCTCCCAGGCTTGCCAGAAGTTCATCCTCACACTGCTTAATATCCTTCGGATCTCCCGAAAACAGACACTTGTTAATCGGAAATGTCACATAACTCGGAAAATCTTTCACCTGACGAATTGTCAGATGATTGATTCTGGCCTCAAACTCCGCGTATTCATTAACGCTAGTTGCAGAAATCGCCCACTGATCCTGATAGGTAAAGAGACTAAGCCCATACTTAACAGCTGCATTGTACAGTTCCCGCAGATACTGATGCTCCAACGTCTGCTGGAACACGACTTCTCCCGTCCTGCAGTCTATGATTCTTGCTCCGTTAAATGCCAATATATAGCCGCCATAGCTTTTCAGCTCTAACAGCTCTGCAATCTGACGAATCCCTTCTGTCGGCCGACCGGATGCCAGTGCTACGATATGCCCTGCCTGCTGCATCTTCATGATGGCTTCCCTTGTCTTCGGACTTACTTCCTTCTGTGAGTTCGTCAGGGTTCCGTCCAGATCCAGAACCAGTATTTTCTTAGCCATGTGTTTCTCCTTTATTCCGTCTGTTATCTTGCTTCTTCTCTATCACTCTGTTTGTTCTTTGCTGCTTTATCGGTTGCTATTCGGTCGGTTCCTCCGTACTCGTGTTCTGCACGGTAAAATGAATCCGATTCCATGCATCTTCGTCCACGTTTTTCGAGAACTTCCAAGAGCTGTCCACTTCCTTCAGATAATCTGCATATACGTTAGCAAAATACTCCTTCTTCATTTCAGATTCCAGCTCAGCCTTCTTCGTCTGTGTCGCCTCTGCATCCGTAATCGCTATCATCTGGAATACATGATAGCCATATTCACTTTCCACCACACCCAGATAGTCTCCATCCTTCAGTGCGTAGATTTGGTCTGCCAGTTCCTGTCCGTACTGATCAACATATTCATCATAAGACATGGTATAGAAGTTCGAGTTTGTACAGCCATACTCATAGGCTGCTGTCTCTATATTCAAAGGATCCTCTTCGCTGACAATGCGGTCATAGGCCTCCTTTGCCGTATTATACTGTGTTGCCTTCTCTTCTTCCGTCAGTGCCACAAAATTCTCTTCCCCCTGCTCCAGATACGTCGGAAAATACAGATCATAAACCTTCGTCTGCCGGCACTGCTCATCGGATACTTCTACATTCCCCTGCTGCATGATCCGGTCATAAACCTTTGATGCAATGGCGTTTTCCTGATAAACCTTCTCTGCCACCTCCTGTGTGACTCCGGTTTCCTCTTTATCTGCATCTGTCAGACCTGCCATGAAGTCTTCCGCACGCTTTTTTATCTGTTCTGTTTCATCCTGTGTCAAAGCCACACCAAAGGAATCCGCCTTCGTTACCAGCACCTTAACCTGCATGATCTCTTCGATCATATCTTCTTTTGTAATCGTTTCTACTGTCTGCGTATCTCCGTCTTCATTCTGCAGTTCCACTGCCCAGATTCCGCTTCCGTAGTTCTTCTCATACTCCTGCTGAATCGTCTTTGCATACACCCAGACTTCATTCAGGTAGACCGACTCATCTCCAACCGTAAATACTTCCACCTTCTGAGAGTCTCCATCTGCTGCATTTTGTCCACAGCCGGTGCATGCCAGCACACCTGCTATGACCAGCATCAGTCCCCATTTTTTTATACCTCGCATATACAGCCTCCGTCTCCTGCTCCTCTTAGCTTTCCGTCGCCCATTTTTAACAAATCGTCTTTATAAGAATTCCTGCAGCGAAAATGCATTCCATACATCAGTTTCTACATCATCATCGGAAATCGGAAATGCATCAAACCACTCCTGCTCCTGATTTTTAACGGCCTCCTGCGTTGCAGAATTCTGATAGTATGAGTTCACGCTGTCGGTATAGTCCTGATCCTCTGATGCTACCACCTTAACGATCGTATAACCATACTCATTTTCGATCACATCGCTGATTTCACCATCCGACAGACCGTAGGTCTCCTTTATGCTGTCTGATGTTGCATGTGTGGTTCCGGAAGTAGCCGCCAGATCATACTCTGCGATCAGATCATCCAGATCCTCCCCATCCTTCAGTCTTGCCAGTGCCTCTTCTGCCTGTGCTTTCTTCTGTGCCTGTTCATCCTCAGATAGATACTCATAATTGCCATCTGCATCTGTTATCGCATTTCCACTCTCGTCGATCTTAACCCGCAGAAACACCAGCTTCTCAATCGTACCGTAGCTTACCGTCTCTGTCTGTTCCACATTGGAGGCCAACTGAGACTCCAGCTTACGAATCATATAAATCTGTGTAAATACATGTGTCAGAAGGTCCTTATCCAGACCGAACTTCGCCTGCTTGTCCTTATCATAATTCTCCATGAACTTGTCTGCCTCTGAGTCTACCTCTGCCATCTCATCGTCTGTCAGGCTGATTCCTTCCTCGACTGCTTTCAGATACAGGATCTTAGACTGCCGGATCTGCTTCAACAGCTGTGCCTTATATGCTTCATCCATGGTCGGATACTGTTCGCTGAAATATGTACTCAGATCCGTACCGTCTGCTACACCCATGGAGGACAGAAATGCAAGTGCATAGTAGTTCACTTCATTTAAGTATACCTCATCATCTCCCACCTTCATGACCAGCACATCTGCCGGATCCTTTCCATTGCTGGCTGCCTGCGTACTTCCCTGTTCTTCTTTACCACAGCCTGCCAGTAACGTTGTGGCACATAAAACAACCATCATTATGATACTTACCAGTTTCTTTTTCATCCCTGTACTCCTTTTTCACATTTGATTCTATACTACCACTTCTTCTAGCGGTCTATCAATAGATGAATCTCATTTATCACACTTTCGACACAATTCAGCGTTTCCTTGCGGTTCATCGGCTGTGTCCGCAGAATAAACGCCGGTGCCTTCGTCAGATCCATCCGCATCCTTCCGTTATACTGCTTCATAAATGTATCGATCTTTTCCGTATTCACCTTTGCCTTTGGATACATGATAAAATGCAGTTCCTGTCCCTTTCGGGAAACCTCCGCAATATAAGCATCATGCGCTCTGCTCTTTACCATCGCAATTTCCAGCAGATTCTCAACGGCCGACGGCAGTTCTCCAAACCGGTCAATCAGTTCATCCTGCATATCCTCCAGAGCTTCCTGACTGTCAATGCCTGCGATCCGCTTATATAACTCCAGCTTTGTGAACTCATTCTTCACGTAAGATGCCGGAATATATGCATCCATCGGCAGTTCGACCGTTGTCTCAAAGGATTCCTCTACGGCTTCCCCCTTCTGCTCCCGAATCGCATCATTCAGCATCTTGCAGTACAGGTCATATCCGACTGCCTCCATATGCCCGGACTGATCCTCACCCAGCAGATTGCCGGCTCCCCGGATCTCCAGATCCCGCAGTGCGATCCGATAGCCGGAACCCAGATCCGTAAACTCCCGGATGGCCTGCAGACGTTTCTCCGCCGTTTCCTTCAGCATCTTATCCTTGCGATACATCAGGAATGCAGATGCCCGGCGGTTCGAACGTCCCACACGTCCCCGAAGCTGATAAAGCTGGGAAAGCCCGAAGTTCTCCGCATCCTGTATAATCATGGTATTTACATTCGATATATCAAGTCCGGTCTCGATGATCGTGGTCGTAACCAGCACATCAATATCTCCATTAATGAACTGATACATGATCGTCTCCAGTTCCCGTTCCTTCATCTGTCCATGCGCATATGCAATCCTTGCCTCCGGCAAGAGTTCCTGCAGTCTGGATGTTACCAGATCGATATCATTCACACGGTTATATACATAGTAGACCTGACCACCTCTTGCCAGCTCCCGGTTTACAGCCTCCCGTACCAGCTCCGGATTATACTCCATTACATAAGTCTGGATCGCCTGCCGGTCAACCGGTGGTTCCTCCAGCAGACTCATGCTTCGGATCCCGATCAGACTCATATGAAGCGTTCGCGGAATCGGTGTTGCCGTCAGTGTCAGTACGTCTACATCCTTCTTTATCTGCTTGATCTTCTCCTTATGTGCCACTCCAAACCGCTGTTCCTCATCGATTACCAGAAGTCCCAGATTCTTATAAACAATATCCTTGGATAACAGCCGATGGGTACCGATCACGATATCAACGGTACCATCCTTCAGTCCGGCCAGAATCTTCTTCTGCTCCGTCGGTGTGCAGAATCTGGATAGCATCTTCACCGTGACCGGATAGTTCTGCATGCGTTCCAGAAATGTAGCAAAATGCTGCTGTGCCAGAATCGTTGTCGGAACCAGATACGCTACCTGCTTTCCGTCCTGTACTGCCTTAAACGCCGCCCGGATCGCTACCTCTGTCTTACCATAACCGACATCTCCGCAGATCAGGCGATCCATGATCCGATGGCTCTCCATATCTTCCTTCGTCTCTGCAATCGCCTTCATCTGATCCTCTGTCTCATCATATGGAAATGCCTCTTCAAACTCCTTCTGCCATACGGTATCCGGTGAATACGCATAACCCTCTCGTTCCTGACGCACAGCATACAGATTCACCAGTTCCTTTGCAATGCCTGCCACATGACCCTTTACCCGGTTCTTCGTTGCCTGCCATGCAGTACCGCCCAGCTTGTCAAGCTTCGGTCTGGCCCCTTCCTTACTGGAATACTTCTGTATCACATCCAACTGGGAGGCCAGGATATAAAGCTTGCTGTTATCCTTATATTCGATCGTAATATAATCCTTTGCTACCTTGTCGACCTCGATCTTCTCGATGCCCCGGTAGATCCCGATTCCATGGTTCTCATGAACCACATAATCCCCTACGGACAGATCATCAAAGCTATGAATCTTCTCCCCACTGTACTTTGGTTTTATCCGTTTGTGCTTCTTCTGTTCACCGGTCTGGAAGATATCGCTTTCACTCACTACCACCAGCTTCTGTTCCGGGAACTCAAAGCCCTTTGCCAGACGTCCGGCTGCCACCATGACCTCAGACGCCCGAAGCTGCCGTTCCATATCCTCACTATAAAATGCAGATATTTCATAGTCCTCCAGCTCTGCGGTGATCCGCTTTGCTCTCGTTGCGGAGCTGCATAAAAGAACGATCGAATACCCCTTCTTCTTCCATGTTTCTACATTCTTTATCAGCAGATCAAAATGATTGTTATAAGACTGGACGGTTTTCGTCTCCCAGAAAACCGATCGTTCCACCTTCCAGTCCGGCAGCTCCTGCTGCAGTGCCATACACAGCAAAGCAGACCGCTGCTCCAGGTTGTGCTGTACCTCCGCCACACTGTAGAGCAGCTCCGCCTGTCCCGGCAGGATATACCCTCCCTCCAGACGGCTCTTCATGTTCTCCCGGAACTCTGTCTCATATGCCTTCAGGCTTTCCTCTACCCGCTTCGGTTCATCCACAAACACACCGGTATTCTCCGGAAAATAATCCAGAATCGATACCAGTGACGCATAAAAATATGGTAAATATCCATCGATTCCGATCGCCGTGTGCAACTCTGTCAGTTCCTCTTTCAATGCCTGCACTGCCCGGTTTAATCTGGCATATGCCTCTGTCTGAAATGCATCCTTCAGTGTCTTTGCAGTCTTTTTATGTTCTTTCTCGATCGCCTTCAGCCCTGCTGCGATCCGTTCGTCGGTCAGTACCGCCTCTGTCGCCGGATAGATTACCAGTGCCTTTACCTCCTCGATGGATCTCTGACTTTCTACATCGAAGCTGCGAAGGGAATCTACCTCATCTCCCCACAGCTCGATCCGGTACGGACAGTCCTCCGTCAGCGGGAATATATCCAGAATGCCTCCCCGAATAGCATATTCACCGGGACCTTCTACTGCATCTACCCGCTCGTAGCCCAGATCCGTTACCCGACTGCGGAACGCCTGACTGTCAACCGTATCTCCGACCTGTATCGTATAACGATTCTTCCGTAGCTCTTCCAGCTTCGGAATCCGCTCCAGCAGTGCCTCTGCCGGCAGAATAATCGTTGCTTCCTGTTCCTCTGCCAACAGCTTTAAAATCTCGATTCGCTGCCGTACGATTGCATTTCCATGAACATCCGCACTGTAAAACAGTACATCCTTTGCCGGATACGTATATACGCTTCGGTCAAAGAAACGATAGTACTCCTCCAGCTGTCTGGCCCTTCGTTCTCCATATGTGATAATCACCCGATACTTTGTCTGCCTTCCCAGACAATGAACGGCACAACTAAAGGCGGTATCGGACAAACCGAATACCGCTGTACATCCCTTCTGGTTCATTGCCTGCAATATGGACTGATACTGCTCACTCGCCAATATCGGTTCTGTAATTGCTTTCATTGCTATTTCCCTTCTATATTCCATTTGCATACAGACATGCACCTGCACTCCTGTACTATGCTTTTTTTACATTTAACTGATTCATGGCCGCTTCGACACCCTGCCCGATTATCAGTTCCACTGCCCGGCAGGCATCTTCTCTTCCCTGCTCGATCGTCGTCAGTTCTTCTCCTGTAAATCTTCCCAGTACATAGTCTGCCAGATCCCAGTCCTTTGGCTTTGCTCCGACGCCGACCCGGATACGCGGAAATACCTGTGTTCCCAGATGGGCAATGATATTCTTCATACCATTATGTCCACCGGCGCTTCCCTTTGCCCGAATCCGAAGACGTCCTACATCCAGATCAATATCATCATAAATCACGATCAGATCCTCTTCCGGATCCAGCTTATAGAAATTCACTGCATCTGCAATGCTTTCTCCGCTCAGATTCATATAGGTCTGTGGCTTTAAAAGTATGACCTTCTCTCCACTGATCATACCCTTTCCGCAGATTGCCTTATGCTTCTTTTCCTGCATCCCTATATTATATTTATCTGCCAACTTGTCTATCACCGAAAATCCGATATTGTGTCTTGTTCCTTCATATTCTTTCGTCGGATTTCCCAGACCTGCAACTATTTTCATGTTCTGTATTCCTCGTATTCTTATCAATCGTATCCAGTATAACGGCTTTCCCTTTTAAAGTAAAGTCACTATCGGCTGCGAATAATTGCCGCCGCCTGAGCAAGCTGCTCCGGCGTATTGACTCCCCGCGTTTCATCTGCACGCTCTGTTGCCATCGCCCCTACAACAATCCCATCTGTCGGCTTCTCGCGATTAATAATCTCGATCGTATCTGTCAGATAATATTCCTTCTGTGCATTATCATTGGTAATCTTCATCAGGCTGTCGGACAATGCCTTTGACCGGAATACATACATCCCGGAATTGATCTCCCGGATCGCCTGCTCCTTCGGTGTTGCATCCTTCTGTTCCACGATACGAAGGAAGTTCCCTTCTGCATCTCTTACGATTCTTCCATATCCGGTTGCATCCTCCAGAAGAGTTGAAAGCACTGTCACCTTCAGATCGTACAGTCGATGATACGCCAGCAGCTCCTCCAGGGTCTTCCCGGTAATAATCGGTGTATCTCCACACAGGATCATCGTATCTCCGGAATCACCGATAAAGTCCATTGCACATTTTACTGCATGTCCGGTTCCCAACTGCTGCTCCTGCATAACATAGGTTACACCTTCTCCTACCCGATCCTTAACGAGTTCTGCCTTATGCCCCACTACCAGACAGATATCCTCTGCACCGGCAGCTCTGGCTGCATCGATTACATACTCCACCATTGTCTTTCCATCAATCTCATGCAGCACCTTTGGCAGATCCGACTTCATACGGGTTCCTTTTCCGGCTGCTAATATCACTGCTTTCAGCTTACTCATCGTCTAATCCTCTCTTTCCTCATGCCCTTGTGACCGTTCAACGTCACCGATACCTTCCGCCAACTCCTGTTCGTCTTCCTTCAGCGTACTTTCATCTCCGATATCCACGGTCTTCATATCCTTCTTCCGATAAATAATATCATAAAATACCGGCACAATAAACAGTGTCATCAAGGTACCGTATAACAAACCGCCGATTACTACGATTGCCATACCTTTACCCATGGCAGCTGCCATATCATTACTAAATGCCATAGTGGACATTGCCAGAATCGTTGTCAGGGCTGTCATCAGAATTGGACGCATACGCGTTTTTCCGGTTTCAACCAGAGCCTCACGTTTCTCCATGCCACCGATTCGGAGCTGATTTACATAATCCACAAACACAATACCATTATTTACAATTACACCGGCCAATACCAGGAAGCCCATGAGGCAGATCATGGAGATCTCCTCCCCACTGATAAACAGTGCCAGAAAGCCTCCCGTAAACGCCAACGGAATCGTCAGCATTACGATAAACGGAGAAACAAGATTCTGGAACTGCGCCACCATAACCAGATAGATCAGTACGATCGCCAGTGCTATCATAAGCAGCATATCCTTCAATGCATCATTGACGCTCTCACTCTCACCGGATATCTGGATCGTGATTCCATCCGGAGCCTGATAGTCCTTCAGCTTCGCTTCTACGTCTCTGGCCAACAGTGTGGTATTATATCCATCCATCGTCGTTGCCGTTACAGACAGATATCTCTGCTGATTCTCCCGGCTGATAGATGCAACCGAGGTTCCTTCTTCCACCTTTGCGAACTCACTCAGCTTATGCGTCTCGGTTTCCTGTTCTCCGGATGCATTCGTTGTCGTCACCTCGAATTCATAGTCCATCAGATTATCCCGATCTAACGGATGTGTCTCATCTACGATCTGCACCTGATAGTCTTTACCATCCATGGTCAGTGTCGTCGCTACATCCTCCGTCTTCAGAGCAGATGACAGTTCGCTGAAAATCTGTGCAACCGTCAGATTATACTTCATCGCAGCATCCTTATTAATCGTCAGCTTGATCTGTGTATCTCCTTCCTCCTGACCGTTACTGATATCTTCCATACCACCGACATCCTCCAGAATCTTCATCACATCCTCAGAGGCTGCCAGCATATCGTCCAGATTCGTTCCATATATATCTACCTGCATACCACTGTTCATCAGACTGGACATATCCATGGTAGACAGGGAAACACTGACATCTTCGATGTCCAGATTCGCCAGTGCATCTTCGATTTTTGTTCCCATAGCCGCATTATTCTTAGCAGCCTTATCTGTAATCAATATATAGAAATAAAAGCTGTTCGTCGCATCTGATGTCTGAACCATCGACATCCCACTCGTCGTCATTGCTCCGACCGTCTCTACACCATCGATGTCCAGGATCCGTTCCATCGCTTCGTCTGCGATCTGGAAGTTTTCATCGTCCGAGTTATCGCTTGCCGTCGTAATCGTAACGGACATCTGATTGCTTCCCATCTCCGGAATCAGGATCAGCCCTGTCCGAAGTGCCTGCAACACAGAGCCTGCCAGCAGAACAACTGCCAGTGTAATCGGAATCCATTTCCGCTTTAAGAAGATGCGAAGCACCTTTTCATACGCATTCTGAACCGCCTCAAACCAGCGATGATTCTTCGGCTTCGTATTCTTCATAACCGTAGCACTCATACTTGGCACAACCGTCAGTGCCACGATCAAACTGGCAATCAGGCTATATGCAATCGTCAGTGCCATATCCGGGAACAACTGCTTTGCAAGACCATTTGCAAATACGATCGGCAGAAATACACAGATCGTCGTCAGTGTGGAAGCGAAGATCGCACCTGCCACCTGATTGGCACCCATAACCGCTGCCCGTGCCGCCGGTACGCCTTTATTCCGTAGCCGGTATATATTCTCGATAACGACGATCGAGTTATCCACCAGCATACCGACCCCCAATGCCAGACCGGATAAGGATATGATATTCATCGTGATATTTGAAAAATACATCAGTACAATCGCAAACAGAACGCTCAGTGGAATACTAAACGCTACTACGACCGTCGGCTTTACATCCTTCAGGAACAGAGCCAGTACAATGATTGCAAGGATCGCTCCGTAAATCAGGTTAGATAGTACCGACTTGATGATCATATCGATGTACTCACCCTGATCCATAAGGTTCATGATATGAAGACCCGGATATTCCTTTTCCAGATCCTTAAATGCAGCATTGCAGTTATCGGATACCATTGATGTTCCGGACGTACTTCCCTTATAAACTGACAGGATGATTGCATCATTTCCGTTTACCTTGGCATAGCTGGTACCGGCATTATCTATCATGGTGACATATGCAACATCCTTTAATCGAACCTCTCCGATTCCATCGATATCACACAGCAATGCATTTTCCAGTTCCTCCATGTCGGAGAACTCATCTCCCACCTTCAGCAGATACTGGGTGTCGCCTTCATAGATATACCCGGCAGGCATTGCGAAGTTCTGTGCGTAAATCATCTTTGATAAGGTGTCCAGATTTAACAATGCATCCAGATTCGCATTTTTCAGTGCCGTCTCTTTCGCACTCTCATATGATGTCCTGGCATCCTCCATCTCGGACTTTCCGTCATCCAAAGCACTCTGTGCCGCATCCAGCTGGGCTGCCGCAGAACCAAATCCTGCTGCCGCGGTGATCTTTCCGCCTTCTACCGTTGCATAATTGTTGGCTGCCTCCTGCGTCTGTGTATTGACATTGTCCAGCACTGCCTGTGCCGCAGCAATTTCTATATCCAGATTGGTCAGCGTATCTTCTATAACCGGAATCCGGCTATTCGCCTGATCGATCTGTTTCAGTGTATCGGCATCCAACGCCTTCAGCATCTCAACCTGTTCGGCTGTGATACCGGAATTCGGTACATTTTGAAGCTGCTCTGCCAGCTTTCCGACTGCTGCCAGCTTCTCCGGATGCTGGTAGGCATCGACAATATCGGTTGGGAGCTTACCGGTATCCTGTCCAAACGCCCCGGCTGCGGCAGACAAGCCCTTAAACATCGTATTTAACTGTTCATACGTTTCTGAAATCCCCGCATCCTCATATGCCTTCTTCTCAGCCTGCAGTGCCGCCTGACTCGCCCGCAGACTCGTCACCTGTGCACTATAGGCGGCTCTGGTCGCCATCGCCTCATCCAGAAGCTGGCTGGTCTGTGCCAGTTGATCGGTTGTCTGGCTCTGCTGATCCTCCAATGCTTTCTTTCCGGCATCGATCTGATCCTGTGCCTGACTCAGCTGCGTGCTTGCGCTGTCCAACTGATCCTTTGCATCCGCCAGAGAACTGTCTACATATGCTGCCAGATCATCATTTAACTGATTGATCTTATCACCATCCAGCCGGATCTCAACCATCTTATCGACCAGACCCATGCCATCAACATTCGCCACACCATTCTGCCGCTCCATATACGGAATCAGGGTTTCTTCTGCGAACGTGCTCAGCTCATAAATGTCCATGTCATCATAGTCTACCGTTACTTCCATCGTCGGCATCATATCCATGGATACCTCCATCAGCATTGGCGTTCCGCAGGTGTCCGGAAGTGTTAACTGGTCAATCGCCGTTGACAGATTCACCATCGCCCCGTCCATGTCCGTTCCTTCCGCAAACTCCAGCATCACCATACTATAATTCTCACTGGATGTGCTTGTAATATTTTTTACACCGTTAATTGTTCCCAGACTGGACTCCAGAACTTCTGTCACCTGGCTCTCTACCCGCTCCGGTGCTGCACCGGGATAGGTGGTTACCACTACTACATATGGCAATTCCATCTCCGGCAGTAAATCGGTTGACAGCTTTGTAAAGGCTACAAATCCCAACACCAGTATTGCCAGAATTCCCACCAGTACGGTATATGGCCGTTTAACACTAAACTTTGGCATATCATGCTCCTCCTGCTTATGTATATTCGTTTACATTTTTCTGCATTCTGTATCTTATTATAAACAATCGTTCCGATTCCGCAACCATCCGCTCTTTTATTTAAGAAAAAGTTTACCAACAAAAAAGGCACATGGATGTAACCCGGATCCATGTGCCTTCTGCTTCTACAACGATATGTATCTATTCTGCTTCTTCGTCTGCCTCTTCCAATGCCTGCTCATAGGCATCCAGAATCAGATTCTGAATATGCTCTCTGGTAGATGAATTAATCGGATGTGCAATATCCCGATATTCCCCATCTGCAGCTTTGCGACTCGGCATTGCGATAAACAGTCCCTTTTCGCCTTCAATCACCTTGATATCATGTACTACAAACTCGTCATCAATGGTAATTGATACTACAGCCTTCATCTTGCCCTCTTTTGTAACCTTTCGTACCCTTACATCTGTAATCTTCATTTGCTAAACCCCCTTCACATCTGCTTCCGGCCCATAATCCCTTCGCAGATGATATTCTGTCATTAAAGTGAGTATCTAAAGTTCTTCTCAACTACCACCTTAATCTTATCCGGTTCACCGATATACTCAGTATTTGCCCGCAATGTATCCCGGCTCTCTACAATACAGTTCTCTATGTAAGAATTATCACCGATATGTACATCATTCAAAATAATTGAATTCTTGATTACACAGTTATTACCTACATAAACCTTCTTGAACAATACGGAATTCTCAACGGTACCATTGATGATACATCCGCTTGCTACCAGACTGTTCTTAACGACCGCATCCCCGTTATACTTAGCCGGCGGCAGATCCTCTACCTTGGAATATACATCCGGATGTGTCCGGAAGAAGTAATCCCGGATATCCTTCTTTAAGAATTCCATATTTGTCTTAAAATAAGAATCTACGCTACCAATATTTCTCCAAAAGGAATCCATTACATATCCATGAATCTTCTTCACATTCATGTAACGAATCAATATATCCTTAACAAAATCTGTTCTGCCTTCCTTTGCACAGTTCTCCAGCAGTTCAATCAACTGTCTTCTACGGATTACATAAACACCAATGGATGCCAGATTGCTATGCGGAACCAATGGCTTCTCCTCGAAGTTCTCTACCCATCCATCCTTGTTCAGGCTGACAACACCGAAACGACTGATATCATCCTCCTCCGGCTTGATCTCCTTGCATACGATACTGATATCAGCACCTGTAGCAATGTGTTCTTCCAAAACCTTATTATAATCCAGCTTGTACACACCATCACCGGATGCAATCACAACATATGGTTCATGGCTGTTCTTTAAGAAGCTGATATTCTGATACAGTGCGTCGGCAGTACCCTTATACCAGTAGCTGTTTGTTGTTGTAATCGTAGGTGTGAATACATACAAACCACCCTGTTTTCTTCCAAAATCCCACCACTTGGAGGAATTCAGATGTTCATTCAATGAACGGGAATTATACTGGGTAAATACTGCAACCTTCTGAATATGAGAATTCGTCATGTTGCTCAGTGAAAAATCAATACTCCGGTAGCTTCCTGCCATAGGCATAGCTGCTACTGCACGCTTTGCTGATAATCCACCCATCCGGTTACTGTTACCGCCTGCTAATATGATACCGATTGCTCTCATGCCAGATCACCTACCTTTATCAAACTTCCGCCACTCTTCAGTTCTCCGTTCGGATAGTCTTCCGGAACGGTTTCACCAAATATCGCGGTATTCTTACCGATCTTAACATTTGGAGGAATCACTGACTTCTCACCAATCGTAACCAGATCGAATGCATATACCTTTGGATTATATTCACTCGGTGCATACTCTCCTACGCCCAGGACAGCTCCATCACCGATAACTGTATTCTCAGCAATAATTGCCTTATCAATGACACAGTTCTTACCGATCACTGCACCATTCATGATAATGGAATCCCGCACAACGGCACCTTCCTCGATGGTAACTGCCGAACCGATAACGGAATGTTCCACTTCACCGTGAATCTCGGTTCCCTCACCGATGATACACTTTCCTACCTTGGCTGTATCTGCTATGTACTGTGGCGGTAATGCATCACTCTTCGTGTAGATTCTCCAGAATTCCTCATACAGGTTGAACTCCGGAATAATATCCACCAACTCCATATTTGCTTCCCAGTAAGAGCCAAGTGTTCCTACATCCTTCCAGTAACCCTTGAAATCATAAGCACAGATCCGCTCGCCCTGCTCATGGCAGTATGGAATAATATGCTTACCAAAGTCACAGGATGGTACATCCTTCATAACCTGCAGTGCATTCTTCAACACACTCCAGTTAAAGATATAAATACCCATGGATGCCTTATTGCTCCGCGGATGCTCCGGCTTCTCTTCAAACTCCTGAATACAGCCTTCGTCATCTGTTATAACCACACCAAACCGGCTTGCTTCTTCCATTGGCACCTCGTAGGTCGCCAACGTTACTGCCGCCTTGCTTGCCTTGTGATAATCCAGCATTACCTCATAATCCATCTTATAGATGTGATCGCCTGACAGAATCAAAACATAATCCGGATTGTAATACTCCATAAACTCCAGATTCTGATAAATTGCATTTGCCGTTCCTGTATACCAGGAGCTGTCAGAACTCTTTTCATATGGCGGAAGTACGGTAACACCACCGATATTACGATCCAAATCCCATGGCATACCGATTCCAATATGCTGATTAAGTCTGAGTGGACGGTACTGTGTAAGTACACCAACTGTATCCACACCTGAGTTAATACAGTTACTCAGTGGAAAATCGATGATCTTGTACTTACCGCCGAAAGCAACCGCCGGCTTAGCTAATCTGGAAGTCAATACGCCTAAACGACTGCCCTGACCGCCAGCCAGAAGCATTGCTATCATTTCCTTCTTAATCATATGTCGTCACCCCTTTTACGCATGATAATGACATTATAACACTTGTTTTTCATTTTGGAAATGCTTTTTATGCAATTTCACAAATTTCATTCTTTTTTTTTCGTCTTTTTCTGCAAAATTACTGTAAAAGGCAGGTAAAAAGTATTCAAAGCCTTTTCCCTGCCTTTTGATTCCATCTTATTTTGGTGATTTTCAATTAAAAAACATCAAAAAATAAACAAATTATACAAAATCCATGTTCTTATGCCTGACGGTAATTCGGAATCTGTACATTCTCCGGCCGGATATCAAATGCCTGATAGAGCGTCTGATACATATCATCGGCTTCGATCCATGAAGTTCCACGGAATCCGCCCCGTGTAAGTGCTTCCCGGTCCGCTCCGACCAGATGGCGGTTTGCCTCCCGTTCGGTGATCACCTGAAACAGCGACTCTGTCTGAATCTGCTTCTTTCCTTCCTTCACCGTATATTCATAATTATAAATATTAAACGGATCACGCATCAGAAAGAAAATTCTTCCATCCTTCTCTGCATAGTCAATAATATTTGTACAGTGCGGAATGATGCTGCTCAGCGTTGCCCCCTGATCCAGATGCTCCATCAGCACCTGTGCCATATCCAGTACCGGAAGCTTATATGGAGTCTCCGTATCCGCATGGACTCTGCCCACTGCCTGCCGTTTCCGGCGCAGCTGCTCTGTTCTTTCCGGATTTACTCCCTGTTCACGATAGTTCTGCCGCTGATCCTCTGTAAACGGAAGCTCCTCGCCTAACCGCATACGCTCCAGATTCTGCAATAGAATCATTTCATAGTAAGCCTTTGCCGCTCCACGATTCTTTCTACCCTCTTCGGCTCTGTCCTGCTCTGACATCGCCTTGTAGCCGTCAATATAAGCGTTCAGATTTTCCCCTTCTCGTTTCCTTAAAAAGTCAAACTCCAGTTCTCCCCTGTCAATCACTTCTCCCAGACACTTGTATAGCTGTCTCAGGGAAAGCCCCTTCTGTTCCTTTCCGGTTGCTTCGTCGATGTTTTCCTTATACATCTTCTGGTATTGTTCAAATACAATACCCATACCGTTTTCTTCCATTGGATCAAGACCTGCCATCAGACCATGACAGATATCCGCATCCTCCAGATTCAGACTCACCGGCCGCTGTCCCCAGTCCATGTTGATCGGCTCTTTGCCGGTCAATGTAAAGACAGCCTTCGGGACAGCTCCCATCGTCAGCTCCTCAGCTACATTGTACAAGTGATTTCCCTGAGTCTTTACCTCACCCTTATTGTTGAAGCCACCGAGTGCATACGCCTTTTCCAAAAGCTGCACCCAGACACAGTCACAGGCGTTTCCCCATCCGGTTTCATACTGCTTACGCAGTTTGAAGTACACCGGCATAGGATCTCCGGCCGGATCCCTGCGGAACATCCGAACCAGTACATTGCCATCTCCCAGATCCTGAAACATGCTTCGAATAAACGCCGGATTTGCATTGACTACCGAACTGATCGCCGATACATACCAGCAGTCACCGATGCTGCTCTGCCGCACATCATTGATGTTCGGTTCATGAAGAAACAGCGGTATCTCCCGCACATTGCTTTCTTCCAGATTCGCCGAGTAGGTCGTATCCTCCACATAGGCAATCGTATTCTGACAGATATGACGGAATTCTTCCTCATCCATCGTATCCCGCAGTGTGCCGCTCAGAGTTTCATTCATCTGTCGCAACAGCTCCTGTAAAAGCTGATAGTTTGCCTGCACATATCCATCCTCATTTTCCCGGTTTCCATCCAGATATGTCTTTGCAGCTGTCTGAAATGTATCCAGATATGCCATTTCCATCTCCGTGGTATCCGTATTCACGATTCCGACGATCTGTCGATAGCGGTCGATTGCCCGAAGTGCCGTCTCATACTCTTCTGTATAGAGATCGTTTTTGTTCTCATACGGAAGCAGTCCCTCCAGCTTTACCTGCTGTTTCAGCTGCTGCTTCCAGTCACTCGTAAAATACTTCTTCAGCTCTACCGGCGGAACATAGGACGCATCTCCCCGCTGATAAGACTCCAGTGTACTGTTTCTAAGCTCCGGCATTTTTTCCAACAGTTCATCCTGCTTCTTACATGCCTTCTCATAGTTTACCTGCCCATGATTCATGGTACGCTTGTCCCGGATGATCCAGTTAAAGAACTGCAGGGGATAACCAATGAGTCCACCGGCATAAGTGATGAAATCACCCGGCCGCTCCCGAATCTCTCCGCGCTGCATCCGATCCTTCAGTTCATGCCCGACTTCATTTAACAGCCGTGCCTTCTTCTGATTCTCCGCTACTTCATCCTGCAGCTTTACCTCCAGATGATGCAGACGAATCTTCCTTACCTTTTCGCCTCTCTCATTCTCTATCTGGCCTGCGTTTTCCCTGTCCATATTTGCATACGGATTCTTCTCGTCTGCCACACTGCCAATCTGCCTGTAATACAGACCGACTGCATATTCCTTCAGATCAAGTAGCTGATCATATAACACTTCCGGGTCATCATATACATTCAGTTCTTCTGCCAGCTCCGCATTCTCGATCTGGAAGTCGGATGCTTTGATTCCGTACAGAAGCTTCATGCACTCGTAGATCTCTGCCATATGATCTACCAGCACCGCATCCTTATAGTCTCCCTCCTGTAGTGACTGACATAGCTGAGTATATTGATCCCGAAATGCTACCCGCAGACCCAGATATTCATCCGATGTTTCCGGGGAAGGTGCACCATATTTTGCATCCCCACTAACCTGATCGGTCAGGGTACGGATCTGCATTACCAGATCCTCTTCCTTCAACAACTGCATCTTCTGATAATCTTCATAAAACTGCTGATAACGCACTTGCAGGTCGGCATAGTTTTGCTCCAGTACACTCTTATCCTCCCGACGGTTCAGTGTCTGAACATAGTTTCCCTTCTCATCCACATGATACATTCTCCGTATCAGCTCCAATGCCTCTGCGAGCAGTGGCTGCAGTTGAACCATACATTCACTTCTGGCGTACTGCAACGGAGTCTGCCCCAGCCGGTAATAATCCACAGCATCCGTCTTCATTCCGGCAAGCTTATACAGCCCTCTTTCCAGCCGTACCATCTCCTGTACGGTCTTTTTCGGTTCCTTCGTCCACGCGAACAGATCCTTGCTTACCCGCACATCTCTCGCCTTCTGTGCAGTCAGTTCTTCTCCAGCCTCCCGAAAACCGGCAGATACTTCTTGCATCTGCTCTCTGGTATCTTTTCGTTGATTAACTGCCGTACCGGTTGAATATCCATAGGTCGCCAGTTCCTTCAGTCGGCGCTTTATATACGCAGTATAGTCCTGATCTGACGGCATTTGTTTTTCCATATATTCCCGAAACTCCCGGTATTCCTCTTCCATCTTCCGGGTACGTTCATACCGCTCCTGCTCCTCCGGTTTCAGTTCCCGTTTTTCAGCCTCCCGGAGCCATTGCTGAAAATCTGCCCGTTTCTGCTCCGCCCGCAGATAAAGATGCCCATGATTTAATGTCTCACATAGCTTGATCATCTGTACCGCTCCTGCCGGATTTCCCGCCAGAAGTGCCCGGTCATCCATCTCCGCTGTCTGAAATTTCCTTGCCTGCATCAGATAGTTATGAATGATCTCGCCGATATTATCATCTGTGATTTCAAAGTCCACAACCCGCTTTTCCTGCCGCTGCAGATTATCAAGCTCTGCCTGTGCCGCCAGCATTTCCTCCTCCGTTCGGATAACATCCTTCTGTTCCTCATACCGACGGATATTTTTCTGTGCGATCCGAATTGTATTCTCTGCGTTTTCCTTCTCGATCGTGCCGTTTTCAAGCTGTTCCTTCGTCCTGTCCAGAATCTGCTTTGCCGAAACATACCCCACATATTCCTGAATCCGCTCCATTTTTTTATCCAATATGCGGGCAGACGCCTCGATCTGTTCCTCCTGTTCCCGCCGGTCTTTCTCCATCTGTGCCAGCAGGACACTGGCTGCATTCCTTGTGGCTGCCGTCGTTTTCAGAATCTCCGGGAGTTCCCGCTTTTTCCTCTGCACCTCACGAAACACATCCTTCTGCTCTGCTTTCTCCAGACAGCTTTTCATCATCGTTTCATACTGCCGGCCTGCCATCTGACTCAGTTCTCCCTTTGCTGTAATCTGAGCCTCATCTCCATTTACATAAGCTTCATAGCGGCTCTGAAGAATCTGCCATACATTAAAATAAAAGTCCAGCTTATCTGCCATCTCATCTGTCTCACCAATCACCGCATACATATCCCGGATACAGGCGAAGTCCTGTTCCAGCTCCGGCAGTCGTTTCAGATACTCCTTTGGGGATATCTTCGCCAGTTTCCTTCCATACTTCCGATCCAGTCCTGACAGTTGGCGGCAGTAAATCTCCCGCAGAGCCGCCTTTGCTTCTCTTTCATACTCTGCCCGTTCCTTCTCTGCTCCTCCCTGCATAATGGCAGGGCAATACAACGCATCCGTTAACTGACGCATATCCTCTCTCGTAATCGATGCATCGGTCTCACTCGCCTTACAGATCCGTAACAGGATCTGTTCCTGAGCGGCTGCTTCCGTCTCTTCTCCGGCTGTCAGTGCCCGTGTCTGCCGGATATAATCCGCCTCCTGTGTGCGTAATCCGTACAGACTCTGCATCTCCTGTTCTTTCACAGCTCTGTAAATCTCATAATCCCGATAGTTTCTGGCTGTACTCTTCTTTCTGGATGCTTTATACGTCTGATAACTCGGATCACTATACTTCTGATATGCCTGCTGATCCTCCCGGCACAGCTTCTCATCCCGCTTCTGAAGCTGCTCCTGCTGTTCTCTGTTTTTCTGTGCTGTCTGCTCTCTACTCTGCTGCATTGCCTGCTCTCTGGTCATGTGCTGCATCTGCTCTCCTGACTGATCCATATGATATCCTCCTCTTTTCATACATTCCTTCTTTATTTTCTTTCTATTCTTTTATCGATAGCGTCGCCTGCTTTACATACTGCCGTCCCACAATCTGCGTTCCAAACATATGCTGAACCAGCTTCTCTGACACATCATTGACGGTACATATATACACCGTCTGAACGGCCGGCTGACGTTCACCATACCGTTTATACAATTGCTGAACCATCGCCCCAAAGCATCCTCTGTGTTCCGGCTCTACATAGAACCGGTTGACCTCCATGGCAGCCCCCCATGTCCGGATCAGCAGATAACCTGCCAGCTTTCCATCCACCATATACGCCAGACTCATGTCCGGATCCATATCCTCACACAAGCGATAGTCCAGATACGCTTCGATATCCTGTCCAAACCGCTCTGCGAAACGTATGCGTTCCCGAACCGGAATCTCGGCAAACAAACCGATCTCGCCCTTTAATACATAGTCCTCCTTCATACGAATCGGATGCATTCCGCCACGAATCTGATAGACAACAGCCTGCTCTTTCGGTGCTTCCCAGTACCGCATTTGCAGCAAATGATCCATTGGCTCCGGCTGCAGCATCACATATCCATATCTGAGCGTTCCGCCACCACCGGCTGCCACATAGCCTTCTGCCATTTGAAGCAGTTCGGATGCTGCCCTGCTCTGTGTCAGGATATTGCAGCATAATATTCCGATCTCGTACTCCCGCTCTCCGATTCTTTGTAACAACAGCAGCCCCTGCGGCGTTCCATCCTCTTTTTCTGCGCCAAACACTACACAGTCCGGATTCCTTCTACCCGTTCGATCCTGATACTCCTCCAGTCTCCACGCCGGACAGATTACATAGTATGGTTCAATCTCTCTTTCCTGTAATCGTTTAATCATAGTCCCTCTTTCTTTTCCCTTTCTATATCTGATCCCTGATCTTCTATATTGGTTTCTCTGTTAATCCCAGTCTGCCTCCGGTTCTTCTCCCAGACCTACCATATAGGCATACGGTTCAAAGTCTGCCTTTGTAAATACCTTACCGGTCTTTACAAACTCATACTTGATCGCCTGCAGATAATGCCGCATGCATACTTCCTTTCCGTCTCCGTCTGCTGCTGCCAGGAATGCGGCATTTAAAATACAGTTTTTGATATTACCACCTACGAACTCAAACCGCTCTGCCAGGAACCGGATATCAACATCCTCACCCAGCGGAGTCCCCTTCGGAATCGTTGTCCGCCACAGCATCTCTCTGGTATCCGGATCCGGGAACTGGAATTCGACGATATACTTCATTCTTCGAAAGAACGCCGGATCAATATTGTGCTTATAGTTGGTTGCCAGAACCGACACACCATCATAGGCCTCTACCTCCTGAAGCAGCAACGCGGTTTTATTATTATTGGATGCCTGATTACTGCCGCCATCATCCGACCGCTTTGCAAACAGGGTATCGCACTCATCAAAGAACAGTACGACATTACACTTCTTCGCCTCACGGAAGATCATGGATATGGACTTCTCTGTTTCACCCACATACTTGTCAATGACCTTTGACAAATCTACCCGGTACAGCTCCAGATTCAGTTCGTGTGCAATAACCTGTGCACACATGGACTTACCGGTACCGGGTGCACCAAACAGCAGAATCGACAGCCCTCGGCCATATGGATACTTCTTCGTATAATTCCAGTTATCATAGACCTGCTTCCGGAAGTTCATCTGATCGATCGCATGCTCCAGTGTCTCCCTTTGGGATGCATTCATAACAATATCCTCAAATCCAAAGTTTGCCTTTACCCGTGTTGCCTTCTGTGTCAGTTCCGAGCTCATCTGATTATTACATCCCTGAAATAACCGGGCTCGTGATACCAGAATCTCCTTATTCATCGTTGCAAAGCTCCGTGCCTGATGAAGCGCCGACTTAATCTTTCCCGGTGTGAACAGAAACTTCGTTGCCAGCTCCTGCAGACTCACATCCTGATCCAGACTATACTCCTGTGCAAAGTAGCTCCAGCAGTCCTCCCGTTCCTGATTCGACGGTGTCGGCAGCTCCAGCTCTGTAAACTCCTGTGTCGTCACATCCCGCAGTGCCAGTTTCTCCCGGCTGACCGTAAAGACAGTAATCTGATGCTCCAGCAGCTTTCCAAGCGACAGATCCATATAGCCCAAGAACTTCTCCTTCTCATCCTCACGATAGGTCAGTTCATCCAGACAACAGCAGGCATTCGTAAAGATACACTCCCTGCATACCGCCCAGATTGCTTTTTCTATAAACGCATGGTCATATACAAACAGCTTCTTACAGTTTAGGGTGATTGCCTCCATACCATGGTTCTTGCAGAACTGTTTTACAAAGAACTTCCGCCCGCTTCCTTCATCGCCATAGTAAGAAAAGATCCGCACGCCTTTACTATAAGAAATATCCATCGCTTCCAAAATCTGTGCATTTGCCATGATCGGATTCAGTTCCTGCTCATCCGTCAGGCGTTTCATAAACCGCTGATAGTTCTCATCCAGTCGGAACGGCTGACTGCCAAACAGATAATCGATCAACCGCTTATCCGGTGCGATCACCGTTGAAAACGGCATCTGACTGTTCACCCGCAGGTCCATGATCGGAAGCAGCTGCTCCAGTGTGACAGACATCTGACTGTATACATCCGTGATCGAATACCGATTCGAAAAGTACACACGCGCCGCCGACTCAATGGTAGGGGCTGTCAGACTTCCGTTTTCATTCACGATCTGGAATACCGATGCATAACTGGTCTGTGTAGAAGACAGGATTGCACAGGCCAGGCAAAAGACCGTAAACGGCTGGAAGGAAAGCTTCCTGCAAAGCTCGTAAAATGGGAATTCCCTGCCGGACAGATCGGTCGCTTTCAATCGATCATCCACAAATGCCAGCAGTTCATCTGCCGTCATCTCCTTCCCATCCGACGATTCCTCCGATGCTTCCCCAAAGGACATCGCAAAGCCCTGCAGCAGATCTGCCAGCTCGTCATCGATCTCCTCCTTGTATTCATCCTCCACGTCGTCTCCGGATTCATCTTTCCCTCCGGCGGTTTCCTCCTTTTGTACAAAGAACTGCTGAATCTTGGTGTCGCATAACTGATATGCGATCTCGATATCCGGATACATGATATTCTTATAACCACCCTGTCCGGTTGCATACTTACTCTTCAGCCCCTGAATATACTCTGCCAGTTGAATATTTGCACAGGCAAATATGTAGTCCATGTATTCAGAGTAGCCTGTAAATGCCTTATGTCTGTATTCTTCACTGAATTTTCCTGTCTGTTCCATCCTACGATCCCTGCCTTTATCTCAGTCTCTATCTTACTCATTATTCGGTATCTGTTTCCCACTCGTAGTCAAATATATAAGTCCCGTGATAGCACCGCTCCATCGGTACAAGTGCATCCCCGGTCAGCCGCTTTAACAGCCGGTCGGCATCTCCGTTCAGAACCGGTATCACCAGCTTCTGATCTGCTCCATATTTCTCAATCGCATGTTCCAGTGCATAGCCAAACATCGCTAAAAGTTCCTTTGCTCTGGCTGGGGTGATACGCACCCACTCCAGCACCAGATGATCCGCTTCCTGTTCTACCATCAGGCAGCCCTCCAGATGATTCTTTCTCTCTACGACACAGCTGCAGTCCGGCTCGATCCGCTCCTCTGTAATATCGCGGTTCAAGGCGATCGGTGGTTCAAGGCGTAACTGTTGGAGCAATTCTTTATTCAGCTCCCGATACGGTATCACATTCACAGGAAGCTGCTTTCCCTTCCATACGGTCTGAATCTCTCCGAGTGTACAGCTATAGCAGCCTCTGCTCTCTTCCTCCTCCAGATCGAATCCACAGAATTCCAAAAATGGCTTTATTCCATTCTCCTGCTGCAGATTCTCCGAAAATGTAATCTGATATCCGTATACGGTTTCCCACCGACTGATCTCATCTGCCATCCGAATAAGAAGCTCGGTTGCAAATCCTCTCCTGCGATATGCCGGTTCTATGTAGAGGGAATGAATCCGTACTGCCTGCCCATCCAGCTCTGCAACCATCTGCCCGCAGGCATAACCGTCCTCTTCCACTCCGAGTCCGATATACGTTCCGCCATCTGCCAGTATATCCTGAACCTCTTCCGGTATTAGGCGAGCATATGCACTTAAACTCTCATCATTTATCCTACTAATCCGCATTCTATATTCTGCCTCCTCGTATGCTACTACCGGTTTCCGGTCCCCTGATACAGCAATGCATTGATCTCATCCCGGTTCATCTGTGTTCCGCACAGCTTTCGAACCAGACGCTCCAGCTCTGCCTGACCATCGGGATTTTCCCGAAGATTCCGGATCTTTGTCTCCAGTCTGAGCATCGCACTCTTGAATTCTGTCGCATTGACTCCGGACAGATCGACCTCTCTTCCACCGTACTTATCACCGATCTCATCCATTCTCTGTCCACCGAAGCTGGATGCAAACTCTCCATTTCCAAATCCATGTGTGTGTCCCAGCTGATTGGTTTTCTTATAAGAGTCACTTTCAAATCCGATCAGCATACCTGCATAAGCATCCTCACTCTCTTCCTCCACATGCATATAAACATGCCCACAGCTTCCGTCATTCTTTAACATCCGGTCGGCACCCTCTGCTCCGGGGATACCCTGATTCCCCAGTCCGCCGACTGCTACATTCATCCCCCACTGATTGCTAAAGGTACCGATGGTTTTCTCTTCCTTAAACCCTTCCTTGCCTGCGGTCTTTGACTTTCTGCGAAGAGAATGCGTGGCAGCTCCCCGCTTAAATACTCCGACCTGCTCCTTTTTCCCCATAAACCGTCCCATGATCGTATCGTTTTCGCCCTGTACATCCCCTTCCTTTGGAAGTACAAAGCCGACTCTGGAACAATGTGCATAGGCATTGGCAATCGGTCCTTCCCACGTCGTTGTTTCGTAAATATCTTTTTTTTGCTTATCTTTTCCGATCTTCCGCTTCTTCTGAAGATTTCCCATCTGCGTCGCCAGCATAATCTTAGCAATGAAGATCTGGGACTCTCCGCTTCTGGTTATATCTGCATCCCCTACGCCACCGTTATGAAGTGCCTGTCGTTCTGCCTCTGTCGGCTGTTTTAATATGGTTTCCACCATCACCTCTTCGTTCATATGAGCATCCAATGACTCAAAGAACTCCCGACTCTGCATCCCCTCCGGCGGTGCCGGTGGATTCGGAAGCAGTCCCTTCATACCCATGGAAATACCGATTCGCAGAAGTGGGTGCAGCATCGCCTGAACGCCCTGCTGCTTCAGCCGGTGAACCACTTCAGCCGGCGAGCCACTCAGTTCTGCCCGGTGTGCCGCCATATATCGGCCTGCCTCGATCTGACGCAGAACCGGATCCAGTTGTTCCAGATGAGAGTAATCTCCATCCTGAACCTTTTCCAGCAGTACTGACTGCTTGATCTTCTGTTTCTGACCATTTTCTTTATAGGTCGTTTCCTTCTGCAGAACCCCCTGCATATGATTGGTATTCAGGAATTCCTCTGTTACAGGAGCCTTCATCGCCTTAAACTGATCATACTGTCCCTGCTCTGCCTGCTTCTGCCGCTTTTGTCGCTCCTTTTTATCAAAGTAGCCTTCCTTTACCTGTGTCTGATTCACAAGTACCTGTGGTACCTCCGCCTCCTGTCCGGCTGCCGGAAGTGCCTCCAGATTTCTCTGCTGTTCCTGCCGTTGCTGCAGCATCTGATTCATTGGTTCCATCTGTACCGAAGTCTGCTGCTTCGCTTCTATTGTCTGCTTCAGCTCGGTCACCATCGCCGCCTGCCGCTGCTTCATTTCCAGTTCCATCACATCCCGGTTATCCATCTGCTCTCCTCCTCTTACCATCATTCATCGCGGTTCCAACTCCAATAAAAGCATTGTTATATCGTCGAACTGCTCTGCCTCTCCCACAAATTCTTCAATATCTTTCTTGATAAACACAACTGCCTCCTGCGGACATATACCTCTGGTCTCCTTTACCATATCCAGAAGCCGTTCTTCCCCGTATGCCCTCATATCTCCGGTAACAGACTCTGTCACACCGTCTGTGTACAGAAGAATCCGGTCACCCGGCTCCAACTGCAGCTGTTCCTTCGTATAGGTCATGCCGTCCATGGCAGCCAGAACCAGCCCGGTATCACCTGCCACATAGGTTCCGGTATCACCATGAAGATGAATCGGCGGGTTATGTCCTGCATTGGCATATTCTACCAGCCCCGTCTGTATATTCAGGATCCCCAGCCAGGCAGTTACAAAGAAGGATTCCTCATTTCCCTCACATAACTGATGATTTACCAACTCCAGTACCTTTTCAACAGAGTTTCCGTTCATCATATGATTCTTAATAATGGTCTTTGCTATGACCATAAATAAGGCCGCCGGTACACCCTTACCGGAAACATCGGCGATCAGAAATGCCAGATGGTCATCATCGATCCAGAAGAAGTCATAGAAGTCGCCTCCTACCTCTCTGGCCGGCTGCATAACCGCATAAATATCGATTTCACTTCGATCCGGAAATGCCGGAAAAATGCTCGGCAGCATATCTGCCTGAATCTGCGTTGCTACATTCAGCTCCGTGCCGATCCGTTCCTTCTCCGCCGTGATCTTTGTGATATTCTCCACATAGGTATCCATCTTATCAACCATCTGGATATAGGTATCATACAGTTCCTGCATCTCATCCCGGTTAAGAAACTCCCATTCCTCCGCCTGGAACTTTCCGTCCTTATAGGATGCGATCACCTTTGTCAGCTCCTGAAGCGGTTTTATCAGGCGCCGGTTATTAAAGCGCAGCAGTATAAACAGGATCACCATACTGCCGAGCAGCATTACAACTATAAACCGCAGTACATAGGTCGTCGCTTCCCGTCCGACCTGTTCCAGATAGAAGTCTACCTCTGCCATAGCAACCAGATCTCCATCCCGGTTCAGAATCGGTGCCCATGCCGATACGGATCGTCCATAGCCTACGTCCTGCCCCATGATGATCTGCTGTGATGCACGTTTTGCCTGAACATCCGGCACCAGATACTGATATTCTGTCTCTCCATATTCATATACATCGCCGAGCTGACTGATCACCTCTCCGTCTCTTCCCGCCCGGGCATCCAGTATGTAGGTAAAATGATCCTCCTCCGGGTAGAACAGATAAAGATACTCCGCTCCGCTGTCCCGCTTCATATCTGCCAGCAATACCTGTAGTTCTTCATAGTACGCATCGGTTTTTCCGGTCTCCAGATAGGTTCCGATCCGATCTCCGTCTACCATATCTGCGATCATCTTTGCAGTACTCTGTGCCTTATCCGAGTAGAATCGTCGGAATGTATTCTGAAAGGACATATAACCAAAGCCCGCCAGAATCACAGTCAGAACCCCGATACTGACTGCTATGATCCATCCCATCTGCACGCCCAGTTTCTTCTTATTCTGCATGGTGTTCTCCTCCTTTCTGTATATGCAGGGTACCATCCGTCTGTACAACCAGAATCCTTGCTCCGCAGGTGCAATGCGTTCCACAGACCGGACATGTCATATGATAGGTTTCCAGATCGCTGTAAAAGCCTGCAATGTCTTCTCGAAAGACGATCGGTCCCCAGTCCTTTACGATATGCTCTGCCGGAATATGTCCATTGGGATAGATCCACAGCTCTGTTAAGAGATATTCATACCCCAGTGCATATACATCCCGGATCAATCGTCTTCCCAGCTCAAATGCAAATGGATGACCACGATATTCATCCTTTACAACCAGTGCATCCGGCGTATAGATCTTCTCCTCCGGGAACTGCTCCCGCAGTCTCTGCTCCAGCTCCGGATGCGGATAGGTAAAGTCGATTCCGCTTCTTCCTGTCAGCACACCTACGACTTCTCCGTGATCCACTGCTTTATATCCGACAAACCCCGGATCTCTCATCCCTTCTTCCACATACTCATGAATGTTCTCTCCGGAATTTAAGTATCGGGTATAGATCTCAGCCATTTGATCCAGATCCTGTATGGTAATCTTTTCATACTGTATGTTCATACTTTATTCCCTCTTCCTTCCATCCTGTCTGCGTTGAATCAGCAATACGATCAAGTATAAGACCAACAGTCCGCCAAAGCCCATACCGACCTTCTGGATTCCCTGTTGATATCCCTGCACCAGTAAGGCACTAAACACGATCGGACCCAGTGTCTGCCCCAGATTCTCAACCGTGGAATAGATTCCCATTGCGTTTCCTTCTCCATATGCGTCACACTCCGGCACAGTAGAAAAATACGAATACTGGCAGGTATATGCAAAGGAGATAATGGTCGATAACAGCACAACCCCCACGATGGCGGTTGCCATGCATGGTACGCAGATATATATCGCAATATTTAGGGACATGGCAATACTGGCTGCCACCATTGCCCACTTACTTCCAAGCCTCCGGATCAGGAATTCACCCAGATACGGTCCGACATAAATAATAATCAATCCGCATAACAGGAAGATCCGGCCGACGGTAACCTCCGACATACCATGCTCCTCCGCGTATAACGGAAAGAAGTACTCCCGGTAGGAAAGAATCATCATAAACGGAAGCAGGATCAGTCCAAAGAACGGAAGTACCCGCCAGTTAAAGAGAAACCGTGGAAAATGAATCGCCTTTTCCTCCTTTACCCGCGGCGGCACCAGATTCCGTCCAAAGGCAACCATTATGATCGGAAGTACCATAATGATTGCACCGGCCGCATAAACCATCCGATAGTTTCCAAGACTCAACAGAATGGAGCCCAGTCCATCACCAACCGTAATTCCGGATAATACTCCGGCATTGATTCCGGCAAATGCCCGGGCGCGTTCCTCCTCGGTTCTTCCCAGTGCTCCCATCGTATTCGCCGTCACATAGATTACGCCCATGCCGGTACCGATCAGCGCCTTACCGATCAGGATACCGATGTAGACTCCACTGATCCCACACAACAGATATCCGGCTAATGATAACAGTCCACCGGACAGCAGCAGCCGCTTCGTACCGACACCGGACACCATCCTTCCCGCCAGAAAGGATGCAACAGCCGCCATCAGAAGCTCGACGGAGATCGGAAGCGATGGCCCCAGATCATTTAAGAACGGAAGCTGATTCTGATACAGCCGGTTACATAACTGAACGATAAACGGATCCTGCAGGGAAGATGCCATATACATAAGGAATATCAGTGTCCGTAACGGTACAAATTCTGCCGGATTCTCCGTTCCCTTCCACAATCCTTTCCCGGAAGACAGGAAAAACAAAAACTCCAGCAACAGCATAATAATGACGATCACAGCCGCTCCTGTCGTAAACAATAGTTCCCGCAGAAATACCGCCTGCTCCTGTTGGAGGTCATCCATATTCATACCGACCTCCAGTTCCGCTACCGTCTCGCCCTGACTGTTCCGAACCGGGTATAAAACAAAGGTCCAGGTTCCATATGCACTGGTTTCCCGACTCACTCTGTTGATGGTTCCGTCTGTCAGGGTTTGGGTATAATAGTTATCGCCCCATTCATAGGCCGGATGTCTCGTTGTCAGCGTTTCCTCATAGTCCATAACTGCATCTACATATCCGTCACCGGCAATGTAGATCGTATAATAGTAATATGCACCCTGCTCATAACAGGTATCAATCGTACGGTCTAACGGTTCTTTTACAGTCTGAAATTCTTCGTTCTTATAATCACTCAGCTTCCGGATCTCTGTCAGCCGGTCAACATCCAGCTCCTGAATCAATAGATTTGCCATCAGATCCAGCTCCCGGAGTGTCGTTTCATTCTGTCTGGCTGACATGGTCTTAAGTACCACTGTCAGAATCGTCCCCGTGCATAGCAGGGAGGCGATCAGCACCATAGCAATGCGTAGCAGCTGATCCCGATCCCGCACCTTCCGAATGGCAGTTACCACCCCGGAAAGAATAAGCAGCACAGCCAGAATTCCGCCTATGCCTGCAAGTATCCACACCAAAAGACGATATCCATGGTGTCGGATCGGTACACCTGTCGTATACTGACTTTTATCCTGATTCTGATACCAGACACCACCATAATCCGTTGCTATCATCCGCTCTCCATCCGCAGAAACATCGATTGTATAGTAGCAGGAAGGCTCTGTCGCCAGTGTCTCCCGTTCACCCTCACGCAGACAGTAAATATTCCCGGACAACAGCTCTGTATAATAAATACTCCCGGATGCATCCACCGCCAGTGTCCATGGGATCTCTTCCTCTTTTCCATCCCAGATCTGTACCGGTTCCTTCTCCTGCTGAAGTGTATAGATATTCCCCTGTCTGGTACACACGATCATCTGTTGTCTGCTTTCATCATATACCGCATCACTGACATCCAGTGCCGCCCGAAAACAGGTCTGCTGAACGATCGTTCCATCGGACTGAATGGTATCATACCAGATTCCCTCCGGAGCTTTCATGGTAACCGTTATGACACCGTCCCTACAGGACAGTGCCACGATATTTCCATACTGATAAGGGGCATCCTCTGTACTGTACTTCTTATGAAATATCGTATCTATATATTGCCCCTTTTCATCAAAGTGCAGGATCCGTTCCTCGCTCACCCGGGTCCCCTGCCCGCTATATACCACGTCGGATACATAGATACTGCCATCCGTATCATCACAGATCAGAGATGCATAATAAAAGTCCTTGCTTAATGAACCTCCCAGAATCTCTCGATCATACCGGGCATCCGCATCCAGAATCACGATCCGCTTCTTTGCATGGTCGATCACATAATACCCACCAGCCGTTCGAAGAAACACATTTGATGGCGTCTGGAAGGTGTATTCCCTTCCGAACGGATTCATATGAAACAACCGGATATTAACGATAGACAAAATACCGATCAGCAGTATGACTCCGATTCCAATCCCTATGAACTTTCGTTTAGTTTCTTTCTTATGCACAGACAATTCTGATTCTCCTTACGTTCGTATTCTACCTGATCCATCATACACCGCACCATATAGATGCCCAAACCGCCGATCTGCCGGTCTTCGGCATCCGCCAGAAGATCCGGTGGTTCTTTTTCCAGTGGATTGTACGGAACCCCCCAGTCATAGAAGGTTACACTTAATACCCCTTTTTCTATATGCATCTCAATCTCCGCCATCCCCACGGTGTCTTCATATGCATAGGAGGCTATATTTACAAACAACTCCTCCACACATAGATAAATCTGCGTTCGAACCTCCTCTGTACACGGCTGTTCCTGCAAAAGTGTATCCAATGCCTGATTGATATTCTTCAGTTGTTCAATCTCTGCTTTTACTCGTATCCTCATACATTTCTCCATCTTTTTCCAGTCGCAGCTCCGTATGTGCATAATGCCTGATGCTCTCCCCATCATGAGTCGCTACGATCATGGTTGTTCCCCGCTGATTCAGTTCATTTAAGAGTCCCATAATCTCCAGTGAACTATCCGGATCCAGATCGCCCGTAGGCTCATCCGCTAACAGGAGATCCGGGTGGTTTACCATCGCTCTGGCGATACAGATCCGTCTCTGCTGCCCACCGGAGAGTTCCTCCGGATAACACTGATAGTATTCCTCCATTCCTACTAAGCGCAACGCCATAGCCACCTGAATCCGGACATCTCCGCCTCCGGCACCGGCTACCCGCTTTGCCAGCTCGATATTCTCATAGACACTCTTATCCTTCAGAAGTCCCATATCCTGTGAAACCAGTCCGATCCGCCGCCGATAGGCCGGTACTTCTTTTCGTTTCAGGCTCTGAATCGATCTTCCGTTCATTCGGATCTCTCCTGCTTCCGGCTCCAGCTCTTTCGTGATCAGGCGAAGGATCGTTGTCTTTCCGGCCCCACTGGCTCCTCGAAGATACAGAAAGCCATGAACCGGAACCCGGAAGCTCATGTCTGTAATCACTGCCTTCGCGTTTCCCCCATATCCTGCTGTCACCTGCCGAAACTCTATCATTGCTCCTCCATCCTGCCTACTGGATCGTTAAGATCTTATTGAAGCCGGTCATTGTAAGAACCGTCATAACATCCTTTGATACATTTACGATTTCCATCTTTCCCTTCTTGGATAATGCCGTCTTCTGTCCGATCAACAGTGCCCGCAGTCCCGCACTGGATATGTACTCCACATTCAGGAAGTCAACGACCAGCTCATTCTTCTTCTGGAAACAGTTTAATATCTGTGCCTGTAGCTTTGGGCTCGTTGTTACATCGATTCTCCCTTCCACCATCAGCCGGATATAGCTTCCGCAATCTGTTTCGATCATATTCATATCTGATTCCTCCATTCTTATGTAACTATATGTATTCCTATTCTAAGATGACCATACCATCCATGAGCTGATGGTCGTCTAAGGTTCCTATCTGCTGTTCAAAGGTTCTGGCATTCATATCCAGATAAGAATAGCTGTCCAGAATGCCCATTTCTTGCAAAAATACAATGCGGATCCGGCTTCGAACCGGTTTAAACTGCCGTAGCAGATATAAAAGCTGTGCCCGCTTCTTCTCATCCACATAGCCCTTGATCAACAGTGTAACATCATGGACACTGCTGCCATACAGGCGATCTGCTACCGCCGCCTCTGATGTTCGTATGTACTCATTCACCTGATTTTTCTCCACGATCACCGGTACCTCGCCCAGTATGATCTCACAGATCCGCTGGATCGCCTTGCGGGTTCCCTTATACTTATTCAGCAGATATGCTTCCTTTATCAATGCCCGCAAGGAGTCCTCGCTCAAGAACTCTCCCTGTACGATCACACCCAGCCATTCTGCATACTGATTCAGCAGCTCTACCGGTGCCTGATCCAGATCCAGCAGTTGATAGCGGTGGTCGATCTGTTCCTGAAACTCGTTGTAGATCGTCGAAAAAACAGACAGGTACCGATGGAAAAAGTCTCCATAGTTCTGATATACTTCCGGAAATGCCTGCATAAAGTTATCTCCCGGTGACTGTACCCGCAGGCGGGACAACTGCCCTCCAGCATCTCCCAGAATCTCGATTGCGATCCAGAGATACCGTCCCTTCAGTTCATATAATAGCACATCGGACTTATGGATAAAACGCTGAACTCCCGCCAGCTTCATAAACTCCTTCTTTACTTCAAACGGTGTATCTTCGTCCAACATGAAGGTATTGATCTCCTGCACCTGTCCGTCATGAAGAAAGTTCTTTTCATTCTGTGCAAATGCATATACATAGAATACAGTTTCTGAATCAAACGTCTCATCAAAACACAGTCTGCCCCATGGGCAGTCCTCTGTCGCACTATCCAGTGCTTCGAGGATCAACAGATGACGAGATGCTTCCCGGTCAACGATCAGGCTGTCGTCCCGGATCTGAAAGCCCTGACACAGTGCCTTTTTCAGACGGTTATTCTTAATACTATACTGCATACCGGTTGCCATAGCTCTCTCTCCTTTCTACCCTTCTGTATCCTGTGTATGAATCTCCAGAAGCACATCTCCCGGATAACAAAGTGCATTTACCTTTGGTATAATATCCGCTCCCCGCACCGTTGCGAGTGTCCGGTTCTTCGGTGTCAGTGACAGATCATAGACCTGTGACACACACTCCAGCCGCTCCAGTTTCCGAAAGATCGTATCAAAGCTTACCGGCTGTCCAAACTCCTGATCTCCGTTTATATAGTCCAGTTCCTTCCGCAGAAGCTGTTCAATCTGCTCTCTGCAGTGATCATAATGTTTTTTCACATACACCACGCATCGTACCTGCACCGGCAGATAGACCGGCTGCAGGATCTCGATCCGGGTGGATAACAGCCGGCAGTCCTCCAGACGGCTGCGGATCAGTCTGCGGTAGTCTCTGGACAGCACCGGAAACCGCTCCAGACTGTATGGCTTCACTGCCACCTCAACCAGATTCTTTTCATAGTTCATATAGGCCTTTACCTTATGGATACACAGTCCCGGTGTCGACTTCACCAGCTGTTCATAGTCGGAGGCACTGACCGCCGTATACGGCTGATAAATATCCTGCACATATCGTCTTCGAGTCTCCTCTATCGTCTCCATATAGGCTCCGCCGCTACCGGCAACCGGATTATGATAGACTGCGACCTCCCCGGCCATACCTTCTGCTATAAATGTATTATTCTCACGGATGTTTCCATCCTTTCCGCGAATCACTGCGATCGATGCCAGATAAAGCTCCGCACCTATGAACTCTCCGGCATCCAGAATCTCGATGCTGCCCTCATTCTCATACAGATAGTACTGCAGCTCTCCATCTCCCTTTCGATCCGGCTTTACAAAGTCATACACATATGAGCCATCCTCCTGCTGCCGCTTAGCCAGTATCGTAAAGGATTCCGACACCAGATTTTTCTCCGGCAGCTCCATCCGCTGGTTATCATAGCCCAGCACCCGTCCCAGATAAAACCGGTCGATCAGGCTTCGGTCATAAGCCACAACCTTTACCGCATGCTTTAACCGCTCCGGTCCATACCCAAACCGCCGCTTATCAAAGTGAATGGTATAGTTTCCCGGTGCCTCATGTGTAACGGTATAGTATCGTCCGTCATCTGCATCCTCCCAGGCCTCCTGATACATCCGGTAGGAGCTTCCCTTTTCCTCCTTGCACAGTACCTTATAGCACTCCTGCTCCATCAGTTCACTGCTCACCGGAATCTCATTGCTCTTCGGATATGTATATACGATTGCCTGTGTATCCTTCTGCCATACCTCAAATAAAAAGCCGGATAAGCACTGGATTCTGGGCGGAATATCATACTGTGCCTTCTGCAGCGTTCCCCGGAAGACATAGCCCTTCAGGTCTTCATATGGCACTGCTTCCTCCTCCGGCATACGGAACCGAAGCTCCCCATCCAGCAGGAACCCATCCGTATCATCCTTTACATTCATAGGTACAAACCCTTCCGCGGTATAACATTCCCAGCGGATCTGTGCCAAACGATTGCGATTCTTTTCCTCCGGCGGATTCCGATGATATTCTCCGGTTGTCTTCAGATAGAAGATCGAGTCGGTCAACGGCTGTGGTGTCTGATCCATCACCAGATAAATCTCCATGCCAACCTCCGGTGCATCACCGAATATCGACGCACCGATCTGAATCTCTTTATCCAATACATAAGAATAATCCTTATAATTTCCCTTACTTTTTCCGTAAACCCCGATCAGATGACAGGGTTCGATCAGACGCTCCTTGCGTGTTTCAAAGCACATATCATCAACCCGGAACTTCTGGTTCGGGGGCAGTTGAATGGCTTCCCTCAGACCTGTCGGTTCCAGCAGTACGCGTGCCGCCTTTCCCTTCTGCGGTTCAAATCCGACCATCTTCAGCAGCTGCTGTTTCACTCGGACATCCGTATCATCTAGCTGCTGGTATTGAAGCAGCAAAAAAGCCGTCAGATTCTCCAGGATCGTAATACCGGGATCCGATGGATTATAGTTCGTCCACTCCTCTGAGTATATCGGAATCTCTGCATAGACATCTTCCATCATTTGTGTATGTGTTTTTTCGATTCGTTCCCTGGAACTTAACATAGGCTCCTCCTCACCTCTTCCGCTTACTTTTGCACAAAGTGAATCTTATGCGTTCCACTTTTGCACAACATATACGGTGTTACCTTCAGATCCTCCAGTGACTGCTCATGCAGTCCGCTTTCATCCTGATAAACCGTGTGTATACTGATATGCCGGATCACGATCTGATGTCTTCCGGACCGCAGCAGCAGCCGGATCTGTGCCTCTGTCGGCATACTTCCGATCTCCCATGCCTGTGTGGAATATGGATCCAGATACTCAGCCAACCAGCTCTGATAGTAGTTTTGTAGTTCAAAGGTTTCCTCTATATGGAAGAGTTCCACCCACAGCTCTACGGAAACTGCCACCATCAATGGCGGTACCAGCATCAGCTTATCCGGATTTACACTCAGCTCGCACTGGCTTAACAAATGCTGCTTTAACGGTCCCTGAATATGATAAAAGGACTGCGGATTCGAAAGATAATCCTGTAGTAATACGACCAGTGTGATCGCCTGCTCATCCTGCCGGTACTCCTTTGTATATCCGATCACAGTCTTTACCTGTACCACATTCTTGGAATACCCCAGCACCTCCCGCTCATAGTCCGTAGAAGACACCAGCCGATGCCGGCTGCTGATCAGATTTCCACCTCTGTGCAGTGCTTCTTCGGTTGTTTCCATGTCACTTCCACCATAGGACTTCATCGGGTTCCGGATATCCTGAATAAACAGCAGCCGGCTCATACTCGCATTGATCTGATCCGGTTCCAGATTCCCCTCTGCACCCCCACATCGGGTGATCTGTACAAGAAATGCGGCATCTACCGTATTTCTCGGAATCTGGACATGTACGCCGTCTCCGAAAATCAACCGGTTATTCAACCGATCTACACAGTAATGCCGGTCGCCGCTTGTCGAACAGTCGAAGTTATCCACCTCTTCCCATTTTACAAAAAATCGGCTTAAAACGCCCTGCGTATCTGTCTCCATGCGTACTCTGTCCGGACACTCTGCCAGCAGACGGTTTCGAACGCCCTCTGTCAGACTCAGCGTCTCATTTACCCAGACATCGACTGCCAGCACATTGTCTGCGTATAGCCGGAAGGCCATGTCCGGCTCTACCTCATCTATGTAATATTCTTCCTCCGGCAGTGTCTCCGTGTTGGAAACCTCTACCGTATTCATATAGATATTCTTAATCTTTGGCCGGAACACCCCGGTCTGATCCAGACGATTCTCCTCATCCACCAGCTTGATCCAGTATCCGTGATAGCCCTCCAGCTCCATCGGCATCATATCCGGCGGCGGAAGGAATACGATACGATTCGTATTTGTCATTCCGTTGGTATAATCCACCAGCTTTAACCGCTGAAAACCCTTTGGTCCGGAATAATAATAGTTCATCTTTGCTCCCTGAAAGTTTCCGTCCTCTTCCAGTTCAAACAGCATGCTGATCGGTCCATCCTGCATTTTTTTGTCAAATCCCATATACAATGCAGTGTCGATATATCTGCCTCTGGTAAATGCCGAAACCGCCTGTCCCTGCTGCAGCTTTCCGGTCAGCTCTGTACGTTCCGTTCCGGCTATCCGCTCCAGACACTGCGGCCGCGCGATCTGACCGTCATAGGTGTAGGATATCTGCAGATCGGATACCACCGGATAATAATGCGTACAGGGCCGCAGATAACAGTTATCCGCCTTTAAGATCTGCATACGGATACATCTTCCGGAGTCGCCGCCTACTACCTGTTCTTCCCAGTCCTCCGGGCAGCGGAAGGACAGTTCACAGTCCATTCCGTTTGGATTCGCAAACATCTGTCCGTAAGACTTTCCACAGTCTAACCGCTTCCAGCCGGTACCGTTAAAGTATTCCAGTGATACTTCATCCACATAGGTCTCTGACATCACCTCTGTCACCAGAACCTTCGGCTTCCGTTTGATCACCTTCAGAGATTCTTCTTCCTCCCGCTTGGTAAGCAGCACCTGATTCGTCTCCAGATCTACCCGGAATCGAATCGTAATCTGTGCTCCCGGCTTATGGAAGTACGCATTCTCACCGATATAGACCTCCTTATACAGTGCCAGTGTATCGTCAAACGGACGGAACCGCTGTACATCCAGGTCCAAACTTCCTGTCGTTACAAACTCCGGATATACCGGCTCTCCCACTGAGGATATTCGAATATCCTCCAGCATGACTGTCTGCACCGGATTCTCCTTTGCTTCGATTAAAATCACGGAATATGCCTCTCCCTGACGCTCTACCTTGCCACATGGCAGATGCTTCTGAAGTCTTATCCTGCCATCCGCTCCCGGATACACCTGATCAAACTCCGCGAATCCATCCTCTCCATAGTAAGAAAACCGATACTGCTGTTCCTCCACACCGGTCTGAAACAGCGGACTATCGCCGAATTCTAAGATAATATCACTATTCTCCACATCAAACAGATGGGTGTGATATAACAGCAACCCATGTCTCTCATATCCGCTTTCCCGGAAGTCAAACAATCCAAACGGATACCGGGTATATTCCTCCGGTTCTGCCGGATCTAAATAATACGGCGCCTGAAAGCCGCCCAGAAGCGGGATTACCTTCCCGGTTGCCGCAGAGGTCATAAACATCCGTACCAGCTTCGCTGCCGTCACATAGATCTGGCTTTCGGTTTCAAATACAATCGGCTGTTCATCCTCGCCGGCTGCTAACAGCTTCACACCCTTTTCCACCGGAATCCCTGCCAGAGAATCCTCTGCCAGTTTCATCGTCACCATCGCACTGGCCGGTATCGCCGGCCGCAGGGAGACACCCAGCATGTTTAGGAATCCGATCTGGAACTGTTCCAGCGTTCCGTTATATTTATCAATGTTATCCATCATCTGACGGGCATAGATCAGACTGATCACAGAACCTATATCCGGATTTTTCCGGTCAAACTTCCACTCCGGAACATAGGACTCAGAAAGCTCCTCTATCCGATCCAAAAGCTCCTGCTCGGTTCTGGAATCGATCAATATATCATTACGATTGTTCTTGTTCCATTGTCTCATAGGCTTCACTCTCTTCTTCCGGTTCTCCGCTTAAATAAAACGGAAATACCATATTATCTCTGATACTACTCCCTCTTAACTGATAATCAATATAGATCATCAGATATCCGCTCCGGCTCTTCGCATCCATACGAATCGTCACATTTTCCACGCGTGGCTCATTCTGTAGAATATCCCGCTCCAGCTCCCGCTGCATCAGGGCCAACATCGTTTCACTGGTATCTGCAAATGCATAGGATAGGATCTCACTCCCAAACTCCGGACGCATAAACCGCTCGGTCTTCTGTGTCATCAGAATCAGATAAATACTCTCCTTTACATTCTCCTCCTGAGAGGATAACACGAATCTTCCGGTTGCCTTATTCACCTGTGGCGGGAACTTCATACCGGTTCCCAGGTATAACTTCTCATCCATACTGTCTCCTTCCTGCTATCCGATCGATATCGGCGTTCCACTGATCTGCACCGTACCGCCACTCTCTGCTTTCAGTGCTGTCGATGCACTCAGTGTCAGGTTCGCGGCTGAGAACTTTCCCTTTGCATTGGAATTCATATCGATGGCATCCTGTGCCTTCACCTTCAGCTTATTACACTCGATGGTCACGCCACCGTTTTCTCCATTCATAACGATCGATACCTTATCGCCTACCTGAACCTTTAGCTTCGATGCTGCCCGGATCTGCATCTCTCCCGCCTCTGTCTTCAGTTCGATTCGGTTCTCGCCCTTTTCGTCACTGATCAGGATCTGCTTTTTTCCATTATCCATGACGATCTTATGCTTACTGTCCGGTGTATAGAGTGCGATGCGATCCTGTTCTCCATCTCCCTGTGGGGCGTCCTCAAACTCCAGGGTACTGCCATGCTTTGTAACGATCCGCTTTAGTTCATTATTCTGCTTGACGGTACTCCGAAAGAACTTATCCGCCTCCTTCGGGATACATCCGATCACATACGGCTTCTCTATATTTCCCTGTTCAAAAACCAGCAGCACCTGATCTCCGATCTCCGGCAGGAAGTAGTGCCCCCACTCCTTACCGCTTGACGGCATGGCTACGCGCGCCCACTTCAGGTTATTTGCATTCTCATCCCGAACCGGAACTGTCACACAGACTCTTCCCTTCATCGCCGGATCATAGTTATCCGTAACGACACCCAGAACGACTCCGAAGATCCTCTGGTCTCCGGTCTCTGTCTTCATAACCTGCTTTTCCGCTATTTCATCTATAATGTCATATAATCCCATGGCGCCTCTCTCCTATCCTGCCATCCTTACCTTACAGCATCGCATTGGTTTTTCCCGTAATATGGGTACTATAGCCTCCGGAGCTTCGAAGGGAATGGTGTACCTCCATCATATAGAATACATTGGAAGGTCCTTCTCCCATACACTGCATATCCAGAAAATATCCCGGCTTCAGCTCCGGCAGTCCAACCATATCCATATTCAGACTTCCATATCGGAATGCCATATCCTCCATCAGACTGTCCACCCGATCCTGTGCTTCCTCCTTGCTGGATATCGTCGGATCAATGTATACCCGCTCGGAGCCCTTCAGCAATGGCTTTGCCTTGTTTCCGAGGGAGATCTTATTCGAGAACTTTCCTTTGGACTCGATCAGCTTCGCCTTATCCGGATCGGTGCTTCTGGCATAGATCGTCTCGGATAATCCGGTGATATCGTACTCTACCTCAAACTGATACACGCCCATGGACGGCGTCAGCGTCAGCAGTGGCATCCGAACTTCCTTTGCCTTTCGAAAAATCACCGTTCCACATTCACAGAAGAATTCATAATTATTTCGTTTCGCCAGCTTTACCAGAAACTCATAGTCGCTCTCTGCCACCATTTCTATCGTCTGTGCCGCATTTGCACCGGATTCCGCCGGTATATGCAGTCCTTGTGTAACCTGAACATTCTGAATAATACCCATGGACTTCAGTCTGGCATAGGGTGCCCGGTTCAAAATCTCCTGCACCGCATCGGTAAACTGTCTGGCGGTCATCTGCCGGCTGTAGTTGCCTGCCATCATAATGCTTTTTGCATCCATCGCTGTTACCTGTATGCAGGGAACATCATACTCCAGCATCTGATAGGATACCTTGGCGATCAGACCTACAAACACCAGCGTCGCCTGATTCCCATAGCCCAGATAGATCTCGACCTTGGAGCCGAGGTTGATAAACTTCTGCACCGCCTCTGTCTCAAACTGTGCCTTTGCCGTATTATAGACATTGAATATCCGAAAGGTCGCGATTGAGGCTTCATAGCCACAGGTCAGGTCTACTTCGATATCCGATACCCGAAGCGTAGACTTCGCACTCACTATGGGCTTATCATTCACCTGAATGACGGCTGTCGGTCTTGCAAAACCCTCATATTTACTTTTTAACGCTTCAAACTCCAAGGTTGCCATATCGATTCCTCTATCACAGATTTATAAAGTTGCTGACCTTATTCAGGTTCTTCATGGCGTTACTTCCGCCGCCCATATAGTTAGGAGTAAACATCCGGTTATATGCCTGCTTCCAATAGTCCAGATTCTCCTGCGTTTTCTTATCCCCCGATTCATTCTGCTGGAAGATCTGGATGCTGACCTTTGCCCGGATCGGTTCTCCCGACCGATTAAACATCGTATAGGTGGTATCCACATTTACCAGACTTCCGTCAAATGCCATCTCGTTCCAGACAAATACAACCCGCTGGGACTCACTGCTCAGCATCGCCCCCACCAGTGCTTCCACTAACGGACGTACACTAAATTCCTTCTGTGCCATCTGCTTTCCGACATCCCGTACCGCTGATACAGACACCAGATTCTCCATATTAAAAGCATCCATAATGTTCATATCATCAAAGATGAGGTCAACCGACATCGTGGTCTGTACCGGTACGGTCCACTGCTGGTAGGTGTTCTCAGCTCCACCTCCGGCACTTCGATTCAGGATCGTACCCTTTATGGTAGACATCTGGATACTGGATGGGTTGTACTGAAGCTGAAGCGGTACATAATCACCGGCGTTGGCAGCCACATGGGAGGACATTCCTTTTAAAACATTGGAAGCCGCCGACAGCTTCTGCTCTGCCTTCCGGCTTATTTTTTTACCGGCATTTTTTACTGCCGACAGCTTTGAGGAAGCAGAACTTCCACTTTCCTGCGGCATAACCGTACTCTGTGGTTCGTCCGGTTTTGTATTTGCTCTTTTTATCAGCAGATAGCCCTTCTCGACACCGCCGGTCAGACTGCCTACCGCTCCTTTTAGAACGCTTGCCATATGCTACTACTCCTCTTTTACAGATTCAATACGCCACTTAAGGTCTGCCCGATCTTCTGCGTCAGGATCGGATCCTTGCCACCAAACTCGCGTTGGTAAGCCAGAAACCATGACCGCAGGCTGTCACTCATGCAGGTGATGGTAATGTCCATCTCCGCCCGGATCGGTTTTCCGGTCGGACTAAACATCGTGTATCGGCTATTGGCTCTGGTTAGTGCACCCTCCAGAATGGTCTTTCCCCACACGAAGCTGACCGGTGTACTCGGAAGCAGCCGCATCGTCGCATGAAAGCCTTCAACCTGCTGTTGAACACTATAGTTCTTCCCGGCGATCGTGGCCGTCGTTGCGGCAACCGCCTTTGCTGCATTAACCGGATCTAACAGCAGCTTGTCCTGTCCGAACGCCTCTTTATTATCCACTGCATCCATGATCAATGTCATAGACATATCGACACGGGAATTCAGTCCCTTAAAGTTCAACCCTGTTTCACCGGGCTTTTCCCCGTACGTCGTGATTGCAAACCGTCCGCCGCCGACAGCACTAAACCGTATCGTAGATGGATTAAACTGAACCATATAGAGGGCACCTTCTCTTCCCAGCTTTTTCTCTATCCGTTCACTGCGCTTGCCATCCAGCCGGCTCATTGCCAGCATGAGTTTATTGCTGTCACGTTTACGGCTCTCCGCCAGCTTCAATGCAGTGCTGGAGCTATTCAACTGAATGGTCGTATCCTCTATCTCCGGAAACAAAATGGCTGCACGTTCTATATTCCCCATCATACCGGATAGATTATTCTTTATTACAGAACCGACTCCCATTTGTCTCCACCTCCTATTCTATCCTAACGGCCTCGCCGCATGCGCTCATTTCCCAGTCGTTTTTCCAGCCGGGTGTATACCTGATCGGAGAGCTCTGCCACCTGACTTCTCATGCCCTCCTGTATCAGTCTCTCGATATCCACCGTCGATGTCTCCAGTACCTGCTGGTGAACCGTCTGCGTGGTGCGTTCCTCGATCTGCTCCGTCGTCAGAAGCTGCTCCTTCTGAACGGTATGCTGACGAAGCGTTCGATTCTGTTCCAGCAGCTCGGAGAGAACCTCTTCCTCCAGTTGATTATCCTGCTGCTTATGTACCATCTCTATCGTCTCACGCACCTGCGGAAGCTCCTGATATAACTTCCGATATTCCTGCGGCTGATTCCACTGATTGAGAAGCTGTTGTTTAATCTGCTCGATCTGCTCCTGATGCAGAATCGTCTGCTCCTCCTGCTGTTCAACTACATTCTTTGATTCCTGATATACCAGATCCGCCATTAGCTGACCGTCTGCATGTTCCCGAACCAGCCCCTGCGCCAGCACCTGTGCCGGATTCTTCCGGTACTGTTCCAGAATCCGGAAGATCTCCCGTGTCTCCGGACTCAGAAGCTGCTGATACTCCTGCGTAATCGTATCACCCTCCTGCTCCTCTCTGGTCAGCATCTGATGATACTCCATCAGAACCTCCTGTGGATGATCGATGGCTCTTAATCCCTCCTGCATCATCCGCTTATGATCCGGTGTCCGGACCGGCTGCGGCTTTGCTGCATTCAGAATCTGTGTGATCCGCTTCTGATTCTCGATATTCTGTCGGTTGATCTGCCGCAGTTCCCGGTGAAGCTCTTCGCTGTGATCCTCTACTACCGTTTGCTCTTCTGTGACCTCTGTCTCCTGATTCCAGATCAGATTCTCGGTATTATACTCCCGGTTCTCCTGCCGGGTCTGCACCTGTCTGCTGATCGGCTGTTCTATGTTATGATTCTGAACATTCTGCATCAGCAGTTCTTCGTTATACACCTGCTGTTCATTCTGCTCCGCATAGGTGATGAGCTGCTTCAGTCCATGTATTTCCTGCTTCTGCAGATTCTGAACCTGCTCCACATACGCATTCATCTGTATGGACTGCCGGACATCTGTACTGTGATTCTCCTGAAACCGCTTCATAGTATCACCTGCGATCTCATAGAGGCTTCCTCCCAGTTGATACCAGATTTCCCTGCGGTTCAGGATCTGTGGCAGCCGCACCTGATATATACGGTCGACAATATCATACAAAACTGCCTCAACCAGTCGATTCGTCACCCCCTCCGGCACCATTTCCTCTTCCGCTGCCGGATATTCATAGGTGTTCATATGCTGATACACCAGCGGTGTCTCCTCCATATGTACAACATTCTGAAGCTGATGCAGCTCCATCTGCTGAAGCATCCGGTTCTGCTCACTAAGCTGCAACTCTTCCTTTCGAATGTAGGTATCGTTTCCCGGATATACGGAGGTATATGCCTTCATTTCCTGATACACTGCCGCTGTCTGCAAACGGTTTAATATGGTCTCATACAAATAATTCTCTATGCCCTGTTCCGGTTCTGAACTCTCCTCCTCCAATGTCGGAGTCTCCGGTGTATCCTTCTTATACTGTAGGGTAATTTCCCGCAGCGTATGTGCATGCTCCTCATAGATATGCGTCAGCTCCCGGGTGCTGTTTGTCTCTTCCTTCAGGCTCTGAATCTCATGCATGAATGCCTGCACATCCCGAATACCCAGCTTTCGCAGCATCGTGGACAAGAACACCTGATCCTGATAGGTCACCGCTTCCGACTGTGCCAGTGTGATCCGATTGATCATATTATTAATCATCGACAGCTTCATGTTCCGGTTCTGATAGACATCCACATCTTCAATCAGCTGTGTCATACCACCCTCCGCCAGATAGATCTCAGGGGGTGCTGTAACCAGATGCAGAAAGTCCTCCGGTTCCAGATTCAGATCCATCAACTGATAGTTCGCCATGATCCGCTGTTCGAAGCTGTCATATCGTTTTCCCAGAGGCTTCGTACTCACTAATGAAATTGGCGGTTTAACTGTAAGCATCTATTATTTCTCCTGTAAGGTCATGGCATGGGATTCATTTGGCCATACCTTCTTTGAACTGAATTCAATCATCTTTGCCAGTGATGTATCTTCTACCGGCTGCTTTGCAAATGCCGGTTCCTTCTGATTCTTTTTCCGGATTCTCTCTAACAGCTCCTTTACATAGGTCTGATTGACCGCCGGCTTCGGTTTGTCCGGCGCCTTTGGTACTACTGCGTAAGACTTCTTGCTCCATGTATTCGCCGTTGCCGTTTTCTTCTTCTCTGCCAGTGAAGCGGTATCCTTCGTCTTCGGCACAGCAGCGTGTGTTTTCTTGCTCCATGTATTCGCCGTTGCCGTTTTCTTCTTCTCTGCCAGTGAAGCGGTATCCTTCGTCTTCGGCACAGCAGCGTGTGTTTTCTTGCTCCATGTATTCGCCGTTGCCGTTTTCTTCTTCTCTGCCAGTGAAGCGG
>UQBG01000014.1 GCA_900539185.1 uncultured Clostridium sp.
TTCCATTTCCACACATTAAGGCATACCTACACGACAAACCTCTTATCCAACGGGGCTCAGCCTAAGGATGTGCAGGAACTGTTAGGACACTCAGACGTGAGTACCACCATAAATGTCTATGCCCATGCTACAAGGGAAGCAAAGCGGACTTCCGCAAGAATTCTTGATAAAGTAGCAGTCAATGATTAAACAACTGAATAATGAATTTTCCCTTGTAATTATCCCATAAGGGCAAAAACAAGGGAAAAGGATACATATATAGAATTTTCAATGGCGGGAAGCCTTGAAAATACGGGAAAGTTAAGAGAGTTAATAGATAAATTCCAGTTTAGTTCATTGAAGGGGGATGTGAACCGGCTATGATTATTAATGATGCTTTTGTTGAAAAATTGGGTGAGGATTTTCTTTGGAATATAGTTGATGACTATGTATGTAAAGACATAGAAGGTATAAAAGATGCACTTCTAAAAAACGTAGGATATGTTGATAAAGAAGACATACATAAACTTTCATCGGCTAAGATACAAGAATCAGATGAATTTATTGTAAATGAGTATATCAATGATGCAGGAACGCTTGTTTTGAAATATGAAATGCCTGCAATTATAATAGCAAAATCTGAAAATGAAGAAGTTTGCTTAAGAATTACAACTTCATGTAAAGGTGTAATTGAAATTCCTAATGTGGATATATATGATTGGGATTCTTTGAATTTTGAGGAAATGTGTTTACCTGAAATATTAGAATATCGTTATATCACAAAGGTGATTTCTGTTTCGTATGAATATATTGAGGCTGATGATTTGAGTGTATAAACCAGAATTTTTGGAGGTACTATTGGTGAAAATCATAGAGGTTACAGAAAATAAAAAACAATATCTTAATTTGTTGTTATTGGCAGATGAACAGGAAAATATGATAGATTATTATCTGAATAAAGGTAATATGTATGTGCTGGATGATAATGGGGTTAAATGTGAGTGTGTCGTTACGAATGAAGGAAATGATGTGCTCGAAATAAAGAACATTGCAACAGTTCCAGAATCTCAGGGCAAAGGTTATGCAAAGACCTTGATTGATTTTATCATTGAGAAATACAAAGGACAATTTGCCGTTTTGCAAGTAGGAACAGGAGATAGCCCATTGACAATACCATTTTATGAAAAATGTGGTTTTGTCCGTTCGCATACTATACCATGTTTTTTTACAGATCATTACGATCATCCGATATATGAGGCTGGGGTACAATTGGTGGATATGGTGTATTTGCAAAGGCAGTTATAATGTGTAGGGTAATTCGTGAGATAACAGAAGCCGATAAGGGGAAATATCCGGTTTGTTTATCATAAAAGCCTGACCTCCCCAGATAAACGTATTTGATTGAAATCCTATAGCGCAATGGAGCAAAGCATGGTACAATAAACAATGCACGGATATGTACAGATACATATCGGAATCATGCAGGCATTATCATGGAGCAATGAATGAAAACAATCAATGAGCACATCAGGAAAAAAGAATTTCAGCACATCTATCTTCTATATGGAGAGGAAGCCTATCTGCGTCATCAGTACCGGGACAAGCTGAAGCAGGCGATTTGTCCCGAAGGCGATGAGATGAATATCAGCCGGTTTCAGGGGAAAAGTACATCTGTAACCGAAGTTCTGGATCTGGCAGAGACACTGCCGTTTTTTGCAGAGCGGAGACTGATCATAATCGAAAACAGCGGTTGGTTTAAGTCTGCATCGGAGGGACTGCCGGAGAAGCTGAAGGAACTGCCGGATACGACGTATCTGATCTTTGTCGAGGAAGAGGTCGATAAGCGCGGAAAGCTTTATAAGACCGTCAGTACGATTGGTTATGCCACGGAGATGAGTACGCCAAATGAGAAATCACTGCTGACCTGGATCGTACAGCAGTGTGCGGCAGAAGGGAAACAGATGGAAGAAGCGGCAGCCCGATATCTGCTTCAGCAGGATGGAGCGAATATGAATCTCTTGCAGATGGAGCTGGAGAAGATATTTTCATATACGATGGATCGGGATCAGATTCGTCTGGACGATGTGAAGCAGATCTCCAGTCCGCAGGTGGAGAGTCAGGTCTTTGCCATGCTGGACGCCATGGGCAGTCAGGATCAGGAAACGGCACTTCGACTCTATCAGGATCTTCTGGAGCTGCGGGAACCGCCATTACGGATTCTGGCACTGATTACCAGACAGATCAATATCCTGTTACAGGTCAAGGAACTTCTGCGTCTGAATCAGGATAATAAGTCGATCGCATCTAAGGCAGGGATTCCTCCATTTACTGTTGGGAAGTATAAGAGCCAGTGCAGTCACTTCTCGTATGAACAGCTTCGGTCTATGCTGGAGGCGTGTCAGGATACGGATGCGGGGATCAAACGCAGTCTTTATCAGGACAAGGTGGGCGTAGAACTTTTGATTATTGAATTTTCATCGGCAAAACAAGCATGAATATGCAAAACTATACTATAACATACCTGGAGGTTTATAATGGGTGGATTTTTTGGAGTAGCATCAAAGGAAGACTGTGTGTTTGATCTGTTTTTTGGAACAGACTATCATTCACATCTGGGAACAAGACGTGCGGGCATGGCTGTCTACGGAGAAGAAGATGGATTTGAGAAGGCCATCCATAAGATTGAGAATGCACCGTTCCGAACAAAGTTTGAGAAGGAAGCGAATACCATGAAGGGGAACTATGGTATCGGTTGTATCTCTGACTATGAAGCACAGCCAATCCTGGTTCGGTCTCATCATGGTTCTTTTGCTATCACAACAGTGGGGAAGATCAATAATGCAGATGAAATTATTCAACTGATATTGAAAGATAATGCACACTTCTTTGAAATGAGCAATGGAGAAATCAACGCAACCGAGCTGGTGGCTGCGATTATCGATCAGAAGGAGAACTTCATCGATGGTATCCGGTATGCACAGGAGCTGATCGAAGGCTCGATGTCGATGCTGATACTGACTCCAAAGGGAATCTACTGTGCCAGAGACCGGTACGGACGGACTCCGATCATTATCGGTCAGAAGGAAGGCGCCTGCTGTGCTGCATTTGAGAGCTTTTCATTCTTAAATCTGGGTTATACCACCTTACGGGAGCTGGGACCGGGTGAAGTAGCGGTTCTGACACCGGATGGTGCAAAGACACTGGTCGTACCGGGAAAGGATATGAAGATCTGTACCTTCCTCTGGATCTACTATGGATACCCATCCTCCACCTATGAAGGTGTAAATGTAGAGGAAATGCGATATCGCTGTGGCCAGCTTCTGGCACGGCGGGATCATGTGAAACCGGATATCGTAGCAGGTGTTCCGGATTCCGGAACCGCACATGCAATCGGATATGCGAACGAATCCGGTGTGCCGTTCTCCAGACCGTTTATCAAGTATACACCAACCTGGCCGAGATCCTTCATGCCGACGATGCAGAGCAAGCGGGATCTGATCGCAAAGATGAAGCTGCTGCCGGTAAAGCAGTTGATACAGGGCAAGAAGCTGTTATTGATCGATGACTCTATCGTGCGTGGAACCCAGCTCCGGGAGACGACGGAATTCCTGTACGAGAGTGGAGCAAAGGAAGTGCATATTCGTCCGGCCTGTCCGCCATTGATCTTCGGATGTAAATATCTGAACTTCTCACGCTCAAAATCAGAGATGGAACTGATCACACGGGTGGTAATCAAAGAACTGGAAGGCGGAGAGGTATCGGAAGAAACCCTGCGGGAATATGCTGACTATAACTCTGAGAAGTATGAGAAGATGGTAGAACGAATCGGTGAAAAGCTGAAGTTCACATCCCTGCGGTATCATCGTCTGGACGATATGATCGAAGCAGTTGGAATCGATCCGTCAAAGCTGTGTACATACTGCTGGAGTGGACAGGAGTAGAAATAGAAGTAGAAACAGAAACCCCCATCCAAACGGATGGGGGTTTCTGTGGGTTAAATAATATAATTCAAATATAAGAGATGAATTAAGCCATCTTGCTTACAGCAGAAGACATACGAGATATCTTTCTGGAAACAGTGTTCTTATGGTATACACCCTTAGAACCAGCCTTGCTTAACTCTGTAGTAGCAGTTACTAACAGGCTCTGTGCTAATTCCTTATCACCAGAAGCAATGGCAGCCTCAAGCTTCTTGATGATGGTCTTAACCTTAGACTTAATCATTTTATTTCTTAAAGTCTTAGTTTCGATAACTTTGATTCTTTTCTTAGCAGATTTGATATTAGCCAAATCCTACACCTCCATACGTATTATTTATTCATTTTCTGATTCAACATCATCTGTTGCTTACATAAAAACCGGACACGGACAATTTCACGTAAACATACTATTACATAATATACATGGGAAAGCGGTTTGTCAATAGTTTTTGTGCATATTTTCCATCAGATTACAGATAATGTAAACAGAGGTGATGAACATGCTATCCATGCAACGAACAGATCTGGCAGTAGAGCTGAGAGAAGATCTGAATACACAGGAAATGATCCCCGGCGTTCATGTATCCACCAGAATTAACCGGGATAATGATATGAAGGAGACACGAATCGTAATCGACTCAAAAGAGGGGGCTGATCGACTGGGAAAACCGATGGGCACCTATATCACGATTGAAAGCGAGGAGCTGAGATGCAGTGATGAAGACTATCATGAGCCTATGAGTGATTCGCTATACAGGCACTTAAAGAAGATGTTGGGCGGAAAGCGGAAGATTTTGGTTGCCGGTTTGGGAAACCGGGGCGTGACGCCGGATGCACTGGGACCGTTTGTCGTGGACAATCTATATGTTACCCGACATCTGGTGAAGGAGGACATCCTGGCCTGTCCTTACGAGATCAGTGCAGTAGCACCCGGAGTCATGGCACAGACCGGGATGGAATCGCAGGAGATCCTGCAGGGAGTGATTGCACAGATACATCCGGAGGCTTTGGTTGTGATCGATGCACTGGCGGCGGGAAACTCAAATCGGTTAAATAAAACTATCCAACTGGCAGATACAGGGATTGCACCCGGCTCCGGTGTCGGTAATCACAGAAAAGCAATCACAGAAGAAACAATGGGGATCAAGGTTATAGCCATAGGGGTGCCTACGGTTATATCCGTTCCGGCGATTGTGGATGATGCTATGGATGTCATGCTGGAAGCATTTGGCCGAAACGGAACCAGACAGGCGATGGAGACCTTTACAGAAGAAGAACGATATCAACTGGCATGTGAGATGGTCGAACCCTATCTGGTCAATATGTTTGTGACACCGAAGAATGTAGATGAAGCCATTAAACGTATCAGTTTTACAATATCCGAAGCCATAAATCGTCTGCAACACTCATATACTTAGACTATGAGAGAATGGATACAGGTGTTGGAAAAAAAGAATAGAGACAGACCATCAATGACAGGATGGCGGGATCGTATCCTGTCTGCGGCTGTTTTGATCGGCATGATATACCTGCTGTTATTTGCCGGGGATGCGCTGGTTCGGACGATCGTTCCGGGAGCCCGGTATCAGAATCGTTCCGATAAAGGGGAAATCATAGAGAAGGTGGAGCAGATCATCATGGAGAATCTGTTCCCGGTGCTTACCTATCAGCGGCTCTATGGACAAAGTCAGCCGGATCTGTATGCCGGGAATGAAATACCGGAGACCTACTATCAGGACGAAGAGACGACCGATCCGGAGATACAGCAGAGACTCGAACCGGAGGTGACGAGTGAAACGATTGAGACAGCGGCAGTACCCGGAGTCCTGACACCGCGATATACAAAGGAACAGCTTCAGGACTTTCAGTTCCTGCTGGACAACTGTTATGTTGTGGATTCAACAACGTATGTGAATCGTGAGGAAATGAATGCAGATACCCTTCTGTCTATGGATATGACACTGCAGCAGGATAATTCGGACTATCAGATCCTGATCTACCATACACACAGTTCGTCCGAATCATTTGTGGACAGTCGGCCGGGAGTACTGGAGGATACACCGATTGGGCTGGGGGACACACTGACGACACTGCTGGAGGCATATGGCTATAAGGTCTACCATGACCGGACGGTCTATGACCAGATCAACGGAAAGATTGACCGGAACTACGCCTATACCGCTTCCGGGGAGGGCATCGACCGGATACTGGCAGAACATCCGTCCATCGAGGTCGTGATCGATTTACATAGAGATGGTGTGAATGAGAATACCCATCTGGTAACGGATATCGATGGCAGACCGACGGCTAAGATCATGTTCTTCAATGGCGTGAGCCGAACAACCACTAATGGGGAACTGGCATATCTGGAGAATCCGAACCGACAGGCAAATCTGGCATTCAGTCTCCAGATGTATCTGACAGGAACCGCATCGTATAATGACTTTCTGCGGCGAACCTACATCAAAGGCTATCAGTATAATCTGGATCGCAGACCAAAGGCAACCCTGATCGAGGTGGGAGGGCAGACGAATACCGTAGAAGAAGCGAATAATGCCATGATACCTTTGGCGGATATTTTGAATAAGGTGCTGTCAGGGAATGGTGTCGGGAATGAAGGGGAGTAGCAGAAAAGCAATAAAATCATACAAAAAATTGACATTTTCCATACAGAGTGATACATTTTAGGCATGTTAAATACAAGATTTAAGATAGGACGGAGGAAGAGAGATGCTGTTACAGGAAACAGGGATGACAAGACAGGAAGTAAAAGATACCATTGATAAATATATGATAGGAATCGGAGAACGATTTGATCTGGTTGCAGAGCGGGGAAAGGATATGTATGTATACGATGCAGACGGTACGAAATATCTGGACTTTTATGCAGGAATCGCTGTAAGCTCCGCAGGAAACTGCAATGAAAAGGTCGTTCAGGCGGTTCAGGAGCAGGTGGCAGAGCTGATCCACGCATCCAATTATCCATATTCGATTCCGCAGGCGAAGCTGGCAAAGTTAATCTGTGAGAATATCGGCATGGATCGTATATTCTTTCAGAACTCCGGTACAGAGGCCAATGAGGCCATGATCAAGATGGCGAGAAAGTATGGGGTAGAGAAGTATGGACCGGAACATTACCATATTATTACTGCAAAGAACAGCTTCCATGGCAGAACCTATGGAGCCCTGAGTGCAACCGGGCAGCCGGATAATGGATGTCAGATCGGTTATCATCCGATTTTGCCGGGCTTTACATATGCAGAGTATAATAATCTGGAATCATTTAAAGCAGCCTGTACCGAGAATACGATTGCGATTATGGTAGAGCCGGTACAGGGAGAAGGCGGTGTATATCCTGCTACAGAAGAATTCCTGCAGGGACTGCGGAAGCTTTGTGATGAAAGAGGTATGCTTCTGCTCTTCGATGAAGTACAGACCGGCTGGGGACGCTGTGGCGAACTTATGGCATATATGTCCTACGGAGTAAAGCCGGATATCGTAACGATGGCGAAAGCGATGGGTGGTGGTATGCCGATCGCTGCGATCTGTGCAACAGAAGAGGCTGCACAGGCATTGAATCCGGGATCACATGGCTCTACCTATGGTGGAAATCCGGTATGTTGTGCGGCATCCTGTGCTGAGATTACAGAGATTATAGAGCGGAAGCTTCCGGAACGGGCAAAGGAAATGGGAGCATACTTTATGGAACAGCTTCATACCTTATCAGGTGTGAAGGAGGTTCGGGGCAGAGGCCTTTTAGTAGGAGTTGAGTTTGAACAGCCGATCGCCTTTGACGTTAAGCATGGCTGCTTTGATCATAAGCTGCTGATCACGGCAGTCAGCAAGAATATTATAAGAATTGTACCGCCGTTGATTGTAGAAAAGGCAGACTGCGATGAAGCAATCCGTATTCTTCAGACGGTTACCAAGGAGTGTTTACAGGCATGAATCAGTATGTAATACGGGATTTAACAACGGATGATCTGGATCAGTATAACGCCTTGCTGCGGTATGCATTTCAGGTCACCGAGCAGGAACTGGTAGAGACCGGCTGGCGGGATGACGAGATCAAGCAGTCAAAGTTTCCGATTATAAAACGGGCGGATATTCTGGGTTGCTTTGATGGGGATACACTGGTGTCACAGTTTGCGGTCTATCCACTGAAGATGAATATTTATCAGGCAGTTTATCCGGTGGGATTTATAACCAGTGTGTGTACCTATCCGGAGTATTCGGGACATGGTATTATGGCGAAGCTGATGGCACAAAGTCTGCATCGGATGCATGAAAAGCATCAGTCGCTGGCACTGTTATATCCATATTCGATTCCGTTATATCGGAAGTTCGGATGGGAGATCGTTTCTAACAAGATCTCATTTATCGTGAAGGATCGTCAGGTTCCGGCAGGAGCGAAGGCACCGGGATATGTACGCCGCGTGAGTTGGGATAATACCGAATTTATGAATCTACATACAACCTTTGCACAGCAGACACATGGCTGTCTCTTCCGCAACAGTCTGGCCTGGGAAGAGTATTGGCGCTGGGATGAGGATGATACAGTCGTAGCGGTTTACTATAGTGAGAGTGGGAAACCACTGGGCTATATGGTATATCTGATCAAGGATGACATCATGCATATCAAGGAAATGATTTATCTGAACCGGGAAGCACAGAAGGGACTGTGGGAATATATTCACGCACACGATTCCATGATTGATGAAGTGCGGGGAAACAATTATTTCAATGAACCGATTGCTTTTGATATGGATGACAGTGATATTCGCGAGTCGATCCGACCGTATATCATGGGAAGAATCGTAGATGTTGAGACGTTTTTAGAGGAATACCGGTGTGAATATACCGAACAGCCGGTTCGTATCCGCATGGATATAAAAGATGAGGTTCTGGAATGGAATAATCGTTCCTTTACAGTGGAATTCTATAAGGGACGATGTCGGCTGACAGATCAGCCGTCGGATTGTTCGGTGCGTATGTCGATCGGTACACTGACAGCATTACTGCTGGGGTATAAGACAGGAGCACAGCTCTACCGCAGAGAACGGATTCAGGCATCACAGGAGGCAGTTACCTGTCTGGATGACGTGATTTTCCATCATGCACCCTATATATCCGATTATATCTGATGCTGGACAATTCCTCAAAATGAGCCTATAATACCATAGGAAAATAGTAACGAATCGTTTTATTAGGAGGCGTTTAGAAATGACAAAAGTTGATATTGTTTCCGGATTTCTGGGAGCAGGAAAGACCACATTGATAAAGAAATTAATAGCAGAGGCATTTTCCGGTGAGAAACTGGTACTGATCGAAAATGAGTTTGGTGAGATTGGAATCGATGGAGGTTTCTTAAAGGATGCCGGTATCGAGATTACAGAGATGAACTCCGGTTGTATCTGCTGTTCTCTGGTTGGTGACTTTGGTGAAGCTTTGAAGAAGGTGCTGGCAGAGTATGCACCGGATCGGATCATCATTGAGCCATCCGGCGTCGGAAAGTTATCCGATGTGATCAAGGCGGTACAGGGCGTTGCCGAGAATACCGAACTGGAGCTGGATAGCTTCGTAACGGTTGCAGATGTTACAAAGGCAAAGATGTATATGAAGAACTTTGGTGAGTTCTTCAATAATCAGATAGAGAGTGCCAGCACGATTATTTTGAGCCGGACACAGAAGATGGCACAGGATAAGCTGGAGGCAGTCGTTGCTCTGTTAAAGGAGCATAATGCAAAGGCTACGATCATCACGACTCCTTGGGAGGAGATCGATGGCTCCGTGATCCGTAAGGCTATGACTGAGGGAAATTCTCTGGTTCATGAGCTGATGGAGGAGGCAGAGGTATGTCCGGAATGTGGACATCATCATGAGCATGGTGAGGAGTGCCATCATGACCATGACCACGAACATGAGCATCATCACGATCACGATGAAGAGTGCCATCATGACCATGACCACGAACATGAGCATCATCATGATCACGATGGAGAGTGCTGCCATGATCACGATCATCACCACCATCATCATGCGGATGAGGTATTTACCAGTTGGGGAAAAGAAACACCGCATAAGTATACGACAGAAGATATGGATGCCATCTTAAAGAAGCTGTCTGAGTCAGAAGAGTATGGCATCATTCTGAGAGCAAAGGGTATGGTACCGAATGTGAATGGCGAGTGGATCTACTTTGATCTGGTTCCGGGTGAGTACGAACTCCGAAAGGGAAATCCGGACTATACCGGCAAGCTGTGTGTGATCGGAAGCAAGCTGGCAGAGGACAAGCTGGAACAGTTGTTTCAGTTAGCATAGGAGGAATGAGATATGCCAAAGGAGATACCGGTATATCTGTTTACCGGCTTTTTAGAGGGCGGTAAGACAACATTTATACAGAATACATTAATAGGACAAAACTTTAATGAAGGCGATCGGGCGTTGCTGCTGGTGTGTGAAGAAGGAATCGAAGAGTACGATCCGGCAGAGCTGGCAGCACACAATATCATGCTGGAAACGATCGAGGAGCCGGAGGAACTGACAACCGAGAGACTGATGAAGCTTCATACGCAGTACAAGCCACAGTTGGTACTGATCGAATACAATGGCACATGGAAGCTGGATCAGTTATTTAATCTGGATGTGCCGAGAGGCTGGACCGTTGTTCAGATCGTTGCGAATGTAGATGCTTCTACATTTGACAGTTATCTCGGAAATATGCGGGCTATGATGATGGAACAGGTATCCATGGCGAATCTGGTTATCTTTAATCGGTGTACGGAAGAGACAAAGCGTGGAGAATACCGCCGGATCATTAAAGCAAATAACCGGATGGCTACGATTGTATTTGAAAAAGAGGATGGCAGTACAGAGTTCCAGAATCCGGATGATGATCTGCCATATAAGCTGGATGCAGATGTGATCGACATCGGAGATGATGATTTTGGGATCTTTTATATTGATGCTTCGGATAATCCGGATAAGTATGTCGGTAAAACCGTACATTTTAAGGGTATGGTATACAAACCGAAGAACTATGGGAAAACAGCCTTTGTACCGGGACGGCATGCGATGACCTGTTGCGTAGAAGATATTGCATTTGTAGGGTTTAAGTGTGTGAGCGATATGGCTGCGATGCTAAAGGATCGGCAGTGGGTTGAGATTACCGGTAAGGTCGACAAAGAGTATTATCGTGAGTTCAAGGGTGAAGGTCCTGTGATCTATGCGACGAAGGTAGTGCCGACGGAAAAACCGAAGGAAGAGGTTGTGTTATTTAACTAAATCGGTTCTGATTAGAGACATCCGATCGAAGATTTCAAAAGGGAAGCGAAGGACGTAAACGTGCTTTGTTTCCCTTTTCTTTGACATTCCCCGGAAATGAAAGTAGAATGTAGGTATTGAAGGAGAAGAAAAGGATGAAGGATCATATTAATAATTTGACGACATTGTGTTATATAGAAAACGAAGGTCAATACCTGATGCTACATCGAGTAAAGAAGGAGCAGGATGTGAACCGTGATAAATGGATCGGCGTAGGCGGACATTTCGAGGCAGGGGAAAGCCCGGAGGAATGTCTGTTACGGGAAGTAAAGGAAGAGACAGGGCTGACACTGACCCGGTGGAAGTTCCGGGGCATCGTGACGTTTACCTACCAGTCGCAGCAGGATGTGCTTCCGGACTGGGATAAGAACGGGAAACTGGTACAAGGCGGAGCCGTTCAGGCGGATATGGAATATATGTGCCTTTATACGGCAGATGCCTATGAAGGAGATTTGACTGAGTGTAATGAAGGAACCTTGGAGTGGGTAAAAAAAGAGGATGTCTATCGCCTCCCGATTTGGGAAGGGGATCGAATTTTCTTTCATTTATTAGAGGAGGACCGGGAATTCTTCTCGCTGAAATTAAATTATATCGGAGAACAACTGGTGCGGGTAGAACTGGATGGAAAACCATGGACAGGAAAGGAGTAGCCTTATGAAAGAAGAGAATAAGAATCAGAATCTGCCGGAGGATGATTTTATGGATGAGGACTATGAGGATGCGTTGGATCAGATTCCGCTTCCGGAGGAACAGAAGGCTTCGAACCATACAGGACAGAACTATGGTCTGGGTCTGACAGCGATGATTCTTGGGATTCTGTCACTGTTATCTTTCTGTCTCCCGGTGCTGGGACTGGTACTGGCGGCAGTTGCTATCGTACTGGGAATTGTGGCAACAGCCAGAGGAAATGGAAAGAAAATGGGAACCTCCGGTATCATCATGGGAAGCATCAGTTTATTGACCTACCTGGTCATCCTGCTTTTGTTTGGAGGAATCTTTAATATTACCAGTAAGAATCGGGACTATTTTTCCGATACGGCATGGCGGAGAACGTCGGATGGCAGTGTTCTGTATCTGTATGAGGACGGAACCTTCATTGATGTGGAGCAGGAGGGTGTATTCTCTGATAACTTCTATACCGGAACCTATGATGTGGTTCCTTATAAGGATACCGGGCTTGTCTTCACGGATCTGGAGAAGAAGCATCGGAATGATATGATGTATGATGTGATCCTGCATGTGAATCTGTATGTGGCAAACGGAAAGGAACAGGAGGGCATATCGGATAATATTCGATATCTGTATATGTTTGATCGTCCATATAACAGTGGAGATGCAGTATCTGTATGTGCGCATGACAGTCGGCAGTATGGGGCTGTTGAGGCAGTTCGGGAGACGACGCTTGCATATCCGGCACTGGGAAATGAGTATGTGACAACGGAACAACTGCCGGATCTGACAGAGGATATGTCGGAAACGGACAGTACCGATCTAACTGTAGATGAAACAGAGGCTTCGGAAGGTGCATCCTCAGAGGATACGACGGCATCGGAAGAGGGCAGCGAGGCTGTAAGTGAGAGTACAACCGAAGGCAGTGCAGATACAGCCGCAGGCACAACTCAAGAGCTGCCGGACTTCTGGAGTGAGTCTAGTGAAAAGATCGATGAGAGCTACTCGTCTGTATCAGAAGAGTGGGAACACAGAAGTGAGGAAGCCAGTAGTGCGGCAGAGGAAGTCAGCAGTGCATTCGAAGAGGCCAGCAGTGCCTTTGAGGAAGCCAGCAGTGCCGCAGAGGAGATCAAGGAAAATGTAGATGTAAACGGAATTCAAAGGTTCTTTGAACGGTTAATACAAAGAATTGAGAAGTGGCTGGAGAAGTGGTCATTTTAATGTTTGGAAATAAGGAAGTCCGGGGATTATAGACTTGACAGCAACCGGATTTCCGTCCATAATGAACAGGTATATAAAGTGATAAATTACTACAGAATATAATAGAGACAGAGGTGCAGAGCATGTGCGGATTTGTAGGATTTGTAGATCATCTGCCGGAAAAGGCAGAAGTAATTGAAGATATGAAGAATGCAATCATTCATCGTGGACCGGATAGTGACGGAACCTATATTGATGATGATATTGCATTAGGCTTCCGCAGATTAAGTATTATTGATCTGAACGCAGGAAATCAGCCGATGTATAACGAGGATGGTTCTCTGGTATTGATGTTCAACGGAGAAATCTATAACTATCAGGATATCCGGAAGGAACTGGTGGAGAAGGGACATATCTTTAAGACCCAGTCAGATACAGAGGTTTTGATTCATGCATACGAAGAGTACGGCTATGACATGATGAATCTGTTGCGCGGAATGTTTACATTTGTGATCTGGGATAAGAATGAGCATAAGATGTTCTTAGCAAGAGATTTCTTCGGAATTAAGCCTATGTATTATGCCGATATGAATGGAACCTTCATGTTTGGTTCTGAGATCAAGGCATTTCTGTGCCATCCGAATTTTGATAAGAAGTTAAATCATAATGTACTGGAAAATTATCTGACCTATCAGTACAGCCCATCGGCTGAGACCTTCTTCGACGGCGTAATGTGTCTTCCGCCGGCACATTATCTGGTATATGAAAACGGAAAGTATACATTGACCCGTTACTGGGAGCCGGAGTTTAAGGAGGCTGACGAGAGTAAGGATCTGGATGCATGGGCAGAAGAGATCCGCAAGGTGATGGAGAACTCTGTTCAGGCACACAAGATCAGTGATGTAGAGGTCGGTTCCTTCCTGTCCAGCGGTGTGGATTCCAGCTACATTGCCTGCCTGGCAAATGTAGACAAGACCTTTACGGTAGGATTTAAGCAGAAGAAGTATAATGAGATCTCATATGCAAAGGAACTCTCTGATATTATTCAGGTACAGAATATCAGCAAGGTCATAACCCCGGAGGAGTACTGGGATAAGCTGTCGATGATTCAGTATTATATGGATCAGCCGTTAGCGGATGCTTCGGCGATTGCCTTGTATTTCTTAGGAAATGAGACATCAAAGTATGTTAAGGTAGCAATGTCCGGAGAAGGCTCGGATGAGCTGTTTGGCGGTTATAATATCTATCGGGAACCATTGGAGAATAAAGCATATGATGTGATTCCGTTCCCGATTCGAAGACTGATCGGAAGGATTGCATCGCATTTTCCGAAGAAGCGTGGCTTTAACTTTCTGGTGCGTCATTCCAAGACCCTGCAGGAGCGCTATGTCGGCAATGCCTTTATCTTTGATGAGAAGGAGAAGGATAAGCTGTTAAAGGAGCGGAACGGTGTGAATCCGTTAGATGTAACCCGTCCATACTGGGAAAGAACCAAGGGAAAGGATACGGTTACACAGATGCAGTATCTGGATATCAATGTCTGGATGGTGCATGATATTCTGTTAAAGGCAGACAAGATGAGTATGGCAAACTCCCTGGAGGTTCGTGTGCCATTTCTGGATAAAGAGGTATTTGAGGTGGCTTCCCGGATTCCGCGTCAGTATAAGGTAGAGGGTGAAGTGACGAAGCGTGCGTTTCGTAAGACTGCACTGGAAGTACTTCCGGAGAAGGTAGCAGATAAGAAGAAGCTGGGATTCCCGGTTCCGATTCGTGTATGGATGCGGGAGGACAAGTACTATAACCGTATAAAGGAAGCGTTTACCAGTGAGGAAGCAGCACAGTTCTTTGATACGGATTATTTAATGAAGCTGTTGGATCAGCATAAAGAAGAGAAATTTGACAATAGTCGTAAGATATGGACAGTATTTATGTTCCTGCTTTGGTATGATGAGTATTTTGTAAAGCGGGCATAGAAGGGAACAGATCCGGATAGGATATCGGGAAAGAGAGGCTGACAAAGAACGAAAGTGGAGTTTTTTGACGGCCTCCTTTCCGTATATAACAGGTGAGAGTGTATGGATGTATGGATGAAAGCAGGGCTGCTGTATCTGGTGATTCTGAATATAGCGGGATTTATAAGCATGGGTATCGATAAGGCAAAGGCAAAGAAGCATGCCTGGCGGATACCGGAAAAGACGTTATTTTTGATTGCCATACTGGGTGGCAGTCTGGGTAGTATATTAGGCATGCAGGTCTTCCGGCATAAGACGAAGCATAAGAGCTTCATGATCGGAATGCCGGTCATCTTTCTGGTAGAGGCAGGGTTGCTTGCTACCTTGTTCTATCATTTTCGGTATAAAGAGACAACACATACAGACTTTGCTATGGGAACCGTTGTAACACAGACGATCTACGGCAGGGACAGCAAACAGGCGGTAAATGGTGTACAGCAGTGCCTGATTGCACTGGAGACCGGAGAAGTCTCCTGGCGGTCAGAGGCGTCGGCAGTATCCGTAATGAATGAGAAATTAGCACAGGGACAGTCGGTTCCGTTGTCTCCAAGAGAGCAGTTGTGGCTGGGAAGAAGCCTGCAGCTGTGCAAGGATTCCGGAGGTGCACTGGATGTTACGCTGCATCCTATTATTGAACTGTGGGGGATCGAAACGGAGCAGCCGCGTGTTCCGGCGGAAGAGGAGATCCGAGAGGCACTTAACGATATTGGTTATGAGGGACTGCAGTTATCGGATGATGGAATCCTGTCAGCAGGGAATCCGAATTTGTCGATTGATCTGGGATCAGTTGGAAAAGGCATCGCGGCCGATGAAGTGCGGAGCTATCTGGAGACACAGCGGATTGCCGGTGGTGTCGTATCCATTGGTGGTACGATTCTGGTATATGGAGAGAAGCCGGGAAAACAGGACTGGCAGATCGGGATCCGGGATCCGCGAGGAGACCAGTCGGCTGTATTGGGTACGCTGACGATGGAAGAGGATGGGGTGATATCCACCTCCGGTGATTACGAAAAGTATTTTATCGAGGATGGCATCCGATATCATCATATCTTCGACCGGACGACAGGGACTCCGGCAAAAAGCGGTCTGATGTCCGTAACTGTGGTTTGTGATAGTGGTCTTTATAGTGACGGACTTTCAACCGCCTGCTTTGTATTAGGGTATGAGAAGAGCCTTTCCTTACTTCAGAAGTATCAGGCGGAAGCGATTTTTGTGACAGATCAGGGAGAGGTATATGTGACGGATGGACTGGCAGATGCATTTACTCTCACCAATGAAAACTATCGGTATGGGGAATAACCGGTCATGAGAGGTAGGGGTGAAGATATGAAAGAAAAACAGCAAACACATAAAAAAAGAAATGACTGGATTCTGATTGGCAGTATTCTGGTTGTAATTCTTGGCCTGCTGGTTGTTACACTGGTACTGACGAGTAAGCGGGGAACGACTGCGGTGGTAACCTTAGATGGAACGGTGATTCTGGAGCAGGATCTGACACAGGACTGTAGCATTCCGATCCAGACCGGTATGGGATATAACCGGTTTCAGATACAGGATGGAGTCGCTTCTGTGACAGAAGCGGACTGTCGGGATCAGATCTGTGTGGAACATAAGGGGATTTCGAATAAGGGCGAGACGATCGTCTGCCTTCCGCATAAGCTGATTGTTGAGATACAGTAGGGATGACGGGGACATGGAGGAACAAAGGATGAAACGCGCAAGGAAAATCGCAAAGGAAGAGGGACAACAGCTTATTACATTTGGAAAATGGCTGATGTTTTCCCTGCTGACCGGAGTTATCGTAGGAGCTGTCGGTACGGCATTTTCATTTTGTATGACATATGTTACAGGGCTGCGGCAGACACATCACTGGCTGATCTATCTGCTTCCGGTGGTGGGACTGCTGATTGTCCTGCTATATAAGCTGTGTCATCAGGAGCACAATAAGGGAACGAATATGGTAATCACAGCCATTCGTACCGATGAACTGATCCATGCCAGAACGGCCCCGCTGATCTTTATATCTACGATTCTGACGCACCTGTGTGGTGGCTCTGCCGGTCGTGAGGGCGCGGCTCTGCAGTTGGGTGGCAGTATCGGAGAGTCCATCGGAAGAGTCTTTCATTTTGATGAAAAGGATCGGACGATTATCATCATGTGTGGTATGAGTGCAGCCTTTTCGGCTGTGTTCGGCACCCCTCTGGCGGCGGTGATCTTTCCAATGGAGATGGTAAGTGTAGGTGTTATGTACTATGCTGCACTGGTTCCGTGTACGGTTGCCTCTCTGGTAGCACATGAGATCGCACTGCTTTGCGGTCTGGGTGGAGAAGCATTTCCGGTCAATGCGATACCGGACTTTACCCTGATAAATGTAGGCAAGATCGGACTGATCGGTATCCTGTGCGCCTTTTTGAGCATTGTGTTCTGTATCGTCCTGCGACGGGCAGAGCAGTATCTGCGGATATGGTTACGGAATCCATATCTTCGAATCGCTGTTTGCGGTGTAGGGATCGTTGTTCTGACGCTGATATTCGGAACGGATTATAACGGTACCGGTATGGACGTGATCGAGCGGGCAGTCATGGATGGACAGGTCTTTTGGGGTGCCTTTTTGCTAAAGATTGTGTTTACGGCAGTTACGTTGGGCAGCGGCTATAAGGGGGGAGAGATTGTTCCGTCCTTCTTTCTGGGTGCTACCTTTGGATGCCTGATGGGGCAATTGCTGGGAATCTCTCCGATGCTATGTGCAGCGGCGGGGATGATCGGCGTGTTCTGTGGAGTGACGAACAGCCCGATGACATCTCTGTTTATAAGCTTTGAACTGTTTGGCATGAACGGAATGTTTTATTATTTGATCGTAATCGCGATCTGCTATATGCTGTCCGGGTATTTTGGACTGTATAAGAGTCAGAAGATCGTGTATTCAAAGTCAGAGCCAACCTATATTAATCGGAGGTCGGATTAGAAGATGGCAAAACGGATCGCATATCTTGGAATGTTTACGGCACTGGCCATGGTGCTGGGATGGCTGGAGAGTCTGGTGCCGCTTGTACCTGTAGTTCCGGGGATGAAGCTGGGACTGGCAAATGTCGTAACGATCGTAGTATTGTACCGCTTTGGCTGGAAAGAGGCCGGAGGCGTAAATCTGCTCCGGGTAGGTCTATCCAGTATTTTATTTGGAAACCTGTCTCTGTTCCTGTACAGCCTATCAGGTGCAGTGCTGAGTCTGGTAGTCATGGCATTATTGAAAAAATCGGACAAGTTTTCGATGCCGGTGGTGAGTGTCGCAGGAGGAATCATGCATAACATCGGACAGTTAGTTATGGCGATACTGTTGATTGAGAACCGGAGTCTGCTTTATTACCTTCCGGTTCTGATGATATCCGGCATGGTTTCCGGTGTGCTGATCGGGCTTTGCGGCGCCTGGCTGCACCGACATTTACCAGCGGAAATCAGTTGAATAACAAGGAAAAAAGTATTAAAATTATAGTATTCTAAGGAAATGAGGTAGAAGGAATGAGTTTGCTTACTTTTAAGGGCGGAATACACCCTTACGAAGGCAAGGAACTAACGATGGATAAGGAGATCGAGGTCTATCTTCCGAAGGGAGATATGGTCTATCCACTCAGCCAGCATATCGGTGCACCGGCAAAGCCTGTCGTTAAGAAGGGCGATCAGGTGCTGACCGGTCAGTTGATTGCAGAGGCTGGCGGATTCGTGTCAGCGAACATCTATTCTTCCGTGTCTGGTAAGGTAAAGTGCATAGAACCGCGACTGACACCGGGAGGCAATAAGGTTGAATCCATTGTGATCGAGAATGACCAGCAGTATGAAACGGTCGATTTCGCAGCAAAGGTTAAACCACTGGAGGAAATGAGCCGGGAGGAGATATTAAAAGCGATACAGGATGCAGGTATTGTCGGTATGGGTGGAGCCGGATTCCCAACCCATGTGAAGCTTTCACCGAAGAATCCGGATTCGATTGATTATATTATCGTAAATGGTTCAGAGTGTGAACCGTATCTGACATCTGATTACCGGCGGATGTTAGAGGAGCCGGAGAAGTTGATTGAGGGTCTGAAGATTGTACTGTCCTTATTCCCAAAGGCATCCGGAATCATAGCGATCGAGGATAACAAGCCAAAGGCAGTTCAAGTGATGAAAGAGGCTGCGGCTGAGTATCCACAGATTCAGGTGAATGTGATGAAGACGAAGTATCCGGAGGGAGCAGAACGGCAGCTGATCTATGCGAATACCGGTCGGTATATTAATTCCGGCATGCTTCCGGCAGATGCGGGATGTATCGTACATAATGTTGATACGATCGTTGCAATCTATGAGACGATTTATAATGGTATGCCGTTGATTGCAAGAATCGTGACAGTGACGGGGGATGCGATTACAGATCCGAAGAACTTCAAGGTGCTTTTAGGAACGAACGTTCAGGAGCTGATCGATGCTGCCGGCGGATATAAGAACGGAGAGCCGGAAAAGATCATATCCGGCGGTCCGATGATGGGAAAGGCTGTATTTTGTACAGATATTCCGATCGTAAAAGGTTCCTCTGCGATTCTTTGTATGCAGAAGGATGAGGTGGCAGCCTGTGAACCGTCGAACTGTATCCGATGTGGCAGATGTGTAGCGGTTTGCCCGGGACGTGTGAATCCGTCACAGCTGGCAAAGCTGGCCGAGCATGGAAAGCTGGATGCATTCGTAGAGCAGGATGGCATGGAATGCTGTGAATGTGGCTGTTGCTCCTATGTGTGCCCGGCAAAGCGGCATTTAACACAGACAATTGCAGGAACCAGAAAGAAGATTCTGGCCAGCCGGAAGAAGTAGGAGGATAGAAGCATGGAAGAAATGAAGAAAATATCGTCTTCACCTCATGTGCGGCATGAAGACAGCACAGCCGGAATTATGCTGGATGTGTTGATTGCCCTGGTGCCGACGACAATCATGGGTATCTATAACTTTGGAATCCGGGCAGTTATTCTGATCCTGGTCTGTGTGGCTACCTGTGTAGTAAGTGAAGGACTTTTTGAATATTTTATGAAACGGAAGCTGACCATCGGTGATTTCAGTGCAGTGGTGACCGGCTTATTATTGGCACTGAATCTGCCGTCGACACTGCCGTGGTGGATGGCAGTACTTGGCAGCGTATTTGCAATTATTATTGTAAAACAGCTGTTCGGAGGAATCGGACAGAACTTTGTGAATCCGGCACTGGCAGCAAGATGCTTTCTGCTGTTATCCTTTGCAAAGGCTATGACCACCTTTACCTATGATGCGGTAACGACAGCAACCCCACTGGCTATTCTAAAGACCGGTGGTGAGGTAGATCTGATGCGGATGTTCATGGGAAGTACGGCCGGTACAATCGGTGAGACATCGGCAGCGGCATTATTGATCGGTGGAGCCTATCTGTTGGTTCGACGTGTGATTGATTTCCGTATCCCATTGGCCTATATCGGCAGTTTTAGTGTCTGTATTATGATCTATGCACTGGCATCCGGACGTGGGCTTGATCTGCCGTTTCTGGCAGCACATCTGTGTGGCGGCGGTCTGATGTTGGGAGCCTTCTTTATGGCAACCGATTACGTGACTTCCCCGATCACACATAAGGGACGGGTGATCTATGGAGTGATTCTTGGAATTCTGACCTTTACCTTGCGGAGTCCGTGGAATACGACGACAGCCGCAGAGGGCGTGTCCTATTCTATCCTATGTGGAAACCTCTTAGTTCCGATTATTGAGCGGTTTACAGCACCGAAGTCGTTTGGAAAGGGGGCTGTGAAGCATGAATAAGAAGATGATAAAGGATTCCCTGATCCTGTTTGCCATCACGATCGTGGCCGGACTGCTTCTGGGTGGTGTGTATGCCATCACAAAGAATCCGATTGCACATGCACAGGAGAATAAGAAGCAGGAAGCATTTCAGACCGTATTCTCAGATGCTTCAGATTTTCAGGATCTGGATGTGAATGTAGAGGATGCAGTCACAGTTCTTCAGCAGTCAGGGTATGAGAAGGATCGAATCGATGAAGTTAAGCTGGCAGTTGATGGTTCCGGCAGTCCACTGGGATATGTGATGACGGTGACATCGATGGAAGCATATGGTGGTGAACTGCAGATCGCAGTCGGAATCCGTATGGATGGAACTGTAAACCGGATTTCATTCCTGTCGCTGTCTGAGACCATGGGACTTGGTATGGAGGCCAAGCAGCCTGCATTTTATGAACAGTTTTCCGGTAAAAAGGTAGACGCATTTGCATATACGAAGTCCGGGGCAACGGCGGAGAATGAGATCGACGCCTTAAGTGGAGCGACCATCACCAGTAATGCAGTCACAAATGCGGTAAACGCGGGTCTGTGCTATGCACGGGATCTGGGACTGAGTGATGCAGGACAGGGAGGTGACGGTAATGAATAAACTGACGGAACGATTGAAAAATGGTATCGTGACAGAGAATCCGACCTTTGTACAGATCCTGGGTATGTGTCCGACACTGGCAGTTACAACCTCGGCGATCAATGGACTGGGTATGGGACTGAGTACAACCGTGATTTTGATTATGAGTAACCTGATGATATCTGCACTGCGGAATATTATACCGAATCGTGTGCGGATACCGGCATATATTGTGATCGTTGCTTCCTTTGTAACGATTGTTGATTTCCTGCTTCAGGCATATCTGCCGAGCCTGTCGGAGAGTCTGGGCGGATATATCAAGCTGATCGTTGTAAACTGTATTATACTGGGACGGGCAGAGTCCTATGCATCGAAGAATCCGGTGCTGCCTTCTGTATTTGACGGTATTGGTATGGGACTTGGTTTTACCGTTGGATTGACCGCAATCGGTATCGTGCGGGAACTGATCGGTGCCGGTTCCGTATTTGGTATTTCCATTCCGGGCTATCAGCCGATCGGTATATTTGTATTAGCACCGGGCGCCTTTATTGTACTGGCGTTCCTGATCGCATTTCTGAACTATCGGAATATGCGGAAGGCGAAGGTGACAGGAAATGATACCGTATGTCGTATGGAAGACTGTGCACACTGTGGAAATACATCCTGTGGCGGTAAGTTCTTTGACTTTGACGGAGATGCAGATGTAGTCGGAAAGATTGGACAGTCAAAAGAGTCAGGAGGCGAAGACCGATGAGTGAAGCGACAAAGATTATATTAATAGCAGTAAGTGCTGCATTGGTGAATAACGTGGTGCTGAGTCAGTTCCTGGGTCTGTGTCCGTTCCTGGGAGTATCGAAGAATATGAAGTCGGCAGCCGGTATGGGTGTAGCGGTTATATTTGTAATCGCGATTTCTTCGGCAGTTGCCAGCCTGATTTATCAGTTTATACTGATACCGTTTCATATTGAGTATTTGCAGACAATTGTATTCATTCTGGTGATTGCGGCACTGGTACAGTTTGTGGAAATGTTTATGAAGAAAGCAATGCCGGCTCTGCATAAGACACTGGGTGTTTACCTTCCGCTGATTACAACGAACTGTGCGGTACTAGGTGTAGCACTGAATAATGTAACCGATAATTACAATTTTCTGGAAAGCGTGGTCAATGGTGTCGGTACGGCAGTCGGATTTACGATTGCAATCGTAATATTAGCCGGAGTACGGGAGAAGATTGAGGATAATGACATTCCGGCTCCGTTTAAGGGGATGCCGATTGTGTTATTGACGGCCGGACTGATGTCCATAGCATTTATGGGATTTGCCGGATTGATTCGACTATAGGAGGTGGCGGATATGTCAGAAGTATTTTTAGGAATCCTGATCGCTACACTGGTAGTCGGTCTGACAGGTATTATTATAGCAGTGCTGCTCGGAATCGCCAGTGAGAAGTTCAAGGTCGAGGTAGACGAGAAGGAAGTGGCAGTGCGGGAAGCACTGCCGGGAAATAACTGTGGTGGATGTGGTTATCCGGGCTGTGATGGACTGGCGGCAGCAATCGCAAAGGGCGAGGCTCCGGTATCCGGCTGCCCGGTTGGCGGAGAAGCCGTTGCAAAGGTGATCGCAGATATCATGGGAACCGATGCCGGGAGTGGTGTCCGTATGGCAGCTGTTGTCCGATGTGCAGGCACCTGTGAAAAGGCGGTCAGTCAATATGACTATGTTGGGCCAAAGAGCTGTACCCTGGCACAGAACAATCCGAATAATGGAGCAAAGGGTTGCGCATATGGATGTACCGGCTACGGAGACTGTAAGGCGGCCTGTCCGTTTGGAGCCATCGAGATCATAGATGGAATCGCTGTTGTAGATGCAGAAAAATGCAAGGCGTGCGGGAAGTGTATAGCAGCCTGTCCAAGACATCTGATAGAGCTGGTTCCGGTAACGGCAGAGCATATAGTTCTGTGCAATTCCAAGGACAAGGGTGTGCAGGTAAAGAAAGTATGTCAGGCCGGCTGTATCGGCTGTGGTCTGTGTGCAAGAAACTGTCCGGAAGGCGCCATTGAGGTAAAGGATAATGTCGCGCATATTAATTATGAAGCGTGTACGAACTGTGGAACCTGTAAAGAAAAATGTCCGGTTAAGATTATTTCTTAAACCGGACAATGGATTCTGGATACGATCAACGATAGAATAAGAAGGAAAGGTGGCAGATGCGGATAAAAGCTTCCGTTATCTGTCATTTTCCATATTAAAAATCATGCGGATAAAGTTGAAAGCAATCGTACGATTCTCGTCCGTCAGACTGCCCGGAATAAACAGATATGGATGCTTTAGTTGAATCGCAGTTTCCTTTACAAATTCGGTACCACTGATATCAATGGCATAATAATCGGCATCTTCTACAGGACCATCGCACTCATAGAGCATTCCTTTTTCCTGCAGTTCCTCAAACAGATCTTCCGGAAGGGCATGTTTTAGTTCCATTACATAGCCGTCGACGGCATAGTAGTCGATCACATCCGTATCACTGATGACGATGTGGGTGGCATCTGCGGTCAGATCCGATAGCATCTTGGAATAATAGGCCATCTCCGGAGTCGACGGAACATAATTCTCATCCTGCTTTGGCTGCAGAACCATATTGGTATCAACCAGAAACAGGGCATCATCCGGAACCTCATAGGAATCCTTGTACATGGTGGTAACTGCATCCTGAAAGGTTGTGTTTTCTGTATCATTTACCAGAACGATATCCAAGGCTACCGGACGGGTGGCAACATAGATCTGATGCCCGATAAATGCAAGGATGACACAGCCGGCTATAACAGCCAGAAACTTCCAGGTGTAGTAGGTCAGGATATACTGAACCTTTCTCCAGAAGGTGAGCTCTGCCAGCTTTTCCTTTTCCTGCTTCCGGTTATAGGCTCTGCGTTCCTTTGCGGTCATTGACTTTCGATCAAGGGCATCATCTGCCATTCCGTCGTTTACGGTTTGATGATTCTGAAGTGCTTCGGCAAGCTCTCGCTTCTCAGTAGCTAGATTCTTTTTCATAGTAGTAGAACTCCTTGTATTGAACAAATTAGTAAAGTGTGCAGTACAAACCCTAACATTTGTATATGCAGGCACAATATATAGTGTATCATAGAACCGATAAGAATAGGGGAACGAAATATGAAAAGTCTGTGTTTTTTTTCTGAAATAAAAAGTCTTTGCGTTCCATTTCTCATTTGTATATAATAATGACAGGTACAGAGACGGGTTTCAAGCATAGAATAGTAATAATATAAGATGGAGCAGGTCTATGCGGTTTTCAGATTTGAAGCAGCGTGAGGTGATTAACTGCAAGGATTGCAAGCGTCTGGGCTTTGTTTCAGATATTGTGTTTGATTCCTGCAATGGTAAGGTAGAGGCACTGGTGGTGCCGGGCCCCGGAAAGTTGTTTGGATGCTTTTGTCCCTGTACGGAGTATGTGATACGATTTTGTTGTATCGTCAGGATCGGCCCGGATATTATACTGGTAGATATTGATCCTGAGGATGCGTTGGTGAAGAAGAAGGATTAATATGGAGGAATACAGATGAAGTGTCCGTTTTGTGCAGTAGATAATACCAGGGTCATCGATTCACGCCCGGCAGATGATAATAATTCTATCCGGAGAAGGCGGGAGTGTGATGCCTGTGGCAGACGATTTACAACCTATGAGAAGGTAGAGTCGATCCCATTGATCGTAATTAAGAAGGATAAAAACCGGGAACCGTATAACCGATCTAAGATTGCTTCCGGTATCCTAAAGTCCTGCCATAAGCGGCCGGTATCGGCAGAGCAGATTGAACAGTGTCTGGATGATATCGAGACAAAGATCTTCAATCTCGAGGAAAAAGAAGTGGAAAGTACCGTGATCGGTGAGATTGTCATGGATGAAATCAAGAATCTGGATCCGGTTGCCTATGTACGATTTGCATCTGTTTATCGGGAGTTTAAGGATGTTAATACCTTTATGGACGAGTTAAAAAAGATTCTTGATAAGTAAAACAACAATAAAGTAAATAAAATATTGACACAATGTGGTTTCACACGTTACACTAAGAGCGGAGTCTGTTCCGGGCGGGGAAAGGAATGAAATGTATAGTAGTGTAATGAGTGGAACCATTTTTGGTATTCAGGGGATGGTCATACAGGTGGAAGCCGATATGTCAGAGGGATTACCCGGTGTCCATCTGGTGGGTAGTCTGTCCAGAGAGGTACAGGAGTCCGGAGAACGGATCCGGACAGCACTGCGAAATTCCGGATTCTATCTGCCCCCGAAGCGGATCGTGATTAGTCTGTCACCGGCAGATGTTCGGAAGACGGGTTCCGGCTTTGATCTTCCCATTGCGATAGCGGCATTGATCTCCATGAACCAGATTTTACAGGAGCAGGTGGCAGACACGCTCTTTCTGGGAGAACTGGGACTCAATGGAGATGTGCTTCCGGTAGACGGTGTGCTTCCGGTGGCAGATGCCGCATATGCGGCAGGGTGCAGCAGAATTGTAGTTCCGGTTGCCAATCGGGCGGAGGCAGCACTGATACCGGGACTTGCTGTGGTTGGTATAAGGAGTCTGCAGGAGGGGATCGCATGGCTGCAGTCCGGGAAAGCATACCCGGAAACAGGAGCTTCTGCAGAAACGGCCAGAGAATCCGGGGCAGAGGTGGCGCAGTCTGTATCGGCGGACTGGAACTTTCGAAATCTGAAGGGACAACCGATGGTACGAAGAGCGATGGAGATTGCTGCCTGTGGTATGCATAATCTGATCATGACCGGGCCGCCGGGAGCGGGAAAGACGATGGCAGCAAAGTGTCTGACCGGGATTCTCCCGGAATTATCCTATGAAGAAAGTATGGAGATTACGAAGATCTATAGTGTGCGGGGGCTGCTGCCACCGGAAAACGGATTGATTCGCAGACGACCGTTCCGGGCTCCGCATCATACGATTACGACGAGTGCCCTGATCGGTGGCGGACTGGTGCCAAAGCCGGGAGAAATCAGTCTGGCACATAATGGTGTGCTGTTTTTAGACGAGTTGCCGGAGTTTTCCCGGACAGCCATCGAGGTACTCAGACAGCCGCTGGAGGATGGACGCGTTATAATAGGAAGGCTGAATAACACCTATCAGTTTCCTGCCCGGTTTATGCTGGTTGCGGCGATGAATCCATGTCCCTGTGGCTGCTATCCGGATCGCAGCCGATGCCGTTGTACACCCGGGCAGATTCAGAACTATCAGGGGCGGATCAGTCGGGCGATTCTGGATCGCATGGATCTCTGCCTGAGCATCCGCCCGGTAAGCTATGATGAGATGACAGATCGCGGACAGTGGGAAGCATCCGAGGTGATCCGGGAGCGGGTACAGAGCGTACATGCGTTGCAGCGGGAACGATACAGGAATAGTAACACCCGGTTCAATTCACAGTTAACACAGGAAGAACTGCGTCAGTACTGCTGTCTGGGTGCGGAAGAAGAGACCTTTATGAAACAGGTATATGAGCAGCAGAAGCTGAGTGGGCGGGGATACAACCGGCTGTTGAGGCTTGCAAGAACGATTGCAGATATGGAAGGATCGGAACAGATTCGATTACGACATTTAGAGGAAGCAGTTGTATATCGGATGGTTGATGCGGTGCAGATGGGAGGGAATGGATATGTCTAAAGAATATGATTACTTCTGGCTCAGTCATCTCTGGCAGATCCCGACACGAAAGCTCTGGCAGTGTCTGCGATTATGCGAAGACCCGGAGGAACTTCAGACGATCGAAGTTTCTGCACTGGGCGGATATTTGACAAAACGGGAATGCGGCTATATAGAGTCCCTGCGACAACGACCGGATCTGCCGGAACGATGGAAGCGGTTTCAGACAGCCGGATATCGGTTTGTGTCAATCGATTGTCCGGAATATCCGGAAAAATTGGCAGAACTGTCGGATCCTCCGCTGGGACTTTATTATCAGGGAGAACTTTCACTTAATCGACCTTTGGTTGCTATCGTCGGCTCCAGAACAGCGACGACCTATGGCTGTGAACTGGCCTATCAGATTGCCCGGAAGCTGGCTGTAAATGGAATGGGCATCATTAGCGGCCTGGCTGCCGGGATTGATGGAGCCGGACATCGCGGATGTCTGGACGGAAATGGGTATACCATTGGAGTTTTGGGCTCCGGTCTGGAGACGGTGTATCCGAAAGAGCATTTTCGTCTGTATGAAACGATCAGGCAGCGCGGATGTCTGCTTTCCGAGTATCCGCCGGATCTGACACCCAGACCACCGCTGTTTCCCAGAAGAAACCGGATCATCAGCGGTCTGTCTGACTTTGTACTGGTGGTAGAGGCCAGAGAAAAGAGCGGATCCCTGATCACAGCCGATCTGGCACTGGAACAGGGGAGAGATGTCGGGGCAGTTCCGGGGCGTCCGTGCGATCCCGTGAGTACCGGCTGCAACCGGCTGATTCAGCAGGGAGCGACGTGTATCTTAAGTGCAGAAGATGTATTGGCGGAACTGATGGACAGCACCCGGTTTCGACAGATTACGGGCGGTGAAGCGTCGGTGAATCTGGATTTAGGGCTTGCACCCAAAGAAAAAATGGTGTATAGTTGTCTGCGTTTAGAACCTAAATTTATCGATGATATATTGTGTCAACTGCCTTTCCCGGTATGGGAGGGTATACAGTTATTAACAGAACTAGAAGTAAAGGGAATGATAAAACAGAATCCCCATCATTACTATTATCGGACGGAATGATATCGAGTAAGGGAAGCAAACATAGATCGAAGAATATGGAAGGGAGTTCGTCAGTTTTATGGCTAAGAATCTGGTAATTGTGGAGTCTCCGGCGAAGGCGAAGACGATTAAGAAGTTTTTGGGTAGTAATTATGAGGTGATTGCGTCCAATGGACATGTTCGGGATCTTCCGAAGAGTCAGATGGGTATCGATATTGAGCATGATTATGAACCGAAGTATATCACCATACGGGGGAAGGGTGATATATTGGCGAAACTTCGTAAGGAAGTAAAGAAGGCGGATAAAGTCTATCTGGCAACAGACCCTGACCGTGAAGGTGAAGCAATCTCCTGGCATTTATCACAGGCATTGAAGCTGGATGCAGATGGATATAAGCGGATTACGTTTAATGAAATCACGAAGAATGCAGTGAAAAATTCGATGAAGCAGGCACGCGAGATTGATATGAATCTGGTGGATGCGCAGCAGGCGAGAAGAGTTCTGGATCGTATGGTTGGATATCGGATCAGCCCGATTCTCTGGGCAAAGATAAAGCGAGGCTTAAGTGCCGGACGTGTTCAGTCTGTTGCATTACGACTGATCTGTGACCGGGAAAACGAGATCAATGCATTTATACCGGAGGAATACTGGAGTCTGGAAGTTGAACTGAAGGGAAAGGGCATGAGTAAGCCGGTTCATGCAAAATATGCAGGAGATATATCGGGAAAAGCACAGTTGGATAAACTGTTACAGAAACTTCAGGGAGCAGACTTCCGGGTAAAGGAAGTAAAAGAAGGAAACCGTACCACGAAGGCACCGTTACCGTTTACGACCAGCACGCTGCAGCAGGAGGCCTCGAAGAAGTTGAACTTCTCGACACAGAAGACAATGCGGCTGGCACAACAGTTATATGAAGGTGTTGATATAAAGGGCAGAGGAACGGTCGGTCTGATTACATATTTAAGAACCGATTCGGTTCGGATATCCGAAGAAGCACAGCAGGCAGCCCGGACATTTATAGCCGGTCATTACGGTGAACAGTATGTCGGGGAGGCAAAGAAGCAGAATGAAAAGGGCAAGCGGATTCAGGACGCTCATGAGGCAATCCGTCCAACCGATCTGGAACTGTCTCCGGTTTATGTTAAGGAAAGCCTGGGACGGGATCTGTATCGGTTATATCAGTTGATTTATAACCGCTTTTTAGCAAGTCAGATGCAGAATGCGGTATATCATACAACATCAGTTAAGATCGAAGCAGCCGATGAACTGTTTACAACTTCTGCATCCAAGCTGGCGTTTGATGGATTTTTATCGGTCTATAAGCTGGAGGAAGAAAAGGAATCGGGTGAAAATATCAGCGAACTTGAAAAAGGAACGGTGCTGACGCTTAAAAATCAAGAAGAAAAACAGCATTTTACACAACCACCGGCACATTATACAGAGGCACTTCTGGTAAAGACACTGGAAGAACTGGGAATCGGACGGCCGAGTACCTATGCACCTACGATTACTACGATTATGAATCGTCATTATATTGTAAAAGAGCAGAAGAATCTATATGTTACAGAACTGGGTGAGGCAGTGAATCAGATGATGATGAAGGCATTCCCTGTGATTGTTGATGTGGAATTTACTGCCAATATGGAGTCACTTCTGGACGGTGTCGAAGAAGGAAAGGTTCCGTGGAAAACGATTATCCGGAACTTTTATCCGGATCTGGAGCAGGCTGTTCAGGCGGCAGAAAAGGATCTGGAGCATGTAAAGATCGAAGATGAGGTTACGGATGTCGTCTGTGAACAGTGTGGTCGTCATATGGTGATCAAATACGGTCCACATGGAAAGTTCTTAGGCTGCCCGGGCTTCCCGGACTGCAGAAATACAAAGCCATATTACGAAAAGACAGGTGTTGCCTGTCCAAAGTGCGGAAAGGAAATCGTACTGCGGAAGACAAAGAAGGGCAGAAAGTATTACGGCTGTGAGAATAATCCGGAATGTGACTTTATGAGCTGGCAGAAACCATCCACAATACCTTGTCCGGAATGTGGTGGTCTGATGGTCGAAAAAGGAAATCGTCTTGTCTGTATAAGTGAAGCGTGTGGGCATATTCAAAATAAGAAATCTGAGAACGACTGATTCCTGTCTGATTATGATTTTTTCAGTTGTTATTTTGTAGACGATGTGTTACAATTTATCCAAATGTAGTTACTTTGGGTAGGGAGGAAGTTATGAGCGTACAATTGTTGGACAAAACGCGAAAAATCAACAAGCTTTTGCACAATAATAATTCTCATAAGGTTGTATTTAATGATATCTGCGAGGTATTGTCCGAGATTATGGAGTCTGACGTACTGGTGATCAGTAAGAAGGGGAAGGTTCTCGGCATCAAGAACCGGGAAGACATCGCAAGCCTTCATGAGCTGATTGTTGACGAGATTGGCGGACATATCGATCCGATGTTGAACGAACGGTTACTGGGGATCCTGTCAACAAAAGAAAATGTCAATCTGGCGACCCTTGGTTTTGAGCGGGAAGGAATCGAACAGTACGAGGCATTGATCACCCCGATCGATATTGCCGGTGAGCGTCTTGGCACGGTATTTATGTATAAACAGGACAAGCAGTACGAGATCGATGATATCATTTTAGGCGAATACGGAACTACGGTTGTAGGCCTGGAAATGATGCGCTCCGTAAATGAAGAAAATGCAGAAGAGAATCGGAAGATTGCGATCGTGCGGTCTGCAATCAGTACATTATCGTTTTCTGAACTGGAAGCAATTACATATATATTTGATGAATTGGATGGAAATGAAGGAATTCTGGTTGCCAGCAAGATTGCAGACCGGGTAGGAATTACAAGATCCGTTATTGTAAATGCACTTCGAAAGTTTGAAAGTGCGGGCGTTATAGAATCCAGATCTTCCGGCATGAAAGGAACCTATATTAAGGTTCTGAATGATGTGGTATTTGATGAGTTGAAGAAGAACAAGGAACGATAAACCATATCTGAATGAATTGGATAATGAAGGAAATGGATTTCCAAAAACAACAAAAGGATTTGTGATTTGATTCATGAATCCTTTTAAATCTTATAACGAAAGATCAAAAAAGAAGTCGAAGAAAGGGGAATTCGTATGATTAATACAAATATATACAATAGTATTAATGTGCTGGATAAGGCTGCAGATGCGGCATACATACGAAATGATGTGTTGGCAAACAACATTGCAAATGACAGTACACCAAACTACAAGCGTCAGGATGTGCAGTTTGAGTCGATTCTTCAGGCATCGATGGCCGGCGGCGGTTCGATTGCACAGAAACTGGAGGCAGTCAACGAGGATCTGGATGAATTAAACAGCTTTGTCTATACCGATCACACATCGTTATCATATCGTCTGGACGGTAACAATGTTGATATCGATCAGGAGGAAGCATATTTAGCAGAGAATCAGATCCGGTATCAGGCACTGGTTGATCAGATGGCTCAGGAATTTGGCCGGTACAGTACTGTATTGAAATCATGATAGGGGGGACAGAGCATTATGGGTATGTTTGATGGAATGAATATAAGTGCGACCGGAATGACAGCACAGCGGTTTCGAATGGATGTCATATCTGAGAATATCGCAAATGTAAATACCACAAGAGATGAGAATGGTGAGGTATATCGCCGAAAGACAGTTGTATTCAACGAAAAAACATCTTTGAACTTCGGAGATACACTCTATAACAGCCTGAATGTTTATAAGCCGGATGGCGTTCGTGTAACACAGGTTGTGGAGGATCCTTCCGATCTGAAGATGGTATATGATCCGACCCATCCGGATGCCGATGAGAACGGCTATGTGATGTATCCGAATGTAGATACGGTAACAGAAATGACAAACCTGATTGATTCCAGCCGGGCATATGAAGCAAATGCAACCGCATTTAATGCGGCCAAGTCGATTGCAGCCAAGGGACTGGAGCTGTTGCAGTAGATCATAGGGAAAAGAAAGACCGGTAAGCGGGAAATGCAGCATATTGGGTATAAGGAGTGTTAAAAAATGGATGTAACATCTCTTACAGCACTAAGTGAGAGTATCGGAGTCGGTACAGGTACTAAGACTGACAAAACAGTAACAAAGAATAATACAGAGGCATTCAGTTCCCTTCTGAACTCAGCGATCAGTATGTATTCGGAGGCTGACAAGCTTCAGAAAAATGCAGAAACGGCTGAGATGAACTTTGCTATGGGCTATTCCAGCAATACACATGATCTGGCTCAGGCACAGCAGAAAGCAAATATTGCATTGCAGTATACAGTGAAGGTAACAAATAAGTTTCTGGAAGCATATAAGGAGATTATGAATATTCAGTTATAGTGATAACTGGTATATGGAGATAAGATGGACAAGATACTGGATTTTTTTAAGGGGATTCCACCGAGATTTCTGGAGTTCTGGAATAAATATACAAGCAAACAGAAAACGATTATTATTTCCGTGCTGGCAGCGGTGATCTTCACCCTGGTAGCTTTAATCTGGTTTTCTACCAGAACAAAGTATGTGACATTAGCAACCTTTGAAACAACGGCAGATGCGGCCAGTGCAAGGGACTACTTGAATGACAGTGATACCAGCTTCCGGTATAAGCTGTCGGATGATGCACTTACGATTATGGTGGATGAAAAGCAGTTGTCGGAAGCACGACTGGTGTTGGGAGAAAACGGAGTATCTGAGACGTCAAAGGAAGATTATAGCTGGATGTTTGATAACAGCTTCACAACGACGGATTCCGAACGCCAACAGAAGGCAAGAATCACTTTGCAGAATTCTATGGCTACGGATATCAAATCTATGGATGGTATAAAGTCTGCGGCGGTCCGGATCAATCTGCCGGACAGTACCCATACACTCTTTGACGATGAAAAAGATGCGTCTGCCAGTATCATGCTGACGACGACGCAGGATCTGTCACAGGAGAGCATAGAAGGAATCGCCAGCTATGTAGCGAATTCATTGGGAAATAAGAATACAGACAACATCCGGATCGTAGATCAGACCGGACAACTGCTGTTCGAGGGCGGAGACAGTTCCGTTGGTTCGGTTTCTTCCAACAATAAGATACGGAATGAAGTGGTAAGCGGAATCGAGAACAACATTCGCTCGCTGTTAGTGTCAGGCATATATGACGATGCACAGGTTATGACAAATCTGGACATACAATTGGATGAAACTGTGATAGAAAAGACAGAGTATGATACTTTTCAGGATGGTGCGAACGGGCCGAAGTCTACATACTATCTTTATAATGCGGAAAATGTAGACGGTACCGGCGGGGTTGTTGGTACAGATGCCAATGATGAGGATATCAACAGTTATGACATTGATACCGGAAATTACGGAAATTCAAAGATTCAGGTAGTAAAGGAAGATTATGAGACGGATAAAACCGTAACGACGACGAAAAAGGCGATCGGAGCAGTGGATCCGGCAAACTCCTCTGTATCGATTATACTGACACAGTATGTCACCTATGATGAGGCAAAGATGAAAGAGCAGGGGCTGCTAAAGGGAACAACCTTTGCAGAGTTTCAGGCACAAAACAGTGATCGGGTACAGTTGGATGTCGATGATAACATCTACAGCATCGTATCAAATGCAACGGGAATTAAAACAAAGAATATAACGATTATTGCCTATCAGGTTCCGTTATTCTATCCAAAGGAAACGTCCGGAATCGCAACCTCGAATATTCTTCAGATTATATTGGCGATTTTGATTGCAGCATTACTGATCTTCGTTGTGGCGAAGGGCATGCGTCCGGCAGAGGTGACAGAGCTGGAGCCGGAATTATCCGTGGAGGCATTATTGGCAACGACAAAGGAAAATCAAAGCTTAGAGGATATCGAATACAATGAGAAGACAGCGGCTCGACAGCGCATTGAGAAGTTTGTGGAGGAGAATCCGGAGGCTGTTGCACAGCTTCTTAGAAACTGGCTGAATGATGATGATTGGGAGTGAGAGAAATGGCAACGGAAAATAAAAACTTAACAGGCATACAAAAGGCGGCGGTCCTGTTGATTGCACTGGGGCCGGAAATGTCTGCCAGTATATTTAAGCATTTGAAAGAAGAAGAGATCGAACAGTTGACACTGGAGATTGCAAATACAAGAAGTGTTTCGCCGGCAGTAAAGGATGAAGTCATGGATGAATTCTATGAGGTGTGTCTGGCACAGCAGTACATTGCAGAAGGTGGTATTGGCTATGCCAAGGATCTGCTGGATAAGGCGTTGGGTGAAGAACGGGCACAGGAGGTTATCAGCCGTCTGACAGCGTCTCTTCAGGTGCGTCCGTTCGAGTTTGTAAGAAAAGCAGATGCCAGTCAGTTATTGAACTTTATTCAGGACGAGCATCCACAGACGATTGCCTTGATTCTGTCTTATCTGCCTGCGTCACAGGCTGCTTCTGTAATCGGAGCACTGCCTCCGGAAAAACAGTCCGACGTAGCAAAGAGAATCGCGATTATGGACCGGACATCTCCGGATGTTATAAAGGAAGTAGAAGATATTCTGGAACGCAAGTTGGCGTCTCTGGTCAATCAGGATTACACCATTGTTGGTGGTGTAGATGCGATCGTAAGTATTTTGAACACCGTAGATCGTGGAACCGAAAAGCATATCATGGAAACACTGGAGATCGAGGAACCGGAATTGGCAGACGAGATCCGGAGAAAGATGTTTGTGTTCGAGGACATTCTTACACTGGACAATCGTGCGATTCAGACTGTGCTGCGTGAGGTTGATAATAACGAGCTTGCAATCGCATTAAAGAACGCAAACGAAGAGGTACAGGATGTAATCTTCAGCAATCTGTCCAGCCGTCTGGCTGCTATGATCAAGGAAGATATGGAATACATGGGACCGGTTCGGTTAAAGGATGTAGAGGATGCACAGCAGAAGATCGTAAATATCATACGGAAGTTAGAAGATGCCGGAGATATTGTGATTTCCCGCGGTGGAGGTGACGAGATCATTGTCTAACTTATATAAGTCAGGGTTTGTATCCTTTTCACAGCAGAATACACTTGTAATCGATGCAAATAAGAATCGGGTGATTCGTCAGATCGATGAAGAGAATCAGAAAAGGCAACAGGAATCCGCAGCCGGTGAGGAAACAGCGGCTGCGGAAGATGGATTTCAGTCCTTTGAAGTCGAGAATATAGATATGGCAGAAGTGCGGGAACAGGCAGGTGCGATCTTTGAAGATGCACAGGCATCGGCGGAAAAGATTCTGGAGGATGCACGGGCGCAGGCACTGATGCTAAAGGAAGAAGCACGCCAGAGTGGAATAGAGGAAGGATATCAGAAGGGCATGGAGGATGCGGCGAAGCAGCTGGAGGCACAGGAGGCAGAGCTGCAGGCACATTATGAGACCATCCGTCAGCAGTTGGAAGAGGATTACCAGCAGGAGCTTCGGGAAGCAGAACCGAAGCTTGTAAATGTAGTGTGCAGATTGTTGCATAAGATGACCGGAATATTAGCGGAAGACTATCAGGATGTAATGGTTCATATAATCGATCAGGCGTTACAGGAACTGGACAGCTCCGAAAAAATTACGATAAAGGTTTCAGAAGATGATTATGCGGATGTATATAGTCAGATGGACCGGTTAAAGCAGCAGGTAAATTCAAATATAGAACTGGAACTGATCGCAGACACGAAGCTTTCGAAGCTGCAGTGCCTGATCGAAACGGAAACCGGTATTATTAACTGTAGTCTGGGAGAACAGTTAGATCGATTATGTACATCTCTAAAGCTGTTATCACAGATGTAAGGAGATCCTATGCTGGATATAGCGAAGTATGAATCCCTTCTGTCACAGTCCTTTACGCAAGAACTGGGGAAGGTGACCAAGGTAGTAGGTCTGACGATTGAATCGGCAGGACCTGCTTCAAAACTGAATGATTTATGTATCATTACCTCAAAAGACGGCAGTCAGCAACTATCGGCTGAAGTCGTGGGATTTCGGGACAACCGGATTCTGCTGATGCCGTTTGGAGCCGTTGGAGGAATCGGCATCGGTGCTACGGTAGAGAATACCGGGAAGCCGTTTCAGGTCTATGTAGGTCCGGAACTTTTGGGACAGGTGTTGGACGGAATCGGGCAGCCGATGGATGGAGAGCCGATGGTTTTGTCTCAGACCTATCCGGTTGAGTGCGCACCGCCGGATCCTATGAAACGGAAAATAATCACAGAGGTACTGCCGCTGGGAGTAAAAGCGGTTGATGGCCTGCTTACAATCGGAAAAGGACAGAGAATCGGTATCTTTGCCGGTAGTGGTGTTGGAAAGAGTACCCTGCTTGGTATGTTTGCAAGAAATACCCGGGCGGATATCAATGTAATTGCATTGATCGGAGAGCGAGGCAGAGAAGTCGGTGAATTCATCGAACGAGATCTGGGTGCAGAGGGAATGCAACGGTCGGTTCTGGTGGTTGCCACTTCTGATCAGCCGGCATTGATTCGAAACAAAGCCGCGAAGACGGCAACGGCAATCGCAGAGTATTTTCGGGATCAGGGAAAGGATGTTCTGTTGATGATGGACTCCCTGACACGATTCTCGATGGCGCAGAGAGAGATCGGACTGGCATCCGGAGAACCACCGGTTACCAGAGGATATCCCCCAAGCGTGTATTCGGAAATGCCGAAACTTTTAGAACGTGCCGGAAATATAGAATCCGGTTCAATCACCGGGCTTTATACGGTATTGGTTGATGGAGATGACTTCAATGAGCCGATCACAGATACAGCACGTGGAATTCTGGATGGACATATTGTATTGTCCCGAAAACTGGGGCATAAGAACCATTATCCGGCAATTGATGTTTTACAGAGCATCTCCCGTTGTATGAGTCAGATTGCAACGAAGGAGCATAAACAGCTGGCCGGTAAGCTAAAGAATGTGCTGGCTACTTATAATGAAGCTGAGGATTTGATCAATATCGGTGCCTATAAATCCGGATCGAATCCGGAGATTGACTATGCAATCTCAAAGATACAGAAGGTGAACGAATATCTGATGCAGGATGTAGACAGTAAGTATCAGTTTGATGAGGAACTGGCGTTACTGAAGGCGATTTTTGATGAGCCGGATAAAATGCAGGCGAACGCATAAGGAGATTCATGGCGAAGTTTTATTATCGAATGCAGAATATACTGGATATTAAGTACAAGCTGGAAGAACAGGCAAAGCAGGAGTTTGCACAGGTTCAGACCCGTTATCGGCAGGAACAGCAGAAGCTTTTTGACATCCAGAAACGCAGAGAGCAATATCTGAATGAAATGCGAAGCAGGGCAAGTGACCGGCTGGATGTGCGGGAATTGGAACGATGCAATCAGGCGATTGAAATTCTGGATGAGCAGATTCGGGTACAAAAGGAACAGGTATTCCGAGCAATGGCGGAAGTGGATAAAGCAAGGGAATACCTGAACGATGTCATGCAGGAAAGAAAGACACACGAAAAGCTAAAGGAACATCAGTTTGAACAGTTTATGAAGGATCTGAATGCACAGGAAATGAAAGAAATCGATGAATTGGTCAGCTATCAGCATAGTGTGCCAAAGGAAGGAGAATAGGCGATGGCAAAGGAGAAAGAAGAAAAGACAGGAGGCGGATTGCTTTCGGCTGTTATTATATTTCTGATTATAGTTGTCTGGCTGGCAGCTATGGTTATACTGATCAAGATGGATGTGGGACACTTTGGCAGCCGTGTGCTGCGTCCGGTTCTGAAGGATGTTCCGGTGTTGAATCTGATTCTTCCGGCAGCCTCGGATGAAGAGGCTGCAGCAGAGACAGATCTTCCGTATAAGAATTTGTCTGAGGCGCTGGATCGGATTCAGGAGCTGGAAAGTCAGGTGGCGACGGATCAGACAACGATCCAGACACAGCAGGAGGAACTGCAGGAAAAGGATAACGAGATTGCCCGTTTAAAAGTATTTGAAGAGGATCAGCAGTCATTTAATGAATTAAAAAATAATTTTTATAATGAAGTGGTCTATGGAAATTCGGCTCCGGATGCCGATACATATATTGAGTGGTATGAATCCATAGATCCGGAAGCGGCAGAAGAGATCTATCGGCAGGTGGTTGCACAGGAACAGACAGATAAAAACATTCAGGAGCTGGCTACCTCTTATGCGGACATGGAGCCTGCAGCGGCGGCAAAGATTTTACAGACAATGAGCGGAGATCTGGATACAGTGGCAAAGATTATGGACAGCATGTCTCCGTCTGACAAGGCGGAGATTCTGGCAGAGATGGATCCAAACTTTGCGGCGAATATCACAAAGAAACTGATGCCAAATTAGTTCCTTACATGCAACGCATGTTTTGGATAAATAGTATAGAAGAAAGGAGGAATACACATGATTACACAGGGAATGCGTGCAGTTGATAAGGCACCGGTTCTTCCTGGAAGCGGTTCGGAAAAGCATACCGTAGCGGATTTAACAACATCGTTTCAGACGTATATGGCAAAAGAAAATACCGGAAAGCTTCGGAATGGCGGTCAGGCAGCTACAGTCGGAACCAATATACATACAGATAGCAGTCATAAAGACATGTATGAGAAGGAAAGCATGACTTCTTCCAATCGTGTGGCACAGAATCATCAGGTCAAGAAGTCAGAATCAACCTCGGATTCTACAGCTGCAGAGTTGCCGGATGAAGAAACACTGAATGCTGTGAAGGATGAGATCCGTCAGGTACTGAAGGATGTCCTGGATATGGATGATGAAGAACTGGATGCTGTACTTGCATCGATGAACCTGAATCTGTTAAGCCTGCTACAGCCGGAGAATTTGCAGATGTTTCTGACAGAGGCGACCGGAACAGAGCCGATTGAGCTGTTGACAAATAGTTCTTTGACAGATGTTCTGAATCAGTTGAATCAGAATATGCAGCAGATATTGGATGAATATGATCTGGATACTATGGACTGGCAGCTACCACAGGATGCAGGAAATGAGCAGCTTCCGGTGTCGACGATGGAACCGGCAGAGGCATCCATGGTACAGAAACTGCCACAGGATGAGACACCGGACGTGATAGCGGCTGATACCGGAATACCGGTGGCAAAGCCAGGGGATGAACAGCCTGAAGAGGCAGGTGCGCAGATCTGGGATACCGGATTTGAAACAAAGGAAGAAACAAGCGGTATTCAGGTACAGGTTGAGACGGAACAGACCGGAAATCGACCGGCAAATCAAAGCAGGAACCAACAGCCGGATGCAGCACTTCAGAATGTTGCAGGGAATATCGTAGAGCAGATGACACAGGCAATGAACGGTGTTGAAGATGCACAGGGAAGCTTTTACAGCGATATACAGCAGGCTGAAATTGTGAAACAGGTGATTGAGCAGATCCGAGTAAGCTTCGGATCGGATACCAGTCAGTTAGAGGTGCAGTTATACCCACAGCATCTGGGGCGTATACAGATCCAGGTTATGATGAAGAATGGTGTGATGACAGCACAGATTCATGCGGAGACAGAGATGGCGAAGCAGGCGATTGAGGGACAGTTGCAGCAGCTAAAGGATACCTTCCAGCAAAAGAGCATTCAGGTAGAGGCAGTAGAAGTCAGTGTAAGTACTTCGTCATTTCAGCAGGAACAGCAGCGGCAGGATACAGCCGGAGATTCAAAACAGTCACGTAGCAGCAGACGGATTCGAATGAATGGCTTTGGCATGCCGGAAGAAGATCTGACGGAAGAAGAGGCAGAAGAGCTTCTGGAAGTCCATGGCGCCAGCGTAGAATTCACAGCTTAAGAAAAGTGAAACAGACGAAAATCAGGAAAGGAGGAATCGTGATGGCAATCAGTGGAATTGACACTTCGGCGGCAGCAAGCGTAGCGAAGAAGACGGAATCAACCAGTAACAATGCTTTGGATAAGGATGCATTTTTACAGCTTCTGGTCACTCAGATGCAGTATCAGGATCCGTTGCAGCCTACCGATAATACAGAGTATATGTCACAGCTTGCACAGTTTTCGGAGCTGGAAGCGATGAACAATCTGGGTACATCATTTTCAAATTCACAGGCATTGGGTCTGGTAGGAGAATATGTATTGTTAAATGTAAAAGACTCATCTGGAAATGCAAAGCAGATCGGTGGACTGGTGCAGTATGTTACAATCAGTAACAACCAGGCGTTGCTCCGGGTAAATGATGAGTATTATACGATGGATGAATTCGATTCGGTTGTAGATATGGACTATATCAAATATATAAATAAAAAGAATAATACATCGGACAACACAGATACAGACTAGAATCTGATTCTACAAAAAAGGAGTGGATAGGATATGAACCCAATCACAAACAATCCGGTCTATTCCATTGAACAGCTAAGCAGCGAGTATCTGAACCAGAAAAAGAGTCAGACGACAGTGAATCGTCAGAACGCAGAGAGTTCTTTCCGGGAGATTCTGCAGGCGAAAGCATACGCAGGGCAGCGTGCGGTGGCATTTTCAAAGCACGCCAGTGAACGGTTGAACAGTCGGAATATTCAGCTGACAGATACACAGGTGCAGAGACTGAATCAGGGAGTAGAACAGGCAAGAGAAAAAAACATCAATGAATCGCTGGTCATGCTTGATAATCTGGCATTTATCGTAAATGTGAAGAATAATACAGTGGTTACGGCACTGGATCGGTCAAATGAATCCGGTCATGTGTTTACAAACATTGATGGAGCAGTTATCATATAAGCCGGACCTTTACAGGAGGCTTGGGATTCCCGACTGACAGACGGAATCCAGAGATAGGGACGAATAATAAGGAGGTCATACATTATGATGAGATCATTGTATTCTGGTGTGGCAGGTCTTAAGACCCATCAGACCAGAATGGACGTTATAGGTAATAATATTGCAAACGTAAATACGGTTGGCTTTAAAGGAAGTTCCGTGCAGTTTATGGATGTTCTGTACCAGACTACCCAGCGTGCAACCGGATCCAATGCGGCAAATGGCGCCGGTGGTACAAATGCAAAGCAGATCGGTCTTGGTACAACAACTGCAAGTATCACAAAGGAACTATCCGGCACCGGCTCTGCCGAAACCACGAACAATCCATACGATCTGATGCTGAACGGAGATTCATTCTTCATTGTAAGCCGTGGTAATATGAATTATTTTACAAAGGTAGGATCCTTCAAGACAGATGGTGCCGGCTATCTGGTTACCGGAACCGGTGAGATGGTTATGGGCTGGCAGGTAGATCCGGACGATCCGACACAGATCCGGAAGGATACCGTTTCGGCCCTGCAGATTGAATCTGCGGCAAATAAATATTCGGAACCGCAGGCAACGACCGATGTCTATGTTTCGGGAAATATTGATAAGACAGACTCTGTATTTGATGATGGCGGCAAAAAGATCATGAATGTAACCATCTATGACGAGAAGGGCTATGGTTATAATGTAAAACTAAACATTGCGCAGAATAACACGGCTGATAAGAATACCTATACCATCAGTGTAGACAGTATCACAGACAGCAATAATAAACCGATTGCTGCCGGTTATACCCTGAGTGGAGATCAGTTGGTATTTGATAAAGACAGCGGTGCATTTATGAGTGTTGGCGGCGGTACCAATAAGGGAATTACACTTACCATCAACGATCAGGCATTTTCACCGATCAATATCGACTTCAGTACATCAACGATGTATGCAACCAGTTCAACATCCACTATCAAAGCAAACCGTGGTGATCTGAAGGGTCTGGGCGGCGGCCGCAAGGTTGGTACTCTGGATGAGGTAAGTATCAATACAGATGGTAAGATCTATGGTGTATATGACAATGGTGAGGAGAAGCTTCTGGGACAGATCGCAGTAGCAAAGTTTACAAACCCTGCCGGTCTGGAAGCAATCGGAAACAGCTTATATCAGACCACACAGAACTCCGGGGACTTCGATGGAATCGGCCAGGAAGTTGCGGATGGTGGCGGAACCATGTCACAGGGCGTGCTGGAAATGTCGGATGTCGATCTGTCTACCGAATTTACGGATATGATTGTTACACAGAGAGGCTTCCAGGCAAACTCCCGTATTATTACAACTTCAGATACGATGTTAGAAGAATTGATCAATCTGAAACGGTAGTCAATAGAAGAAAAATAATACAGAAGAGATTCTGAGAAAAAGAGATTCTGAGAAAAAGAGATTCTGTCTGTGGATAGCGGAAGACGGGATCTCTTTTCTGCTTTTGAATTCTTAGCCGTCGATGATAAAAAATAGGTGGTAAAACTGTAGAAAATGTAGTAAAATAATAGACATAATTAACAGAATATAACAGGCAACAAAGGAATACATAGGCAGTAGGGTTTATGAGGGTATAAAAATGATAGAGTTAACGCGATATAATGATGCGACCTTTACGCTGAATTCAGATGTGATTGAGACAGTAGAGGAGACTCCCGATACGGTGATTACACTGACCAATGGAAAGAAAATAATCGTAAAAGAGAGTAGACAAGAAGTAGCAAATTTAGTAAAATTATACAGATATGAGATTATTCATGGAAGTAATTGGGATAAGGTGTGAGGTGAAGAAAATTGGATTTAGCGAGTATTTTAGGCTTGATCATATGCGGAATATTGATTGTGTTTGGTATCACGTTTGAAAGAGGTGCCGGTTTTGTTTTTTCTAAGTTAGGAAATTTCTGGGATATACCATCGGTTCTGATAACCATTGGTGGTACATTCATGTGTGTATTAGCATCGAACTCTATGAAGGACTTTGTTAAGGGAATAAAGTCCTTTGTGTTTATTTTAAAAGAGCCAAAGGTAGATGAAGCAGCAGTGATTCATCAGATCATTGATCTGTCAAATATCGCCCGGAAGGAAGGCCTGCTGGCTCTGGAGGAATCTGCTAATTCTTTGGAGGACGACTTCATGAAGAAGGGGATCCTCCTGATCGTAGACGGTACGGATCCGGAACTGGTTCGCAATATTCTGGAGACAGAGCTGGTGAATATCGACGCACGGCATAAGAAGCTGATCGGCTTCTGGAAGCAGGTAGGTGCTATGGGTCCTGCCTGGGGTATGATCGGTACACTGATCGGACTGATTAACATGTTGAAGAATCTGGCGGATCCGGACACCATCGGACCGAATATGTCTGTCGCTCTGGTTACAACCCTGTATGGTTCTATGCTGGCAAACTGGATATCATCACCGGTTGCGACAAAGCTGTCAACAAACAATGATATAGAGATTATGATGAAGGAAGTCATGGTGGAAGGACTTCTTTCGATTCAGGCAGGAGAAAATCCACGTGTGATTGAGGAAAAACTGAAGTCGTTCCTGTCACCGACCGCCAGAAGTCAGATGGCAGAAGGGGAAGGTGAGAGCTAATGGCGAAGAAACGAGAAGAAACGCCGGATGAAGGTTCACCGGCATGGATGAATACCTTCAGTGATTTGATGAATCTGTTACTTTGCTTTTTCGTGTTGCTGTTTGCCAGTTCTACAATGGATGAAGGCAAGATTCAGCAGATAGCGGCATCCTTTCAGAATATTTCATTTTCCATCTTTACCCAGACCTCACAGACTATTCAAAATGGTCAGATGGTAAGTGGCGGTGTAACACAGTTAGAGGGGATTCAGTCGATCATGGAGCAGGTTGGAAAAGCAACCGATCGGACAGACGGGGATGATTCTCAGGCAAATGATAGTTCCGGAACCAATCCGGACAGTACAGAAGCCGGACAGAATAGCAACAGCGGAACCGTTGATACAAATGAAAATTTGAGCATGGATGAACTGCAGAATCAGATGGAAGAGGCCGGGCTTAGTCAGTCTCAGGAGATGTATCAACAGATCTCCGATGCAATGGAAAGCTATTCCATTGATGATCGGGTGCAGATGGATTATAATTATCAGTATGTGGAGCTGGATATGAACGGGGCATTGCTCTTTGACACCGGTGACGCAGAACTGAAAGAAGATTCCTATGCATTTATGAACAAGATTGCATCGATACTGGAAACCTATCCGGATAGTATTATAGAGATTGAGGGGCATACGGATAATGTTCCCATCCATAATTCAAAGTATGAGAGCAATCGGTATCTGTCAACGGCAAGAGCAACCAATGTGTACGAATACCTGATGGAGCATGCAAATCTGAAAGACGAAAACCTGAAGGTGGCCGGTTATGGTGAAAGTCGGCCGGCGGCATCCAATGATACACCGGAAGGTCGGGCAAGAAACCGTAGAGTTGTAATTAAAATATATAATCAGTTGAGTTCAGTTGAAGAATAGGAGCAAGAGTATGAAGAAGAATTTAATGAGTGTTATTATTTTAGCAATCTGTATTGTGAATCTGGTATTGAATGCACTGATGGTGTTCGTACTTGTACCGGCTACGAAGAAGACTGACAATCTGATTACAGAAATTGCAGCAGTCTTGCATTTGGAGCTGGAGAAGAATGACGACGGTACAACAGCCGGACCGGATCTGAAAAATGTCCAGAATTATAATCTGACCGATAATACAACCGTTAATCTAAAGAATGACGGTACAGGAACCAATCACTATGCCGTTATCGGTATCTCCATATCCATGGACGGCAGTTCTAAGGACTATGAGGAGCTGAACACAAAGCTGGGAGAAACAGAAAGCTGGGTATTTGACGTTACCAGAAGTGTTGTTCAGGAATATACATATGCAGAGATCAATGATGCAGCGATTCAGGATCTGATCAAACAGAAGATAACAGAAGGATTGCAGGAGAAGTATCAGACGGATTGTATATATGATGTAACATTCAGCCAGTTTATTACACAGTAAGGCGTGGAGAATGACAGCAAAGGAGGTGTGAGTAGGCTTGGGTGAGGTATTATCACAAAATGAAATTGATAATCTGTTGAAGCAGCTAAGCAGTGGTGAACTGGATGTTGATGAATATGCAGATGAACCGGCGCAGAAAGTAAAGGACTATGACTTTGCACGACCTGCAAAGTTTTCCAAAGAGCATCTGCGAACCTTAGAGATCATATTTGAGCACTTTGGGCGTCTGGTTTCTACAAATCTGCCGGCATATCTCCGGAAGAATGTCCAGATGGAGGTTATGAACTCCGAGGCGGTTACATATTCAGAGTTTACAAATGCTTTGTCCAATCCGGTATTGTTCGGGATCGTTAACTTCGCACCATTGAAGGGAAATATCATTATAGAGCTGGCATCGAATCTGGGGTTTGCAATCGTGGATCGTATGTTGGGTGGAACCGGTGAACCGCTGGAAAAGGTTCGGGATTACTCGGAGATTGAACTGAGTATTTTAGAGCGTATCTTTACGATCTGTGTGAATCTGTTACGGGAGCCTTGGAAGAACGTGGTAGAGATTGAACCGCGTCTGGAACGGATTGAAACGAATTCCCAGTTTGCTCAGATTATTTCGCCGAGTGAGATGATCGCTATCATAACAATCAACATGAAAATCGGTGATGTGATGGGACTGATGAATGTCTGTCTGCCGTTTATCACCCTGGAAGATGTAATGGACAAGCTGAATACGAAGTACTGGTATTCAACGATGCAGACGAGAGAGGATACCGAGTATATAGATGTAATAGAGACAGCAATAGCGAAAGCTCAGATACCGATCAAAGCCGTTTTGGGAAGCAGCAAGATCTCAGTGAACGATTTTGTGAACCTTCAGCGGGGCGATATCATAAAGATCGATCGGCGATATGAGGATGAGCTGGAAATATATGTAGGAAATATGCTGAAGTTCAAAGGTTTGCCGGGATCGGCATCCGAGAATTACGCAGTTAAGATAACGAAAGTAATCAGAGAGGAGTAAAGTATGGACGGAATGTTATCACAGGAAGAGATAAATGCTTTGCTGGGTGGTATGACCGGAGAATCACCTTCAGGGTCAACATCGGAAGAATTATCTGCAGAAGAAAAAGACGTACTTGGTGAGATATCGAATATCTGTATGGGTACGGCAGCGACAACTTTATATTCTCTGGTAAATCAAAAGGTAGTGATCAGCACGCCAAAGGTCGATTGTTGTACCTGGGATGATTTATCGAAGGAATATGGTCTGCCGTGTGTGTTTATCAATATCTCATATGTAGATGGAGTCCAGGGAAACAACCTTCTGATCTTAATGGAGAAGGATGTTAAGATTATAACAGATCTTATGATGGGCGGTGATGGCACACACCCGGCCGATGAATTAACAGAACTGCATCTGAGTGCAATCTGCGAGGCCATGAATCAGATGATGGGATCTGCTGCAACATCGATGTCGTCGATGCTGAATCGGAAGATCGATATCAGTCCACCGGAGGCAGAACGACTGGAGCTGGGCAGTGAACAAAGTGGACACCTTGTCGATAAGTTCAAAGGTCAGAGTTTTGTCAAGGTATCACTAAAGATGGAAATCGGTGATCTGGTAGATTCGAACATTATGCAGCTTTATCCGGTAGACTTTGCAAAGGAACTGTATTCTGTTTTTTCCGGTGATTTGGGAAAAGAAGAGAAAGCAGCACCGCAGCCACAGACAGCACCGCAACCGCAGCCACAACCGTCAGGAATGCCATCTCAGCCGCAGACAGCACCGCAGCCGATGATGAATCAGCCGCAAATGGGACAGCCAATGATGGGGCAACCACAGATGGCAGCCTATGGACAGCCTGTTTACGGTCAGTCACCGTATGGATATGCAATGCCTCCGATACAGGATGTAAATGTACAGCCGGTACAGTTCCAGAGCTTTGCCGGTGGAGGAAATCCGGTCACACAGCAGGAAAATATAGATCTGATTATGGATGTTCCGTTGGAAGTAACCGTTGAACTCGGTAGAACGAAGAAGTCCATCAAAGAAATACTGGAGTTTTCGCCGGGTACGATCGTGGAACTGGATAAGATCGCAGGGGAACCGATCGATGTGTTAGTAAATGGTAAGATGGTAGCCAAAGGAGAAGTTGTTGTTATCGAAGAAAGCTTTGGCGTCCGAATTACTGATATCATAAAACCTAAAACCATGTAAGGAATAAAGAGGAGAAATGAAATGGCAAAGAATATTTTAATTTGTGATGATGCAGCATTTATGCGAATGATGATTAAAGACATCTTGACCAAGAATGGTTACAACGTAGCCGGAGAAGCAGAAAATGGTGTTAAGGCTGTAGAAAAATATCAGGAAACAAAACCGGATCTAGTACTTATGGATATTACCATGCCGGAAATGGATGGTATTCAGGCGTTGAAGAAAATCAAGCAGCTTGATCCGAATGCCAGTGTTGTTATGTGCTCTGCTATGGGTCAGCAGGCTATGGTTATTGAGTCGATTCAGTCCGGTGCCCGTGACTTTATTGTAAAACCGTTTCAGCCGGATCGAGTTCTGGAAGCGGTTAAGAAAGCAGTAGAATAATGATCGTACTGACTGGTGGAAGCCGCACTGTTAATGGCGTGATACAACTGATTGTTGTTATTATTATGTTTCTGTTTGTCCTGGCACTTGCCTATCTGGCCGCCAGACTGGCAGGCCGATTCCAGAGCAATATACAGAGTCAGAGCAATATACGGATTCTGGAGGTTGCCCGGATCAGTAATAATAAATATATCCAGATTATAAAGATCGGACAGCATTATTACGCCGTAGGAGTCGGGAAGGAAGAAGTGAATCTGATTGCAGAACTGCAGGAGGAGGAGTTGATTCTGAAGGATACAACGGAAGGAACAAAGGGTAGCTTCAAGGATATTTTGTCGCAGCTCCAGAGGAAGAAGAAAGAGAATGAAACAGATGAAATGTAATACACGAGGTATGATAAAAAGATGTCTGGCTGTATTTGCAGTGGTATTTATCGTGCTATTGTTTTGTAATACACAGTCTATGGCAACCGAACTGACACCTCCGGAGGACGCAACGACGGAGTCGGATGCAGGAAGTGTGACAGAACCGTTGAATCTCAGTCTGTCATTGAACAATGACGAGGGAACATTGTCCGGAACCTTGCAGATGCTGTTGGTACTGACAGTGATTTCTCTGGCACCATCGATTCTGGTTATGATGACCTCATTTACCAGAATTATAGTCGTTCTGCATTTTGTGCGAACGGCACTGGGTCTCACCTCGACACCACCGAACAATGTATTGATCGGTCTGTCCCTGTTCTTGACGTTCTTCATTATGTCACCGGTCTTTTCTAAGGTGAATACCGAGGCAATCGAACCGTATGCGGCCGGAGAGATGACACAGGAAGAATTTCTGGATGCGGCGATGGATCCGATGCGGGACTTCATGATCAATCAGACGCGGGAAGAGGACGTTCAGTTATTTCTGGATATTGCGCAGATTGATTCTGTGTCCGACTGGTCTGACATTCCAACGACAGTGATTATTCCGGCATTCATTATCAGTGAGTTACGTGCAGCATTTATAATTGGATTTTTGATTTATATTCCATTTATTATAATTGATATGGTTGTAGCATCCACCTTGATGTCCATGGGTATGATGATGCTGCCGCCTACCACGATTTCGATGCCGTTTAAGGTGTTATTGTTTATTATGGCTGATGGCTGGAATCTGATTGTAGGTCAGCTCGTTCAGTCATTTATATTGTGACGGGAGGCGATGAGATATGACAATAGATATCGTTGTAGACATTGCCAGAGAGGCATTATGGATGATCATAAAGTGCTCAGCTCCCATGTTGTTGGTTTCTCTTCTGATCGGTCTTCTGGTGAGTATTTTTCAGACCGTTACGTCTATTCAGGAGCAGACGCTGACATTTGTGCCAAAGATGCTTGGGATATTTATAACCCTGCTGATCTGTGGTGGATGGATTCTGAACAGTATTGTGGAATTTGTTGTGAATCTCTACAGTATGTTTGGAACCTATGTAAATACGTGAGGTGAAATATGCTTTCAACGAGCTTTTCCGTCTACCATTTAGAATATTACCTGCTGATATTTGCCAGAGTTGCCGGAGTTGTAAGTGTGGCTCCAATCTACGGTACGCGTGGAGTTCCGCGAAGAGTCCGGGTAGGGCTTGGTCTCTGCGTAGCGATTATCGTGGCATCTGTAGTGGAATATCAGCCATTGAATTACACGACGATCATCGGATTTACAGCACTGTTGATCAAGGAACTGGTTTTGGGCTTGTCTGTTGGCTTGGCATCCACGTTGTGTATGACGATTATCAATCTGAGTGGTATGTTCATTGATCGGGAGATCGGTCTGACCATGGTAACGGCATTTGATCCGACGACGAATGCATCCACGACGATTTCGGCGGACTTTTATAACTATATGGTGCTGGTTATTATGCTATGCTCCAACATGCATTACTTTGTGATATCGGCGATCTGCGATTCCTTTCAGGTGATTCCGGTTGGTGGCTCCATCTATAATGGAGATGCCATGTATGAGGTTATCATGACATTTATGCAGGAGTATTTTGTAATCGCATTCCGGATCGCACTTCCTATCTTTATATCCATTGTCCTGTGTAATGTAATACTGGGCGTTTTGGCAAAGATAGCACCGCAGATGAATATGTTTTCCATCGGTATTGAGCTAAAGCTGTTGCTGGGACTTATGGTGATGGTCTCGATGGTAATATTTTTACCGAATATTACGGAGTATATCTATGGAGTAACAAAGGATATCGTAGTAAACCTGCTAAATACCATGCATTGAAAGAGGATCGCGCATGTTAGAATATAATCTTCAGTTCTTCGCAAAGGAAGGACCTGGAGGAGAAAAAACTGAAGAAGCAACACCGAAAAAAATCGAGGACTCCAGAAAAGAAGGTTCGGTAGCCAAAAGTAAAGAGCTGTCAAATGCAATCACGTTGTTTGGGCTGTTTGTAACATTGCGCTATATGATACAGTTTGTGGGACCGAGACTGGTACAGATCTTTGATAAGTACTGGGGACATGTAGGAACGATTCTTCAGGAAGGGTTTGATACAAAGACCACCCTGGCATTTCTCTCTGAAACCGCAAAGGATACCGTGATCATTCCCCTTCCTTTTTTAGTGGTTGGGTTTGTACTGGCATTCTTATCGAATAAACTGCAGTTTAAATGGATGGTGACAGCAAAACCGTTACAGCCGAAGCTGAATAAGATCAGTCCGATCAGTGGGTTTAAGCGGCTGTTTTCCGCCCGATCCTTAGTGGAGTTGCTTAAGGCGATAGCAGAAGTGCTTTTGATCAGTTATATGGCTTATACTGTGATCAAGAAACACGCACCGGAGCTGTATACCTTATATGACATTACAATTCAACAGTCACTGGCTCTGCTCATGAGTATTATATGGGAGTTAGGCATTCGGATTTGTATTGTCATGCTGGTGATCGGATTTGCCGATTATCTCTACCAGAGATACAAGCACCGTCAGGATTTGAAGATGACAAAGCAGGAAGTCAAGGATGAGTTTAAGAATACAGAAGGAGATCCTCAGATAAAGGGACAACAGAAGCAGCGTATGCGGCAGGCATCGCAGCGAAGAATGATGGCCAGTGTGCCGGAAGCAGATGTTGTAATTACGAACCCGACGCATTTTGCGGTGGCACTGAAGTATGATGCAGAAGAACATTCGGCTCCGGTCGTGACTGCGAAGGGAACGGACTTTCTGGCAAATAAGATCAAAGAGGTTGCCAGAGAACATCAGGTTGAGATCGTAGAGAACAAACCATTAGCGCGGATGTTATACTACAACGTAGAGATAGACAGAGAGATTCCGCCGGAGCTTTATCAGGCAGTTGCAGATATACTAGCTTATGTATATAACCTGAAAAGAGCCGGTTGATGAAAGATAGAAGCAGGAGGAAGCCATGAAAAAATTGAAATTCAATATAAGTATTTTCCTGGGAATTTACTTATTATTAGCGGTTATTTTCATGATTATTCCCATGCCGTCCGTTTTGCTGGATATTTTGATCACGTTCAACTTATCCATAGCGTTGATTATATTATTTAACTGTATTTTTGCGAAAGAAACGCTTGCTATGTCAAGCTTTCCTACGATACTGTTGTTTACAACGATTTTCCGTATTTCCTTAAATATATCATCTACACGTTTGATCTTGATGACCGGTGAACCGGGTAATGTAGTTACTACCTTTGGTTCCTTTGTAGGCGGTGGCAATCTAATCATTGGATTTATTGTATTTATCATTTTGATCATCGTTCAGATGATGGTAATCAATAAAGGTTCGGAGCGAGTATCTGAGGTAACCGCAAGATTCACGCTGGATGCTATGCCGGGAAAGCAGATGGCGATTGATGCGGACTTAAGTACCGGAGCAATATCCGATAAAGAGGCTATTGCACGAAGACAGAAGATTCAGGAGGAGGCTTCCTTCTTCGGATCCATGGATGGTGCTACAAAGTATGTAAAGGGAGATGCAGTTGCAGGACTGATTATCACCGCCATCAATCTGGTGGGGGGAATCCTGACCGGTGTTATGATGCACGGTCTGACGATCACGGATGCATTATCGAAGTATACGATCCTGACGATCGGTGACGGACTGGTTTCCCAGATTCCATCTCTGTTGATATCACTGGCAACCGGTGTGATCGTTACAAAGGCATCGAAAGAAGAAGAGATCGGTGATATAGTATTCAGTCAGTTATTCCAGACCGACAAGGTGATGTACATCGTTGGTGGAGCATTGATCTTTCTGGGTGTATTCACACCATTAAATATCGTTCTGTATGTAGGTCTTGGACTGGCAATGATTGTTCTGGGACGAGTCCTTGCTACACGAAAGGAAACAAAAGAGATCGAAGAAGAGGTTGCAGAGGAAGAGGTAGAGGCCGATCAGGTACGACGACACGAGAATGTCAATACCCTGCTTCAGGTGGATCCGATCGAGTTGGAATTCGGATATGGTATTATTCCGCTTGCGGATGTCAATCAGGGCGGTGACCTGTTAGACCGCGTGGTTATGATCCGAAGGCAGATTGCTTTGGAACTGGGTGCGGTTGTTCCAATTATCCGTCTGCGTGATAACATACAGTTAAATCCGAACCAGTACATAATTAAGATTAAAGGGATTCAAGTGAGTGAAGGTGAGATCCTGTTTGACCATTATATGGCTATGAATCCGGGCTATGTAGAAGAAGAAATCACCGGTATTCCGACCTTCGAGCCATCCTTCCATCTGCCGGCTGTCTGGATTACAGAGGCACAGCGGGAGCGTGCTGAATCTTATGGGTACACCGTTGTGGATCCGCCGTCCATCATCGCGACACATCTGACTGAAGTGATCCGGACACATCTGGATGAACTGCTGACCAGACAGGATGTTCAGAATCTGATTAATAATATTAAGGATAGCAATACAACTCTGATTGATGAATTGATACCGAAGCTGCTGAATGTGGGTGAGATTCAGAAGGTGCTTCAAAATCTGCTGCGGGAAGGAATCTCAATCCGGGATCTGGTTACAATCTTTGAAATCCTGGCAGACCATGCGGCGACAACACGGGATACCGATGTCCTGACAGAGTATGTAAGACAGGGACTGAAGCGGGCAATCTCCAATAAGTTCTTTGGAGGAGAGGAAACGACCTCTGTTATCACACTGGATCCGAAGATCGAGCAGGATATCATGGCAGCTGTGAAGCAGACGGAACAGGGAGCCTATCTGACATTGGATCCGGATGAAACACGAAAAATACTGGCGTCCACAGAAAAGGAAATCAAAAAGCTGGAGGATGCAGGACAGACGCCGATTATTATTACCTCGCCGATCGTTCGTATGTATTATAAGAAATTGACAAGTGATTATTTCAAAAATTTAATTGTGATATCTTATAATGAAATAGAGTCAAATGTAGAATTACAGTCAGTAGGGATGGTGACAATCGATGATAATTAAAAAATATCAGGGGACATCGGAAGCGGATGCAGTTCAGAAGGCAAAGGACGATCTGGGAAAAGATGCAGTAATCATGAATGTTAAGATGGTAAAGCAGAGGGGGCTGAGCCGGTTATTTAAAAAAAGTTATACTGAGGTAACGGCGGCAGTTGATGAACCGGAACACCGGAAGGAGGAATCGAAGTCGGCACGTCCACGCTCTTATTCGCAGGAGAGCACCCGTACCGACCGTGAATCAGAATCGATGAAAGAGGCTGCAGCAGCACAGGAAGTGGGCACTGTCCCACAGAAGCAGGTGGCGGATAAGACCTCTGCGATCGAGGAACGGCTGGATACTCTGGCACAGATGCTGGAGCGGCAGATTCAGGATCCAAAACAAGAGGAAATGGCATCGGAGGAGGAAAAGACCGCGGATCGTAATTCCAAGATCATAAAACTGGTTTATGATCAGTTGATCAATAATGAAGTCACCGAAGAGAATGCCAAAGAAATCCTAAATGAGATCGATAATAAACGGCAGAATCTCCAACTGGACGACCTGCTGGCGAGTGTTTACCAGAAGATTGTGTTGAAGCTTGGACAGATGAAAACGATTGAACTACCGGAAGAACATCCGAAGCTTGTGTTCTTTGTAGGTCCTACGGGGGTCGGAAAGACGACCACGATTGCAAAACTGGCATCCCGGTATAAGCTGGAAAAAGAATGCCGCCTGGCGATTATTACCGCCGATACTTATCGCGTGGCTGCGGTGGAACAGATTCGCACCTATGCCAATATCTTATCCGTTCCGATCGATGTGGTCTACAGTGCAGATGAACTGAAGCAGTCGATCGAGAAATATCAGGAATATGACCTGATTCTGATTGATACGGCTGGTCGATCTCACAAGAACGAGGAGCAGAAAGAGGATCTCAGACAACTGCTGGAGGTTGCCCGGGAATATGATCAGGAGATTTATCTGGTAGTGAGTGCTACAACGAAGTATCGGGATTTGGTAAAGATCACGCAGACCTATTCCGATATATCGAGCTATCGACTACTATTTACGAAGACAGATGAAACCGGGGCACTGGGAAACATATTGAATATTCGCATGTTAACGCAAGCTCCATTGTCCTATATGACATTTGGTCAGAATGTACCGGATGACATTAGTGAAACAGATGCACAGTATATTGCAAAGCAGTTGTTAGGAGGCAGTAAATGATGGATCAGGCAGAACAGCTAAGAAGAAGAGTCCGGCAACAGGCTCAACACAGCGGTTCCACCAGAGTTATAGCTGTTACCAGTGGAAAGGGCGGCGTAGGTAAAACCAGCCTGTCCGTCAATCTGGCTATCCAACTGAGCAAAAGAGGAAAGCGGGTTGTAATCATTGATGCCGACTTTGGTCTGGCCAATGTAGAGATTATGCTTGGGATTCGCCCACAGTACACGATGTCCGACTTAATATACAATGATATGAATATTGATGATATTATCACCAGAGGTCCTTTAGATATCGGCTTTATCTCCGGCGGATCCGGAGTTCAGGATATGGTGAATCTGGATCGGGAACAGGTTCGGATGCTGATTTCAAAGCTTGTGCGTCTGGATACTCTGGCGGATGTGATCATTATTGACACCGGAGCAGGTATCTCCGATTCTGTTCTGCAGTTTGTATTAAGCAGTCCGGAGGTACTGATCGTAGCTACGCCGGAACCGACATCTATTACAGATGCGTATTCTCTGTTAAAGGCCGTAAACAGAAATAAGGATTTTTCCGCAAAGGATAAGAAAATCGAAATCGTAGCAAACCGGGTGGGAAATCAAGAAGAAGGCAAAGAGATTTATAATAAGCTGAATATTGTGTCTACAAAGTTCCTGAACATTCCTCTGGACTATTTGGGGGCGATACTGCAGGATGGCAATGCATCCAGATCCATTATTGAGCAAAAGCCAATCTCGCTCGCATTTCCGAATTCACCGGCCACAAAGTGTTATCAGGATATCTGCAACCGTCTGTTCGCATTTCAGGAACAGGAGGACGAGCCAAAGGAGGGAATCGCCAGTTTCTTTTTGAATTTTATTAAACAAAAGCACAGGAAACAGTAGTGGAAGATAATAGAGGATTACATATGAAGGATATTATATCTGTAGGAGATAAAGTAAATATGGAGCTCCTGGTAAACGGCCAGCCTATAGCAGACGAAACACGCCGGCGGGTTCTGACCTGTAAGGTCATGGATCTTCCGGAGACAAATCTGCTGAGAATCAGCATGCCGTTTCATGAAGGCCGGATCGTACCACTGGCAGTCGGTGACCAGTATCGACTGACGATTTATTCCCAGAAGGGAATCCATGGCAGTACATTTGTTGTCGTCAACCGACTGAAGGAGGGCAATCTGTTTATGGCAGATGTCGAGCTGAAAGGCCGGCTGGAACGGGTACAACGTCGGGAGTTTTTCCGCCATGACTGCCGCATGACTGCAAACTACCGTATGGTTATGATAAGCGAACTGGACGGAGACGACCTCCCGGATATACAGGAGAGTACGCAGGAGGATACGGACTGGAAAAAGTGCGTAATATTGGATATCAGTGGCGGTGGAGTCCGCATGGTGTCCGAGTATCAGGAAACATCAGGGGAAATGATGCAGATCCATTTTCCAATCGTATTAGACGGACAGGTCGAAGAGATCTATCAGTATGGGCATGTGATCACCTCACTACAGAATCCGATCAATCCACAGTTATATATACAGCGGATCCAGTTTGAAAAGATCGGTGAAAAAGAACGGGAACGCATTATCCGCTTCATTTTTGATGAGGAACGGAAACGAATCTCTAAGGAGAAGGGCTTGAATTGATGAAAAAAAATATTATGATAATAGATGACTCTGCACTTATGAGAAGAGTGTTATCTGATATAATTAATAAAACTGAACAATATCAGGTCACTTGTACTGCAGTAAATGGCAGGGACGGACTGGAGATTTTGAAGCAATCACCGCAGATCCACTTGGTATTTTTGGATATTTATATGCCGTATATGGGTGGCATCGATGTGCTAAAGGCTATGAAACGGCTGCATATCGATATTCCAACGATCGTGTTTAGTACTGTTGCAGAGCGTTCCAGTGCAGATACGATAGAAGCTCTGGAACTGGGGGCTGTCGACTTTTTAAAAAAGCCGGAAAATATATTGACGCATATGCAGGAGTTTCAGGATAAGGTATACCGGTTACTGGCTGTATTGGATGGATCGGATGAAGATGCCGGAGTAATTGTTCGTCAACGAACCGGAAAGAAGAAACATCTGCATGCTCCCGGACGGGGAAAGCTGGTTGCACTGGCTTGTTCCACCGGAGGACCGAGAGCATTGCAGGAAGTTGTACCATATCTTCCGGACAATCTGGATGCACCGGTACTGATTGTTCAACATATGCCGGAAGGCTTTACGGCATCTTTGGCAAACAGACTGAATGATATCAGTGACATACCGGTAAAAGAGGCTGCTGACGGTGATATCCTGCAGAACGGACATGTCTACATAGCGAAGGGTGGCAGTCATCTGCGCATCGCACAAGAGAAAGGACAGCATCGAATCGTACTCGGTAAGGATGATCCGGTAAACGGATTACGACCATATGCAGACTATATGTATGAGAGTCTGATCCGATCCGGTTATGATGAGATCATATGTGTGGTTTTAACCGGTATGGGTGCGGATGGCAGTAAAGGGATCGAGAAGCTTAGCCGGGCGAAGAATGTCCATGTGATCAGTCAGGACCGGGAAACATCTACGGTATATGGTATGCCGAAGATGGTAGCACAATCGGGCTTATCCGATGAGATCGTACCACTTGATAAAATAGCAAAAGCAATCATTAATAATACGGGGGTGTGTTAAATGGATTTAAGTCAATATCTGGAGATATTTATTGATGAGACAAAGGAACACTTGCAGACCTTAAATGATCAGGTTTTGATCATGGAACAGGATCCTGAGAATATTGATACGGTGAATGAAATATTCCGGGCAGCTCATTCCTTAAAAGGTATGGCAGGAACCATGGGCTTCAAGCGGATGCAGCGACTGACCCATGATATGGAAAATGTATTCTCGGAGATACGAAACGGCAAGATGTCCGTAACACCGGATATCGTGGATATCGTATTCAAATGCCTGGATGCGCTGGAAGGTTATCTGGCAAATATTCAGGAAACCGCAGATGAAGGAACCGAAGATAACGAAGAAATTATAGAGCTTCTGAATGCAGCCTTAAACGGTAGTGCCAAGACAGAGGAACCGGCACCTGCAGCAACGGCACCTGCTCCGACCGAGGTCACACCGCAGACAGAGACCGGTGACAAACGGAAGTTTTTACAGCTCCCGATTGCAGACTTTGAAGCAAATGCCATGAAAGAAGCCTTGGAAAAGGGACTGAACGTATATGGTGTAACCGTATATATTCAGGAAACCTGTATTCTGAAGGCAGCCAGAGCCTTTCTGGTATTCAAGGGTGTAGAGGCCATCGGTGAGATTATAAAGTCAGAACCAAGCGTGCAGGATATCGAGGATGAGAAGTTTGATTTTGACTTCAGCATGTTCATCATTTCGGATAAGCCGATTGAGCAGGTACAGAAGACGATCGGAAATGTATCTGAAATCAAGGAAGTTGTTCTGGAACCATTTACACCGGAGACGATAAAGGAGCATGAGGTACCGGAGACTGCACCGGCTACCACTGCCGAAGCGGCAGTTACAACCGAGGAGAAGAAGGAAGCTCCACAGAGTGCGGCAGCGGACAAGAAGAAGCCGGACGCAAAGAAAAAGCCGGTAGTGAATCGATCCGTGCGTGTTGATATCGAGAAGCTGGATGACCTGATGAATCTGGTCAGCGAGTTGATCATAGCGAAGAACGGACTAGTATCAGCCAGTGAGAACGAAGAGGGCAGTCAGAGTCAGCAGTTCAACGAACAGATTGAATATCTGGAACGGATCACAACCAATCTGCACGAATCGGTTATGAAGGTTCGTATGGTGCCGATCGAAAGTGTTGTAAATCGGTTCCCTAGAATGATCCGGGATCTGTCCAAGAAGCTGAACAAAGAGATGGAGCTGATCATGACGGGTGAAGAAACCGAGCTGGATCGAACCGTTATCGATGAGATCGGAGATCCGTTGATGCATATGTTGCGGAATGCTGCAGATCATGGACTGGAACCGACACTGGACCGTATCAAGAAGGGAAAACCACAGGTAGGAACGGTCCGGTTAAATGCATATCAGGATGGTAATAATGTTACGATCGAGGTTTCCGATGACGGTGCCGGTATCGATGTTGAGAAGGTAAAGGCATCTGCAATCCGAAAGGGTACGGTTACAGAAGAACAGGCAGAGATGATGTCAGATAAAGAAGTAATCGATCTGTTGTTCCAGCCGGCGTTCTCTACTTCCGAAAAGGTATCGGATATATCGGGAAGAGGCGTTGGACTGGATGTTGTAAAGAGTAAGATCGAAGGACTGGGCGGTGATGTTGAAGTTCACTCTGTACTGGGTGAAGGAACAACCTTTACGGTTCGTCTGCCATTAACACTGGCAATTATTCAGGCTCTTATGGTAGAGGTTCGGGATGAGAAGTATGCGATTCCGTTGAACTCTATCGTAACGGTTGAGGATATTCCGGCTACAGATATTAAGCTGATTCAGAATAAAGAGGTTATCAATCTGCGTGGTACCGTTATCCCTCTGATACGGCTGGATCAGATTCTGGATATGGAACCACAGGAAGAGGATCCGGAGAGCATGGTCGTAGTTATTGTGAAGAAGGGCGACAAGCAGGCAGGTCTGGTAATCGACAACCTGATCGGACAGCAGGAGATTGTCATCAAACCATTAGGTAAATATATTTACATCCATAAGATGTTTAGCGGTGCAACGATTCTGGGTGATGGAGAAGTAGCACTCATCCTGGATGCAAACACTTTGGTATAGGAGGGACGAGATATGGCAGAGTTAGAAAACATAGATGAGAAACAGTACATAGTAGCCAAGCTGGGTTCCGAGCAATACGGAATCGATATTGCTTATGTCGACAACATTGTACGTATGCAGAAGATTACCAGAGTACCGAAAACACAGCCTTATTTTCTGGGCGTTATCAACCTCCGTGGCGAGATTATTCCGGTTATGAGTATGCGTCAGAAGCTGGAGATGGGGGATGATGAGATTACAAATACCACCCGTATTATTATCATCAAGCCGGAGCAGAGTGCGTCGCTCGGTCTGCTGGTAGATGAGGTACGGGAAGTCGTTACGCTGTCAGAGGATGATGTGGAAAAGGTATCCTATGACAATGGAAGAGAGGATACAAATTTCTTTGTAACAGGGGTAGGAAAGTATAAGGATACATTGATTTCGCTTGTAAATATAAGCGGAATTATATCCGACTAACGAAGAGAGGTGCGGCTTATGGAACATATGGACGACATGGAACTGGATGTACTCAGGGAAATCGGAACGATAGGTGCAGGAAATGCAACAACCTCTTTGTCTGTCCTGTTAGATTCCAAGTTGTCGATGAAGATACCCAAGGTATCGTTTATGAGCTTTGATGACTTCGTAGAAAGTATTGGCGGTGCAGAAAATGTAATCGCCGGTGTTATGAGCAATATAACAGGTGGAATAGATGGATTTATATTGTTTGCTATGGATATGCGGGATGCTCATCGGTTAGTAAATCGTCTGCAGGGAGAAGAACTGTCCAATGTGGATCTGTTTGATGACATGGATTTATCGGCAGTGAAGGAGATTGGCAATATACTGATCAGTTCTTATTTATCATCGATTGAAACGCTGACCGGGATTCACATCCGTCCATCTACCCCGATGCTCTCAATCGATATGGCAGGTGCGATTTTAAGCTTTCCTGCGATCGTGAATAGCCGGGAACATGATGATGTACTACAGATTGAATCACAGTTTGAGGGAGAAGATCTGTCGATAGAAGGTCATATTATGATGATTGCAGATACCGAGTCTTATATGATTATTCGACAAAAGCTGGGGATATAGAAACGTATGGATTCTATTATAAAAGTTCGGATGGCAGACTATGCGCTATGTAGTGTGCCTCAGAAGATCACGACAATTGGATTAGGCTCCTGTGTAGGAATCGTGCTGTATGATCAGGGAAACAAGATCTGCGGCATGCTACATGCAATGTTGCCGGATAGTACCAGAATTCGGAACAACAGTAACCGATCGAAGTTTGTAGATACCGGTATGGAAGATCTGCTGGCAGAACTTCTTCAGGCCGGTGCCAGGAGAAGAAGTCTGGCAGCAAAGATGGCCGGTGGTGCTAAGATGTTTGATTTTACGGATGACGAAAATGACATTACGAGTATTGGCTATCAGAATGTTCAGGCTGCCAGACAGATATTGAAGCAGTTGGGAATTCCTCTGATCGCAGAGGATACCGGTCAGAACTATGGTCGAACGATCGTATTTGATCCGGAGAATGCAAGTCTGGAAATAAAGGCGGTCGGACAGGATATACAGATTATATGATTCCGTTTGGAATAGAAAGGAACAGCAATGAAGCTACGATGGTTACGTCCGTTTGTGGTATTAGTAGCAGCACTCATTGTGCTGATCAGTAATATTGTATCAAAGCGACCAATGCTATCTTCTTTGCTTTGGTTGCTGGCGGCGATAGTTGTATTTTATATCATAGGAAGTATCTGTACGCGGGTCATACAGCGAGTGATGGCTGCAGCAAATGAGGCCAAACAGCAGGCAGAAGAGACTGCGGAGACACCGACAGACAATGCAGATGATTCAGAGCAGGAAGCAGCAGGAGAAGGTAAGTAAGACAAGAGGTACTGAATATGGAGGAAACAAGACGGGATAAACTCTGGAGTGCCTATGCAAAGAAACGGGATCCGGAGACACGGGAAGCGTTAATAATGGAATATGTCCCTCTGGTAAAGGTGGTATCCGGAAGACTAAGTATGTATCTGGGATATACAGTAGAATACGATGATCTGGTCAGCTATGGAATCTTCGGATTGATTGATGCGATCGATAAGTTTGATTATGGTAAAGGGATTAAGTTTGAAACCTATGCCAGCCTGCGAATCCGGGGTTCAATCTTGGATCAGATTCGTAAGATGGACTGGATTCCGAGATCGGTCAGACAGAAACAGAAGCAAATGGATGCCGCTATATCAAAGATTGAAGCAGACGAGAACCGGGTTGCAACCGATGACGAGGTCGCAAACGAGCTGGGAATCTCGATCGATGAATATTATAACTGGCAGGGACAGACCAAGGTTACCAACATTGCTTCTATCGATGAATTCGTGGATCAGGGAATCGAGGTAAAGGCATTTGATCCTCGAAAGTATGGAAAGATGGAACCGGAGCAGGCCTATGAACAGGAAGAGGTTAAGAAGATTCTGGCACAGTCACTGGAGAATCTGACCGAAAAAGAACGTATGGTGGTAGTGCTATATTACTATGAGGAACTTACGCTAAAGGAAATCAGCAAGGTACTGGATGTTTCCGAGTCCAGAGTCTCACAGCTCCATACGAAAGCACTTCAAAAGATGAAAAAGGTACTGGGAATACATTATGAAATATTAATGGGATAAGGAGCTGCTTATGGCAAAAAGGAATGGATTCTTTCGTTTGCAAATAGAAGATAACGGTATATATCTGCAACTGTTTCCCCCGGTTGAGGGTGGAGATCCGGTTCAGATATCGGAGGTTATGGACTATTTAAATCGGATAAAAATAACCGATTATAATCTGAATCTTTTGAATCAGACGTTGCATAACCTGCAGAAGCCGGTTAGTATAAAACTGTCAAATGAGCCATGTGCAAATGTATCGGAGATGTCGAAGGTTCAGATCAGCCCGGATCGTATGATTGCTACGATTCGCCTGTATCCTCCGTCAAACAGAGGAAAACTGTTTACCAGAGAGAATCTGATCGGAGAACTGACGCATGTGAATATACGCTTCGGCATCCTTGAAAAAGTCGTTCAGATACTGGTAGAGACTCCGGTTTACTGCCATGACATTATAATTGCTAAGGGAAAGCCGGCGGTGGAAGGATCGGATGCCAGAATCGAATATCATTTTGACACACATCCGCTGTCAAAGCCAACATTAAATGAAGACGGTACGGTAGACTTTCATCAGTTGAATATCTTCACGCCGGTAACCAAGGATCAGCTTCTTGCTACGCTGACACCGGAGCAGTCGGGTGAAGACGGCATTGACGTTATGGGAAATCGAGTCCCGCCGAAAAAGGTTCATAAGGCGATGCTGAAATGTGGTAAGAATATCCGCTTTTCGGAGGACCATCTACAGATGTTCAGTGAAGTGAACGGCGATGTCAAGCTGGAGGGCGATACGGTCTTTGTGTCCGGTGCGTACACGGTTCCGGCTGATGTCGATACCTCGACCGGTGATATTGTATACGAAGGAGATGTCATAGTAAACGGTAATGTCCGGACTGGATTTCGGATTCAGGCGAAGGGAGATATTCAGGTTAAAGGCGTTGTAGAAGGAGCAGATCTGAATGCCGGCGGAAATATTGTCCTGTCTCGAGGAATTCAGGGGATGAACCGGGGGCATCTGGAAGCAAACGGGGATATCGTTACCCGATTCATCGAAAGTGCCAATGTAAAAGCAGGCGGTACGGTACGATCCGGTTCTATTCTGCACAGTAAGGTGGAGGCCGGCGATACGATCCTGTGTGAAGGCCGGAAGTCTTTTGCAATCGGAGGCAGCCTGAGTGCTCTCAATCAGATAGAAGTAAAGACCATCGGCAACCAGATGGGAACCATTACCACCATCAAGCTGGGTGTCGATGCGACTGTGCTGGAGGAACAGAAGGCATTGCAGAAGGAATATGAAGAGAATTCTGCTGCTATTGATAAATATATGCAGATTCTGTTGCTATTTAAGAAACGCTTATCCGAGGGTCAGACCATTCCACCGGATAAGGTAGCACTGGTTCGGGCAACCAGTGAAGAAAAGAAGCAGTTAGAAGCACGGCAGGAAGAATTAAAGGTACGAATCGAAGAAGTTCGGACTATGATCGAAGCCAATACCAGAGGACGATTGAAGGTGAGCGATACGATCTATCCGGGTGTACAGATTCAGATCGCTAACAGTCAGTATGTGGTAAAGAATGAGCAGAGGTACTGTCAGTTCTGTCTGCGAGATGGTGAGATCGTAGCAGACGGATATTAATAATAGTACAAGGAACGGAGGTTGATACTTATGATTCGACCGGTAGAGATGCAGATGATTCTGCCACAGGCAAATCAGGTAGGCATGCAGCAGCATACAGAAAACCAGCATGCCGCTTTATTAAATGCACAGGGAACAACAGAACTGTCAAAAGAGGTTCAGCAACATTCGGAGATGGTGATTCATAAGGAAGATCCTGATCTGATGGAATACCGCTATGATGCAAAGGAACGTGGAAATAATACCTATGATGATTTCTATGCAAAAAAACGGAAGAAGCGTAGGCCCTCAGGTGAGGAAGCAGAGGAACAATCACAGAAGAAACCGGCGGAGGGCTGGGTGAATTTTGACATAAAGGTGTGACAGGAGAACGGCTATGATAGTGATAATATTAATGATAATCGGGATTATCTGCATCGTGGTAAGCTGTCTGCTGACAGGAAGAGAGCAGACCGGAACCACTGATAACGAAACAGAAGGACAGGTGAGTGCCAACCATATTACAGATGAATACGAATTAAATGAAGAGGAGGTTGCAATCCTGCAAAAAAAGGTGAGCGATAAGATATCGGCAGATGTCAATGATATCATATACAATGCGGATAATTCGTTATCAACCATGACAAACGAGAAAATGATGGCGTTGGGGGATTATGCGGTAACGGTGTGTGATGAAATCGAAAAGAATCATAAAGAGGTCATGTTCCTATACAGCATGCTGAATGATAAGGAAAAGGAACTGAAGGAACTGACCGCCGAAGCAGAACGCAAGGCTTCCGAACTGAAGAAGGTAAATGAACTGGCTCTGGACGGATATATCGGCAGTGATCCGGTACTGGAGGATACGGCGGAGGAGCCGGTAGAAGCGGCTACACCAAAGCAGGAGCCGAACCTTGAGGATATACCGGAACCGGAAGCAGATAACACCAATGAAATCATTCTTGAAATGAAACAAAACGGAATGAGTATCATGGAAATCGCCAGAGAACTGGGACTGGGTGTCGGCGAAGTAAAGCTGGTTGTAGATCTATATCAGGGAAAAGCAGGGACGACATTATGAAACGAAAGTATTATTTAAGAGGAATCGGCGTTGGAATCCTATTTGCAACAATTATACTGTTTGTAGCATATCGGGTATCCGGGGCAGGAACGCCTTCCGATGAAGAAATCATAAAACGGGCGGAAGAACTGGGGATGGTGCAGGAAGAATCCGTACTGGATAATCTGCAAAAGCCGGCGGAAGAAGTAAAAAATACAGAAAATCCATCCACAAAGGACACGCATGCATCCGAAGCTTCTTCGACAGAGACAACAACAACGGAAGCATCAACCACAGAGGCAACCACGGAAGCAACTCGGCCTGCACGTACGGTTTCGTTTACCGTGGTAAGCGGTATGAATTCCTGGAATGTTGCGACGATCCTTCAGGATCAGGGAATCATCGCAGATGCCAGTGATTTTGACACCTATTTGGAGCAGAATGGATATTCCTCCAGAATCGTGACCGGCGAATATACCGTGACAGAAGGAATGGATTATGATGCAATTGCAAAAATGATTACGGGAAATGAATAAAATTCTTGCATACATCCCGGTGATATGATAGAATGTCACTTGGTGTAAAAATAAACACTGGAACGGATGGTCTGTATGGTGCCATTGCTCATGGTAGTCAGACAATAGAAGTTCCGGGAAGAAGAAAACCATGGAGGTAAAAAAATGAGCGTTATTTCAATGAAGCAGTTACTGGAAGCAGGTGTACATTTCGGACACCAGACAAGAAGATGGAACCCTAAGATGGCTCCATACATCTACACAGAGAGAAATGGTATCTACATCATCGACTTGCAGAAGTCTGTAGGTAAGGTAGATGAGACCTATAATGCAGTTAAGGATTGTGTTGCAAATGGCGGTACTGTACTGTTCGTAGGAACAAAGAAGCAGGCACAGGAAGCAATCAAGACCGAAGCAGAGCGTTGTGGAATGTTCTATGTAAATGAGAGATGGTTAGGTGGTATGTTAACAAACTTCAAGACCATTCAGACTCGTATTGCGACTCTGAAGAAGTATGAAGCAATGGAAGCAGACGGAACTTTCGATGTACTTCCTAAGAAGGAAGTTATCCAGATCAAGAAAGAGATGGAAAAGTTAGAGAAAAATCTTGGCGGTATCAAGAACATGAAGAGTCTTCCGGATATGATTTTCGTAGTAGATCCTAGAAAGGAAAGAATCTGTATTCAGGAAGCACATACATTAGGTATTACACTGGCCGGTATCGTAGATACAAACTGTGATCCGGAAGAACTGGATTATGTAATCCCAGGTAATGATGATGCTATTCGTGCAGTAAAGCTGATCGTATCTAAGATGGCTGACGCTGTAATCGAAGCAAATCAGGGTGCTGACGCAGCTCCTGCGGAAGAGGCTGAGGCTGTAGCTGAGGAAGCAACCGAAGAGTAATTCGATCATGAAATCAAGAAGCCTTAGCCAGTACGACTAAGGCTTTTCTTAAGAAAGCAAGAATTATAAATGGAGGAAATGAAAATGGCTATTACAGCAGCAATGGTAAAAGAGTTAAGAGAAATGACCGGTGCAGGTATGATGGAGTGCAAGAAGGCACTGACTGAGACAGACGGTAATATAGAAGCAGCCGTTGACGTTCTGAAGAAGAGCGGTGCTGCAAAAGTAGAAAAGAAGGCAAGCAGAATTGCAGCAGAGGGTGTTGCTAAGGTCGCAGTTGATGGTAATACAGCAGTTGTTGTAGAAGTAAACTCAGAGACAGACTTCGTTGCTAAGAATGAAGTATTTCAGGATTTCGTACAGGATGTAGCAAATAAGGCACTGACTGTAGATGCTGAGAAGGCCGGAGACGGTGAGGATGTTTGCTCGATTCTTGGCATGAAGGCTGAGCTGGACGAGAAGACCTTAAAGATCGGCGAGAAGCTGTCTATCAGAAGATTCCAGAAGGTAACCGGTGATTGCGTAGCATCTTACATCCATGGCGGCGGAAGAATCGGTGTATTAGTAGCAGCCGATGGTGATTCTTCCGATGCAGCAAAGGAAGCTCTTACCAATGTAGCTATGCAGATCGCAGCTATGAATCCTCAGTATATCTGCAGAGCAGAGATTTCCGCAGATGAGATGGCTAAGTTAAAGGAAATCACCATTGACAGTGCATTAAATGATCCATTCTCACTGCCAAAGCCAATCTTACAGAATCTGCTGGATAAGGCAGTTGCAGGTGTATGGAGTGCAGAGGATGTTGCTGCATACAATGAGCATAAGAGCAATATGAACTATCTGCCAAACTTCCTTTCTAAGGAAGCAAAGGCTCAGTTAGCAGAGCTGGCTATGAATGACAAGGCTGCAATCCTTGAAAACAAGATCTTTACCGGCTTAGTAGAGGGACGTATTTCTAAGCAGGTGAAGGAAATCAGCCTTATGGATCAGGTATATGTTAAGGCAGAAGACGGAAAGCAGACAGTTGCTAAGTATCTCGAGTCCGTAAACAAGGCTCTTACAATCACAAAGTTCGTTCGTTTCGAAGTAGGTGAAGGTATGGAGAAGAAGAACGAAGACTTCGCTGCTGAGGTTGCTGCTCAGATGAATGCATAAGCAGATTAAAAACAGAATGCTATAGCTCATTGCTCCGGTTTTTATCCGATATTGATTGATAGAAACCGGAGCTTTTTTTGAGCATATTTCCTGATATTTTTGTCTCAAATCCCATATGCTCCCTTGAAATTCACTATAAAATGTGGGATAATTTTAGCATCAAACTATATATGGGGGCTGAAATCACATATGAATACAAGTAAGAACTGGGAAGACTATGATATAACAGACTATCACCGGTTAAGTTACATCGGAGATAATGTGAACGAAATCCTGACAATTCTTCTGAAGAATCTGAATGCCGGCGTTGGACTGTTTGAGGTTGGCGAAACGATTCGAGCATTATATTTGAATGATGCATTCTTTCGCTGTATTGGATACAGCAAGGAAACCTATGTACAGTATACAGAAGATATTTACGCAACCCTGTTTCCGGAAGATGTTGGTGGATTCGAGTCGGATATCCGGGAACATGCCCCCCATCAAGAGGATATCCATCATGTGATACGTGGATACAAAGAGGATGGCAGCTGGGCCTGGTTTGAGGTTCAGGGAACTGCGATTGAGAATAAATTGGCAGAAAGTCCGATTTATCTTACGGTTCTTACTGATATTACTGCCGTACGTGAATGCGAAACTCAGATCGAAGAGTTGAAGGTCGTGAATTCCCAACTCCTGTTAGAGCAGGAGCGGTATAAGATTCTGGAGGCGACCGCGCAGGGGCTGTTATTCGAGTATACGCCTCAGACAGACACCATGGTCTTTTCTTATAATTTACCGGGAAATAAAAAACGAAAAGAGTTAAAGAACTATAGTTCCTTTATGAAGCGATCCTCTATGGTTCACAGCAAGCACCAGACCGCATTCAAAAAGGCATTGCTTACCGCATGTCTGAGCGAGACAGAGGATACGTTGGAATATCTGTCTTCCGTATCCGGTGGCGGATATCGCTGGCATCGTACCTATTATAAGAGTGTATTGGGACCGGATGGCAAGGTGATGAGCGTGATCGGTCGGATCGAGGATATCCACGATGATAAGATGAAACAGGAAATGTTGCATTACCGGGCAGACCGGGATGGATTAACCAAACTCTATCGAAAAGAGACTGCATTTAACAAGATGCAGGAGTATGTAAATGATGCACCGGACAGCGAGTTCTACCTGATTATTCTGGATCTGGATGATTTTAAGCAGATCAATGATAAGTACGGTCATCAGTACGGGGATAAGGTGTTAAAGAAGATGGCAGATAAACTCAGCGCCGTCTTTGATGAAAGCTGTATTCTCGGTCGCTTTGGCGGTGATGAATTCTTAGTATTGACCAAAAACATGCGGTGTGAGGAGATAACGGAACGATTAGAACAGATAAAGGGTACCGTTCGTTTTTGCGCCGGTATCGTGCCATGGAAAAATAACGAGGATATCCATGTGACCTTTGATCGCGCCGATCAGGCGATGTACCATGTAAAGATGAAAGATAAGAACGGGATCCATATAGTGATGGATTAGGAAATGAAAGCGGAGGCGGTCCGTATGGGAAAGCTGGATCTAAATAAAAAGAAGAAGCGGGATTCCTTGTTTGATACAGCCTTTCAACTGTTCATGACCAAGGGGATTCACAAAACCTCCATCTCGGATATTGTGAATCAGGCGGGAGTGGCAAAAGGAACATTTTATCTATATTTTAAGGATAAGTATGATATTCATAATAAACTGATTTCCCATAAATCGAGCCAGCTGTTTGAACAGGCAGTGGATGAGTTTCAGAAGCTTAAGAATCCACCGGAAACGCTGGAAGAGCAGTTATTGTTTTTTGTTGACAGCATTGTGAATCAGTTAACAGCAAATCCCAACCTGCTGCGGTTTATTTCGAAGAATCTGAGTTGGGGAATCTTTAAGACGGCACTGTCTTCCCCGGTTTATGAAGAGGATGTGAACTTCCGGGAGGTATATGATGATATGCTGTTAACCTCGCCGGTAAAGTATAAAGAGCCGGAGATTATGCTGTTTTTGATCGTGGAACTGGTAAGCTCTACCTGTTACAGCGCAATCCTTTACAGCGAGCCGGTTGATATGACACATATGAAGCCATATCTTTATCAGTCTATTCGAAAGATTATGGAAGCACACCGGATTGGGTGAGGCATTACGCCTCACCCTTTTCCGTTCCCCGCATGGTCTTTACATTCATACCATTGATCTCTACATGATCATCTACAGTTATGACAAAGCATTGCCTTCCATTGATGAACTGCGTCTGGATCAGATCTGTACGATCTGAGTTTACCTTGATAATGATATCCGGGGTTTCGATACTCAGCTTCTTGGTATTTGTCAGGTTAGAAGCAACAAATGCTGTCCGTGGTCCTGCAATTTCTTCGTAGGTGTGATCAAACTCCTGCAGATCATTACTCGGTACGCCGCTGATTTCCAGCAGATTTTTCATCTCATGCTTACTCAGAGTCAATGGATCCGGGTTGTTCTTCGTCTCCGCAATCATTTCATTCAGATTCTCATGGATCGCAGATACAACTTCATAGTCCGCTTCCTCACCCAATGTATTCATAATAATCGACTGGAAGGTTTCCTTTTGGCTGACCGGAGTCATAGGTGTCACACTGCCCAGAACCTGTTCGATCAGCTCCGGATGGGAATCCTCCGGATTTTTCGTATAATATAAAACATTATGAATGTCGGAGCCGCGATCATTGAAAGCAGGGAAAAGGAAGCCTTTCATCGGTGCTTCTACAACCCAGTCTCGGTTCCGTTCCCCAATCGAGTTGGTATCATATAGATACGACAGCCCGCCTTTGCTGCGGTTGACCGGACAGATGCTGCAGAGAATGAAGGAATACACCTCATCGGAAGCATCATACATCTCGGTTCCGTCGGTTGCCTTTCCCGGTACATCGTAGGCTCCATATACCAGGATAATATAATAGTTCTCAGGATAATCAAAGCCGGCGATCACTTTGTCATAAAAGGCTTCGTTTAAAGTGGCATCCTTCAGCTCACTGGCACGAAGCTTCATCAGAAGATCCTGCGTGCCTCCTTCCATTTCCTGCTGCGTCGGGAACTCCATATTCAGCAGATTCTTGCCAATCGTACCGGACAAGGTCGCCTTAAACAAATCATCATATTTCAGAGCTTCATCCTTTGCGAGAGAGAGGAAGGCCTCCTGCATCATACAGACCTTTTCCTTCTGATAATCAACATAGCATCCGCAGATTCGAGAGATACAGGAGGATTCCTGTGTAAACAACTTCCGTATCTCCAGGGTTTCTTTTTTATTCATAGGTATATCTCCATCCTTTACCATTCTATATCTCTTATCCTAGCATAATTTTGCAGATGTCACAAGGTCGGAGGCAGAACCCCGATGAATTGTAAGACCGGCCGTTCATCGCAAAATACCGACCGTTTGTCGGATCACATATACATTTTGAAAAAATGTGTTATAATAATATCCGATGGTACATCAACTACAATCGGAACAGACTATGGAGGTTACATATGAAAGACATTGCCAGTATTAAAACAAGTAAGAACTATACGACAGAAGAGCTGTATCAGGAGATCAAGGACTGTAGCTTTACCGCCGGAAAGCCGGAATACAAGGAAGTGGGAATCTTAAAGAGTATCAAGCTTCCGGCTGTCGGACGTTACTGTATCAAGATCATTGCAGGCGGTAAGAAGATTCAGTTGACGATCAATGAGGATGTGGCTCAGACTGAGACTTTTATTGCAAATTCTATGATCAGCAGCAAGCTGGGAATTTTCTCAAAGGCCTTGGACAAGGATAAAAAGCCATCGCAGGAACTGCTGGTAAAGACGACAGAGGAGCTGAAGGGATTCCTCGGATTATAAAAGAAAATAACGAATATGCCCCGGTTGGTGGAAGCACCTTCCGAGGCATTTTTAAATTGCTTGAATGCAGGATATGATTATGATAATATAGAAATGATGTAAATTAAGCAATTTGTAGAATAAATTCAAAGGAGATAAGAACATGAGTAAAAAACCAGTTGTATTGATGGTACTTGACGGATATGGCTTAAGTGACAATCCGAAAGGAAATGCCGTTGCTATGGCACAGACTCCGGTTATGGACAAATTGATGAAGGAATGTCCATTTGTAAAAGGAAATGCTTCTGGTCTGGCAGTTGGTCTGCCGGATGGTCAGATGGGTAATTCTGAGGTTGGCCATATGAATATCGGTGCCGGACGAATTATATATCAGGAACTGACAAAGATCACAAAGTCGATTCAGGATGGAGACTTCTTCCAGAATCCGGAGCTGCTTCGTGCTATTGAAAATGTTAAAAAGAACAATTCCGACCTGCATCTGTGGGGACTGTTATCCGATGGCGGTGTACACAGTCATATTACACATTTATACGGTTTATTGGAACTGTGCAAGCGTCAGGGCATTGAAAATGTATATGTACATGCATTTCTGGACGGCCGTGATACACCACCGGCATCCGGCAAGGACTATGTTGCAGCACTGGATGCGAAGATGAAGGAACTTGGTGTTGGTAAGATCGCATCTCTGTCCGGACGTTACTATGCAATGGATCGTGATAACCGTTGGGATCGTGTAGAAAAGGCATATGCTTCTTTAGTATATGGTGAAGGCGAGAAGGCTACCGATGCAGTTCAGGCAATGGCAGATTCTTATGCAAAGGATGTAACGGATGAATTCGTACTGCCAACCGTGATTGTAGATGAGGCCGGTCAGCCGTTATCTTTGGTAAAGGCAAATGATTCCGTGATCTTCTTTAACTTCCGTCCGGATCGTGCAAGAGAGATTACTCGTTCCTTCTGTGATAAGGACTTTAGCGGCTTTGAGCGGAAGAACGGTTTCCTGCCATTAACCTATGTATGCTTTACAGATTACGATGAAACGATCGAGAATAAATATGTAGCATTTAAGAAGGAAGGCATCACCAACACATTTGGCGCTTATCTGGCAGCAAACGGTAAGAAGCAGCTCCGTCTGGCAGAGACCGAAAAGTATGCACATGTTACTTTCTTCTTTAATGGTGGCGTAGAAGAGCCAAATCCGGATGAAGAGCGGATTCTTGTAAAATCACCGGCCGTTGCGACCTATGATCTGCAGCCGGAGATGAGTGCACCGGAGGTCGGAAAGCACCTGGTGGAGGCCATCACCTCTGATAAGTATGATGTTATCATCATCAACTTTGCAAATCCGGACATGGTAGGTCATACCGGTGTGATCCCGGCAGCCGTAAAGGGTGTTGAGACCGTTGACAAGTGTGTAGGCGATGCAGTTGAAGCTGTAAAGAAGATGGATGGTGTTCTGTTCATCTGTGCAGATCACGGTAATGCAGAGAAGATGATTGATTATGAGACAGGCAAGCCACATACAGCTCATACAACGAATCCGGTTCCGTTTATTTTATATAACTATGATCCGGCTTATACCTTACGTGAGGGCGGATGTCTGGCAGATATCGCACCAACCTTATTAGAGGTTATGGGACTGCCGCAGCCGGCAGAGATGACCGGTCAGTCGTTATTGGTAAAGAAGAACTAAGCACCTTATTTTGACAGGCTCTTGCACGAAAGTGTGAATAAGAGCCTGTTTTTTTGCGTATACTTCGTATTAGTTTCATAATACAGGAGGAATGGAAGATGCGTGAAGTAAAGATTCTGGATGTACATGCCAGAGAGATACTTGACTCCAGAGGCAACCCGACGGTGGAGGTTGATGTGACGCTGGAATCCGGTGTGGTCGGAAGAGCACAGGTACCGTCCGGGGCTTCAACCGGCGAGCATGAGGCACTGGAACTGCGGGATGGTGAAAAACGATATCAGGGGTTGGGCGTAGAGAATGCGGTAATGAATGTAAATACAAGAATTGCAGACCGAATCATTGGACTAAATGTATTCGAACAGGCTGAAATTGACCGTATTATGCTGGAGGCAGACGGAACGGAGAATAAATCCCGATATGGTGCCAATGCGATTCTGGGTGTTTCTCTGGCTGTGGCAAAGGCTGCGGCTATGGAACTGAAGCAGCCACTATACCGCTATATCGGTGGTGTCAATGCCAGAACGATACCGGTTCCCATGATGAACATACTCAACGGTGGAAAGCATGCAGATAATACGGTAGATCTACAGGAATTTATGATTGCCCCCGTCGGTGCGGATTCGATTCATCAAGGTCTGCAAATGGCATGTGAGATCTATCAGGAGTTAAAAAAACTCTTGAAAAAGCAGGGACTATCGACTGCAGTGGGAGATGAGGGCGGCTTTGCTCCGGATCTTCCGTCCTCACAGGCTGTTTTGGAGTATCTTGTGGAAGCAATCACTGCGGCCGGCTATCGTCCGGGACAGGATGTCCGGATTGCCATTGATGCTGCTGCATCCGAGTTATATATTGATACACAGGATCTTTACTACTTTCCGGGAGAAAGCCAGATGGCAGGAAAGGATATCTTCCGAAATGCAGAAGAGATGGTTCAATACTATGAGGATCTGGTGGCACATTATCCCATTTACTCGATTGAGGATGGCTTAAACGAGAATGATATTCGTGGATGGAAGCTGTTAACCTATCGACTGGGTGACAAGGTTCAGCTCGTAGGCGATGATCTGTTTGTAACAAACACGAACCGTCTGGCAATGGGAATCGAAGCAAAGATTGCAAATTCCATTCTTATAAAATACAATCAGATCGGCACACTGACCGAAACCCTGAATGCGATTCATATGGCGGCGAGTGCAGGATATCGCACTGTCATATCCCATCGCTCCGGCGAAACAGAGGATAGCTTTATCGCAGATCTGGCAGTCGCTGTGAATGCCGGTCAGATCAAAACCGGTGCCCCGTGCAGATCGGATCGAACCGCAAAGTATAACCAGCTGTTACGCATTGAAGAAGAGCTTGGAAAAGTCTCGGTATATTCGTGGAATCTGTAGAAAACACTTGAAATACCTGCCATACTGTGATAAAATTTCCTCTAGTTGAGTTTTGAAGAACGGAGGTGTCAAGATGAAGCTTGCAATTACAATTGTATTTATGTTGATTTCTGTTGTCATGGCAGTTATTGTATTATCACAGGAAGGTAAGTCAAACGGTCTGTCAAGTTCCATTGGTGGTGGTTCTTCAGAGACGTATTGGAGTAAGAATAAGGGTCGATCAAAGGAAGCAAAGCTGGTAACGATTACTACGGTTTTAGCAGTTCTGTTCTTTGGAGTGGCATTATTTTTAGACCTGGGTATAATATAAATGCGGAAGCTGTTGTTTGATACAACAGCTTCTTCTTAGTTATACGGACTTTTCATATATGGAGGAAGCATGGACGAACAATATATCGAAAGAAAAAACAAAGTAAAGGATGTTATCTGCAGTCCGGAATATAAACCAATGAAGTATAAGGAACTGGCGTTTCTATTCCAGCTAAAGCCGGAGGACAAGCCAATATTATCACAGATTCTGAATGAATTGACCGAAGAGGGCGTGATCATGAAAACCCCCAGAGGAAAGTTTCAGAAGTTGGATAACGGACTGTTGTGCGGTACCTTTACCGGAAATAGCAGGGGCTTTGGCTTTGTTACGGTAGAAGGAGAGCCGGAAGACTATTTTATTCCGGAAAAGCAATGCGGATCAGCCTTTCATCAGGATACGGTGTTGATCCGGGTTACAAATGCATCTGCTATCGGTGGTCATCGGAAGGAAGCGGAGATCGTTAAGGTGTTGTCTCATGGGATTAAGGAACTGGTAGGCACCTATGATCCGGGCAAGGGCTTTGGCTTCGTGATACCGGATAATCAGAAGATCAATCAGGACATCTTTATTTCAAAGGCGTTATCAATGGGGGCTGTACGCGGACATAAGGTGGTTGTTCAGATCACAAACTATGGCGGGCATGGTCAGAAGCCGGAGGGACGGATTACCGAGATCATCGGTCATGTCAATGATCCGGGCACGGATATTATGTCGATTGTACGCGCCTATGATCTCCCGGTGGAGTTCACCGATATGGAGCTGCGGCAGGCGGAGCACACACCGGAGACGGTGGATTCAAAAGCCACTGCCGGCAGAAAGGATCTGCGTGACTGGCAGACCGTTACGATCGATGGAGAGGATGCTAAGGATCTGGACGATGCTGTTACACTTATCCGGTTGGAGCATGGCTATCGACTGGGTGTGCATATCGCAGATGTAACAGAATATGTGACAGAATACTCTCCACTGGATGAGGAGGCAAAGAAACGAGGGACCAGTGTTTATCTGGTTGACCGGGTGATTCCGATGCTTCCGCATAAGCTATCCAACGGAATCTGCTCTCTGAATCAGGGAACAGATCGACTGGCTTTGAGCTGTATTATGGATATCGATGAAAAAGGAAAGGTGATCCGTCATGAGATCACAGAATCGGTGATCCGGGTGGATCGACGCATGTCTTATACGGCTGTGAATCAGATTTTGGAGGAACACAAGGAAGAAACTATGCAAGAGTATCAGGAACTGGTACCGATGTTTCGGCTCATGGAAGAGCTGGCAAAGAAACTGCGGGAACGCAGAGATAAACGTGGTTCCATAGATTTTGATTTTCCGGAGTCTAAGATCATACTGGATGAAAAGGGAAAACCGGTTGACATCCGTCCATATGAGCGATTGACTGCAAATAAAATTATTGAAGACTTCATGCTGATTGCGAACGAAACGGTAGCAGAAGACTACTTCTGGCAGGAGCTTCCATTTGTCTATCGCACTCATGAGGCACCGGATCCGGAAAAGATCAAACGATTAAGCATCCTGATTTCAAACTTCGGATACTACTTTAAGAGCAATCCAGACAGCATTCATCCGAAGGAATTCCAGAAGCTGCTGGCATCCATTGCCGATTCTCCGGAAGAGGCTATGATCAGCCGTCTGACCTTGCGTTCTATGAAGCAGGCACGCTACAGCACCGTATGCTCCGGTCACTTTGGCCTGTCAACGCAGTATTACTGTCACTTTACTTCACCGATCCGACGGTATCCGGATCTACAGATACACAGAATCATAAAGGAAAGTCTGCATGGTGGTCTGAATGAAAAACGGATTCAACATTATGAGAAGCTGCTTCCAAAGATCTCTGAGGACTGTTCAAAGCTGGAACGCAGAGCGGATGAAGCGGAACGTGAGGTTGAGAAGCTGAAAAAGGTACAGTATATGTCACGGCGGATCGGAGAGGTCTATACGGGCGTTATCTCCGGAATCAGTGCATGGGGAATGTATGTGGAGCTTCCGAACACCGTAGAAGGTCTGGTTCATGTGACGAATATGGCAGATGATTATTACTACTATGATGAGGAAAAATATGCTATGATAGGAAAGGAATTCGGTCGCAGCTATACGCTGGGGCAGAAGGTTACGATCATGGTAAAAGCAACAGATCCTATGACAAAGACGATCGATTTTCTACTGATTCAGCCGGAAGAGGAGTCATCGCCGGAAACAGAATAAGGACAGGCAGGAGGATAGCACTATGGCAAAGGAAAAAGGCAGCCGCCTGATTGCAAATAATAAGAAAGCGTATTATGATTATTTTATAGAAGATACCTACGAGGCCGGTATTTCACTGGCAGGAACAGAGGTAAAGTCACTCCGTATGGGGCACTGTAGTATCAAAGAAGCGTTCGTGGGCATTGATAATGGTGAGGTGTATATCTACCATATGCATATTACCCCTTACGAGAAGGGAAATATATTTAACAAGGATCCATTGCGTACCCGGAAGCTTTTGCTTCATAAGGCTGAGATCAACAAGCTAATGGGACAGTCAAAGGAAAAGGGATATACCATTGTTCCGCTGAAGGTATACTTCAAAGATAGTCTGGTCAAGGTAGAGATCGGGCTGGCACGCGGAAAGAAACTCTATGATAAACGACAGGACATCGCAAAGAAGGATCAGAAACGAGAAGCGGAGAAGGAATTTAAAATCCGCAATCTCCAGTAAAGGAGGCATAGAATATGAGTACTGGACAGAAGAAGAAAAAGAAGAAGAGAACGCGTCAGCAGGAGCTGCAGCGTAAGAGAAGCATCCGCAATCTGCTATGGATACTGGCCGGATGTATCATACTGGGCGGCGGTATCGGATTCTTTGCCGGACGCTACTGGCTGTATCCGAACTATGAAGAATCAAAAGGTGTATCTGCGACTGCAGATGACACGCAGAATCAATCAGAAAAGAACAATCAGGAGCTTCAGGATCTGAATCGACAGCTCAATCAATCCGATTTCGGTGACGATTCCGAATCGAATTTGGGAGAATAAAAAACATTTGACAAAGGTAGGATTTGGTGTATATTATGATGTAAGTGTCAGAGCATGATCTGACACTTAGCATATATAGATTCGTCTGATACCATACACTCAGAACCTGATCAGATAAGATCAGGGGTTATCCGGGGTTGTACTGGTTTCGACGGGGGTTTTGAAATTATAGAAGCCATTCGTGGACCAGAGCCACGTTAAAAGCTGGAAATCTAAATATAAACGCAGACGAAAAATTTGCATTAGCTGCCTAAGGGCGGCAGTCGGCCTCGGATCTCCCGTAGTCTGAGTTCACCGGCTTCATCCATGCGGGGCACTCATTTGCTTAAGCTTTGCGGCAGATGAAGATTCATGAAGCTACTGATGTCCATCGCCCGTTCGTAGGCAGTGGACAGAGGGAATGAATGTATGCGGACTGTAATGGGAGAAACTATTTTGGAAGGGCCTTCGGACGCGGGTTCGATTCCCGCCAGCTCCACTATTTGTGGTAAGGAGGGACCCAACGAAGTTGGGAGGATTCCTTATCACGCAGGCAGACGCCGGTGAACGGAGTTCGCCTTTTAATGCGTCTGCTCCACTACTTGCACTAAGTTGTGACGGAGATTTTCAAATCTCTGGAAATGATTAAAAAAAAGCGTTGACACACATGACAACATTTGATATTATTTATCAAGTGATTCAATATTCCATGAGGGAGTAGTTAGCGCGAAAGTGTGGTTTGTCAACATTCTGATTATAATAGAGAGTATAATCTGGCAAATCTTAAATAATGAGACTCATGTATATC